>CAZUHB010000029.1:70342-76856 GCA_964620445.1 uncultured Phycisphaerales bacterium
GGGTGGTCTGTGGTACGGGGGTGGTCTGTGGTACGCCCCCTCCCCACGAGTACAGGTTGCTCCGCCCGGGCCGCCGTCTGACATCCAACACCCCTTTCTCTCTCAGTTCTTCTATCGCCCGTTGAGTTGTTCTCTCGTTCTTGTACCCAGCCCTCTTCGTGACGGTCTCAATCCCCGGAAAACAGCCTGTTGCATCGTTATTCATGTAATAGGCCACTGCGCCCGCTACTTTGCACGCTGCCGGGGAGAGGCTTGCCCAGGATTCCATTACAATTTCAGGGAGAAAGGCGTAGCTCATCCCCGGCCCTCCATCAGTTTCTCCATGATTCGTGAGATAGGGCCACTGATGTGCTCCGGCAGATCGGCTTCGGTGTGACGGTGATCAATACCGTCCGAGGTGGCGTGTCGAGCCCTTATCGTTTGGTCTTTGAGATACAAGGCACGATCCTCGGCGTCGAGTTCGCGCTCGTATCTCTCAACCTGCTCCGCGATGGTTAGGGGGAAGTCGCCTTCAGACTTCATCTTCAAGGTCCTTCCGCTGGACCGGAGACAGGATCTCCTCGATCTCACGTCGCAAGAAACGCACTTCGCCATCTGGGAGTATGATCGCAGGGAGAAGTCCCTTTCGAGCGAGGCGTCGAGCCCGACCACGCGGCAATCTGAGCCAGGAGTCAACTTCTTCAGGAACAAGCAACGCATGATTTGATTTCATGCAGCCCATCAAAAACCATACTTTTGAAAGTATCAAAGCGAATGACTGAGTTGTTCTGAGTTGGTGTGAGATGGTGTGGGTTGGTTCGAGGACTTTTCTTAGAATCGAGAGGCGTCTACGCAGACTCGAATCGCTTGAGCGTCTCTTCGTCGAGAAGGTCAAGGCGTATGCGCCATTCCTGACGATTATCCCCTTGCTCAAGACCGATTTCCCCCGCTTTCCGCTCTAATCTTCGACGATGAAAGTTAAGGCGTCGGCGGATCTCTCCCTTGGCGAGCCACTCCGAATATCTTGCGCCCGTACCCTTCCGTGCTTTTCTTGACGCCCTCTTCTCGAACCATCCGGCAAGCCAGCGGCCCGGCTCGAGAAGCACAAATATCTCTCGGTCCTCATACAGCAGTTTGTATTTACTCAATTCCTTAACGAGGTTTCCCTCGAGAAGCTTTTCCGGGATGTATTGCCGATTTAGACCGCACGGTCCTCTGTGAAATCGAGTAGATTGCAGTCGTTCATGTCCATCGTTTTGCGCCTTGAAGAGGAAAAGAAGGAGTTCGCGGGAACGGAACAACGTGTCTTCCGGGATATTGCTGAACTCTACCGGGAGGCTGGAGAAGTCTATTTTCTCTGACATGCTGCCCACCTTTCTACGGGTCGTCCCGACAAGGCAGCGACAGGTGAGCAAATCGCTACCTCGCCGGGTCACTTGGCCGATGGCCTATCGGCCTTCCCGAATTTGATTATCTATTGGTGTTTCCACCGCCTTCTCTATTCTGTATGTGGCGCTCTCTCACGTCGAGACAGAAAAAATACAATTGATGGGAAGGATAGGGGGAAAGGTATCTCTTCCCTCATCTGATACCCACTTCTAATCCATCACACTTTGATTCATATGAAAGATTCTTTGTGGAAGAGTACAGATATCGAGAGAATTCTCCTCCTGAAATCCCCTAACTTACTCTGGTGAAGAAGACTACGCAGAATTGAGAACGCGCATAAACTAGACAACAAGTGAACAAATGTTGAAGTTGTGTCTAAGCTGAAATTGGTGGATTTTTCACGCCAGAGCTCCTATCGCTCTTAGAGAAAAACCTCTCAGCCTCCAGGAAATCGAAAACTCGCTATTTCAAACCCTTCTTCAGGTACAATCTGCTGACGTAGGGAAACCAATCCGTTAGCCTCATGTAAGGAGGAGTGCCATGAAGGTCGGCCTCATCTTGCTCGGAATCCTGATCCTTTCCCCTGCCGCGGTTACCCAAAATACCTACTACGTCCCGGATGATTTCTCGACGATCCAGGGAGCCATCAATGGATCCAGCGGTGGTGACACGGTCATCGTGCGTCCGGGGACGTACGTTGAAAGGATCAACTTCAAAGGAAAGGCTATAACTATTCAGAGCGAGCAAGGACCATCCGTTACCATCATCGATGCGAATCAGGCTGGAAGTGTGGTGAAATTTGATAGTGGAGAGGGTTTGGACTCGGTCCTTGATGGCTTCACGTTGACGAATGGAACTGGAGTCCTGTGGAGTTCTGAATATCAGGGGGGCGGAATCTACTGTGATGATTCCTCACCGACGATCACAAACAACATCATTTCCGGGAACACTGCTTTAGAGAGTTATGGTGTCGGTGGCGGAATCTATTGTAGCGACTCTTCTCCGGCGATCACGAACAATACCATCTCCGGGAACATCGCCAACTACATAGGCGGTGGAATCTACTGCACCAACTACTACTCTTCTCCGGTTATTTCAGACAATCTCATCTCTGAAAACACGGCAGGCAGAAGGGGCGGCGGTATCTACTACGGCGGCTCCTTTGCGTCTATCATGGGCAATACCATTACCGGCAATATTGCGGACGATGAGGGCGGTGGTATCTATTGCAGTGGCTCTTCTACAATCATGGACAATTCCATCTCAGGGAACACAGCCGACGAAGGTGGAGGGATATGGTGCGTGGCAGCCACTATTGGTGAGAACAGAATTGAAAATAATTCAGCTACAAGAGGGGGCGGAATTTATAGTGAACGCTCTACCTTGGACGAAGTAACTGTCGAAGGCAACAGCGCCTTTCGGGGCGGAGGAGTATATATCGCAGATGACTATTCTCAATATCCATCGAGCCTGATCAATAGTGAAATTCTGAGAAACACCGCTACCGACGGAGCCGGTATTTATTGCAAAGAAGAAGAGTCATCCGAGCCAACCATCGCCTCTAACCGTATCTCGGGGAACAGTGCCAGCAACTACGGAGGCGGGATATACTGCCTTGGAAAAACGTCCTCCCCGCTCATCGACAGGAATGACATTGACGGAAACACAGCAGAATGGGGTGGCGGGCTGTTTTGCGACTATGAATCTTCTCCGACGATTCTCAGTAACCTCATCGCTACGAATTCATCCGTTCAGGGAGGGGGCGGGGTCTTCTGCTACACTTACTCCGATCCATCGATGGCGAACAATGTTATTGTCCGGAATGAAGCCGGGTACTACGGTGCAGGAATAGCTTTCTACAATTCCATTTCTTTCTGGCGAGTGACCAGCAACACGATCGTCTGGAATACCGTGACTTCTCCATACGGTAGAGGTGGGGGAGTCTACTGCGCCTATGATTCAGCCCCTACCATGGTCAATACGATTCTATGGGGCAACTCAACGACCACAGGGAAAGAGGCGTACATCCGAGACACGTCCTCACTGACCATAAGCTTTTCGGACGTTGACGGTGGAATGACGTCGATCCACGTGGAGGCCTACGCGACGCTCTACTGGGGGGATGGGATGATCGATGCAGATCCGATTTTCGCGGGGCCAATAGATGGAGACTTTCATCTGACCTGGAACTCCCCCTGTAGAAACTCGGGAGACAGCACTGTATGGGGGCTTCCTGAAAATGACAACGAAGGCGACCCACGCATCTCAACTGACTGGATCGACATGGGCGCTGACGAGTTCTACTACCACCTCTATTATATCGGAGATGTCGTTCCAGGAAGCAACATCTCCATTCGTGCGGCTGGTGGACCAGACATGCCGGTCAAGCTGTACTCGGGGCAGTTGAGCCCGGATCCTACTTGGACTCAACACGGCTTTTTCTATCTTCAGTGGCCTCCGGTCTGGGAAGGGAACATTGGGAAGATCAAGGGGAACGGGATACTGAAATGGAATATTGCTGTTCCGACGACATGGTCCTCTGGCGAAGAGCATTACATGCAGTCTCTAATTGGACCGTGGGGAGGACCTTACTCGAGGCTGTCGAATCTGATGACTCTCGAAGTGAATTGATTGGAGGTGAGCAATGCTCAGGATGGTTATTCTTGTAGCGATAGTGGCTTCGATTATCTGCTCAGCGCAAGCGGCCACGATCTACGTTCCAGATCACTACTCAACAATACAAGGAGCCATTAACGCTGCTGCGAACGGCGATGAGATTATAGTTCGGCCTGGAACGTACGTGGAGAATATTTCGTTTCTTGGAAAGGCAATTACCTTAATAAGCGAGCAAGGTGCAGCTGTAACAACGATTTCCGGCGGACAGGCACTGCCGGTAATAATCCTAAATAGTGGAGAAGGTCCAAATTCAATAATCGATGGATTTACTGTGACGAATGGCGATGCTGCTGATGGAGGTGGCATTTACTGCTACTATTCTTCTCCGACTATCTCGAATAATATCATTACAGGTAACAAGGCAAGCGGGTACGGTGGTGGTATCTACGCTTACGAATCTTCTTCGATTATCCTCGAAAACACGATTGACAATAATAATGGCCTTTACCGTGGTGGCGGAATATCCTGCTTGGGCAATTCCTTCTCGCCGACTATTTCTGGCAATATCATTTCCAACAATAGGAACGGTTCAAGTGGAAATAGCGGATCTGGCGGGGGAATATCCTGCGAGGGATTTTTCTCCCCAACGATTGCCGATAATTACATTTTCGGAAACCTTGGTAGCTCTGGTGGTGGGATCTTATGCAGTTCGGATTCAGCAAACATATCGAACAATCTCATTTCGGATAACTCTGCCAATCGCGGCGGTGGTATTGATTGCTCCAATTCTAGCCCAACCATTGCGAACAACACTATAACGGGAAACATGGCTGACGGCGACGGCGGCGGAATTTGCTGCCGCTCCTCGTCCCATCCGGCAATCACGAACAACACAATAATGGGGAACACGGCCAGTGACGGCGGAGGGATCTGCTGCTATCACTCCTCCTCACCGTCGATTACAAGGAACATTATCACGAGGAACGCGGCTGACGAAGGCGGGGGTGTCTGTTGTTTTAACTCCTCCTATCCCACAATCACGAACAACACGATAGCGGAGAATACTGCTATCGACGGTGGAGGGATCTGCTGCTATTTTTCTTGCTCGATGGCCGTCACGAACACGATTTTGTGGAACAACAATGCGCCGAATGGGAAGGAGATTTGGATAGGAGACATTTTGAACCCTTCAACACTCTCCATCAATTATTCTGATGTGGAGGGTGGTCAGTCTTCTGTTTACGTTGATACAGGCTGCACCTTGAATTGGGGATTAGGAATGATCGATGCAGATCCTCTATTTGTAGATTCGGTCAATGGTGACTTCCATTTGCAGCCCAATTCTCCATGCATCGATGCAGGTGATCCAGATCCACAGTACAATGATCCGGATGGTACAAGAAACGACATGGGCGCGTTCTATTTCGATCAATCCGGGCCGTATCCGGATCTGACCATCACCTCCTTGTCATTCGATCCGACTTCGATTGATCCAAACGGAACGATTATGATTGACTACACCGTCGAAAACATCGGGAGCCTCTCGTGCGGATCGAGTTCCATGATTGGATTTTACTTGTCGCGAGACGAACATATCGGTTCTTACGACATCTTCCTCTGCGAAGACGCAGTTCCGGATTTGAATCCCGGAGATTCGTTCTCCAACGTTCTCACTACAATCGACATCGGCGACAGCCCCGGCAATTGGTATGTTCTCGGCCATGCTGACTGGATGAATGATATTGACGAGAGCAACGAAACGAACAATGCCTATTCGGCGGGCATTCTTACTATCAACTCCCTCTGGTCTGATGTAGCCACGATATCCAAGAGCACTGGCGGAACGGTTACCTTCGACTTGAGATCCAGCGTGGCCCACGAGCGCCGGCACTACTTCCTCCTCGGTAGCATGAGCGGAACCTCACCCGGTACACCGCTTCCAGGTGGGAACATCATTCCTTTGAACCGCGACAACTTCACGGACCTCATCTTGAAGTACTACAACTATCCGGTGTTCACTGACTTCAGGGGGCTTTTCGATCTCGAGGGAGAGGCGACGGCCGTCTTGAACGCACAGGGGCCGCTGCAGGTTCAGGTGGGTACGATAGTCCACTTCGCATTCACGGCAGAATTCCCCTACGACTTTCAGTCGAATCCGGTAGCTGTGGAGGTTGTGCCTTAGCGGTCGTCAAGGATTCAATATAGGCGGAATCAATACACCCAGTTCTCATGCGCGAGAGGTGTCCGTTTCAGCTCCTCCTTGTACAACTGCCACTGCGGCATGAGCCGGTCCATCAATTCCCTGAATCTATCGTTGTGGTGCGGTTCCAGAATATGGACCATTTCGTGCACAAGTACGTACTCTAAGCACTGAATTGGTTTCTTCGCCAGTTCGAGGTTGAGCCAGATCCGGCGAGCCTTGTGATTGCAGGACCCCCATTTGGTCTTCATCTTCTTGATACCCCAGAAGGAGACTGTCAGGGGTCGGTCAAAACCAGCCAGTAAGGGTCACTTGAAAACCAGCCACATT
>CAZUHB010000030.1:0-70001 GCA_964620445.1 uncultured Phycisphaerales bacterium
TCGGGACAAGCCGCCGATCCCTTTTTTACCCAACTGGCGGGAACGGTCGCCGGAAAATGTGGAGGATATTCTCCAGCGCCACCTTCCATGGGTGCAAGCCTACGTGCACCGCCGATTGGGCAACTTCCGCCGGAGCAAGGCCGACACGGGCGATATTGTTCAGGACGCGATGGTTCAGTTCTTGAAATACGGCCCTCGAATACGGTTGGCCAGCGACCAGCAGTTCCGGAACCTTCTCGGCAGGATCGTGGAAAACGTGGTGTGCGACAATTACGACTGGTTCACCGCGCAGCGCCGCGCCCTGGCCAAGGAAAGCCCCCTTCCGCGCGACACTCTCCTGATCCTCGATCCGCCGGTGAACCGCGTCGACTCGCCGAGCAAGATCGTGTCCAACCATGAGGAAGCGGCGTGGATCCGCCTCGGTCTCGAACTCCTCGATCCCGCGTTCCGGCAAGTGATCGTACTGCGGCGGTGGGAGGATCTTTCTTTCGCTCAGATCGCGGAGCGACTGGGCACGTCCAAGAGCACGGCGAGGAGGAAATACCTCCATTCGGTCAACCGACTGATCGAGGTGGTCGATGCACTGAAGAACGGCCGGATCGACGACGCTCTCAGCGACATGCAAGAGACGGAGTCGCCCCCGGAGACCGATGAATGAGCGATCGCACATCTTCGCATTCGAAAACGACGGAAAAAGCCTACCTCGAATTCTGCGACGCGTGGATCGATGGAAAGAATCCCGACCCGGATGAGTTTTGCAGCCGCTATCCGGAGTTCAGCGGTGAGCTTCGGATCAGGATAGAGAAGTTCATCTCCATGGATGAGCGCCTGGGGGACGTGAGAGGGAAGATCACCGACACACCCGCGGCGGGCCCGATCGACAGGGAGAAAAAGGTTCAGGGGAGAACGGTCGGCGACTTCCGCATCATCCGGGAGATCGGCCGCGGCGGAATGGGTGTCGTCTACGAGGCTCAGCAAATTTCGCTCAACCGGATCGTGGCCCTCAAAGTCCTGCCCGCCCACCTCACGCTCCGCCAGGAGTCGGTGGAGCGCTTCAAGAGGGAGGCGTCGACGGCGGCGCGGCTCAAGCATCCCGGAATCGTGGAGATTCACGCCATCGGCGACGATGGCGGCGCCCATTTCTTCGCGATGGAGTTCGTCGATGGAGCGCCTCTTCACGAGGTGATCGAATGGCTCAAATCAGCCGGCGCCGAACCCGTGGACGGAAGCCAGATGGGCAGCGCCGTGTTCCTCGAACTGCGCAAGCGCCCGGAGGTGAGCAGCGCCGACAAGGATGCGGCCGAGGCGGACGCCACGCGGCCGCACTCGTGGAACAGAACCTATATCGAGACCGTTTGCCGCCTCGTGGCCGGCGTGGCCGAGGCTCTCGAGTTCGCGCACAAGAGGGGAGTGATCCACCGGGACGTGAAACCGTCCAACATCCTCGTCCGCGCCGACGCCAGCGTGGTGCTCACCGATTTCGGGCTCGCCCGCGAGGAGGGACTCCCGTCGCTCACGATGACCGGCGAGTTCGCGGGCACACCCCACTACATCTCTCCCGAGCAGGCCACCCACCGCCGCAAGAAGGTGGACCACAGGGCCGACATCTACTCGCTCGGCGTCACTCTCTACGAACTCCTCACGCTGGACAGACCCTTCGACGGCAAAACATCGCAGGAGATTTTCGGCAAGATCCTTTCCAGGGAACCTCCCATGCTCCGATCGAAGAATCCTCTCATTCCGAGGGACCTCGAGAGGATTTGCATGGCAGCGTTGGAGAAGGACCCTGACCGGCGCTACCAGAGCGCGCAGGATTTCCGGGACGATGTCATCCGGTTCCTGGAATTCAGGCCCGTGCAAGCCAGACCGGTCAGTATCGTCATCCGTGTGGCCCGGCTGATGCGGCGGAAGCCGGCGGCGTCGGCTCTCGTGATTCTGGTCGCCATCGTCATGGTCGTGGGGCCGTTGATCTACGGTTTCCAGCAGAAGCTCGCCAATATCCAGGTCACCCAGGCGCTGAAGGAGAAGGAGCTGGAACGGGCCGCCAAGGAAGCGGCTCTCGAGGAGACCGAGATCGCCTGGCGCCAGGCTGTGGAGGAAGCGACCGCGGCGCGGCAGGTGGCCGACTTCATGGTGTCGATCTTCAAGGTGTCCGATCCGGGAGAATCCCTGGGCCAGACGATCACGGCCTACGAGATCCTGGGCCAGGCAGCGGACTTCATCACCTTCAAACTCGACACGCAACCCGAGTTTCAGGCCCGGATGACCGGGGTACTGGGCAAGGTCTACATGGCCCTCGGTCTCTACGGCAACTCGAGGCCGCTCCTGGAACAGGCGATGGACACTCACCGGGAACTCAGGGGCGTCGACGATCTCATAACCCTGGAAACGGCGCACGATCTGGCCAACCTCAGCCGCCTCCAGGGTTTCAACGAGGAGGCGGAACGGCTCTTCGACGACCTGATCGGTCGATTCAGGAGTACCTTGGGAGAAAACGACGCGCACACCCTGGCCGCGCGCAGCGATCTCGCTTCTCTCTACATGCAGCAGAACAGGATCGTCGAAGCGGAGGACCTTTTCAGGGACGTACTCGAGAAGCAGCGCCGCTATCTGGGCGACGATGACGCCGGCACTCTCGATACATTAAACGATCTGGCGTGCCTCTTCGTGAAACAGAACCACCTGGAAGAGGCGCGCGTGCTCTTCGAGCAGACCCTCGAGAGGGGCCGGGACAGCATCGACGCCATTCACCCGGACACGCTGTCCACGTTGCAGAATCTGGCCGTTCTTTTCCAGACGGCGGGTCAGTTCGACGACGCCGAGCGTTTCTACGTCGAGGTGATCGACAGACAAAAATCGGTTCTCGGCGAGGACCACCCGAACACGCTCACCACGATCAACAACCTGGCCACGCTCTACTGCAGGCTGGGCCGGCTCGACGAGGGCGCCAAGTTGCTGCAAAAGTCGCTCGCGGGCAGGCGCGCCAAGCTGGGGAGCAATCACCGGGACACGATCACGACGCAGCAGAATCTGGCCGCTCTGTTCAAGGCCCAGAAGAGGTACAAGGAGGCCGAGGCGCTTCTGGAGGCTTCGCTCGAGTCGTACATCCTGATCTGCGGCAAGAACGATCGTTCGACCTTGACGGCGATGAACAACCTCGCCGATCTTCTCGTGTTGCGGGGGAGGCTGGACGAGGCCTGCGATCTTTTCGAACAGGCTCTTGCCGGGAGGCGCCGCGTTCTGGGCGACGATAACACCGACACGCTCGTCACGATGAGCAATCTCGCCACCGTCTACGCGCGGCAGGGGCGGAACGCCGAGGCCGTGGATCTCGCGCGCGAGGCCCTGGAGAGGACCGCGCCCGAATCGAGGTATCATTCGATGCGAAAGCAAATGCTCGACGTGCTGGTGAAGCGGGCAGCCGAGGGGAATTGACAGGGTAAACAAAAACGGCGCTCCCCGCGAGGAGGAGCGCCGAGAGGAATTGACCGAACGGGAACCCGCTACTTATCCAAACGATCGAGAATCTCCTCGATCTGATCCATCGCCTTGTTCATCCCCTGCATGGTCACCGTGAAAGGCTGATCGGTGGTCATGTCCACACCAGCCACTTTCAGCTCGTCCACCGGCGGGATCGAATCGCCGAGAGAGAGGAACTTGCGGTAGTTGTCGGCCGCGCCCGGCTTGCCGTCGAGGATCATCTGCGAGATGGCGGTCGAGGCGGTGATCGACGTGGAGTAGGAGTAGACGTAGAAGTTGTAGTAGAAGTGGGGGATGTAGGCCCACTCCACGTAACACTCGGGATTGATCTCGGTGATCCCCTCGGTAGCGCCGTAGTAGGCGTCGATGATCTCCTTGTAGGTGTCGTTCAGGACATCGCCGGTGAGGGCCACGCCGTTCTCCACCATCTCGTGAATCTTCAGCTCGAACTCGGCGAACTGGGTTTGCCGGAAGAGGGTCTGCCTGATGTTGTCGATGTAGTTGCCGAGCAGGAAGAGCTTGACCTGATCGTCGTCGGTCCGCTTCAGCATGTAGTCCATGAGGAGGTGCTCGTTACAGGTGCTCGCCACCTCGGCCACGAAGGTTGTGTAGTGGGCCGTGGGGAAGGGCTGCGTCTTGTTCGAGAAGTAACTGTGCATGGCGTGGCCCATCTCGTGGGCCAGGGTGGACACCTCCTCGTGGGTGCCGGTGAAATTCATGAGCACGAAGGGATGGCCGTCGTAGTCGGAGCCGTTGCTGTAGGCGCCGCTCCGCTTGCCGGGCGACGGATACCAGTCGACCCAGCGGTTCTTGAAACCGTTCGCCAGGATCTCCACGTAGTCCTGGCCGAGAGGCTCCACCGCCTTGAGAACGGCGTCCATCGCCTCCTCGGTCGTGTACTTGAGGTCGACCTCCTTGATGATCGACGCATAGAGGTCGGAGTAGCGCAGCTGGCCGAGACCCATGATCCGCTGCCGCAGCTTGAGGTAGCGCCAGAGGGTGGGCAGGTTCTTGTGCACGTTCTTGATCAGGTTGTGGTAGACCTCGGTGGGAATATTGGGTCCGTCGAGCGCCGCTGCCAGGCAGCTGTCGTAGTTGCGGGCTTTCTTGGTGAAGAAGTGGGTCTTCACGTGGCCGTTGAGAAGCGCCCCGTAGGTCCCGCGATAATTGTTCAGGTTACCGAAGAAGGCGGCGAAGACGCGCTCCCGGTCCCACCTGTTGGGAACGGCGCGGTAAACCGTGTAGGCCGGCGCATCGAGATAGACCTCCTCGCCGTCGCTCAGGGTGACGGTGGCCCGAATGAGGTCGGCGTTGGCGAAGATGCCGTAAGCAGAACTACCGGCGCCCCGCATGAGGCCGGCGTCGGCCATGAGCTTCTCTTCCTTTTCCGAGAGGGTGTGGGCCTTGGTGCGGATCATGTCCTCGATCACGGGCTTGTAGATCTCGAGACCCGGCTCGGCCTTGAAGAAACCGGCCAGCTTTTCACCGGGAATCTCGAGGATCTCGGGTTCGATCCACGCGATACGGGCGCCGAACGCCGATCCCATCGGGCCGAGGGACTGCTTCATCCCCATGGCGGCCGCGTTGCGCATGTCGAGGTCGGAGTTCATCGACGCGTAGCTTCCCAGGCGGTAGAACTCCTTCTGGAGCTCGCAGAGAAGGTTCAGGCAGTCGAGGAGGTTCTTCGGCGAATCGCCCAGGGTCCCCTTGAAGGGATCGACCTCGGGGAAGCGCGCCTCGAGTTTGGCCTTGGCCTCGGCCCAGGCCTCGTCGCTCGCAAAGAGGTCGGTGAGATCCCATTTTTCGTGATCCGCCACCTTGGAGCGGTCCACGGCCGAGACCGAGCCGCAGAGGCAAAGGATCGCCAGAGCGAACAGAACGGGGCGGAAGAATTTACCAAGCATGAGTATCTCCTTATGGAATCGATGGAAAATTGAAACGAGCAGAGCCCCTTATCAAAATAAATCCCCATGTGAGGTGAAAGAGAAAATTTATCAGGTCTGGCACCTTTTTCCGGGCTGATAGAATCGGGCCACCCTGCTTCGAATTCGGGTATCGAGAAAAATGGAAAAGCCGATGAACCGTGTGAAACCTGCTCTCCTCGTTTTCGGGTTGTCTCTCCTCATTTCTTTTCGAGCGGCGATGGCGGCCGGCACCGACGAGGTGCGCAGCCGCGCGCGCGCGATCGGCATCGACGTGGGCGTGATGGCGCCCGGACCGCTCAATGCGATCACCGACGTGAAGGGTGTGCGCGTCGGCCACACCACGGTGACCGACGGAACCGATGTGCGCACGGGCGTGACGGCCGTCCTGCCCCACGGGGGCAACATCTTCCAGGAAAAGGCGCCGGCCGCGATCCACGTCTACAACGGATTCGGGAAACTGGCCGGCCTCTCCCAGGTCGACGAGCTGGGCAACATCGAGACGCCGATCGTGCTCACCAACACCCTGAGCGTGGGAACGGGTGTGATCGCCGCGGTGCGCCACACGCTGAAACAGGAGGGGAACGGCTCGGTCCGTTCGGTCAACGCGGTGGTGGGGGAGACGAACGACGGGTATCTCAACGACATCCGCGGTCTTCGTGTGACCGAGGACCACGTGTTGCAGGCGATCCGCTCGGCCGCAACCGGGCCGGTGGCGGAGGGGTGCGTGGGCGCGGGCACGGGAACGTGTGCTTTTGGCTACAAGGGCGGGATCGGCACGGCGTCGCGGCTGATACCAGGGGGCTCGGGAGGGCCGTTCACGGTGGGTGTGCTCGTTCAGACCAATTTCGGATCGACCCTGGCCATCAACGGTGTTCCCTTTGCGCGCGAGGCGGAAAAGCCGGCCGGGTCACGGTTCGAACCGGGCAGGTCCGGGGATGGCTCGTGCATGATCGTGATCGCCACGGATGCTCCCCTCTCGGTGCGCAACCTGGGACGCCTCGCCAGGCGGGCTTTCAGCGGCATGGCCCGCACGCGCGCCGTCATGACCCAGTCGTCGGGCGACTATGCCATTGCGTTCACCACGGCTTACCGCGTGCCGTACGAGGCGGGAGACGGGCGGGTGAAGGTTCCTTCTCTCGTGGCGAACAGTGCCATGAATCCGCTCTTTCGCGCCGTGGAGGAGGCCACCCAGGAGGCGATCTACAATTCTCTCTTCATGGCAACCACGACGACCGGATTCAGGGGACGCACCCGCCAGGCAATCCCCCTCGACGCGGTCGTGAGCCAGCAGAAACAACGCTGAGCGCGCCGGGAAGAACCTCGCCAGGCCGCCGGGGAGGTCAAGCGAAGGGCGGGCACGAAGACGGGTATCGGCGAGAGATCTCTTCCTCACCCCAGGTTGACGGTGGCGTCGTCCTGAAGAATGAGCAGAAGATTCCCCGTGTACTTCGACCGGGTAACGATGAACTTCGACTGGGAATCGTATCCGTCCTCGCCCGGCTTGAGCTTGTCGCCCTTGAAGGTCATCGAGAAGGCTCCGTCAGGCTCCCGCCAGAAGGATCCGTAGAATCCGGTGCTGAAGGAGAAGCAGAATCCGCCCTTGTCGCCCCGCTCGAACTCGGCTTCCACACCGTCGCGGTAAACCACGTGGTAGCGCCGGATCTCCTCGATGCCGATCTCGATTTTCTGGTTCTGGCTGTAAATCCGGGAGATCTCTCGCGGCTTCAGACGGAAGTGGAGGATCGGAATCGACATGGGGTCGTCCCACTCGATGAAGAAGTACTTGAGGTAGTCGATCTCGCCCGTTCGTTTCTCGTTGAAGGCGAAGCCGCCCAGGATCGTCGCCTTGTAGGAGACCTGCTGGTTCACGAGCGCGATGACCACGTGGTTCGCACTATCGCGGCTGATCTTGATGCTGTCGTCGCGAAAGGTGATCTCGAAGTCGGCATCATCATAAACGAGCGTCAACGTGTTGCAGTCGACGAGCAGGATTCTGCTGAAATCGATCGATGCGCCGCTCTCCTCTGATTCCGTAGACTCTGATGGCATGAACTCTCTCCTGCAGAAGTTTTCCCATGTCAACGTGGCCCAGATATCGAATAGCTCTGAATAACGGGAGGAGTTTGAAAAATCCAGCTTCGATCGCGAATTGATCGAGGATCAGCCGGTTCTCTCGGGCTCCTCGAAAAGGGTTTCGTCAAAAAGCGTGTCGTCCACGCCGAGCTTTTTTCTGATCAGCGGAACGTAGTCGGGATTCAGCTCCACGCCGATGGATCGCCTCCCCGTCTCCATGGCAGCCAGCGTCGTGGTTCCGCTCCCCAGGAACGGATCGAGCACGGTCTCGTCCGCAAAGGAGTACATGCGGATCAGCCGCGATGGAAGCTCCAGGGGGAACATGGCGATGTGGCTCTTTTGCCGCTCCGGCGCCAGGGTCCACAATCCCCGGAACCAGGTCGAGCGCTGCTCCTTGGTGAGCCTGCTCTTTTCTTTCTCCTCCTCTCCCGGCCGCGGCCACTTACCCGGCTTGCGCAGGAGTAGAATGTACTCGTGCTCGTAGGTGACATGCCCGTCGCGCGGAAAGTAGATCGATCCCATCATGGAGCAACCGCCGGTCGTGTTGGTCGTGGAGATCTTGTGCCAGATGATGCTTCCCATGAAATCGAAGCCGAGGCCGGTGCACAGCCCGATCGTGTCGGCCGGGATCGGCAAGATCCTGTACCGTCCGTGATCCCTGGCGCGCAGGTACTGGTCGCCGATGTTGATCGCCAGGCGGCAGCCGGGGTGGAGCAGCCGGAGACACTCGGCCCAGACCGTTCCGAGCGCCCCGAGATATTCGTCATACTCCTGGGGTTGCCCGATCTGACCCGGGTGGTCGTAATCCTTGATGCTCCAGTAGGGTGGGGAAGTGACAACGAGGTGCACCGACTCGGACCGTAAACTCGACAGCGCCTCGCGGGAGTCGCCCACGATGATCCTGTGACGATGGTCTCTCTCCATTTTTCCTCCGGCGATCAGTATAGCAGGAGAACGGCGGCGAACAAAAGGGAAGGTCCCTCGAAATCGGTAACGGTTCGTTACTTGCCGGTAGCGGAACGGATTCCCGCTCGATGACAGATCAGAGGCGAGGAAGCGTCTCGCCAGGGATGGTTCTCGAAAAAGGGCGATCCCGCTCAATGGCACCGCCTTTGCGCGAAGGATCGGCCTGCTGGTTTGAAACAGTATCTCATCGATCACGAGGGAGCCGAGCCATGAAAACTGCCCACAGGACAAGCAACCCCTCCCTGACCCTCGAACTCACAACCCTCCTCGTGGGGAGAATCACGCCCGCCTGGCGCATTCCGGACCTGTCCCAACGGATCGAGACCCTGGTTGCGGCGGCCTGGTCGATCGAGATGTTCGTCGACCTCGTCGAGATCTGCGACAATCCTTTCGGCACGCCCCGGTGGCAGGAATCGTGACGGAGCGGTTTCCCGTCTCGAGGAGACTGGCCGAGGATTTCATGATCCCTTATCCTCGAGATACCAGATACTCCAGAAAGACCCGGCAAGCAGGCGACCTGGTGCGGCTCGTATGGGTGACCAGATAAAAAAACCTGGTGAATTTGACTCCCCGGATCGGAAGCGTTCTGAAGAGCCCGTTCTTGACCTCGTCCTCGACCGCCCTCCTTGAAAGGATCGACACGCCGAGTCCTTCCTTGATTCCCTGCTTGACCGCCTCTGTGCTGCCAAGTTTGCAGACGGTGTTGAGGTCGTTGATCCGGATCCCCTTCGTCTTGAAAACCCTCTCCAAGAGCTGGCGCGTTCCCGATCCCTTCTCTCGCAGAATAAAGGATTCCTCGATCGCCTTCTTCAGGCTGAGGCCGCTTTTGGATTTCGCGTGCTCGTGGTCCGCCGGGACAACGAGGACCAGCTCGTCCTCCCAGAGCTTCCTGACCGTGAGAGCCCGGTCCGTGGGGCGCGAGCCCACGACTCCGACCTCGACGAGGTCCTGTCTCACATGGTCGACGATTCTCTGCGAGTCTCCGATCGTGGAGGTGACTTGGACCTCCGGGTAGCGGCTCTTGAACCGGCCGATCAGGGAGGGAAGGATATAGGTTCCCGGAATCGTGCTTCCTCCGATCGACAGTCCGCCCTTGACACGGTCGGTGAGTTTGTGAAGCGCTCTCTTTGCCCTCTCCCTGAGAGCCAGCATCTCCCGAGCGTAGTCGAGAAAGGTCTTTCCCTCGGCGGTCAGGAAAACCCTCCTCCCTTTTCTGTCGAGCAGCCTGGCGCCCAGGGTCCGCTCGAGCGAGGCGACGTGGGCGCTCGCCGTGGGCTGCGTCAACGACATGGCCTTGGCTGCCTCGGAAAAGCTGCCGAGGCGGACGACGTGGCAGAAGATCTCCACCTCTTTCAGGTCGAAGTCGGTTTTCATCCTCGCTCCCAGCAATGGAATCCTTCCACGGGCACGCTCTTGTCTTGAAGAACAGCCTCGGCCTTATGGCGATCCCCCCAGGCCAGGCAGATCGAGATCCCGCAGTTCGCGCTGAACTCCCGCGGTACGGGTATGGCGTCCGGTTCGAACCCGGCGGCCTTGAGAATCTTTTCGCCCTTCAGGGCGTGATGGGTCGAGTGGAAGAGGATCAGGCAATGTGTGGTCATTTTCAACCTTTTCGGAAATGGGAGGTCGTTTCCTTCACCGCCTGGACAGCGCGGGCCACGTCGTCTTCGTCGTTGAGGCAGCTCACGCTGAATCTGACGGTGCCCTCGGGAAAAGTTCCCATGGTCTTGTGAGCAGATGGGGCGCACTGAAGGCCCACCCGTGTCATGATGCCATACTCCCTGTCGAGACGGTAGCCCACGTCGCTGGGCTCGATCCCTTCGACTCTGAAGGCCACGACTCCGATCCGCCTGTCCGGATCGCGGGGTCCGTGGATGTGGACCCCGCTGATCGCGGAGAGTCCCTCGATCAGATGCCGGGTGAACAATCCTTCCTGTTTCCTGATCCGGTCCAGTCCTTTTTCCCGGAGGTACCTTATTCCGGCGCCCAGTCCGGCGATCCCCACGGTGTTCATGGTGCCGCTCTCGTACCTGTCCGGAAGGAAATCGGGATGTGTTTCGAACTCGGAATTGCTTCCCGTACCTCCCTGAACGAGGGGCGTCATCTCCACGCCCTCTCCGATACACAATCCCCCCACGCCTTGCGGGCCCAGCAGACTCTTGTGGCCCGTGAAAGCCAGTAAGTCGATGCAGTCGTCCACCATGCGGATCGGGATCACGCCCGCGGTCTGGGCGGCGTCCAGGAGGAAAAGCGCGCCCTTTGCGCGGCTCGTCTTCCCGATGTCGCTGATCGGCATCAGGGTTCCGGTCACGTTCGATGCGTGCATCACGGCTACCAACCTGGTGTTCTCCCGAAAACTCTTCTCGAAGGTTCGAAGGGGGAAAGTTCCGTCCCGGCCGCATCCGACGATGGTGATCTCCACTCCAGCGGTTTCCTCGAGAAACCTCAGGGGCCGCATCACCGAGTTGTGCTCCATGGAGCTCACGATGACGTGGTCGCCCGGCTTCAGGATTCCCTTCAGCGCCAGGTTGATGGCGTGAGTGGCGTTCTGTGTGAACAGGACGCGCTCCGACGAACTCACGCCGAAGAGTTCGGCCACTGCCTCGCGTGTTTCGAGAACGACGCGGCCCGCCTCGATCGACAGGGAATGGCCCGACCGGCCGGGATTGGCCCCGATGCGGCGCATGAAGAAGTCGATCGCCTCGTGGACCGGTTCCGGCTTCGGCCAGGACGTGGATGCGTTGTCGAGATAGATCATCGTTTCAGTACCAGGCTGTATCCGTCCAACGTGGCCTGAGACACAACCGAGTATCCCTTGGAACCGGCCAGGCGGGTCACGTTCTCCCTGGCCACCTCGTTGTCCACGAGGACGATGATCTCCTCGCCCGGATTGCGGTCAATCGCCTTCTCGGCCTTGACAACCGGTATCGGACAGGACAGTCCTCTCGCGTCGACCTCGATCATCTTCAGCCTCCTAATCCTCTCGATTGAAAATCCCGATGATGATGACGATCACCAGGCCCAGAAGGACTGCCCCTTTCCCATGGATCGAGGCAGCCTTGACCAGCCCGAAGTTGTGGGCCACGGCCGCGCCGGCGATCATTCCGAATATGGTGAGGGCCGAGTCGGTGTTGCCGTTCCCGGCAAGAACGAGCTGCCTGAAGGGGCATCCGCCGAGCAGCACCGAGCCGAGCCCGACGAGCGCCATGCCGAGAAAGTTCCAGACGTGGGCGGTGTGGGCGATCGGCTGGTTCTCGAAACCCAGGTTGAAGCTTCCGAGAAGGAGGTTGCCGGCCAGGCCCACAACGAAAATGGCCACGAAGCCCGACAGGAGCAGGCCGCTGCGGATCAGGATCAGGTCCCTGATTCCGCCCGCGAGGCAGAGCCGCGACCGCTGGGCCAGGATGCCGACGAGAAGGCCGATGCCGAGTGAGATGGCGATGCCGATCCCCTGGGTGGTTGCGGTTCCCTCGCATCCGGGATGCCCTTTCGTTCCCACGAAAACAGGACCGCCCTCCTTGAATGCGGGAAGGAGAACAACGAGCAGCAGCAGCCCGGCCATCACGCCCGGCATCACGAAGGACTCCGCTTTTCGCTGCTTGCGGGTCCTGCCCAGGTTGAATCCCGCCCTGAGAAGAATCACGCCGAATCCGATCCCGCATGTGAAGCCGACGAGCGCCGTCAGGGCATTGAGGTCGCCCGCGCCGAGGCGCAGGATCATCCTGAGCGGACACCCCAGAAAAGCGAGGGCCCCGATCATCACCAGCATGGCCAGCAGAAACCGGAGCGCCGATGACGAACCGCCCTCGGGCCGGAATTCCCTGGTGAAAAGGGCTGTGAAGAAGGCTCCGAGAAGGATCCCGATGATCTCGGGCCGGATCCAGGCGGTGGCGTGAAAGTCGTGGAGGCCGAGGGCGCCCGCGATGTCCCGCTCGAAGCAGGCCACGCAGAAACCCATGTTGGCCGGATTGCCGAGCCGAACCAGGACGATCGAGGCGAGGCCGATGATGCAACCGGCGATCAGTAATGTGACCAGTTCTTTTCGCATGATTTTCCTTTCAAAATCCGACCGCCATCTGGAAGGTCACGATGCCTACGCTGCTCATGGGGCCCTCGTGGTCGACATTGGTGTAGTCGAGGCTGACCTTGGCGTTGTGGCCCTTGACATAGTAGTTGATTCCGGCGCACCGGTAGTCGGTATCGGACTTGCCGTCAACGTTGACCGTCTCGAAGCGCACGTAGGGCTGGATCCGGCCAGGGCCGATCTTGCCCGGTAGGAGGTAGCCCGCCTGGGCGTACCAGTTCTCGGCGTTGTCGCCCGCGGCGAGGTTGGAGAAGTTGTGCGTCTGGGTGCACTTGTTGATGTCGACGAAGGCTGCCTCGGCCGTGACAGCACCACCGCCCACGGGGTGGTCGAAGAAGAAATCGGCTGTCCACACCCTGTTGTCCTCGTTCTGCATGTTGTTCAGGGTCAGGTCGTTCTGGGTGTCGTAGCCGAGGCCGAGGCTGAGAACCTTCTTCTTTCCCAGGTAGGTGCCCTTGTTGAACCATCCCGTCTCGGGATCGAGCAGGTTGATTGCGACGCGGCCCACGTAGCGGAGGCTGTCGTCGGGATTGTTGTCGTTCTCCACCCCCTCGGACACCATGAGCCTGTGCTGAAGAAGGCCGTCCAGGAGGTGGCCCCAGAGGGTCACGCCGTCGTCGCGGCCCACCTTGCCGGCGTAAAAGATGTTGCCCCGCACTCCGCCCTGCAGGAAGGGAAGATCTGTGGTGAGAAGCGCCTTGGTCGACGTGGTGCCGTAGTTGCGGGTGAGGGGGATGTACATCCTGCCCACCTGGAGGTTGAGGGCCTTGTCCAGCTTGAGAGTGATCCACAGGTCTCGGAACGCCACGCCGCTGCCGAGCCCCATCGAGGGATTGTCCAGCCCCTCCTGGCCGATCCTGTCCGCGGCGATGTGGGTGAAGAAACCGAGGTGGGGATTCACCTGCCCCTTGACGCAGAGGTAGGCCCTTCGCAGCATGAAGTCACTCGTTTCGTTCTCCTTGCCCTTCCCGTTCACGTACTGGCCCCAGGCCTGGGTCCAGAAGCTGATGTCGATCTTGACCTCATCGTCGATCTCGATCTCGGCTCCTCCCCGGAGTGGATTTGCCGTCGCGAAAAAAAGAATGATCGGCACGAGCAGGGCACACAATCCGGATTTCATCTGATTCCTCCTTCTCGAGACCAGGCGTGTCTATCATGAAGTGAGAACAGTTCCAGGCTTCCGCTGTTCCGGAAGGGTCACCGTTCTCATTGCTGATGGCGGGCGATTCGCTCCAGTACCTCCTTGGAGACTCGCCTGCCTTGTCACTCCAGGCCGCACGACATGACAACAATTATAATAAAATAAATAACAGACATCGAAAAAATCTATACAATGAGATTTTCTAATATATACAGAGCCCCCTGTCAACCGGTATCGGCCTTCAATTCGAATTCTTGTTCTTCTGAAACTCGCTTTTCGTCAGCTGACGCTTGTTTCCCACCCAGCAGGTCAGGCCGATACTGTCGAAGTGGTCCAGGAGCGGAATGATCCACTTTCGCGTCGTGCTGAAAC
Organism: uncultured Phycisphaerales bacterium; assembly: GCA_964620445.1. GTDB lineage: Bacteria > Planctomycetota > B15-G4 > B15-G4 > CAYZWU01 > CAZUHB01. The sequence continues at coordinate 14,042 of CAZUHB010000030.1, forward strand.
GGTCGCGGATCGCCGAGAAATTGACCTCGCCGTACTCAGTGATGATCTCCACCACGCAGTCGCGCATCGCCTCGTAGATCGAGGGATGGAAGACGAAGGCCGCCACCTTGACGAGGCGTTTCATCTCGACCATGGTTCGGATCGTCGATTCCGCGGCTTCGGTCGTGATGGATTTTTCCACGTCGGCGTTTTCCGCTGCGATTTCATTCGCGATCTCGCCGGCGAGATCGCCGATGAGCGGAGGGGTGGCTCCGTACTTCCGGATACGCTCCTCGATCCCATCCATCAGGACGAGATCCGCGTCAGTCACTTCGGGAACGAAACCGGCCAGCCGCACGAGACCTCCCTTGGCTCTTTCCACGAGACCATGCCTGCTCAGGACATCGAGGAATCCGAAGAGATGTTTGCCCTCCAGGCCGGTGATGTCCTTGACGATCCCCGTTGAGACATAAGCGCTGAGGGGATTCTTGCGGTGCGCCTCTTCGAGACCGCTCTGCACCTTGCCTGCAAGACGATCGAAGTGTTCCCTGTGCGCGAAGAGATCGTTGTGGACCTCCACGACCTCGTGCCGGTTCCGCAACCTGGTCACGGCGTCGGCGATCTGGCCGCGGGGGAAGTTGAGCGCAATGGATAGATCCCGGGAGGACAGAAAGATGTCCCCGTGGTTGCGCGCTTCCATGGCGATCATGGCTTCCAGGTCGCCGGCGCAATCCCGTCTGGCAGCCACCCGTCTCAGAATGTACTCCTTGAAACGCTTGAGCTTGATCGGGGTCAGCCCCACGATCGTGCCGCCGCCCAAGGTGAGCGCGGGCGAGTTGAGCCTGAGAATGAAGCGGTCGCCCGGAACGACCACGACAGGATCTCTCAATCGCAGCTGGACCGGAGCCGAATCGCCCGGTTCGACAGCCTTTCTGTCGAGGAGGACGATCGTGGCCAGCACTTCGGCCGTACCGGTGTGGACCTTCACACCTGTCATGTTATCGAGCGGCGCCCGCGCGCTTTCGGCCAGATGGAATTCCGCCTCGAAGTAGAGCGTGCTCCTGAAGGAACGGGGCGCTGCCGCCACCTGTCCCCGGTGCAGGGCGTGGTAGTCCACGTCGGAGATGTTGAGCGCCACCCTGTGTCCGGCCCGCGCCAGCTCGCACGATTCGTTGTAGGCTTGAATGTTGCGGATCTTGCCTTTCGTCCCGAGGGGAAAGATCTCCATCTGATCGCCCACCCGGGCTGTCCCGCTAACCGGAACACCGGTGACGACCGTTCCGAATCCGTTCCGCGTGAAGGCGCGTTGGATCGGCATCCGGAAGGCACCGGTGACTGCGGCCGGATCGACCGACGCGATGGCTTTATCGACGGTATTCCGGAGATGATCGATCCCTTTTCCGGTGAGTGACGATACAGGAATGATGGGAGCGCCATCGAGAAAGGTCTCATGCAAGAAGTCGCGGACCTCCTCGGTGGCCAGCTCGATAATCTCCCCGTCCACGAGATCGGTCTTGGTGAGGGCGATCACGCCTTTCTCGATCCCGAGATAGGTCATGATCATCAGGTGCTCGCGCGTCTGGGGCATGACACCGTCGTCGGCAGCCACGACGAGGAGAACCAGATCGATGGACGCGGCGCCCGCCACCATGTTCTTGACGAATTTTTCGTGTCCGGGCACGTCGATGACGCCCACTCTGAGCCCACTCGCTGTTTCGTAGTCGGAGTAACCCAGGTCGATCGTCATCCCCCGTTCTTTTTCTTCCTTGAGGCGGTCCGGATGGACCCCGGTGAGCCGGCGGATCAGCTCGGACTTGCCGTGGTCGATGTGGCCGGCGGTTCCCATGGTGATGTTGTGGATTTTCATGGTAATACTCCCATCATCAGGCGAGGCGCTTTGTGCCGCTGGCTCAGGGTATTTTGTTTCTCTTCCTCCTCGGTGAGCACCGTGACGGTGTTCCTGATCTCGTTCTGGCCGGGCTCGGCGCAGGTGTAAATGTTTCTGATGGCGACGACGACTCGGTCGAGCGTTTCCGAGAACTCCGCAACGGCGGCCATGTCCACCGTTCCGGCGATGTTGAGTCCGCAGTCGCAGACGAAGACACCGATTCTGAGTTCCTTTTCAACCACTGGTAATCCTCCTTCCCAGACGGTTTGGATTTCGACGGAATGCGGCCGCAAGGGCCGGATCATTTCTGCAGATGGATGATCAGTGCAAGTTGCGGATGGGAAGGAGAAGCCCGGGAAGGATCAGGCTTGGTTTTTCAGGAAAGAAATATCAGGAAAGAGACCTCGACGCCCCGAGGGCGTTCCACGATGCTCCCTGAAGCTCCTGCCGTCCCACTTCGATAGAAGTGCGCACCCTGTGCGCATCAGCAGTGAGCTTCCAGCGTCATGTCCGGCCTGGAGTGTTCGGCACCGTGGGGCCGAGCATCATGAAAATCACCCCCTCTCGGGTCGTGGCGAAGGTGTCAAAAAGACATGATCGAGTCCTAGTTTCTCGATCCGTTCCTGTTTTGTACCAAAGATTCTAACGGACTGCAAATGTCCGACCGTGGCGGATGTTCGGAAATGGGCGAATCGATCAGCCGCCTTCCGTCTCCTTTTCGCTTGTCTTGTTGGATCGAAAGCAGCAGTTTGTCGATGGCCTACTTGCAGGGTGGATCTTTTTGGTTGCCATCATTTACACTGTCTGCTTGACCGCCGGGCTCTGATCGTGACCGCGTGAAATAAGGAAGATCTTTTGTCCCGTAGAATTTTGCTCGCCCTGCTCTTCTTCTCGTCCGGATTCGCGTCTCTCGTGGACGAGGTTCTCTTCTCGAGACTGCTCCAGTTTTCGTTCGGCGTTTCGATCTTCGCCACGACCGCGGTGGTGGCGGCCTTTCTCGCCGGGCTCGGGCTGGGCGCCCTCGTTCTCGCCGCGCCTTCGCGCAAGGCGCGGCGGCCCACACTCGTCTACGGCCTTCTCGAGGTCGGGGTGGGCCTGGTCGTACCCCTCTTCCCTCTCGCCGCCAAGGGACTGACGCCCCAGATCGCATCGCTCTTCTCCGGGCTGGAACCGAACTCGTTCGCTTTCGGGATCGCCAGGTTCGGCGCCGCCTTCGGAATCCTGCTCATCCCCTCCTTTCTCATGGGCGGTACACTTCCCTTCCTGGTCCGTGCAGCCGTGAACGAGGAGAGCCCCCGGCGCGCATCGGGCGTGGGCTTCTTCTACGGGATCAACACCCTCGGCGCGGGGCTCGGCGCGCTCCTTTCGGGATACCTCTTTCTTCCCGCGCTCGGGTACGGCAAGACGGTTCTGCTCTCGGCCGGAGTGAGCGTCGGCGTGGGTGTCGCGGCGATCGCGCTGGGGTGGCGCGAGGACCGTTTGCCGGCCGCGGCCGGCGGCGATCGGGCCGAGCCGATCGTCCCCGCTCCGGAGGGGGACCGTACACCGTCGCCGAACGCGGGCCGCGCGATCATGGCCGCCGCGGTCGGGCTCGGGGGGTGCATATCGTTGAGCTACCAGATCCTCTGGACCAGGGTGCTGATCAATGTTTTCGGCGGATCGGTTTACGCGTTCAGCCTGGTGCTGGCTCTGTTCCTCGGTGCGCTCGCCCTGGGCAGCGTGATTCTGCCGGCGCTTCTTTCCCGAGGGCGCAATCCGCTCCGGAGTCTGGCTCTGCTCTTTGCCCTGTCGGCCGCGGCCGCGGGGCTGGGTATTCTGATCTTCAGGGCCTGGCTTGGTCTGGACGGTCCGCTCGGCGACGCGTACAACCTCTACCCCGAGATGGGTGAAACTTTCGCGACCACCTTCTTCACGTACGCGGCCCTGGCCGGCATCGCGGTGGGGCCGTCTGTTTTCTTTCTCGGGGCCGTGCTTCCATTCGCGGCCGGGATCTGGGCACGGAAAGGTACGCTCAGCCGATTCACGGGCCGGCTCTACGCGCTCTCGTCCCTCGGCTCGATCGCCGGTTGCCTGGCCGGCGCCTTTCTGCTTCTTCCGGTCCTGTCCGCCGAGGGGGGTATCATGGCCGGAGCGGGCCTCTCGCTCGCGATCGGCGCCGCGCTCTGGCTGAGTGCGCGGCACGGGCGGGGGCGGAACCTCCTCGCGGCGGGCGGCGTCGGTCTCGTTTGCGCCTCGCTCCTCGTGGCATCGGCTCTCTGGCGGCCCGGGTCCGAATCGACGGTGAAGACCGTTTATTTCGAAGAGGGTCCGGCGGCCACCGCCAAGGTCGAGAGCTTTCTGAACGACGACGGCGACACCATTCTGTCTCTTCGCGTCAACGGTAAGGTCGTGGCCACCACCGGGTTTCTCGATCGCCGGCTTCAGCTTCTCCTCGGTTACTGCGCCACCTTCAGCCACCGCGATCCCCAGAAGATACTCTCCGTCGGGCTCGGAACGGGCATGTCGTCGGGCGCACTGGCAGCCCACGGCCCGGCGCGGTTCGAGATCGTCGAGCTCTCCCGTTCCGTTGTCGGCGCGGCGGGCGAGTTCGGCGAGCACAACCATGACATCACCCGGCAGGGCGCCACTCTCGTTCTCGCCGACGGGCGCAACCACCTTCTCTTGACGGACGACAGGTACGATCTGATCGCGGCCGATCCGATCCATCCCTGGGTGGCCGGGTCGGGCAACCTCTACACGGTGGAGTATTTCAGGCTCGCCGCCTCCCGGCTGGCCGAGGGCGGGGTCATGGGGCAGTGGGTGCCCCTCTACCAGCTCACGGCGTGCGACGTGCGATCGGTGCTCGCCACCTTTCACGCGGTCTTCGACCATGTGCGCGTGTTCTACACCGGCTACGACCTGGTGGTCGTGGGGTCGAGAAGCCCCCTCTTCTTCGATCCGCTCGAATGGAAACGACGGTGCCGCGCACCGATCGTGGCGGACGATCTCGCTTCCATCGGGATCAGAGATCTCGAGGACCTGCTCGCCTGCTTTCTGTTCACCGAGAACGGTCTCGGCCGGTTCCTCGAAATGGGCGAGTTCAAGGTGAACAGGGACGCGAACCAGACACTCGAGTACTCGGCGCCGATGAGCCTCTGGAGGCCCTATGACACGGCCCTCATCATGGAACTCCTCGACGCTGCCGAGGGAGTCCATGCGCTGGCGCCTGCCGACCGTTGGCCGCTCGGCGTCGACCTCACCGCTTTCGAGCGGCAGGCGTCCTACGCCGACACGGTGCGCGCCTTCTTCGACGAGATCGCGCGGAACAGGCCGGGAGCGCGCAAACGATTCCGGGAGAGGATCGCCGATCTTTGAGCCGTTTTCCCTTCTTCAACGGCGCAATTCGTCGAGGCGTTTTTTCAGGACCTTGCAGGCTGGGTTCTCGTCGACCAGTCTTTCGTATTTGTCGACGAGCTCCTTGCGCGTGGGGCGCCACGTCAGATCCTTTCGGCGGTAGACCTCGACTTTTCCGATTCGTCTCGCTCCTGTGCGCACGCGCTCCATCCTGTTCGCGAAGTGGTTCCTGTAGAGGCTGTCCGCGACGCGGGACCAGGAACTGGAAGCGAGATCGGTAAAGGGGGGATAGAGAAAAAAATCGGGATCCTCTTCTCTCAAATCCTTTTGCAGGTCGCCGAAGACGAAAAATTCCACCGAACCCGACCTGAGCGCCTCGAAATACCTGGGCGCGAGCCGATGAACGAGCATGGCCCTGTCATGAACGCGGCATCGGCTCGCGTAGCAGGTGAATCCGATATCGCGCAACCCCACGGTCATCTTCTCCGAGGTGTTCTCCACGAGGAACATGGCCTGGTGCAGCAGGGGCGGGGTGATGCCTTCTTCCACCTTCCGGGGAAGCCTGGTGATCCAGTCGCCGGGCTTTCGGGTCGTCGGACGGAGCTGGTTGTAGTCCGAGACCGAATCGTAACTCACGTTGGTGAATGCATGAAAGGCCAGAAGCGCGCAGATCACGACCGAGGCCGAGAGGCCGAGAAGAGGGCTCCGCGTCTCGAGCTTCTTCACGATCACGCTCGAGCCGAGCGCGATGACGAGAAAGAGGAGGGGCAAGGTGTGCATGTGAAAACGATAATTGGGCATCCAGTCGGGCGAACAGGCGATGAAGAACCAGTTGAACAGGAGGAGAGCCGCGATCGGCCACGCCTTCCTTCCCCAGCCGATGACGAATGCCGGCAGGGTGAAGATCATCACGATCGAGAGGGCGAGTCCGTGCCTCGCGAAAAAGTCGAGCAGGTAGTCGAAATTCCTGTCCTGGAACGGAAGGGCCATCTTCGAATAGAAGGTGTTCGGCACCCAGTCGCCGTAGTAGATCAGCCTGAATCCGAAGAAGGCGATCAGAAGGGCGGCCACGATGATCAGCGACTTGATGTTACGGGGAGCAAGGAGCCGCCTCCTCCGCGCCCTCTGAATGTTCTTGACCGCGTAGAAGACGAGCACGAAACCCAGGCCCTCGGGCCGCGTGAGGCACAGAAGGCCGAAGATCCACGCCGAGGCCGGGTGAGAGGTGTCGGACTCCCTCGAATCGGCCGACACGCCCAGGACGAGAAGGAACGCGAAAAAGGCGGTCTCCATCCCGGTGAACGTCCAGTAGCAAAAGAAGGAACTGGTCGCGATCAGGAGCGCGGGCAGGAGCGCGAGAATCTTCCCGTGGCGCGGCGAGAAGAGGCGAAAACACCAACAGCAGCACAGGATGGAACCGATTCCGCTCGCAAGGCCGATCAGTTTCGCGAAGAGGGCAGGATCGCAACCGATCGAGATCCCGATCGACGAGAGCAGCACCCAGCTGAAGTTCGAAAAACCCTCGATCCGTTCGCCGATGTTGAAGACGAGCCCATTTCGTTCGCAGAGATTCCGGGCGAAGGTGAACGAGATATATGCGTCGTCGACGACCTGGCGATACCAGTGGAGACAGTGGCAGACGAAGAACGCAATCGCGCCCGGTAGGCACAGCGAAAAAATCAGTTTCCTCATCTTTCGCCCCGGGGCTTCTCCAGCATGACCACCGTGTACTCGTGACGAGGGCGTTCGCCCGCGACGCAAAGGCGCCTCGATCTCCATGATTTTTCTAACATCATTTTCCCGCAATTACCATCTTGCCGCTCCCGGCCCGGGGACTTTGCCCGTTGCGTCAGCCACCGGATCGAGGATCGATAATTGGTTTGAACCCGAACCGCGGCTGTGGTAGTTCTGGTTCCCCTGACTACCGGGCGTTTCCGATTCCGTGATCTCGATCGAGGCGCATCCCTTGCAGCACTCTGCCTGTTCCACACCGGTATCGAAAAATCTGCGAGGCCTTTTGTTTCTGGGGGCCGCCTTTTTTCTGCTCGCCGCGCTCTGCCTGTTTGCCTTCAGGCTCGCCTACCCCTTCGAGCTGGAGTGGCAGGAAGGCGGGATGGTCGACCATGTGATCCAGCTCGACGAGGGCAAATCCCTTTATCCCGAACCGTCGGCCAGGTTCATTCCTTTTATCTATCCGCCTTTCTACTCGATCGTGACCTGGGTTTTTTCGCAGGTTCTGTCGGTGAGCTTTTTGACGGGACGCCTCGTTTCCGTCCTGGCCTCCCTGGGAACGGCCTGGCTCATCTTCGCGGCCGTGAAAGGCCGGACCCGATCGGTCTTCTGGGGCTTCGTGGCGGGCAGCTTCTTTTTCGCCATCTATCCTGTCACGGCATTCTGGTTCGATCTGATCAGGGTCGACTCGCTCGCCCTCTTCCTCATCGTGGCCGCTTTCGGTCTTTCGCGCCGGGACGGCCCCTGGGCGCCGGCGGCGGCGGCGGTCTGTCTCGTTCTGGCTTTTTTTACGAAGCAGACCGCGGCTGTTTTCGTTCTCCTTGCGGCTCTTTATTACGTGGCCGCCTCTTTTCGAAAGTTTCTCTGTTTTACGGTCACCGCCGCCCTGCTCATCGGCGCCGTCGCGCTCCTGGCGGGAGCCGAGGGGCGGCAGATGTTCATCTATTACGTGTTTACCGTTCCGGCGCACCACGGGGTGGAGATGGGACGTGCGAAGATCTTCTTCCTCAACGACCTCATCGCCAAGATACCCTTCCTCCTCGCCCTGCTCGTTTTCCTGTCGGCGCCCGATTGGTCCGGTTTCAAGAAGTCGTGGGCCAAGCTGAGAAAGAGCTCTCTGCCCTACTTCCTGGCAGCGGCCGCGGTGTCATCCTTCCTGACCCGATTGCACTGGGGAAGCGCCGCGAACGCCCGGATCCACGTCTACGTCTTCGTTGTGGTGGCGGTCTTTTCCCTGATGACCTCCCAACGCCTCGAGCGGCTTCGGGAACTCTCGGGAGGCGTCTTCGCGCTACTTCTGCTTCAGCTGGCGGTCTTTGCATACAATCCGGTCGCGATGATACCGACGGCCGACGATCGGGCCGCGGGCGAACGGTTCCTGAACACGGTCAGAGAGATCGGCGGAAGAGTGCTCATTCCGGACCACGGTTTTTACGCGACACTGGCGGGGAAGGAGAGGTCCTACCACTCGATGGCGTTCTTCGACATCCAGAGGCAGAACGAGCGCGACGACTTTTCCACGAAAGCGGCCGCCCGAATTCAACAGAAACTGCAGACCCACTACTGGAACGCGGTCATCGTCGATCCCGATCGACAGCGGCCGTTCGTGACAATGCTCGAGCGGCACTACGTCAAGAGCCGGCGAGTCTTCTCGGACAATGAATCCTTTTTCACTTCCTCGGGGCTGCGAACGCGGCCCGAATGGATCTACCGGCCCCGGCGATGACAGGCCGCCCCCCGGAGCGGCCCGCGATCGTCCAGGAGGGATAACCATTTCAGATCGGAGGCGAAAGTACCGTGTATAGAGTCTCATCAGTCATCCTTGTCGGCGCCGTCATCCTTTGTTTCGTATCGGCAGCGGTCTCAACAGCAGCCGGGCAGAATTCCGTTGCCGCGCTGCGCCCGGAAAAGGACGCGTCCTGGCCCGATCCGGCGCGGACGGACTGGCTGATCGACCCCGAACCGTTCGAGGCCGGGGTTTTTCGCAGCCGGGCGGCCGAGGGTGGGGGAGGCGGTGATGAAATCGTCCTCTCCAACGGATTGATCCGGCGCACCCTGCGCCTCGGTCCGAACGTGGCCACCGTCGGATTGGACAACCTCATGACGGGCGATGCGCTCCTGCGCGGGGTCAAACCCGAGGCGCGCGTCACCATCGACGGGATCGAGTTCGAGGTGGGAGGGCTCAAGGGACAGAAGAACTACGCCTTCGTCAGGCCCGAGTGGGTCGATCGGCTCACCGCCGATCCGGCGGCCTTCCGCCTCGTGCGGTTCGAGGTCGGCGCCCCGGCGGAACGCTTGGCCTGGAAGCGTGTGCGTCACCACGCACCCGATGCGGCATGGCCGCCCCGCGGTGTTTGGTTGCGCATGGATTATCGATTGCCCGAGGAAGCGGTGATCAAGAAATCGGTCGCGCCGCAGCCGAGCGCGTCGGGCCGGCGGCTTCTGATCGCGGACGCCTTCGAGGAGCTCTCGAGGGAGTGGTCCGTTCATGTCTCGGACGCCCACCCGCGCGGTTCGTTCGAGAACGAGGGGAAGGCGGGCGAGATCTACACGCCGGCGAACACCGCTGTTTTTGCCCAGCGCTCCCTTCCGCCCGAGACGCGCGTCGTCGAGGCGGTGATCGACACGGGCACCGATCGGAGCGCGAGCTGGGGACCGGGCATCGCTCTCGTCTGGGAGGGGCGCGTGGTCAAGTTCAACCTCCGGCCGGGGGGCGATGGTTACGATGGGGCTGCCATGTTCGGTCTGTTCGACGGCCGCCGCGAGAACCCGCGGGCCGGCGGCCGGATCAAGCTCGACCTGAGCCGGCCCTGGCGCTTGCGCCTGCGCATTGAAGGGAACGTCCTCTTCTGCGAGGCGAAACCCCGGGCCGGTTCGTGGAAGACCTATGCCACGGTCCCCCTCGAATCGGAACTCGGCCCGCCCCGCGCCGTGCGCGTGGGCAAGCTCGACAGGACGGGCGGCGCCGGCGATCACAGCGCCCCGGGGGATCTCGTCCGACTGCGCGTGATCGAATTCGCCGCGTACAGCGGCCTCGAGAAGGAGGCGCTCGCCGCCCTCGAAAGGGAGATGGCCGAGCTGCGCAAGATAACCCTGTCCGTGCACTACGAGCTCTATGACGGGATACCGCTCCTGTCGAAGTGGATTTCGCTTCACAACGGGAGCGACAGGGAGGTCCGTCTCGATCGCTTCACGAGCGAGATTCTGGCGGCCGTCGAGTACGGCTCCGCCGTGGAGGACCGCGGCATCCGGTTCAGTCCGCCGAACATACACGTGGAGACCGACTATTCTTTCAGCGGCATGACGGCCGCGAACACGAGCCGCTTCTCGGTTCACTGGGTGTCCGATCCGGACTACTCGACCCAGGTCAACTACCTGCGCCGCAATCCGTGCCTGCTCGAGGTGCGGCCCACCGTGGGCCCGGCTCGGACGGTCCCGCCGGGGGAGAGCTTCGAGTCGTTCCGCGCGTTCATTCTCCTGCGCGACTCGACAGACCGGGAACGCAATGGCCTCGCCCAGCGCCGCATGTACCGCACGATCGCGCCGTGGGTGACGGAGAATCCGCTCATGATGCACGTGCGATTCGCCGACTGGAAGACCGTGAAGAACGCCATCGATCAGTGCGCGGCGGTCGGATTCGAGATGGTGATCCTCACCTTCGGCAGCGGCTTCAACATCGAGAATGACAGCCCCGATTACATCGCGGAGATGAAGCGCTACGCCGACTACGCGGGCGCAAAGGGGATCGAGATCGGCGGTTACTCGCTGCTCGCCTCGCGCCGCGTGGGAGGCGGCCACGACGTGGTCATGCCGCCCGGAGAGCGCCCGACCTTCGGCAATTCGCCCTGCTTGCACAGCGGGTGGGGGCAGGAATATTTCGGCAAACTCTACGCCTTCTACGAAAAAACGGGTTTTCGACTCCTCGAGCACGACGGATCATATCCGGGCGACGTTTGCATCGCCGACCACCACCCGGGACATCGCGGTTTCGACGACTCGCGATGGAACCAGTGGAGAAAGATCTCCGACTTCTACAAGTGGTGCCGCGGCTCGGGCATCTATCTCAATGTGCCCGATTACTATTATCTGGCCGGCTCGACGAAGTGCGGCATGGGCTACAGGGAGGTGAACTGGTCGCTGCCGCGCGATGAGCAGGTGATCCACACGCGGCAGAACATCTTCGACGGCACATGGCAGAAGACGCCCAGCATGGGGTGGATGTTCGTGCCCCTCACCCAGTACCACGGGGGCGGCGCGGCGGCCACGATCGAGCCGCTCGACGAGCATCGCGATCACTACGAACGCATGCTCTACTCGAATCTCGCCCTCGGCGTGCAGGCCTGCTATCGCGGCCCGCGTCTCTTCGATACCGACCGCACCAGGGATCTCGTGAAGAAATGGGTCGACTGGTACAGGAAGTACCGCGCCATCCTGGAAAGCGATATGATCCACGGCCGTCGCGCCGACGCACGCGGCATCGACTGGATGCTTCACGTCAATCCGAGGCTGGAGACGAAGGGCATGCTCGTCCTCTTCAATCCCCTGGCCGAGCCGGTCGATGAAACGGTGCGCGTCGACCTCTACTACACGGGGCTCACCGATACGGCGCGCGTCCGCGAGCAGGAGGGCGGCTACCGGTCCTACACGCTGGACAGGAAATACCGCATCGACGTGCCCGTGAAAATGGCCGCCCGTTCGATGACGTGGTTTGTTATCGAATAGGGGGAGCTAGTCCTGAGCCGGTGACTCGTCCCGCTGCACGCGGCGTTCGAGGATCCACTCGAGCTGTGCGTCGAGCTGGGCCATCACCGCCGGGGTCGCCCGGTCAGTCTTGTGAAGGATGGCGGCCACGTCGCTCTTCGCCGCGGTGCGCTCCGCCTCTCTCGACGTCGACGCGCACCCCGCCGCACAGAGGAGGAGAAGGGCCAGACAGAGGACGGAGGGGAATCCCTTGAGCGCTTTCATGTCTCGTCCCTCACAAAGATGAACAGAGTATTGTCGGACTCGGGCAGCAAGGTGCTGCGCGCCGACGGAATATCGATCTCGCCTGCCTCGAGGAGCATCTTGAAAAAAGCGCTCAGCCGGTCGTCGGGCGCGATCGAGACATTGGCCATGGCAAAAGCGAGCCAGAACTGATCGCGCATCGCTTCCATCGCCTCGGGAACGGCCGTGGGTATCTTGATCTTCAGGTAGAGGAGCGATGAAAAGAACATGAGCTCGCTCGCCACCGGTTCGATCGGCCAGTTCGCCACATCGCGGCCGCAGGCTTTCAGGATATTGTCTCGACCCCGTCCGATCGACCAGTTCACCGACTCCTCGATCCGGTCGGTGGCGATGCAGATCGCTTCATAGTGGCGGGGCGTTTTTTGCTCGATCATCTCGAGAGTGCGATTCATCTTTTCGACGAAGGCTTCCGATCCCAGGATTTCGGGCTTTTCTCCCGCGCGCAGATTGGAGAGCAGTACCTGAAAATCGGATTCGTTGAAGGTCCACGCGGCCGCATCGCCCCGGGCGCTGCTCTCGAGGAAATTGAGCGCGTCCAACGCGAATTTCTCCATGCCGCCGCCCTTGTCGGCCGCGACCGCCGCCCGGAGAGCGGTGCCCGCGTTCGGCCCGCCGCATCGGCTCAGCGCATAGAGGGCATAGAGCCGCAGGCCGGGATCGGTCTCGTCGTTCAGGATGCGGCCGAGGGCCTCGGCCGCGCCTTCGTACGGAAAGCGGCAGAAGGCCTCGGCCGCGCGGATCGGCCGGCACGTGCCTGCCGATTCGAGGCCGGCGAGAAGCGCCGCGCGCGCCCGGGCGCGGTCGACCATCATGGCGGTCATCAGGGTGATGTCTCTCACGTGCCTCACCGGTTCGGTCAGAGCGTACTCGACGAGAAAGCCGGCTCTGAAGCCGGGCGGACCTGCAAGCGCGATCGCATCGAGCCACTCGTAGTAGGTCTGCGGAAAACGGTGGGCGATGATCCTGGCGGCCGCCGTCCGGATCGTGTCGTCCTCGTCGTGCTCCATGATCCGGACCAGGACCTCTTCCGGTCCGAGAATGGAGAGGACCTCCTCGTCGTCGGTCCCCGCGAGAGCGCAGAGGCCCCGCATGCGGTGTTCGGGATCGGCGCTGAAGAGGGCCGTCTTCAAGCGCGACGCATGGTCGACCGAGGCGCTCTGGACCCACTTCCCCTCGTGGCGCACGATACCCTCGGCCTCTTTCCTCAAGATCTCCCGGTCGATGATCCTCGGAGTGATGAAGATGATCATGTCATCCTTTTCGGTCACCTCCGAGGAGTACCGGAAGAGGTATCCGAGGAGCGGGATATCCTTGAGAAGCGGAACGCCCGTCTCCTTGTTCAGTTTGACCGTGCGCACGAGCCCGCCGATCATGAGCGTCTTGCCGTCCTCGAGGATGACCTCGGCGTCGGCCCGGCGTGTGTCCACGTCGGGCAGCTCGTCGAACTCGCCGCGGTATCCGGTGATCTCGCTTACCTCGGGGGCCACCTTCAGAAAGACGGCGTCCTCGTCGATGACGCGGGGCGTCACCTTCAGATTCGTGCCGGTCTGGATCTCCTCGTAGCCGCTGACCGTCGTGATCCCGTACTGGAGGTTCTGGCTGTAAGTGGGAATCTTGACCTTCTTCCCGTTGACGATCTCGGCGGTCGTGTTGTGAAGCGCCGTGACCTCCGGCTCGGACAGGAGCTCGGAATCGGTCTGGGAATTGATGAACTCCACGAGCAGCGAGAAGTCGGCCGCGCTCAGTATTCCGAAAGTGAAGTCGTCCTTGCTCGCGTAGGGGAAGGAAGAGTCGGGAGAAAATTCCGATCCGCTCGACGACTCGAGGGTGTCTCCGCTGAAAGGATTGTTCTCGGGAAGGAACATGCCGCCCGTGTGCCGCCTGTCGAAGGGAAAGGTGATCGGCCGCGCCGCGCCGCTCGCCCTGAAACGGGTCACCCAGTCGAAACCCTTCGAGTCGGTGTCGGACCGGCTGACGAGCATGATCTTGACGCTGATCCGGATCTGGGGCATTTCCTTGTCGAGTTCGGCGATGATCTCCGATATCTGGCGGAGCCCGGCTGGCGTGTCCCGCACGAGAAGGATGTTGCCCTTCTCGATCCCGTTCACCTGGCCCAATCCGTGCGTCAGGAACGGCTCGATCAGGGTCTTGACCTCATCGGCGGTCCTGAACTTCAGGCGGAAGACCTCCGACACGATCGTCGGTATCGGCGCCTCGACAGGGGCCGCCTCGACCGGCTCGGCATCCTGCACGGCGGGGTGGATGACGATGATGTCGCCTTTTCTCGTGAACGAGAGGCCGTTGTTGGCGGTGATCTGTTCGAGGGCCAGGTCCACGGGCACATCCCTCAGGTGGATCGATGTCTCGCCCGTCACTCCGCTGGCCACGATGATGTTCAGGTCGTACTGCCGGTTGAGGAGCTCGAAGAGATCCTGGAAGGCCATCTTGTCCTTCGTCGAGATGGTGATCCGTTTCTGTTCGTCCACCTCGTCGGCCGCCACGAAGATCGGGGCCGAGAGGAGAACCAGCAGCACTGTCGATGAGATGATGCAGATTCTCATTTGTCCTCGTCCCAGAGCTTGAGCAGCGTTTTTTCGCCGTTTTTGATCAACTCGACCTCGGTACGTTTTATGGTCATGATTCTGTACCCATCTATTTCCTCGTCGACGGAGAGGACCCGGCCGTTGATCACGGCGAGAACCTTGCCGCCTCCGAAAGAGATCGCCTCCAGATCGAGGCTTGCCGTCTCGGCCGGTTCCGTGACTTCCACCTCTTCGGCGTTCTCCGGTTCTTTATCAGGTTCCTCGCGGACGGCCGTGTGGCGGAAGGGGCTCATCTCCCATCCGTCCTCTTCGTCAAGGCCGCCGGAGGTCTCCTCTGCGGGCTGTTCTTGTTGCACGAAGAGCAGCGCGGGATCGAAAGGGATCGCGAAGTCGGTATCGGCGCCGCTCTTCATGACCACGTCGAATCCGATCGAGAGGAGGATCCGACCCGATATGAGAAAAAAGCAGCAAAAAAACAAAACGGCCAACTTCTTCATGATCGTCCAGTCTCGCGCCAAATCATGTCAAATTCCTTCAAAGTTCGGGCCGAGCCTACTTCAGGGTCAGTTGGTGGAGATCGTAGAGATTCATCGTCAGCTGAACGTGCAAATCGTCGCTTCGATCCGCCTCGGCCTTCCTCTTGATCGTGATCGACGTTGTCCTCGTCAGACCGTCGAAGGCGGCCAGCGATTCCATGAACCGCCCGATCGAGGAGTACCCGCCTTCGAGAGTCATTTTTTTCTCCAGCGTCGTGAAAACACCCGCCCAGGGCGTCTCCTCTCCCTTGCTCGCCTTGTTGTGCGGATTCCACGGTTCCTCGGTGATGACAACGAGTTCGAGCTCCTTCGCCTTGCGCCGGAGGGCGGTCGCCAGGTTGCCCTTGTCCACGGGGGTCGTCAGTTTCTTTGTGATGCCGCCCAGTTCCTTCGACAGTTCGGCCACCTCGTATTCGACCTGGCTCGATCTCATGACAACGGGAAGGTTCTCCTTGAGCTCCTCGTAGATGTCATGCACCGTGCGGGCTCTCTGCCTGTATTTCTTCTGAGCCGGCAGAAAGACGAGGGCGAAAACGAGGAGCAGCACCACGCTCGTGCTTCCGATTTCGATGAACAGTCTTTTCATGCTAGTCCACCTTTTTGTCCGCAACGGGCAGATCGGCGGTGATCGTGAACGTGTTCGTCACACGCGCGCCGTCCGACTCCCACACCCTGCCCGTATCGAGGCTGATATTTTCCAGGTGGGGAGACGCTTCGAGCACGTGGACGAAGTCGCTCCATACCCGTTCGCGCTCGGACAAGCTGTCGAGCGCGAAGGTTCCTCGCATTTCGAGCGAAGCCCGCTCGAGGCTGCAGTGGAGTTCCATCGTTTCGAGCAGGACGAAGGGCGGCACGATGCGGCCCGTCTCCTTCAGTGTCTCCCTGAGACAGCCCTCGGGCGGAAGCAATCCGTCGAGGACCGTATTCTGCTTGAGGCTCTGCGCCTTCAGTGACAAAACCAGTTTCTCCTTCTGCTGCATGCCGTGAAGCTGCTGGGCGAGCGTATCCGAGTAATCCGATGTCTGCTTCAGGTTGTCGAATCCGTTCTGGTAAAAGAAGGTGAGCAGCGCCATGGTGAGGCAGAGCACGGCGGCCGTGAGACGGCATACCGTTCTGATCACGCGAAGCCTGGGCAGAAAGAGTTCTTCCTTGGGAACGAGGCTGACCTCGCCCTCTTCTTCGAGAGCGTTTCCCAGGGCGACGGTGAGGGCGGCAACGGAAGCCTCTCCTCCCTGCTCGGGCAGGGCCATCTCGGGGAACGTGATGTGGTCGTTCGCATTGAAAAAGCGGGTCTCGACCTGGAGGGACTGGGCCAGAAACCTGTCGATGTCGTTCAGATTCTCGAAGTCGTCGATCAGGTAGAGCGTGCTCACGCCCGACCGGCCCACATGGGTCTCGTAAAAGTGAAAGGTCTTCTTGATCGAAAGCGCCAGCCGTCTCAAGACGGGCTGGACAGAGTCGAAGAGACGCTTGTTCGGGTTGGAGGAATCGAGCCGCCCGGCGCGCCGGGGATCGAGCGAACAGCCGCTCAAGTCGCGAGGCCCGTCTTCGTGGGCAGGATTCCGCCTCAGTTCCCCCTCTCCCGTCGAAGCAACACCCTGGAACAGCTCTCTCTGGCCGATCGGGATGATACGGCGCAGGCGGAATCCTTCCAGGTCGTAGAATGTGAGCACTGTTTCGTTCGCGGCGAGTCTGAGCGTGGCCACCGTTTCGTCCTTCGGCCACTCGCCTTTCAGGTTGAGACAGTTCTCTACGGACATATCAGGCGGAAGGAGGAAGAAGTTCGACACGCCAACGCCGTGAAGAACGGAGAAGATCGGCGCGATCCTCTTCCTCTCGATGCAAACCGCGACGTATGTGCCCTTGGGAGCGCGTCGCTGGGCCGCATAACTGATCGTGGCGTCCTCGATGGCAAAGGGGAGCTTTTCTTCTTCCAGTTTCTGAAGAACGAGCTCGCCTATTTTTTGAGGCGCCACGCCGAGAAAATGATACCTGGCGATGAAATAGGCGCTCGGTTGCAGCGAGATCGAAACGCTGACCCGGGACAGGGAGAACTCCTTGAGGAGAGCCTTCAATGCATCGACCGCCGCGGCGGAGCGCGATGCGGCCGGGGAGGAATCGATCGGCACCGAGCTGAGTCGGATGACGTGAGGCCCCTCCTTTTTCTGCATCAGCAGGATCCCCCTCACCTCCCTCTCGGAAATGTCTATTCCGAGGTTGAGGCCGGTCCTCAGACCGAAAGGGTTCAGCTGTTTGAGTCTGAATTTCACTCGATGAACCTCATTGCTTGCTCGGGAACGTGTCCACGAGACCTCGCGGCTGCCATGGCGACCTATTCGTTATAAGGCGGTGGTTGGCTATTTCCCTCCTTCCACTGGAGTCATTGCTTGAGGAAAGTGCCGTTCGCGCTCGAATAGGCATAGGTGTTGCTGGCCGGCCCCGTGTAGGTCGTTGCCGTCACCTTGGTCCAGCCCTCGGTCACACCGCCCTGCACCACGTTGACGAAGAGAGGATCGGTGTCCGATGCTGTCGTGTCGTTGGCTTCCGCGTCGAGAGCCGTTGGATAGGCCGGGGTGCCCCCGCTCTTTGCCGAGTTGACATAGTAGAGCATGATGCCCGCTCTCACGTTGCCCACAACGCCCTTCTCGGCCGAGTCCTTTGCGTCGTCGGTCAGGTTGTAATAGATCGGGATGGCCGAAACGGCCAGGACACCCAGCACCACGATAATGATGATGAGTTCGATCAGCGTGAAACCTTTTGCATCCATCTTTTTTCTCCCTTAAATCACATACGGGCTGTTCATGTCGACCAGTTCCGCACGGCCCGCGCGTGCGGCTGCCACTTGTTTAAAAAATCAATTCACGAATTGAAGTCCTTACTTCACGACTTGAAGTCCCTACTTCACGATGTCCATCAATTTCCAATAGGGCATGAAGATGCCCAGAGCGATCAAAAGCACGAATCCCGATGTCACGAGCAGGATCATCGGTTCGATATTGGCAATCAGTTTCTGCGTTCTGTAACGCAGTTCCTGTTCGTAGTATTCGTAGAGGATTTTCATGAGCGACTGAATCTCGCCCGTCTTCTCGCCCACGTGGGTGAGATGGGCAAAGAGCGGCGGAAAGAGTCTCGATTGCTCCATCGACTCCCCCAGGGTCCGGCCGTTGGTCACCCCGTAGTTGAGGCGGCGGATCTCGTCCTTGATGACAACGTTGGAGAAGGACTTGTCGAGGAGATGGAGAATGTTGAGGTAGTTCACGATACCGCCGGAAAAGAAGGTGGAGAGCATGTTGGCGATCTGCGAGATGTTTGCGTATCGGTAGAGCTTTCCGAGAAGCGGTATGCGGAATTTCAACCGGTCGATGAAATGAACGAAGAAGGTGAACCTCTTCGCGAAGATATAGAGACCGACGAGCGCGAAGAGCCCGCCCAGAATCAGGTACCAGTGATTCTGGATCGTCGTCGAGATCCCGAGCAGAATCTTCGTGTGAATGGGGAGGTTGTCTCCGAACTTCGAGAAGAGCGGCTTGAACCGGGGAAAGATGAAGGCCATGATCACCGTGAACGCGAGGGCCAGGGTGATCATCACGAAGACGGGATAACGGAGCGCCGCCTTGATGTTTTTCGAGAGGTTCTCCTCGTTCTCCTGGAACTGGACGAGCTGCAGAAGGAGCGGTTCGAGAACGCCGTTCTGCTCGCCGCTCTCGACGACGCCCGTGAAAAAGGAGGAGAAGATCTTGGGGTGCTTCCTCATGGCGTTCGTGAGGTTCGTACCCTCCTCGACGTCGCGCCGCATCCTGAGGATCGTCTTCTTGAAATAAGCATGCTTTTCGTGAGCGGCGATCGTTCCCAGGGCTTCGGAAATCGGGATGCCGGCCTTGTGCAGGGTGAGCAGCTGCCGGGTGAAGAAGATGACGCTCTGCCGCCCGACGCGCGTGTCTTCGAGGAAAGGTTTCTTTCCCGTGGAAGCGCTCGGAGCGGGCGGGGAGGACGGCGGCACGGTGGTGGCGCGGCCGAGGAGAGGGGCCGACTCGTCCCTGGCGCTCGAATTCACCTGTTTCTTCTTGTATGCGATCGTGGGCATCAGAATACGACCCTCATCACTTCTTCCAGCGACGTCGTGCCTGCAAACGCTTTCTGAATCCCGTCCTTTCTGAGCGTGACCATCCCCTTGGCCAAAGCCCTCTCCTCGAGGACGTGGTCGGGCGCTCCCTCGGAGACCATCCTTTTCAGCTCATGGTCAATATGGAGGATCTCGAAGATTCCGAGCCTCCCCTTGTATCCGGCCTTGTTGCACAGAACGCACCCTCTGGACCGGTAGAGCGTGTCGCCCAGAACCTCTCCCTCCTTGAGGTTGAAAGAACTCACGATCTCGTCCGTGACCGGGTAGGGTTCCTTGCAATTGGGGCAGAGAACCTTCACGAGTCGCTGGGCGAGGATTCCGATCGTCGACGTGGCGATCATGTACGGCCCGGCGCCGAGGTCCATGATTCTCGAAACGGTGCTGATCGTGTCGTTCGTGTGGAGGGTGGCGAAAACGAGGTGTCCCGTGATCGACGCCCGCAAGCCGAGCGCGAGCGTTTCCTTGTCCCGGATCTCGCCCACCATGATCACGTCGGGATCGTGGCGCAAGATGGCTCTCAGGGCTTTGGAAAAGGTCATTCCAACCCTGTCGTTGACCTGGATCTGGCGGGCGAAACTGAGGTTGTACTCAACGGGATCCTCGACCGTGACGATGTGCTTCGTGCTCGAGTTCACGTGATTCAGCACGGCGCAGAGCGTCGTCGACTTGCCCGAACCGGTGGGCCCCGTGACGAGCACGATACCGTAGGGGCTCTTGATGAGCTGTTCGAAGAGTTCGAGGTTGGCCTGCGACAGGCCGATGTTCTGCAGGGCGAAAATGTCGGTCTTCTGATCGAGAAGGCGGAGCACGATGTTCGGTCCCGTCACCGTGGGGATGATCGACACGCGCGCATCGATCTCGCGGCCGTCGACGGTCATCGTGAAACGGCCGTCCTGGGGAACGCGATTCTCCGAGATATCGATCGAAGAGAGGATCTTGATCCGCGAGATCACGGCGTCGCGGATCTTCTGCGGCGGCGCGGGCACCTCGACGAGATCGCCGTCGATCCGGTAACGGATGCAGAGCTTGTCCTTTTTCGGTTCGATGTGGATGTCGCTGGCGCGGGACTTGACCGCGTTGGCGATGAGGAGGTTGACCAGCTTGATGATCGGCGCCGACGATTCGTCCACGTCGTCGGGAATGTCTTCCTCCGAGTCGTCCATCTGCGTGGAGAGGTACTCCTCGCTGATATCGCTGATCTCCGTCTCGATGTCGGCGTTCTCGGAGTAGAGGTCCCGGAAGGCGTTGAGGATCTCGTCCCTGAGCGCAAAGCACGCCTCGATGTTCAGCTGGACGCTGTTCTGGATCTTCTCGATCGTGTAGAAGTCGTTGGGATTGTCGAGAGCCACGAAGAGCGTTTCGCCCACCTTGAGGACCGGAATGGCATTGAACTTCCTCGCCAGGTGAACGGGGAAGATGGAGACCAGGCTCTTGTCGAAGACCGTATTTTCCAGATCGGCGTGCGGCACCTCGAAGTGCTTGCTGAGACAGGACGAAAGCCGGTTCTGGCTGACGTAACCGAGGGAGCAGAGGATATCACCGAGGAGGAGCCCCTTCTCTTTCTGGATCTCGAGGGCATGGCCCAGCTGCTCGTCGGTGATCAGCCCGGCCTTGATGAGGATATCGCCAATTTTTCGTATCGCTACAGCCATACTCGTTCAACGCGCGTATTCTTACGACGCACCGACCTCCCGGGGAATCAACAAGGCCAGCTTTTCCAGAACCTCTTTACGCGATTTATCCGATTTGAAATTACTGTCGAGATGGATGAACAAATCGATGCCCGCGTCTTCCAGGAGTTGGTGCATCTCGGAGGTCGTTCTCGTCGACACGGCGAGAATCTTCGTGCCCCGTGTTTTCTTGTTTCTTCTGATGAAGGCGCTCACGTAACAGCCGTCGAGGGCGGGAAGAAAAAAATCGAGCACGACGAGCGCCGGGCGCTCGGCCTTGGCCCGTTCGAGGCCGTCGAGACCGTCCGTGGAGAAGACGACATCGAAACCGCGGCTTTCGAGAAGCTCGTCGAGCCATGAAGCGATTTCAGCGTTGTCCTCGATGATCAGAGCTTTCCTGTCAAGTGGCATCGCAGACCGACTCTCCTGTTGTTGCGAAATCCGGTTGTAACCGAGGGGCATCCGCCACAATCCGTGCGAAGTCGATTCCGCGGAGCCTCACGGCTTGTCGGATAAACATCCGGGCAATATGTTGTTATCGACCGACAATCAAAAAGCCTTGAAACTTTTAGATGGGGAAAAATCGGAACTTATGAAGGAATCCCAGGAATCGGCGTGCGGCCCGATCAGGTGTGTGCTGTCCTGATCTAACCCTGGACCAACTTGAGCCGCGAATGACTCTGGGCGTACTCTTTCTGCTGCTCGCGGCGCAGTCCGTCGATCTCGTCGAGGTTCTGAATCAGCAGGTCGACCACGTTCCGATCGAGCGCACGGTCTTCGACCTTCTGCTGCAAATGAACGATCGTTTCAGCGGCACTGAGGCTGCTCCGGTAGGGGCGATCCTCGGTGAACGCCGTGAACGTGTCGGCCACGGCCATGATGCGCGATCCGAGCGTCAATTGCTTCCCTTTGATGCGGAAGGGGTAACCTTTGCCGTCGATACGCTCGTGGTGATAGGCGGCCCATTCGATGATCTGGCGGGGAAAGCCGGTGGTTTCGAGTATTCGATAGGTGTGGTAGGCGTGCCCCGTGATGACGAGCCACTCCTTGCGCGTCAACCGTCCCTTCTTGTCGAGAATGTTCGTGGGAACGGACAGTTTTCCCAGATCATGGAGAAGAGCGGCCGTTTCGATGTAGCTGAGTTCGATCTCGGAGAATCCCATCATTCCGGCCAGGGAGACCGCGGTCGCCGCCACACCGGTCGTGTGCGTGGCGGTCCATTTGCTGATCGAGTCGACGACCTTGGCGAAAATCTCGGCGATGACGTTCACGCTCTCGTTCGACCATCCGATGTAGAAATCGTCCACGGTCTTGACCAGGAGGTCGTGGACGAGGCTGTACATCCTCCGCGAGGTGCAGTCGAGCCAGAATGCCTCTGTCCGCGCCAGGTTCTCGAAGGCCTCAACGCATATCGGATCGAAGTCCTCCATCGATCTGGACCGGATGCTCTCCGTGATCTTCGGAGCCTGTTCCAGGATGTGTACGTCATGGTCGATCGACTGCTCGACAGTGTCGGAGAGAAAGACGATCTGCCCCGCCAGGGCGGTCGGATCGCCCGCCGGGTTCCGGTCGTCGGCCCACCGCGTGCGTTGACGCCGGATGATGCGGGAGGCGTTGTTCAAGATTTCATTCTCGCAGAGAAGCTCGTAGGCGGTCTCGCCGCACAGGATCTGATGCTGCCTGCTCATGATCCGGTCTCCGAGAGCGGAACGGTCGACACTGACCATGCCGATGTCGTGGAGAGCGGCGGCCAGAAAAATATCGACCAGATCCCTGTCCCGGAGGTCCAGCTGTTTCGCTATTTTCAACGCGATGAATGAGACGCGCTGCTGGTGGTTGGCAAAATCGGGCGAGAGCAGGCCGAGTGCGTCCGCCAGGGAAAGGACCATCCTGAATATGGAATATCGTGGCTGATCGACCATTTCGTCTCTGCCGGCTCCTCGTGGACCTCGCTCTGCTCCTCCCACGCCGAGGCGCCGACACGGGGCCGGAATCCTTCGAATGGGATGATCCAACGCATTTTCTTAAGTTCTCATCGAAAATAGAGCCGGAGGAATTGAGTCCAAAAAAATCGGTTGGCTTTTTAGGACAATTTATAGAGTCGGTTCGAAAAGGCGCGGAAACATCGAATTTTCCCTAAGGGAAATACCTCAAGAACGGCCCTGGTTGTGCCGAAGAGTTGCGAGCAGAAGTAGGTTGAAAGTGTTTCGTGAAAAGAAATAACGGGCCGAGATCGCCGTTGGACTGAGGGAGGGGAGCAGGAGAGTATCTTCATGTCATTGAGGTCCAAGGTCGTCGTTCTCCTGGCAATCCTGATCGCGCTGCATTCGGGAATCGACTTCGGAATCCAACGACTCGTCGTTCTTCCCCAGTTCGAAACGCTCGAGGAGGAGTCGGCTCAAAGCAACGCGGGCCGCAGTTCGGACGTGATCGAAAAGGAGATCCTCCGGACCGACCTCCTCGCCCACAAGCTCGCGTCGAGCAATACGATCGACCGCATCCTGGCTGGGCCACAGAAGGCTTTCATCAACCCGGAACTGCTGGAAATCAGTCTTGCCGAGGCAGGGATCGACTACACCTACCTCTTCGACCGGAACGGAGTCGAGGTGTGGCGGAGGTTCTACGGCTCCTACGAGAAGGACCGTTCGCGAGAGGGAAGTCCAGATGACGTCCCCTGGGCAGGATCGTCTCCGTCGCTGAACGGTTTCGACACGGCCGGGATGTTGTCCGGTATCATTCGAACGGGAAAAGGCCCCCATATCATTTCGGTCCGGCCCGTGCCCGCGGGGGACGATCAGGCCGAACCGAGAGGTTTTCTCGTGATGGGCAAGTTACTCGACGACGATCTGGTCGAGAAGCTCAACCAGAAATCGCGCGTGAATTTTCGGGTCTGGGCCTATCCCGGACCCCCGATGCCGAATGCCCGCACCGAATCCGGCTCGGCCGGGTCGAATTCCGTATACAACGATCGAGGCAGCGGCGATGAAACGCGCTATGCCAGATCGATCTTCCTCGACGCGCGGGGCGAACCGGGTCTCGTAATCGAGGTCGAGAAATCCCGAAAGATCACGGACAAGGGTGCCAAGGCGATGAATGTCGCCCTCGTCCTGATAACGGCCGCCGGCGTTCTCATCCTCTTCATATTCATGTTCATCATGGAGAGAACGCTCATCGCGCGCGTCGAACGTCTGAACCACGACGTGAACTCGATCGGCGAGAGCGACGATCTCTCCCTGCGCGTCTCCGAGGAAGGAGGGGACGAGCTGAAAAACCTTGCCTGCGCCATCAACCGGATGCTCGAGAGTCTTCAGATGAACCGGGAGGCCCTGGTCCGGGACAACAAGGTGCGGCGCCGCACGGAGGTGAGGCTCGAATCGGCGAACCGCAAGCTGGAGACGATCAACCAGCGGCTCGCCGAAGCGATCAAGAGAGCGAACAGGATGGCGGCCGAGGCGGAAGCCGCCAACGTGGCCAAGAGCGATTTCCTGGCGCGGATGAGCCACGAGATCCGCACGCCCTTCAACGGGGTCATCGGTATGGCCGAACTCGCGCTCGACACCGACTTGACCGACGAGCAGCGGGAATACA
Organism: uncultured Phycisphaerales bacterium; assembly: GCA_964620445.1. GTDB lineage: Bacteria > Planctomycetota > B15-G4 > B15-G4 > CAYZWU01 > CAZUHB01. Next base: position 38,437 of record CAZUHB010000030.1, read on the forward strand.
TCGAGGCGGTGAGGGTTTCGGCATACTCGCTTCTGGCCATTCTCAACGACATCCTCGATATCTCCAAGATCGAGGCCGGCAAGCTCGAACTGGAGAACATCAAATTCAATTTGAGGCGGTGCATCGAGGACGTGGGCGAGTTGATGGCGGTCAAGGCCCAGGAGAAGGGGCTGGAGCTCGCGGTCCTCTTCCATCAGGATCTGCCGACGTGGGTCAAGGGTGATCCGGGAAGGATGCGCCAGGTTCTCGTGAACCTCGTCGGGAACGCGATCAAATTCACGCGCGAGGGCGAGGTCGTTGTCAACTCCCGCGTTTTCGAGATCTCGAAAAACAGGATCACCGTCCAGATCGAGGTGACGGATTCGGGAATCGGCATTCCGGAATCTGCGCTCAAAAAACTCTTCAAACCCTTTTCGCAGGTGGACGAGTCGATTACACGGAAGTTCGGCGGCACGGGACTGGGCCTCGTGATCTCGCAGCAGCTCATAGAGGCGATGGGCGGAAAAATCACCGTCGAGAGCGAGGAGGATCGAGGGACTACGTTCACATTCAGGCTGCCTTTCGCGCTGGAGCAGGCGCCGGTCACGGAAACCTACCAGGAGCCCCCGGAGGCGGATCTCGACGGTCTGCGCGTTCTGATCGCCGACGGCCGCGTGACGAACCGGAGCGTGTTCCAGGAGCAACTCAAGGTCATCTCCTGTGACACGGAGGAAGCGAAGAGCGGAGACGAGGTTCTGGCCAAGCTGAGAAAGGCGTCGGCCGAGGACAGACCCTTCCAGATCGCGCTGCTCGATTTCAGCATGCCGGGAATGGACGACGGCGGGCTGGCGCGGAAGATCAACGGGGACGATGGGATCAAGGATACGCGGCTGATCGTCGTGACATCGATTCCTCAGCGCGGCGACGCTGCCAAGATGGTCGACCTCGGTATCGACGGGTATCTGACCAAGCCGGTCAAGCAGTCGGTTCTCTGCAGAACGATCGCCAAGGTCATGGAGCCGCAGGACGGCGCGGCAACGAAGACGGAGCGCAGACTCGTCACGCGGCACACCGTCAAGGAAACCGTCCCCGTTCGTGGACGGGTACTGCTCGTGGAAGACAATCCGGTCAATCAGAGGCTCGCCTTCCGCATGCTCGAAAAAGCCGGCTACCGTTGCGACCTCGCGGCAAACGGCAGGGAAGCGGTGGAAGCGTTCGGCCGGACCGCCTACGATGTGATCCTCATGGATTGCCGAATGCCCGAGATGGACGGTTACACGGCAACGGCCGGGATTCGAAAAATCGAGGGGGGAAGAGGGCGAGTCCCGATCATCGCCATGACCGCCGAGGCCATGAAGGGCAGCCGCGAGCGCTGCCTCGATGCGGGCATGGACGACTATATCGCCAAACCGATTTCGCCGGCCGTGCTCTACGAGCGGATCGAGCAGTACGTGAAGCCTCGCGACAACCAGCCCGAACCGGCGCTCAACGTCTAGAAGCGAACCACTCCACCGTGGTGCGCAGATCCCCATCGAAATCGGCGGACGGACGAAATCCGATACGGGCCAAGCGGTCGATCGATGCGAGCGAATGGCGCACGTCGCCCGCTCTGGGCGGGGCATACTCGATGGCCGATTCCGATCCGGTCAGGGAGATGATCTTCAGGGCGAGGTCATTGATCGAGATCGCGCCGCCGCGGCCGACGTTGAACACGCCGCTCGCGTCCCTGTCTCGAGCGAGAGTCACGTTGGCGGCCACCACGTCCTTCACGAATACGAAGTCCCGCGTCTGGTCGCCCCGGCCGAAGATGGTGAGCGGTTTCCCCGCGAGAGCCCTCTCGGCGAAGATCGGGATTGCGGCGGCATACTGGCTCGACGGGTCCTGGCGGGGGCCGAACACGTTGAAGTAGCGCACGCACGCCGTGCGGAGTTCGCCCCGATCGGCGAAGATGGAGCAGTAGTGCTCGCCATCGAGCTTTGCCACCGCGTAGGGGCTCTTGGGCTCGGGAATCATCTCTTCCGTCTTGGGGGTGGTGGGATTGTCGCCGTAGACCGCGGCCGACGACGTGAAGATGAGCTTCTTCACACCGGCGCGCTCCGCCTCTTCGAGAACCACGATGGTTCCGGCCGTATTCACGGACACGTAATCGACGGGCCGTTCCATCGATTCCGGGACGCTGATCAGGGCGGCGAGGTGAAAGACGTAATCCACATCTCTCATGGCAAGCCGCACCGCGTCCCTGTCGGTAATCGAGGCTCGAATGAACTCGCAGTCGAATCGATCGATGTTGCGCTCGAAGCCGCTGTGGAGATTGTCGAGCACGCGCAGATCGGCGCGGCCGTCGAAGTGCTCGACCAGATGGCTCCCGATAAATCCGGCTCCGCCCGTTATCAGAACTCTCACCGCGATTTCCTCATGGTCCGTTCCACGAAGGCCATCATCGCCTCCTCCTGCTCGATGATCGATCGAACGAGCTTGAACTGGGTCCGGCACCGGTCGAGATTGTGACCCTCGCGGTGCACCTTGAAGTAGACGTCGCCGGCGAGAAAGTCGGTGAGGAACCGGGTGCCGATCGTGAGGGTGATCATCTTGCCTGCAAAAGCGAGGTGGTCCGTCTCGACCCGGTTCAGGATCGATCCGGCTGACGAAAGATACCCCTCGACGAGTTTCTCGAACATGGGCATCTGCATCCAGATCTGGGTCAGGTTCCGCTCGTCCTCGGCAGCGAAGCAGGTGCAGGTGCGCACCATGTCGCCGAAGTCAAAGAGGCTCAACCCGGGCATGAGCGTGTCCATGTCGATGACGCAGATCCCCTCGCCGGTCTGGTCGTCGATCAGGACATTGTTGATCTTCGTGTCGTTGTGAACGGACCGCATGGGGATGCGTCCCTCCGCGACGAGCCGCGGCGCAACGTCGAAGATGTTGGCGTGCTCCTCGAGAAAATCGATCTCCTCGCAGCACTCGGCGGCCCGGTTTTTCACATCAGCCTTCAGCGCCTCGCCGAAAGCCCTGAATCGCCCGAGGCCGTCATGGAAACCGGGAATCGTCTCCTCGAGGGGAGGTCCGGGCAGATCGGCCAGCCTCCTCTGGAACGATCCGAAAGCGCGGGCCGCCTCATAGGCCTGGCCCGGCGCGGCGAGCGTGTCGTAGGTCGACGCTCTCTCGATGAAGATATACGAGCGCCATGAGTTTCCGTCCTCGTCGCGAAAATAACTCTTTCCGTCGCGCGCGGGGATGAGAGTCATGGTGCGCCGCGAGATACCCGCATTGCCCTCGGCGATGAGCTTGCGGCGGAGATGGCTGGTGACCCTCTCGATATTGTCCATCATCCGGGGGATCTCCTTGAAGACGTTGTGGTTGATCCTCTGGATGATGTACCTCACCGCGGTTCCGCCTTGATCGAAGCGCGCCGCATAGGTGTCATTGATATGCCCCGTCCCGTAGGGCTCGGCCTTGATGAGACTGCCCCAGATCTGAAAGGCCTCGGCAATCCTGGCGATGTCATGATCCATATTTCAGCTTTTCCGGATAAATTCCTTTTTCGATGAGTTGTTTGATCGTATCCCGCGCCACCTGGCGATCTTCCTTGTAAGTCACGCCGAACCAGATGTCATCCGTGGGCAGGATGTCGACTCGAGCGCCCCCCTCCTTGATCAGGGCGTCCACGACGGATGGGATGTAGAACTCGGCCTTGAGGTCGTTGCCGCGTTCGGCGAGAAAGGTGCGGAAACGATCCTCGAGATGGCCGAATATGGACGGCCTGAATCCCCAGAGGTTCATGGAAACGATCTCGTCCCCGCGAAGGGCGTGTCTCCGTTCCTCGTCATCGAGATAATAGGCCCCTTCGTCCGCTTTGACCACGTGTGTGCGTTCCACGATGTTTTCGAGGCGCATCGACCGGTCGTGAGCGCACACCCCGCGGGAGACATAACCATGTTCGGAAAGGGTGTTCCGCAGCACGTAACCCACCATCGCGTACCGGTCAGGACCGCCATCGCCGTCCGGCGCGTCGAAGGAGGCGACGATCTCGAAGGAACGGGCGCCGTAATAATCGTCCGCGTTGATCACGGCAAAGGATTCGTCGATCTCGTCGGCGGCCACGAGAACGGCATGTCCCGTTCCCCAGGGCTTGGTCCGCTCCGGCGGCGCGGCGAACCGGCCGAGGCAGGAGTCGATCTCCTGAAACACGATGGAACAGTCGATCGCCTTGTCGAATCTCTTGACGATCTTTTCGCGGAAGGCCTTCTCCATGTCCCTGCGGATCACGAAGACCGCCTTGTCGAAGCCGGCCCGGACCGCGTCGTAGATGGAGTAGTCGATGATGATCTCATCGTTCGGGCCGACGGGATCGATCTGCTTGAGGCCGCCATAGCGGCTTCCGATTCCGGCGGCCATGATCAGCAATGTGGGCATCTGACGAGATCCTCTTTGTTTTTCCTTTCGGTCAAGACATCGACGCGAGCCTGTGCGCCACATCGTCTCTGAACCGATCCACGTGTCGGAGGGTAAAATCAACGATCGACAGAGTCCGGTCATGGACGAGCGGAGTCAGGTCGATCGCATAGGTCAGAGCCCGGCGGCTGTCCGTTTCGTGCGATTCGTGGTAGGTGGCGTGGGCGAGCCGCCGCCCGGCAGTGGCCAGGTCGTATCGCTTGCCCCCGCTGATCTGCGAATCGAAAATCGCAACGAGCGCCGCTGCCAGGCTGGGACGTTCATCCACGGGCAGGGTGATTTTTTCATCGTCCACGAGCCAGTCGAGATCGCGCCAGACCTCGCAGCCGTAGACCTTGCGCGGCCTGACCGGTTCGTCGAGCTTGCGGAGCGCCTCGATCGCCCTGATGGCGAGCGCGACGTGCGTGTCATGCTTGTCCGCCGGGTTGTGAAGGTAGACCGTTTCGGGACCTGCCGCCGCAAAGAGATCCTCGAGGTCGGCAACCACCTCCCCGGTTGCGTCGGCCTTGACAGCCGCGCTCGACCATCCGAGCTGGGCCAGGGCGGAGTACTCGCCGAGGAGGGCTGCCTTACGCTGTTCGTCTTGCCTGATGCGCTGCATGGCGTCGTCGCTGCACGTCTCGTAGATACCGGTGCGCGCGCTGCCCGACCCGTCGGTGGCCACCACCCCGGTGAACCACTTCGACCGTGACCGAAAGCAGGCGCTGATGCCGTGATAGGCCATGATCTCGAGGTCATCCTGGTGCGCTCCCACGGCCATGTGCGTGGTGCGGCCGAGGGCGGCCACATGATCGGTGCTGTCGGGGACGAAAAGGTCCCCCTTCCGGCTTCTGAACTGCATCGGTTTCAAATCCGAATCAAATCCCGAATCAAATTCTTGGTAAGCTTGCTGCAGCCACTGCCTGGCCGTGGCGCTTTTCTTTTTCTCCGGGCGATCTCAGTGTAATCGATCGGCAGAGTTCTGGAAACTCCTCTTCGAGAACCTCTCCTGCCCGGGTGAGGATGACCTCACCCCCGGGGCCGCTCGCGACGCGTCCCAGGAGCAGTATATTTTCGATCTCGTAGAAGGAGGCGTAAAGGGCGACAGTGTAACCGAAACAGGTGCCGATCGTTTCGTAAATCCTGTGCGCCCTGCCGTCTCCGTCGGCCATCAATTCCTGGACGTGCACCAGCTTTTCGGGGAGGGGGAGTCCGGGATCGATCTCGATCCCCGCGGGTGTGATCAATCGTCCCACCCCTTGCTGCGAGAAGTACTGGACCCCGCAGCCCACATCGCCCGACCACTCGTCCCTTGGCGCGTCGAAACGGAAATCGACGGGCACGAAAGCGAGCTCGTTGAGCCAGTTGGTGATGTAACCGGAGCTGTTGATATAGCCGGCTGCCTCGCTGGTGCCCATGGCCACACCGAGGACCGCGTTCCGGTTCAGCGCCATCGATCCGGCCAGGGCCGTGACCTCGCCGTCGTTGACCACCTCGAAAGGCACGTCGCCCCACTCCTTCTTGAGGTCGAAAAAGATGGTCCGGATCCGGTTTTCGAAATCCTCATCCGACACGCCCCGGAAGAGGGACGCTGCTCTCACCTCGTTATTGACGTAAACACCCGCGGCGCTGCCTCCGATCGCGTCGACTCGGGGGAGATGGGCCGCGGCCCGCTTCAAGGAGTCGTTGATCCCCCGGTAGTGATAATCGGGATCGCTCTGGAAGTAGGGATCCCATGGGATCTCCTCGGAGAAGACCGCTTCGCCGTCGAGAAGAGCGGCGCATTTCCGATCGCTACCGCCCAGGTCGAAGCCGATACGGCATCCGTCGAGGTTGCGGCCGAGAGGCATGGCGGATTCCTTCGGCTCGGGCGCCTCTTCGAACGCACGGTGGGCCACCTCGAAAGGGTGGCCGTAAATCTTCTCCCCCATGAAACGGGCGTCGAATGCGCGCGCGCCCTGGTGGCTGTAAACGCCTTTCAAATAGAGGGCAAGAGCTTTTTCGCCGGCAACGGTGATCCCCATTCCGCCATTGAGCCAGAGCAGGGTTTTCACGAGGCGGTCCACGTAGAAATTGTTCAAGCCGATCGCCTCCCCCCGGTGGGGGAGGATCGCCGTTGTAAAAACCGTGCTGGTCCCGTCCGGCCTGTGAACGCAGATGGCGAGTGGATCCGCCCCAGCGCTGTCAGCCACTCTCTGCTGATAGGCGCGGTACCAGAGCGCCGCAGGCAGGAATCCGGGATCGAGCGCCGGGCGGAAACGGGGCGACAGGGAGAGTGGGTCATTCTGGGTGATCACGCTTCGGTTCCTCGGGATGGTAGAACTTGGAAAATCACGATTCAGAACTTAACATTCTAACGAGACCGGATTATTTTGCAAACATAATAGCGAATTGAGTAGAAGTAAGTTAAACTTATCAAGTAGTTGAACTTATTAAGGTCAATGTGGTTTCAAGTATCGGGGAGACGCGCCATGGACCTCAACCGTGAATCTCTTGAAGTTCTGTTGCTCATCGGCCGGAATGGTCCTGTTGCGCGGCGCACGATCGGTCGTATGCTCGGTTTCACGACGAGCCGCGTCACGCGCCTCACCGATCGTCTGATCAAGAGCGGTCTGGTCCGCGAGAGCGGCCAGGAGGGATCGATGGGGGGGCGCCCCTCGATGCTTCTCGATCTGGCCGAGGCCAACCATCTGCTCGCCGGCGTGCTCGTCTCCTACTCGTCGACCGTTCAGGTCGTGCTCATGGATCTCCGTGCGAACATTTTGGAGGAGGAGGTTTTCCGCCTGACTCCGGAGACGGGAGCCGACGACCTGGTCAGCCGGATCTGCGGTGCGCTGAAAGGCTGCCTCTCCCGCAGGCCCAGGGGGACGGGCCGGCTCCTCGGCGCTGGAGTGGGCGTTTCGGGGCTGGTCGATCCCGCGGCCGGAATCATCCACAACTCGCCCGGCTTCCCCGCCTGCCGGGAAGTCAAACTGGGTGCGAAACTGGGCCAGATGCTTCAGATTCCGGTCTACCTGGAAAACGAGGTGGCCCTGTCGACCCTGGCCGAAATGTGGTACGGCAAGGGAAAGGGTTGTCTGAACTTCCTTTACTTCGGCCTCGGTCCGGGGATCCGCATGGGCATCGTGATCGAGGGCGTCCTCTACCGGGGCGAAAGCGGGAACGCGGGCGAGGTCGGGCATATCACCGTCGATCGGTCGGGTCCATTTTGCTACTGCGGCAATACGGGTTGCCTGGAGAGTGTCGTTTCGATCGACGCGTTCCTGGAAGCGGCCCGAGATTCCCTCGATTCCCGATCGACGTCGGTGCTGGCCGATCAGAGCCGCTCGGAACGGGCGGGGCTCACCATCGGCCGGATTTTCGAGGCGGCACGTTCCAACGATCCCTTTGCACGGAACCTTCTCCGCAGGTTTTGCCGTCCCATCGGCCTGACCCTGGCCAACATGGTCAACATTTTCGACGTGGGAAAGATCGTGGTCGGCGGGACCTTTGCCGAGGCGGGCGACACGCTTCTGGCGGTCCTGAAGGAGCAGGTCGAGCGCCGGTCCCTGCCGGTGCCGGGCCGGGAGGTGTCGATCGAGATGGCGGCTTTCGACAGCACGAGCACCGCCATCGGCGGCGGCGCCCTGGTCCTGCAGAAAATCTGCTCGGGCGAGGTGGAAGTTTCGTTCCCGGAATAATTATGCGGCGGATTCGTTCCCGGAATAATTGCGTGAAGCAATTATTCCGCGCAATTATTCCGGGAACGAATCCGCCGCATAATTATTCCGGGAACGAAACTTCCGAAACTTCCACGGCGAGCGGCTTCGACTGGAAGTCGTAGGGCCACTCGGTTGTGAAGGCGAAATGCAGGATCGCGCCCGCGGCCAGCGGAACGGGCGGGGCGTTCAGCGTCGCCATTGCCTGGCCGCTGCTGTCGAGGACACCGCGGAAATTGGTGAGTGGGTACGTGTTGTGGTTGTTGAAGACGTACCACGACAGCATCCCCCAGTTCAGGGGGAGAAGCGCGCCGCCCGGCAGGGGCGTGCCCGGTTCGGTTCCGGCTTCGGTGCCCATGAGAAAAAAGTGCCGGCCAGCCTGGATCGAGCCTGCAGCAAGAGCGAACTCGATCGATCCCCCCGTGCTCGACGGGATGAAGTTCTTGTCCACCGACAGCGGGCCGATGGCGCGGAAAAGATGGACGAATCCGTCGGCATCGCCCGAGATGATATCGATCTCGCCATCCTCGTCCCAGTCAGCCACATCGAGTCGCGAATAGGCACCCACGTCGAGCCACTGCGACGGGCCGATCTCGAGGTACGTGAAGTCGTCGAAGGCCGGATTCCGGTCGGTGCCGATGTTCTCGTAGAACTCGATCAGACCGTGACAGGCGCCCACGAGGAGATCCTTCTTTCCGTCGCGGTTCCAGTCGGCCGCAACGGGCGTGTTTCTGATGGCGGTCTGAAAGATCTCCTCCCCCTTCCGGAGGAGGACGGCCGATTCGAAGTAAGGAGCCGGTTTCGTGCCCTCGTTGATCAGGAGGTAGATCGTTCCGGCCAGGTTGCCGCAGATCACGTCGTTCTTGCCGTCGTTGTTCCAGTCCACAACGTAGGGCGTGGCAAAATGGCTGCAGTTGAAAGCGACCCCGTCCACCATGAGAAGCGTGTATTCGTCGAATAGAGGCGAGGATCCCGTACCCTGATTGAGATAGATCCGGACCGATCCGTCCGCCTCTCCGATGATCAGGTCCTTCTTGCCGTCACTGTCCCAGTCCACGACTCGTGGACACGCTCCCTGGCATCACGAGAAGGATGTGGTGATCGGTTCCTCGCCGCAAAGGATCAGCCGTCCCCGGTCGAATGACGGGTTGAGGTCGGTGCCGCGGTTCACGAAGAGCAGGACATTGCCCCACATGTACTGACCCACGATCAGATCCTTCCTGCCGTCGCTGTTCCAGTCGGCAACGAAGGGCGCGGAGTAGCGATCGACCTGAAGGCTGCCCGAACCGCCCTCGATCTTGCCCATGCTCCGGATCTCGGGTGTCTCGGAACGCACTGTGCCTGCCAGGAGAATCAGAAACAGGCCCGCAACCGCGTACTGCTTCGCTCTCATCTCGTTCTTTCTCCCTCCGATGTGCGCCAAATCTTCTCTCCAGGTGCCCGGTCCGGCTTGCGATGGTATCAAATCGGACCGGCAAACGCCATCCGCGGCGGCTGCCGCATCGGGCCGGAAGGCGCCCGGCCGCTCCCCCCCCCCGCCCGGGTTTTCGAAAAAAAAAGCGACCTGCCGGGAATATTCTCCTGCCCGCGCGTCTAAATCTCTGTGTTGCCGGAGCGACGCATAGTTTTTGAAAGGAGATTTCCGGTGAATCTGGTCACAGCCCTCATGAAGAAGTCCGCCGTTCTCATCGCCTACGTCATGGTCGCACTCGTCGCCATCGCCCTCGTCGGCGTGATCCTCATCTGACAGCGCACTCTCAAGCCTGGTATGCTTCAACCGGTCCCTCGGGCTCGAGCGATCGGCGATGAATAAAACGATCCGCGGAAGATCGAGCGACCTTCCGCGGATCGAGTTTAACAGACTAATTCGCAATCCTGCCCTCGGTCAGTTCACGATCACCAGCTCCACCACATTGGAAGCCTCGTCGAAGGGCGCGCCGGGCGGCCCGACGATGGCGCAGAAAGAGAGCGTCGTACCGACGAGCCCCGGATTGATCGGAACCACGCCGGACGTGTTGAGTGTGGGAGTGCCTTCACCTTGACTGTCGAGACTTCCCCAGAAATCGTCGAAGAGCGGGGTGTTCAAATAGTTGAAGATCAGCTGCGTGAACCAATCGGCATTGATCGGAACGTGCAGCCCGTAGGGGGTGGTTGTTCCCGGGTCGGTGCCCGAGGCGCCGCCTGCGAGAAAATAATCGTAGCCCGTGTGAGTGGCACCGTGGCTGATCGTGAAAGTGATGGCCACGGGTGTGCTGATCGGGATCGAATCGCCGTCCGCGGTCAGCACCTGGTGCCCGGCGCCCACCACGCGCAACGACGGGTCACCGAAGCAGATCCAGGTCATGAACATTTCACGGCCGTAGGAACCGCAAATATCCATCATCGTGCACGATCCGCCGAACCATATGCCGCAGATCGTCTCGTTGATCTCCATCCAGAACCGGTCCGCGGCGCCGTACTGATTGTTGTAGGCGTGGTTGCCCTGGCCGTACATCGGCTCCGCCCAGGACTGGCCGATCGAGGAGTTGTACGAGGCGATGGCGCCCGTGGGTTCGCCGTTGTGGGTGGCGCGCAGCCAGGCCTCGCCGAAGCAGGTGCCGTAGTCGAAGTCCCCGCCGTTACAGGCGACGCTGCAGATGAAGGGCAGCATGCCCACGTTGGTCAGGGCATTGACATGGGAGTTGGAGAATCCGGTCGTGCCCCAGCCCTGGCTCCATCCGTGGCCGGTGTAGTTCACGATCCGGCGGCCGTCGTTGAGTCCGGCGCTGACCTGGGCCGCTGTACCGTTCGGTTCGTAGATCTGGTCCACATCGGTGAAGCCAACAGCCAGGAGCTCGTCCCTGATCAGGTCCGCGTGCTCCCAGTCGCCTTCGCCGTAATGGCCGTAACCGGAACCCTCGCTGGAAGCGATGCCCATGCCCTTGGCGTTCCAGCCGCCCATGGTCACGTCGTGGCCTTCCTGTTCGTACTCGATCGTTCTCTGAACCTGGGTGTCCACGTGGGCGGTTGTCTCGGCTGAAAAACGGCCCACGAAGATGTCGGGGTACCAGTCGGCCGTGATGCAGGCGTAATCCGGATCGGAAACACCGTAGCTGTAGTAGCCGCTCGCCACCTGGGACGCGTCGCCCACGAGCAGCACGAAGGCGAGATTTCCCAGGTTGTACTGGGTGGTGATGTAATTCTTGATCGCCGTGGAATTGTTACCGATGGTGGCCACGTCCACGATCGTCGTGTTGATGCCGATCGAGGTCTTCCAGTCGATGAGAGGTTGCATGGCGCTCATGAAAGCCCCGTGGGAGATGATCAGCAGATCGCCGCTTTCAGTGGGCGGCTCGGTGCGGCCCGATGAGAAATTGGCGAACCGGCTCATGTACAGCGCCCGGAACGCGCGGGACGGTTTGTATCCGAAGGTGCTGCGGTCGATCGTGTTGATCCGGCCCGGTTCGGCCGCGGCCACTTCCACCTCGATCTCGTGGTACACCCTGAGGATCTTCTTCACCGGATTGTACTGGAAGGGAAAGACATCAACCACCACGCCGCGCACGTCGTGCAGGATATAGGGATCGCGCAGGCTGGCCAGGTCCCCGGGAAACCACTCGTCCTTTTCGTAGACATCGCCGAAGGTGTACTCCACCGTGCTCGGGTCCACGCTACGCGGAATCGGTCCCCTCCAGGGCAGAATCTCCACACCCTCGATCTCGTGATAGCAACTGTCGAGAACGTTGATTTCCATGCGCGCAGTGTCGGGAATGATCAGGCTTTCGCAGAGCGCCGGAAGCTGCGGGTGGCCGCTCTTGTCCATCTGCACGAATCCCCGGTGCTCCAGGGCGGGCGCCAGGTAGTCGCGGTCGCCCACGGTCACCTTCTGGTGGGCGAATTCACCCAGATGGTAGGTCAGGACCGTCCGGTCGAGAGATTGGGACTGTACAGCCTTTTCGACTCCGTCGCCGTGGCCGTGGCCGGCGGCGACAGCCGGGGCCGTCAGGAGGCTGAAAGTCCCCGCCATCAAAACGAGAAAAAGAACCTGTTTCGAAAATTCGAATTTCATGGAACGCTCCTTTCGGTCAGTCACTTCTAACGAGGTTCGCGGGAAAATAGGCTTTCCTATTCAAGATTCATGGGCTGGCCAGAGGGCGGAGAGAAATCTCTCTCCCTCTACCGTAATTAATTACACCGCGGCCTGGATTTTGGGTCATCAAAAAAAACTGGTCCATGCGGAATGCCGCGTATTGTTGAATCCTGTCCTCCTGTACCCGTGAATAGGCTCTTTCGCGTTAGGTATTTTACCGGATGTCGCGAGAAAATTCATCAAGAAGTCGTTCTGTTTCGAGCCAGTATCTCGCTCCGGCGAGCGCCCTGCGCCCCTTTCTTTCTTGGGCCTCGTGCCGGGCGGGTTATAATCGTCCGGAATCGTTCCGCCGGGATTGTTCAGCGAAAGAAGATGGTCCACGAAACCGAAGCAGAAGGCTATGGAAGGCGTCCTTTGCGTAAGAAGGCTCTGGCAGTCTTGTGCGGTCTCGTCGCGGCTCTTCTTCTGGGGGAGATCTTGGTGCGCGCGATCGGTCTCGATACGGATGCGCACTGGAAGATCTTCGATGCCGACCGGGCCGCGCCGGCTCTTCCCGATCGGATCAAAGTGGACCCGAACGCGGCAGGTCGCAAGGCGTTCCGGATCGCCTTTCTGGGAGATTCCTTCACTTATGGCCTTGGTGTCGATGGCGACCGGAGCTTTGTGCATCTCGCCGCGAAATCACTGAACCGGCCGCAAACCGCGCCGATCGCCACGATCAACATGGGAGAGCCGGGCGCCGACCTGATCAAGGAGTGGATGCTCTACAACCGTCTGAAGGACAAGGTGCGGCCCCACGCGGTCGTCCACGTCCTTTCGGAGAACGACCTCGACATCGATGTCTATCAAGGCCTGCTGGCCATCAAGAGCCTTTACGAGGACCGGCTCTGGCTTTCGAGCTTGTCGCGGCTCTTTGCGTTTGTCGAGTGCAAGGTGCGCAAGAGGATCGGCCACGGCCGCATGCTCGACTACCTGCGGGGCGGCGCCACACCAAAGGAACGCAACCGTTCCTGGCGTGTGACGAAGTGTGCGATCGAGGAAACGAAGCGGATCGTGGAACAGGACGGCGCCGTCTATGTCTTGGCCCGATTTCCCTACCTGGGAGACCTGACCGAATCCTCCCTGCAAGAGGTCCACGACCGTACAGCCGAACTGGCGCGGAGCCTGGGCGTTCCTTACCTCGACCTGCTCGACATCTTGAAGGATGAGAGTTCCAGAGCGATGCACCTTCCAGACGACTCCCACCCGTCGGAAGCGGCGCACGCCCTGGTTGCAGAGGCTTTTGGCGAGTTTTTGAACGCCCACGTCCGTACGCGATTCGGATCCTCGCCGCCGCGATGGAAGAGCCCGACCCGTTCCCGCGAGGAGATCGAGCGAGCGAATGTCCGATTCCTCCGGAAGATTCTCAGGCTCGAACCCACTTGCCGGAGCGCCACGGCACGACTCCAACGGATCCTGCAAAAGAAGACCGGCCGGTGAAAGGCCTCGTTTTCAGGGAACCACCACGACATCGACCGGATTCGACTGAAAGTCGTAAGGACCGGTCGTGGTAAAGGCGAAGTTCAGAATCGTGCCCACCGCCATTGTCAGAGGATAGGGCCAGTTCAGCCGTGCCGCGGCCCGGCCATTGCCATCGAAGGTGCCCCAGAAGTCGACGAAGGCCCAATTGTTGAGGTGTGCGAGAACATAGTCGGTGACCGTGTCGCGGTTCAGCGGTATGACGGCTCCCCCGGGCAGAACCGTACCCGGTGAGGTGCCCGATCTGGTCGCCGCGAGCAGGTAGTTTCTGCCACCGTAGTTCGGCCCCGCATCGAGGCTGAAGTCGATCACGGCGCCGTTCGACGCGGGGATCCAGTCCTGGTCGAGCCAGAGGGGGAGCGGGATCGGAAGATCGTCGTCGACCCACACATCGTGGTCCACGTAGGGCGTGGAACTCTCCTGGTGGGACCATGCGAGGATGACGCGGCCGGGCGTTCCGTGGAGCAGGGGGTGGGGCTGCGTGTCGTAATGGGCCGCGTCGTTGGTCACGCGCACCGCGTCGGACCAGCTCTCGCAATCATGGCTGGTCCGGTAGAACAGATCGAAAACCGACGCCACCTGCTGTGCATAGGTCACGAGAAAAACGCCGCCCTCGAGAACGATCGGCTGCGCATCGTGGCTGTTGGTCGTCGTGGAAAAATGGGTGGCCGTGCCCGGCCAGTTGAGGGGATCGGTGGTCGTCTTCGACCAGATGTCGACGCTGCTGCTGCCCGTTTGATAGGTGACGAGGTAGACGCCGTCGCTCTCGCGCTTGGCGATCCTGGGCAGGGCGGCCGTGCCGCCGCTCACCTGGACCTTGAGCCGGTCCCACGTGGCGCCGCTGTCGAAGGAGCGTGCAACGTAAACCGGATTGGAGAGGCGTTGGTAGGACATGATCAGCGTTCCGTCCGCCTCGACGAACACGTCGGGATTGATTTCACCCGGCGTCGACCAGCCGAGGTCGATCGCACCGTGGCTGGTCCAGGTCAAGCCGTCGCTGCTCGTCGAACGGTGGATGCGGTAGCTGCCCGATCCGGTCTCGTCCACCAGGTAGAAGAGCGCATAGGAATCCACACCGAGCTGGATCAGGGCCGGATGGCGTTCGTTGAGCGCCGTATCGATGATCGGCTGCGGCGTGGTCCAGGTCGAACCGTTGTCGCTCGAGAAGCAGACATGGAGATCTCCGAAGAAAGAGGCCAGGTCGATCCGCTCGTAGACGAGCATCAGGTCGCCGCTCGGATCGAGGCGGATGATCGAAGGCATGTAGTCGAGTTCCGGTCCGTCGTAGATCGGACCGCTTCCCTTCGCGGGCGCGCACCGCGCTGCGGAGCCGGTGATGAGAAAGGAAATGAGGACCACGACGGAAAGCAGGCAAAAAGATCTAACCATGATCGATCGACCTCCAGGTAAGAACAAGTCCAGTCGACAAGAGTGTTCGGAAAGGCAAAAGATAAAAAAATGTATATGGGATTGCAATAAAAGACGCGCCCTTTTCCATCGGAAGAAGGACGCGTCTTGAGGTTTTCGAACCGGTTCTGGTTCAGCTTAAGTCGACGTGAGAATGATCATGTCAGAGTAGGTGCCCTGATAGGTGTTGTCAGGAGCATCCACGGCAAAGGTGATGTACCACGTTCCCTTGGGAACGGTGCCGTTACGCAGGACATAGTCGGTCAGCGAGAACAGGGGACCGACGTGGGCGCGCTGCAGTCCGGCTGTCCAGTGCCACGGAATCGAGTAGACCCACGACCAGTATCCGCCCGTGCTGAGCTGGGCCACGATCCACCAGTCCTGGGTCGTGCCGGCGAAATCGTTCGGATCGAGCGAGATGGTGAGCAACACATTCTGCGTGCTCGGAAAGCTGTAGGGACCGTCGTTGCCGTCGCACTTGATATCGGGAACGGGGAAGGTCTCGCGGGGCATGGTCGATGCTGTCGCGTCCACGTAGTAGGCGTTGAAGGGATTGCCGTTCGGCGGATTGGAATATCCCTGGTTGGCCTGCCCGTCGTAGATGGCGGCCACGACCATGATGTTGTCCTTGGTGATCGAGTCGAAGGTGACGCCGTAACCGTTGTTGTGAAGCGCGCCGTCCCAGGTGACGGTATCCGACCAGCACAGTCCGGGAGCGAGACTCAGCGGCAGGTCGAAGGCGTAGTCGAGAAAGGCGAACGTATAGGGATCGCCATTGGTGTCGTCCCAGCCGAGGGTCGATTCGACCTCGGTGATGAACACGCGCAGGTGGCAGTCGTAGGTCGATACCTCGTAGTTGCAGGCCTGGACGGAGATTTCCATGGTGGCGTTACCGAGCCAGATCACATCGATGTCGAGATCGAGATTGGGCACGGTGCGCGCCGCGCAGTTGGTGATCGCTGCCGTGTAGTCAGCCTCTGCCTGGGGGATCGTGGCTGAACCGAGAACGAGGTCGTATCCGCCATCGAAGTAGACCGTCGGATAGCCGAAGGTATTGTAGTCGGTCCAGAGCCGATCGTAGGAGTGGGTGTTCACGTCAGCCACATGGGTGACATAGGCGAAATCGTACTGCCCGCCGGCATAGATGTTCTTCAGGGCCGCATGGCCGTTCTTGCAGGGCCCGCACGTCGTGGCCGTGCCGAACTCGCCGAGGACGGTGTGTGTCTGAGCCAGGGCTGCAGGAACGAAAGCGGCTCCCGCCAGGGCGATACAGAAGAGAACGAGAAGGGTGTTAATTTTTTTTGTCATCGGGGAAAACATAAGTGATTTGATCCTCCAAAATCGTGTTCAACGAAAAGTCTGAAGCATTGGCCATTGTGGTCTTATTAGGCTCCAGCCCGGAAATGGGCCGGTCGAGAATGTGTTGGTGCAGACATCCTCGTAAGGGTTCAAAAATAATAATGGAAGGTTTTCCCCTTTGCAATGTAGGAAAAAACTTTTCATGCCGGAGCGGCTCGTCTCGTTAATAGCGCGGAATTCGGTTGATTTCAGTAACCGATTGGATCTTCTCCCCGTATACGGGCCCGGAAGCCGACCCCGCGATCCGTGAACGAGTGAGAGCGGGTCTTCGATTCAAAAAGACCCTCAACCGAACTGGGAGATCGAATCATGAAAAAAGAGGTGCAAATCGTTGCGACCGTCCTGTGTGTGGGCATTTTGTTCACCTGCGCCGTTTTTGCCGGACCGATCAGGCCGCAGGAGGTGTCGGCCGACGCGGTCTGGGCTGCCCATCTCGACATGGAACGGCTCGTTTCGAGCCGGATCGGAGGACTTTTTCTCCGTGAGCTCGAGGATCAGGGCGAACTGGCCAAAATCAACGCGTTTGGCACGGTGTTTGATTTCAATCCGATCGAAGATCTCTACAGTGTGACCGCGTACGGCACATCCTTCGGGAAAGAGGAAGCCGTCGGCCTGATCAAGGGCCGGATCGACAAGCAGAAGGTGCTCGCCTTGATGCAGATGGAAGGGACGCAAAAGAAGATCAGCCATCGCGACGACACGATCCACAACTGGACCAAGGGTAGCGACTGCTTTTTCGTCTGCTTCTGCACGGAAAGCCTGATTCTGTTCAGCAACTCCCTCGACCTGACCAAGGGCGCTCTCGACGTGCTGAGAGGCGAGAAAGAGAATCTCGCCAATGGCGGCAAGCTGAGAGACCTCCGCTCCCTGCCTGATGGAACCTTTTTCGCCGGTGCCGTGAACGGTTTCGCCGAGATCGCCGGACTCGACCCGAAGGCCGCGATCCTCAAGAAGGCCCAGAAGGCGACGATCGCCGCGGGCGAGGTCGAGGGCACCGACTTCGTGAATATATCCTTGACCGCCGCTGACGAGGCCGCTGCCACGCAGATCCACGCCGTGGCCCAGGGGATCCTGGCGCTCGGATCGATGATGGGCGAGCAGGAACCTGAACTGGCCCGGCTCGTCCAGACGGCGCGCCTCACGCTCGAGAGCAGGAATATCACGCTGCGCCAATCGATGCCTGCCGACGAACTGATGAATTTTCTCAAGGGCTCGATGAAACACAAGTAGAAGGGACCGGGGATTTTGCTGAAAAGGTCAAGCGGGAAAAAGAACGACGGGGACCTCGGGAGCCTGGCTGCCGAGGAACTCGCCCTTCAGGTTCAGCAGGGCTCGAAGGTCGGTTTCACCGAACTGGTGAATCGCTTCGGGCCCCGCCTCCTGGGCTACTTCCGCCAGAAGATCAACAGCCGCGAGGATTGCGAAGACCTCGTACAGGAGACCTTCGTGAAAGCCTACCGGAACATTCACCGTTACGATCCGGCGCGCTCCTTCGATCCCTGGCTGTTCACGATCGGTGCGCGGCTGGTCATCGACCACCTCCGGTCGGCCGACCGATGCCGTAAAGCGCAGATATCGTCCGTTCAGGAAACTGGCAGCGACCCCTACGCGCTCGCCGCCGGTCGCGACGAGATGGCATCCTTGTGGTCTCATGCCAGGCGTCTGCCGCTAAAGCAACAGGACGCGCTCTGGCTCCGTTACGTGGAGGAGATGTCGATCAAGGAAATCGCCCACGTTCTGGGCCTCACGATGGTGCACGTCAAGGTGCTGCTCTTCCGGGCTCGGTCGAGGCTTGCCAAAAAGTTCGATACCTCGCGACGCAACCGATCCAGGGTGGGCAGAGAAGAACCATTGCCAGGGGCCGTGCCGGTCTGGCGGGGAGTGGAACGATGAAATGTTTCATCTACAGAATCTGGATCTCTCACGCGCTCGACCGGGGCCGCGCCCTGGGCGGGAGAGTTCAAGCACATGTCGATCGCTGCACCGGCTGCGAGCGGTTTCATGCGGAATCCGTTGCCCTGGGACGAGAGCTCCGGGACGGGATGCCCGCGAGGAACGGAGAGTGGGACCCGTTTCTGACCGAGCGGATCATGGCGCGTGTCGACAGGGAGGACAGGCGCCGCGGCACGCGCAGCGTGTTGCGCGTACGCACCCCGTGGACGGTTGTACTGGCCACCTGCCTCGTGGTGGCCCTCACTCTCGGGTTGATCCTGATCGATCCTTTCGAAGACGAGGCGCCAGACAGGGACCAGGTCGCCGCTTCTTTCGAGGCGGTGTCCCAGCTCGGTCAGAAACTGTTCGGGCGCCACCTCGAGACCGACAGCGAACTGCTCGGACTCGTTGCCGAACCCCTCACGGCTGAAGTCGACCGGCTCACCGAGGATGCCGAGACGATGACAGGCCTTGTGGCCGCCTTTCTGCCCCTCGATCTGCTGCACACCGAATCGGGCTCCGGCCCGCGCTGAAAGCGTGTCTCGCATTGCGACCGATACCGCGAAAATTAGATGGCTCCAGGCCTGTCGCGCGCGGTAAAGTGTTGCCTCTGGCAGCGCCACGATCGGCGCGATCCACTCCAGGTTCGAACGGAGAAGGAGGGCACCTTGGGTCACGTTTTTTTTCATCTTCTCGTCTGCGCAATCTTTTGCATCGCCTCGGCCGAATCCGCTTGCGCCGAAGAATCCGATCCCGGTCTTTCTCGCTATCTCGAATTCGCCCGCGCCTCGGCGGACTGGACCTGGGACCACTACGACGAGCTCGAGGAGTCCTGGAAGGAGAGGCTCGATCCGGACAATGTCTTCGGCTATCGCCCGCCTGGCGGCTTTCTCGAGATGGCCACGATCTATGCCTACCTCTTCGAGAAGGAGGGAAACGAAATCTACGCGGAGCGCGCGAAGAAGGTGTTGGCCACCTACGCCGACTATCGCGACTACTATCCCGAGGACGCATTGCGGCGCCGCGCCGACTATTCCGACGGCATGCCGGCTCTCCCCGACTTCTTCACCGTCATGAGGTACATCCGGCCTTTCGATCGGCTGAAGCGTCTCGGCTGCCTGACCGCTGCCGAGACAGCCGTCTGTGAAAAAGTGATCGCCGAAAGCGTCGAATACACCTTGAGAACCCAGGAGTGGGGTGCGATGAACCGCGCCGCGCTCCGCGCCGAAAACGTGGCCTGGGCCCTGCGCGCCCTGCCCGACCACGTGTGCGCGCCGCGATGGAAAAAGATCGAAGAGGCTCTGGCGGCCGACAATTTCGGGACCTGGGAGATCGAGGACGCCACGATCTACCACGGGGTCTGGCTCTACGCCCTTCTCGGTTATGCCGATGCCGCGGGCCGCAAGGACGAGCTCTTTGCCACACCCGAGATGTACTACTACGCGCAGTATTTTCTTCACCTCCTCTGCCCTGACGGCATGGTTCCCGATTTCGGCGACGCCGACTGGCGCAGAAACTGGAGCCTCTATCTCGTCTTCTTCGAAGCGGCGGCCGCGGCCTACGACGATCCGCACCTCAAGTGGGCGGCGAACAGGATCGCGAACAGCTTTCTCGATCTCGACAGGGTGAAGAGGATCGGACTCGCATACCACCTGCTCGACTGCTACCGGTACGGCACGGACCAACTCTCGGCCGAACCGCCGCGTACCCTGAGCGAGGAGGTCATGGACGACGTGGTGGGAAAGAAGATCGTTTTCAGGAACGGCTGGGCGTCCGACTCGACCTATCTACTCCTGAACTATCGCGACGAGGGCGACGGCGGCTACCTGTATCGCCAGTACCTGCGCGACACGATCCCCGTCGAGGAGGAGAAGATGACCCACGGCCACGCCGACGAGAACAGTCTCGTCCTGCTCATGAAGAACGGCTCCGTGCTGCTCCATGACGGCGGTTATCGCGACTACATGCCGAGCGGGCCTTACGGCGCCTACCGCCAGGACTACTTCCACAACCGGCTCTGCGTGCGGCAGGAAAAGATCTGGATGGGCCAGGCCGAGGGCGAGTCGCGCTACGCGAACAAGTTCGAGGCCGTGCCGGGCCAATCGGTGCTCGACTTTCTCCACAACGCCGGGTCATACAGGCCGGTGCGAACGCAAAAGATCGACTTCCTCACCTTCGATGATTTCGACTACAGCCGGACCCGGCTCATCGACGGGAGTCTCGGCTACGAGTGGGACCGTGTCCTGGTCTATCTGAAGGACCCGGAGCTGTTCGTCGTTTTCGACATCCTCAAAGCGCGCGCCGAGGAATACTTCACGGCGAGCAATCTCTGGCACACGAGAAAGATCGTCGCCCGGGGTGCGCACTGGTACGACACCGTCTATGACGCGATCGGTGCGGTAGAGCTCCCCACGTCGACCCATCTCCTCATCCATTTCCCGCGCACCCATTACAGACTGGAGGGTGTGGAAAGCGAGATGCGCCATTACCAGGAGGAGTTCGTCATTCACCAGACCGCCGCCCAGCACTTCGAGGTCGGAGGGCGTCTCGCTTTTGTCACGGTGCTCGTGCCCCATGCCGCGGGCGAAGATCCACGGTCCTGGATCGACAGGATCGAATCGATCGAGTCCGAACCGGAGGGTGCCGGCCTTCAGGTGACGATCAGCGACGGCGACCGGCAGATATCGATCGGAGCGAAGTGCGATCTCCGCATGGACATCGCCCGCGACTGGCGCCGGCCGCGATACACCTACGAGGCGGGTCGCATCGCCTACGGTGCGCTGGAAACCAACGGCGATTTCTTTCTCACGACGCGGCAGGACGAAAAGCTGGCCTTCACCATCGTCAATCTCACCCGGGCAACCTGGGGCGGCCAGGTTCTCTTCGACCAGGCACCTTCCATGTTCGGTCTTGCCTTCGACGGAAGCCCTGACAAGCAAGGCATCGGCAAGGTCCGCTACTGGCGCGACGAAACCGAGCTGGAGTGAGCTGTCGAGGTGGTTGGGGGGGGGGTGACAGTCCTGTTTCTGGAAGATCCTGGTGGGGTTGCCCTTTCGGCTGTGTTGCGCGGTGATTTTTTTGTCTTGCAGACTTCGCTCGGCGAGCCCCTCCAGGGGAAGACGATGGAGGTGGGCGGGGAACAAAACAAGATCTGGACTCCTGCTCGAGTCGGGGTCTTCCCCTGAATGGTCTCTCGGTCGCTGCGCTGACCATAGACAAAAAAATCACCGCGCAACACAGCCGGCCAGGGACCTCAGGTCTGCCGCGAAACACGACACAGCCGGCACCGCAGACCACCGCGACAGGCTGTGTGTACTTTCGGGACTTCGCGGCGGACTATTCGGAAACGACCGGGTCCCTCTCACCACGGTTTTAGAAAGCACTCGACAGGATCGGTGACGACAAGCACGAAGTCGTCACGAACGCGGACAGGCAAAGCGCGGGGCGAGTCTTCAGAGTGACCGGCGACGTTCAGAAGTGGCCGGCTCGTCATGTGCGCGGGCGGACCTGCAAGCCCGCCGAAAGGGCAACCCCACCAGGATCTTCCGAAAACAGGACAGGCCCCAGGCCCCAAACGCCTACCCCTCGCCGTCCCAGCAGTAGGTGCAGAGCCTGTCTTTGGGCATTCCGATCGCTTCGATCATGTTGGGCAGAGTCTGGTACTTGAGACTGGTGAGGTTCAGGCGGTTGCGGATCCGGTCGACCATGGCAGCGTATTTTTCCGTGGTGGCGTCCGAAAAATCGTCGAGCGGCACAAGGCCCTCGCCCTCGAGTTCGGCCACGGCGCGGCGGCCGGCCAGGTCGAGCTCCGACTTGGACCGCGAGAAGTTGAGGAACTTGCAGCCGTGAACGAGCGGAGGGCATGCGGGCCGCATGTGGACCTCCTTGGCGCCCGCGTCGTAAAGGCGTTTGATCGTGTCGCAGAGCTGGGTGCCGCGTACGATCGAGTCCTCGCAGAAGAGAAGCCGTTTTCCCTGGATGAGCTCGCGGATCGGGATCAGTTTCATCCGGGCCACCAGATCGCGCACCTCCTGGTTCTGGGGCATGAAGCTCCGCGGCCAGGTGGGTGTGTACTTGACGAAGGGCCGCAGGTAGGGAACGCGGCACTCGTTCGAATAGCCGATGGCGTGGGCCACGCCCGAGTCGGGAATTCCCGCCACGCAGTCGATTTCCATGTCGTCGTTCCGCGCGAGCGCCGCGCCGCAGCGGTTGCGCACCTCCTCCACGTTGCGGCTCTCGTAGGTCGACGAGGGATAACCGAAGTAGACCCAGAGGAAGGAACAGATACGCAGCTCGTCGCCGGGCGGCGCCTTCTGTTCGATGCCGTCGGGTGTGATCGATACGATCTCGCCCGGGCCGAGCTCGCGGCAGGTCCTGTATTCGAGATTGGGAAAGGCGCTCGTTTCACCCGACACGCACCAGGCACCGTCCTTCTCGCCGATGACGAGCGGCGTGCGGCCGAGGCGATCGCGGGCCGCATAGATTCCGTCATCGGACAGGAGGAGCAGTGAACAGGAGCCTTCGATCGTCTCCTGCGCGCACCGGATGCCGTCGACGATCGTGTCACCGCTGTCGATCAGCGCGGCGGTGACCTCCGTCGGATTGTACCCTTCTCCCGTGGTCTCGGCGAAATGGCTCGTTCCCCTGGCAAAGGCCTGCTGCGCGATCTCGTCGATGTTGTTGATGCGCCCCACGGTGACGATGGCGTACGAGCCGTGGCGGGAACCGATGATGAGGGGCTGATCCTCCGTGTCGCTGATGCAGCCGATCCCCATGGTGCCTTTCATCTGCGACAGATCAGAGTCGAACTTGGAACGGAACTGGGCATTTTCGATGTTGTGGATAAAGCGCGTGAATCCCCGGCCGTTCAGCACGGCCATCCCGCCGCGCCGCGTACCGAGATGCGAGTGGTAGTCGGTTCCGTAAAAGAGATCGATGACGCAGTCTTGCTTCGAAACGACGCCGAAAACACCGCCCATGACAGATCCTTTCTGCTCTCTGATGAACCGCCTCGAGAAAAGTGGACTGTATTGATAGAGGTAATACGAATTCCATTAAAGAGGCGCGGGCCCGGGATTTCAAGGACTATGTGGACCGTGGCCCGCGAGGCGAAAAGCGGGATCGGATCTCCCGCGGAGACCTGCGAGAGACGATGTCTTCAGGTCCCTCAGTAGGTCAGCGTCCTCTGCCTGAATCCGTATCCCATCACGTCATAGGCATCGTGAAGCACCATGAACGCCTTGGGATCGATCTTCTTCACGAGGAGGCGCAAGAGCTGGACCTGCCTGCGATGCACGCAGACGTAGATCATGTCCTTCTTCGACCGGCTGTGCCCGCCCTCTGCCTTGAGGAAGGTCACTCCCCGATTCAGGTTCGACGAGATCGCGCGCTGCACCTTGTCCGGAAAGCGGGTGATGATGATCACCGCCTTCACGTAAGGCATCCCCTCGGCAGCGAAGTCGGTCATCTTGCTGGAGAGGAAAAGGTTGAGGTAGGCCCAGATCGCGAGGAGCGGATCGCCCAGGGTGACGCACACCAGGAGGATGATCGCCGTCTCGACGATCCAGTAGCCCGTGCTGATCGAGACGGCGGTGTACTTCTTCAAGATGGCCACGGGGATGTCGGTGCCGCCCGTGGACCCGCGGAACTTGAAGATCAGTCCGAGCCCGATCCCGAGGAGGGTCGAGCCGGCCAGCGAGGCGAGAAGGATGTCGGTCTCCTTCTGCCCTGTAAGGAAAACCGCCAGGCGCGGCGCTTCGCCCGCGGCGGCCACGTTGTATACCTGTTCGCGCAGCCTGCCGCAGATCTCGAGGTGGGCCGGGTCGAACACCCAGCACATGGCGTTGGACAGGATCATGCCGATAAAGGACCTGATTCCGAACTGGCTTCCCACGAAGATGCACCCCAGCCCGAAGAGAGGGATGTTGAAGGCGAACATCCAGTACGCCTCGGGAATGGAGGTGTAGCTGTACAGAACCTGCGAGATGCCGCCCACGCCCCCGGGCGACACGCGGAAGGGAAATAGAAACCACGAGTAGGCGATTCCGAAGAGGATCGATCCGACCAGGATTCCGACGTAATCCTTGAGGTTGTCGATGAAACGATAGCGATGATTCTTCATGGCACCAGCGTCCACAGCTCAACAAGAACGCCGGGAGATCCCGGCAAAACGGCGGCAGATCATATCAGCGCGCCAGGGGGAGTCACGCAAATAATCGAAATAATTAAATATTCTTGTAAAATTCTTCTGGAGCGCGATTTAATCGGCTTCGCGGATAGGCATCTAGCCCTGGTTCACCATTCCGGAGGCCGATTTCATGAAGCTCATTCTCCTCGCTCTTTTCTTCCTCCTTCTCAATTCTCAAACGTGGAGCCAGCACGGTGAAGACAGCTACGTGCCGGTCACCGATCCCAGGGTCAAGAAGAAGCTCGAACACTGGCAGGACCTCAAGTTCGGATTGATGATGCACTGGGGCACGTACAGCCAGTGGGGGATCGTGGAGTCGTGGTCGCTCTGCAACGAGGAGTGGATCAACCGCCGCAAGGGGCGCTTCGAAAACTATGCCCATTACAAGGAAGACTATCGCAACCTGATCAAGACCTTCGATCCCAGGTCGTTCGATCCCGCGAAATGGGTGGCGGCCGCGAAAGGGGCCGGCATGCGCTACGTGGTCACCACGACCAAGCACCACGACGGATTCTGCATGTTCGACACGGCGACGACCGACTACAAGGTCACCTCCACGGAGTGCCCCTTCCACACCCATCCCCGCGCGAACATCGCGAAGGAGGTCTTCGACGTTTTTCGCGACGAGGGTTTTCTCGTGGGCGCCTACTTCTCCAAACCGGACTGGGATTGCGCCGACTACTGGTGGCCCTACCATGCCACCCCCGACCGCCACGTGAACTACGATCCGGCCAAGCACCCCGAGCGCTGGACGCGCTACAAGGATTTCACCTTCCGCCAGATCGAGGAACTGATGACCGGCTACGGCGCGATCGACATCCTCTGGCTCGACGGCGCGTGGGTCCGGCCGATCGACAACATGCCCGAGGAGTACACGGAGTGGGCCCTCAAGAAGGACTGGAACCAGGATGTCGACATGGGCCGCATCGCGCGCATGGCGCGCACACACCAGCCCGGCCTCATCGTCGTCGACCGGTGGGTGAGCGGCGAGTGGGAGAACTACCTCACCCCCGAGCAACGCATCCCAGAGGAGGCGATTTCGGTTCCGTGGGAATCGTGCATCACCGTGGCGCCCGGCTGGTCGTATAACGAGAACCACGAGTACAAGCCGGTGCGCACCCTGATTCACATGCTCGTCGACATCGTGGCCAAGGGGGGCAATTTCCTGTTGAACATCGGTCCCTCGCCCGAGGGGGTCTGGGCCGCCGATGCCTACGACAGGCTCGAGGGTATCGGCGCATGGATGGCGGTGAACGGCGAGGCGATCTATGGAACCCGTCCCATCGCGCCATACAAGGAAGGCCGGGTCTGCCTCACGCGCAAGAGATCGACAGGCGCGGTCTACGCGATCTGCCTCGGCGACGAGACCGGGTCCGGTCCTCCGGAACGGATCGTGCTCACGTCGCTGCGGCCGGCCGAGGGAACGAGGGTCACCATGCTCGGGCTGAACGGGGCGCTGGACTGGGAGGCGAAGGGCGACGGCTTCGTGGTCCCGATCCCGGAATCGGTTCGGAAGAAACCGCCCTGCGACCACGCCTGGATCCTCGAGATCCCGCGCATCGCCGAGTAGCGGGGCCGAACCCGGATCTCGTTATATTGATAGTGATTAATGATTTATTTGAACGTTCGATAAGGACTTTGCGGTAGAATGGTCTGCTCAGAATCTTCGTTCACCGGGCCCCGCCCTCTTGAAAATAGGTTTGTGGAAATGACTCCGCACCTCGTCCGTTCCATTCTTCGCCCTCTTCTTGGCTGTCTTGTTTTTTTTCTCCTCCTGATCGGCGCAACCCTCGCGTACGCCCAGGGCGGCCTCATCGGCCACTGGACCTTCGACGACACGCTCGACGACTCTGCCGGAACCGCAAAGGGAACATTCAGCGACGGGATTCCGGTCTACGTGGCCGGCAAATTCGGCAACGCCATCGAGCTCGACGGAACCAACGACCACGTGGTGCTCGGTTCGAGCGGCGACCTGAACTTCGGCGCGTCGACCGACTTCAGCGTGGCCGTCTGGGTCAAGACGAGCGGCTGGAACGACGACGCCTCGATCATCGCCAACAAGGACTGGTACAGCGGCAGCTACACGGGCTGGGTGATCGCCGGCCAGGCGGGCGGAGGCGGTTCGTGGCAGTGGAACTACTGCGGCGCCACGGGCGGCCGGGTCGACTACGATCCTTCCGGCCCTGTTCTGAGCGACGGGAAATGGCACCACCTCTGCGTGACCCATGACCGCGACGGGTACGCCCAGTTCTACTTCGATGGTGTTCGCCAGTCGCAAAAGGACATCTCGTCGAGCACGGGATCGATCGATGCCGGGTTCCCCACGGTGGTGGGAACGGACGGCGCCGAGGGCGCGAACTGGCCCTACTGGTTCGCCGGGGCGGTCGATGACCTCAGAGTCTACGACAAGGTGCTCTCCCAGGGCGAGATCGACGCGCTGCAGGGCCCGGCCGGCCAGACGGTGAAAGGCGCCTATGTTCAGTTCACCGGTTCCCGCACCGCTGTCGTGCGGTGGGATACCGCCGCCCATTGCAATTCGATCGTGGAATACGGCACCACCGAGGCGCTCGGAACGCGGGCCGAGTCGTCGACGCCGGCCACCGAGCACGAGGTGACCCTCGACGATCTCGAGTACAGGACGAGGTATCATTTCCGCGTGGGATACAACGACGGCGGCGGCGACATCTTCAGCGATGTTCACACATTCGACAACTCGATCAACTACACGCGCGTCGACTGCTCCGGCGTGGAGACGCCCTACACCGAAGATCCCGCCATGACGGCGCTCTACCAGGCCGCCGCCGACCGCATCGTGGCCGAGTCGGGGATCACCAAGGGATACTGCCTCGTCTACGGGTGCTTCGAGGGACAGCTCGCCTTCGAGCTCGCGAAGCGGAGCGACCTCGTCATCGTCGGGATCGACATCGACCCGGCCTCCGTGGCAAGGGCTCGCGAGAAACTGATGGAGGCGGGCGTCTACGGCCACCGGATCAAGATCTGGGAACGGGCTGATCTCGACACGTTGCCTTTCACCAGGTATTTCTTCAATCTCGTCGTTTCCGACCGGATGATCGTCGACGGGGTGTGCATCGGTTCGGCCGCCGAGATGTACCGCGTCTTGCGGCCCAGCGGCGGCAGGGCGTGCCTTGGCCAGCCGCCGGGCTGCGCCAATCAGCTCAGCCAGTCGGCGCTCGAGGGCTGGCTGCAGGCCGGATCGGTGGCCTACACGATCGACAACTCGAACGGCCTCTGGGCCGACGTGGTCCGCCCCATGCTGCCCAACGCGGGCGAGTGGCCCCGCCAGTACGGGTGGCCCAACAATGCGGCCAACAGCGCCGACGATCTGGAAGGCGCCACCCGCACCGACCAGATGGCCGTGCAGTGGCTCGGATCGCCGGGCGCCGACTTCGGCGCCGACCGCAATCCGCGCATGCCGCCCCCGGTGATGAAGAACGGCCGTCTCTTCCACCAGGGTCTCGACCGCCTCGTGGCCATGGACGCTTACAACGGCGCGATCTACTGGTCCCTGGAGATTCCCGAATCGCTGCGCGTCAACACACCCCGCGACGGCGGATACTATTCGGCCGATGACTCCTCCTTCTTCCTCGCCATGCACGACAGCTGCTGGAGGTTCGACGGCGACACGGGCCGGAGGATCCAGACCTACAGAATCCCGCTCGAAGGCTACGAGTGGGGTTACGTTGCCGCCACGAAAGACAAACTCTACGGCAGCGCCCAGTTCGAGAACTCCCACTTCGACAACATCTGGGGCGGCTCGGGCTGGTACGATGCCACGGGTGGATCGCAGACCGACAAGGTCTGCAGCAGGTATTTCGCCGCCTTCGACAAGGGCACGGGCGCTCTCTGCTGGTCCTATCACGACGGCGTCATCATCAACTCGACGATCACCGGCGGCGCCGGGCGGGTCTTCTTCGTCGAATGCCGGAACCAGACGATCAAGGATCTGACCTACGGCCGGATCGGCGATCCGCTCCTCTGGAGCGATCAGTACCTGGTCGCCCTCGACAGGCACAGCGGCTCGAAGCTCTGGGAAGTGCCGATCGACACGGCCGACGGCATCGTGGTCTTCTATGGGCTCTATTCTCCCGATGTGGTGTGCGTCGCCTCGTCGGAAACCAAGTACCACCTCTATGCCTACGACGCGGCCACCGGAGCATTCCTCTGGTCGAGAAACCACAACTGGCCCAAGAACAATCACGGCGGCCACATGCAGCATCCGGTGATCGCCGGAAACACGGTCTACCTCGAGCCGAGGGGATACGATCTGTTCACGGGAAGCCTGGTCACGTCTTCCATGGGTGCCCACGGCGGTTGCGCCACCTACGGGGGCAGCGCCGCGGCTCTCGTCTACCGGGGCAACAACGGCGAGCTGTCGATGTGGGCCCTCGGTTCAGGAACGGTGACCTCCTGGAAAGGTATCCGCCCGGCATGCTGGCTCAACACGATCACCGGAGGGGGCATGGTGCTCTGCCCCGAGGGGGGCGGGGGATGCAGCTGTAACGGCTGGATCAACACGTCGGTCGGTTTCATTCGTGGAAATTGAGATGAGACGACAAACATGAATGGGCAGAACAAAAGGAGAACGGGTCGACAACAGATGAAGAGAGTGACCTTTCTTTTCCAGACGGTGTGGCTCGTTCTGAGCCTGGCCGTTCCGCCCGCGTCGGGCGAGGACTGGCCCACCTACATGAAGGACAACGCCCGGAGCGGCGTCACCGGCGAATCGTTGCCGCACCTCTCGCGCCTGCGCGAGGCATGGGTCTACGAGTCTCCAGCGCCTCCGCGGGTCGCCTGGGACGGCGGCGCGCCCTGGGACGCCTGGCGTTCGAGCAGCGTTCAGAACACCTGCGCCCTCACCCCCATGCGGGATTTCGACTTCGTGCTCTTCGTCTCGGTCTCCGGTAACAATCTCTATTTCGGTTCATCGGTGACCGATTCGGTTCACTGCCTCGACAAGGTGACCGGCGAGGAGCGGTGGTTCTTCACCACCGAGGGCGCCGTGCGCTATCCGCCCAGCGTGGACGAGGGCAGGCTCTTCTTCGGTTCCGACGACGGCCATGTCTACTGCATCGACGGGGAGGACGGATCGTTCATCTGGAAATACACGCCGTCGGGCGAGACCCGGCTGATCGGCAACAACGGGGGGCTCATCCCGATGTGGCCCGTCAGAACCGGGACCGCTGTTGCGGGGGGCAAGGTCTATTTTGCCGCGTCCCTGGTCAACTGGGAGAGCTCCTACCTCTGCGCCGTCGACGCCCGGACCGGATCGGATACGGGCAGCGGCCTCTACAAGGTTTCCGGCGGAGTCACTCCCATGGGGGCGATCATGATCTCCCCCTCCAAGATCTACCTGCTTCAGGGGCGGCTCCATCCCCACGTCTTCGACAGGGCGAACGGCGCACTCCTGGGCAAGACGGGCAACTACGGCAACGGCGGTTGCTTCGCGCTGCTCACCGCCGACTCCCGTTTCGCCCACGGCCACGCAAAGGTCAATGCCTCGGGATTCGAAACGAGGGAATTCAATGCCGGCACCCTCGACAAGCTGGCCACCCATCCCGACGGGCGCCGCCTCGTCGTTGCCGGAGGCGAGGCGTACGTGGTCACGAGCAGCGACCTGACCGCACTGAACCGGAGCAGCGGCAGCACGATCTGGTCCGTGGACTGCGACTGTCCCCACGCCCTGATCCTGGCGGGCGACACACTCTTTGCCGGGGGCGACGGGGTCGTGAGAGGCTACGGAACCCTTGACGGCTCGGAGCGCTGGAGCTCGGCCGTGAAGGGACGGGCGCGCGGCCTGGCCGTTGCGGCCGGCGCGCTCTACGTCAGCACCGACAGAGGACACATCCATGCTTTCAGCCTTCCCTCCCGGAACTATTACCCGGTCCGGTAACCGAGAGACAGGCCGTCGCACGACAGCAGGGGGAGAGCGTTCTATCCTCGTGCACACTGTTCGAGAAGGAGACCGTACTTGACCGACAGGAACGACCCGCATCCCGAATCTTCCGCCCGGGAGTCTCTCCCCCGGAGGCTGAGCGATCCGAGCAGATTCGACGTCTTCATCGAATTCACCTGCCCGGCCGGAAAACCGCCCGGCAAGGTCCTCGCCTTTCTCGCCGCCGTGGAGCACGGCGCTCCGATACCGGAGCCCTTCGCTCTCGGCGGCCTGAGCGTCACGCAAAACCCGAGCGGCGTGGTGACCGCCTCGCCCGCCGACGTGCTCGCCCACGTCATGCTGAACGGCGGACCGCGGGGGCTCGAGTACATCCCCCACGTGAGCGCCAAGGGGATGAACAGGGCCGAGGTGAAGACCTTCCTGCAGGGGCTGCTCTCCCACGGGATCGGCAGTTGTTTCGTGGTGACCGGCGACCATCCGGCCGACGGAACGCCCGTCTTCGATCTCGACTCGCTCAACGTGCTGCAGATGATCAGGCAGATGAACGCCGAGGCGCGCGTCAAGGCCGGTCCTGTCGCGCCCGCGCCCGCGCTCGCCGCCGGCGCTGCCGTGGGCCTGGCCAAGTACGAAGAAGGGTCGTGCCTCCAGCAGATGATCAAGCTGGAGAAGAAGATCCGCGCCGGCGGCGCCTCCTTCGTGACGCCCAACGTGATCTTCGATACGCGCAAGGTGGAGGACCTCTTCCGCTTCCTGAAGGAGCGGGATCTCCGCGTGCCCGTGGTCGGTTATGTTTTCCTTCTCACCGAACCGGCGGCGCGCCGCATGCGGGGAGAGAAGCTTCCCGGCGTCTTCGTCCATCCCGACCTGTACGAGATGGTCCGATCGGAATCGTTCGACGACCAGGTTCTGCGCGCGGCGAGGCAGGTGGCCATGTGGCGCGACCTGGGCGCGGCCGGCGTCGATCTCGGCAATGTGGAGGACTTCGATCTCGCCGCGCGCATCCTCGCCCAGGCTGCCGAGATCGGTCCCTCGTGGCGCGAGGCCGAGGAGACGCTCACCTTCCGGCCGGAC
>CAZUHB010000030.1:70101-76260 GCA_964620445.1 uncultured Phycisphaerales bacterium
CGAGATCGGTCCCTCGTGGCGCGAGGCCGAGGAGACGCTCACCTTCCGGCCGGACCTGGAAGATCCCTACTACATCTACACCGGGGACGGCGAGCGCACCCTGCCGCGCGACCCGCGCGTTCCGGCGCGGCGGCTCTTTCTCAACTGGATCCACAACCTCCTCTTCGAACCGGGCTCCACGGGATACGGGCTGGTGAAATCGTTCTTCGAGCGTTCGAGGGGCCTGCGCAATGGTGCGGGCCTCCTCTACGAGGCCACCAGGCTGATCGAGTTCGTGGGAAAGAGCACCCTGGCGCGATGCCACTCCTGCGGCG
This sequence comes from uncultured Phycisphaerales bacterium, assembly GCA_964620445.1. Taxonomy (GTDB): domain Bacteria; phylum Planctomycetota; class B15-G4; order B15-G4; family CAYZWU01; genus CAZUHB01. The sequence goes on from CAZUHB010000030.1 coordinate 70,416, forward strand.
ACTGCCATCTGCCGGAGAACTTTTTCGTCTGCCTCCTGGGAGAATGCACCAAGGGCCTCACCAACGTGCCCTGCGGCGATTCGACTGTCGACGGCCGGTGCGGCATCGACACGGACAAGGTCTGCGCCGGGCAGCTCGTGTACGATGCGGCCCACCGCTTTTCGGGGGGGATCGACGCTCTCCGCGCGCTGGTCAACGCGCCGAGGGATCCGGGCCTGGTGCATACCTCGTCGCTTCGCAACTTTTTCCTCGACGAGGATCACCATCGGCGCGCGCCGATCATCCAGGTGGCCGAGCTGCTTCACGCCACCCTGCCGCGGGTGAAGGAGGCCTTCGACATCATCCTCTCCCTGCAGAACGGTTTCGACGAGCCGAACCCGGGCCTCGACTATCTCGGCAAGCTCATCGAATCCCAGGCCCACTACCGGCCCGACTACATCGACGCCAACGTGGACGATGCCGGCGAGGGGGACACCGCGGCCACGGCAGCCCTCATGCGTCGCGCGGTGGGTTTGATCTGCGAGCGGGGCGGAGGCATTCCGCCCTGCGTGGACTCTTCCGATCCGGAGGTGATCAGGGCCGGCCTCGACGAGTACTACAGCCGGCGCGGCCCGGGCGCTCCGCGGCCGCTCATCAACTCGGCCAACTCGGAGCGGAAGGACTTCGTCTGGGAGCTCGGCGCGATCGGACCGTTCGACATCGTCTACATGCTCAACGTGGGCGCCATGTCGGGCGGCGCGGGCGGCGACGTGGTGGCCACGCCCGGCGAGCTGGAGCGGAAGGCGCTCGTCTTCTTCCGCGAGGCGCGCCGGCACGGCTTCGAGCCGCACCAGATATTTTTCGACAATGCCGTCATCCCGCTCGCCGTCGAGTTCACACGGTACGGCCAGCCCGGCTTCAACCATGTCAACATCGAGGGTATCCGGCGGATCATGAGCAATCACGAGATGAAAGGTGTCCACACGATCCTCGGTATCACCAACCTGATCCGCGATTTTCCGCCCGGGCGGAAAACCGGCTTGCTGCGCGGCTACCTGCAGATCGCCATGGAAGCGGGACTGAGCGCCGCCATCGTCAACGTGGCCCGGAAGTTCGGCATCAAGAAGCCGGCCGATTCGGAGATCGTCGATATCGCGCGGGCCTTCGTGGACCAGGATGGATCGACTGAAGCCTTCGACCGGATGCAGCATGCCTACGAAAGATACAAGACCTTCGGCCTGAATAAGTAATACCACTTCCGATAAAGTACTTATCTCCGAATGCCGACTCTGTTAATATGAAATCCGGGTGCATGGGTACATTTTGAACCATGCAGACGGTGGTGGGGCAGCTCGGGCGGCTGCGGGAATGCTTGATCACGATTCGGCCTTGACAGAACTCGGGAGGTGCTGTCATGACTGAGTTCAATGAGCGGTTCGAACCGGTCCGATCGAGTTCGTTGGGAGACGAATTCTATCGTACCTTGATCGACGCATCGCCGCTCTCGATTCTGGTCGCCCAGGACCGGCGATATCTCTACGCCAATCCGGCGGCGGTCTGCTTGCTCGGCTTTTCGAGTTCCGATGATCTGCGAGGCGTCAGGACCGCCGATCTGATCGCTCCGGAAGATCACGACCTGGCCCGCGAGCGGTTGAAGAACATCCTGGCAGGACGCAGCAATCCCAGCGTGGACATGACGCTCATCCGCGCCGACGGAAGCCGGCAGAAGGTCGAATCCATCGCGGTCCCCATCACACTCGACGGACAACCCGCCGCGCTCGTTGTTTGCCAGGATGTCGCAAAAAGGAGTCTGCTGAAGAAAGCCCTGCAGGAATCGCGTTTCAAGTACCGCACCCTGGTGGAGCAACTTCCGGCCGTGACCTACACGGCATCGATCGATGCGGCAAGCACCACCCTCTTCGTGAGCCCCCAGGTCGAGAGGATGATCGGCTACACGCAGGACGAATACCAGGCTGATTCGGATATCTGGCGCAGGAGGCTCCACCCAGGCGATCGCGACCGCGTTCTCGACGAGGTTCACCAGGCGCACGTCTCGGGCGCAGTGTTCCAGTCCGAATACCGCATGATCCACCGCGACGGTCGGGTCGTGTGGTTTCGCGACGAGGCCACGGTTGTCCGCGACGACGAGGGAGAGGCGATTTCTCTTCAGGGGGTGATGTTCGACATCACCGATTACAAACAGGCTCTCGACGATATCTGCAGCCGCGACGCTGTTCTCGAGGCCAGGAATCACACCGTCGCCCGCTTTCTCACAAGCTGTGAATGGTCAACGGCCGTCGACGAGATCCTGGCCCGTCTCGGTGTGGCCGCTGACGTGAGCCGCACCTATGTTTTCGAGAACTTCACCGGCCCCGACAACGAGCTCTGGACCAGGCAGAGTCACGAGTGGGTGGCCAGTGGGATCGAAGCCCAGGCGGACAACCCCGCGCTCAAAGGTATTCCATGGGCCGGGGCCGGAATGGACCGATGGGCCGATCTGATGAAAAGGGGCGAGATCGTCCAGGGACTGGTGCGCGATTTTCCCGGATCGGAAAGAGCCATTCTCGAACCGCAGGAGATCCTCTCGATCCTGGCCATTCCCGTTTACGTCCGCGACGAGTGGTGGGGATTCGTCGGATTCGACGAGTGCCGTCGCGAACGATCGTGGGGGGCGCTCGAAACAGACGCTCTCCAGGCCGCGGTCCACCTCCTCGGCCTGGCAATCGAACAGCAGCGGGCCGGCGAAGCCCTGCGTGAGAGCAAGGAACGGCAGGCATTCGAAACGCGCACCCTGAGAACTCTGAACCGGGGCGGCTGCCGCGCCGACGTGATCCGCGAGATCCTGGAAATGATCAGAACGCACACCGGTGTCGACGCCGTGGGTCTCCGCGTCGAGGAGGGGCAGGATTTTCCCTATTATTCGGTCAGCGGATTCCCGCCCGACTTCGTGAAAGCGGAAAGATACCTTTGCGCTCGCGATGAGGAGGGAGAGGTCGTACGAGACGGCGGGGGGGCGCCGGTTCTGGAGTGCATGTGCGGCACTGTGATCGCCGGCCGCATCGACGGGACCGAGCCGGTTTTCACCGAGGGGGGCAGCTTCTGGACGAACAGCTTCACCGATCTGTTGGCCACCGCTCCGCCGGAAGTCCTCGAATTGGTGACTCGCGGACGGTGTCACAAGCTGGGATACGAATCGATGGCTCTCGTTCCCTTGCGCTCCGATGACCGCACGATCGGGCTCCTCCAGCTCAACGATCGACGGAGGGACATTTTCACCCTCGATATGGTCGAGTTTCTCGAGCGCCTGTGCCACAGTATCGGCCTGGCCCTGTCCCGCAAGCTGGCCGAAGACGAGCGCCAGCGGGTCTTCGACGAAAGCCGGCGGCTCGAGCACTGGCTGCGCCAGTCGCAGAAGATGGAAGCGATCGGCGTTCTCGCCGGCGGGATCGCCCATGACTTCAACAATATCCTCCACGGCATCATGGGATACACGCAATTCGTGCTCGATACCCTCCCCGGGGGGGATCGGAACGCCGACTACCTGAAAGCGGTTCTCGCCGGCGGCGAGCAGGCCGCCGATCTGATCAAGCAGATCCGGACCTTCAGCTGCCAGGCCGAGCAGGAGCGGAGGCCGACCGATCTTAGGCTCGTGGCCAGGGAGACGCTGAAAATCCTGCGTGGCTCGCTGCCGTCGACGATCAGCGTTCGTGAAAATCTGGACACACAATGCGAAAAGGTTCTGGCCGATCCGGTGCGGATCAAGCAGGTGATCATGAACCTCGGCACCAATGCGTTCAACGCGATGCGCGAAAACGGGGGAGAATTGGAGGTGGCTCTCGACCAGGTTCGGTTCGACGACCGGTCAGCGACCGGGTTCGAGGGTATCGAGCCAGGACCCCACGTGCGGCTCCTCGTGCGCGACACGGGCTGCGGGATGGACCCCGAGACATCGGACCGTATCTTCGAACCCTATTTCACCACCGGAGAGATGACGGGCGGAACCGGCCTGGGGCTGGCGGTGGTGCACGGCATCGTCAAGAGCCACGATGCCGCGATCACGGTCGAGAGCCGGCTCGGTGAGGGGACCGCCGTCAAGATCTTCTTTCCAGTTTGCGCCGCCTCCGAGGCCGTTTCAAAAAAAGACGCACCCATCGAAACCGAGGTCCGCGGCACCGAGCGCATCCTCTTCGTGGATGACGAGGAGACCCATGTTCGTCTGGGCCGGATCGGACTGGGCAATCTCGGTTACGCCGTGACAGGATGCACCAGTCCGGCCGAAGCCCTCGGGCTTTTCGAAAAGGAAGCGGAAAGCTACGATCTGGTCGTGGCCGATCTGATCATGCCGCGGATGACCGGCTTGCAGCTGGCCGAGAAAATGCACAGCCTGCAACCCCGCGTTCCGATCTTGCTCTGTACCGGCCGCTCCGAACAGATCAGCGAGGAGCAGATGCGGGAGGCCGGAATCGCCCGTTGCATCCTCAAACCCGCGACCTATCCCGAAATGGCCCGCGCGATTCGCGAGTCGCTGGACAAGAAGTAAAAAGCCGGCAACAACCGTCGCATCCCGTCCCCGCCATAGCCTTGGGCCTTTTAGGGTTATTACCTATCAATTTCCCATAAACCCGTACGTTCCGACGGGTCGATATAGTGCAAGTCCTTGTCTGGGGTTTCCCTGTCTCGTCCGTGACGGTGGTGAAACGGTTGAATACACGTAGTTCCAGGAGGTAGATCGATGAAAGGTGTGATCAACAAGGGCATTCAGGAGCTGGTCGAGTCCCAGTTCGGTTCGGAAGCGTGGTCGGAAATCAAGATTCGCGCCGGGTGCGACGAGCCTTTCTTCGCGACGAGCGAGGACTATCCCGACGAGATGAGCCTCTCCCTGGTCCAGGCGGCATCCGAGGTGTCGGGGCTGGCTGTCGAGGATGTTCTCGTCGAGTTCGGCAAGTACTGGGTGCCGAACACGGGAGCCAAGTCCTATCCGGCCTTCTACAAGATGGCCGGCACCGACGCGCGGCGGTTCCTGCTCAACATGAATCGGATACACGATCAGGTGACCCACAACCTCGCCAACGCAACGCCTCCCCGGTTCACCTACGAGGAGCTCGACGACGGCCGGCTGCTCATGCACTATCACACCGAGCGCAATCTGTGCCCCGTCCTACGCGGCTTGATCCTCGGCGTGGGCATCTACTTCAACGAAGACCTGACCGTCAACGAAACCGCTTGCACGGCTGACGGCGCGCCCCATTGCACGATGGAGGTCAGTTTTTCATGACTGGCCCAAACAGCACCGGTGAGATCGATCTCGAGTACCTGACGCCGTCCAAGCCGTTCTCGCTCGTCGTCGACGGGGACCTGAACGTCATCTGGGCGAGCCGCTCGATCAGAGAAAGACTCGACAACGGCATCGGTATGAAGGTTACCGATCTCATCGGGTTTGCCGATTCCGGGGAGGAGATCTCCCTCGAGGTGATCGAGGCGCGAAAAGGGGAAAAACATTCCCATCTCCTCAAGACTCGATCGCCGGCCACCCTGACTGGATCGTGGATTCCTTTCGGGGCGGGTTTCGTACTTCTCGCGTCCCTTCAGTTCAAGGATCTCGGCGTACTGCCTGAGTTCACCATCGACGACATGTCGTGCGACGATCATCTTCTCGATCTCCTGACCGTGCGGGACGAGTTGAGCTCCACGCTCAACGATGCCTCGCTCGCGGTAAAATCCCTCAAGGAGAAGAACCAGGCTCTCGAGTCCGCCAAGGCCACGCTCGAAAAGGAGATCGCCGAACGCAAGCTGGCCGAGTCCGCGAGCCGCGCCAAGAGCGAGTTTCTGGCCAACATGAGCCACGAGATCCGCACCCCGATGAACG
>CAZUHB010000031.1:0-76183 GCA_964620445.1 uncultured Phycisphaerales bacterium
GATCGACTCACCGATCCCCGATCGACTCACCGATCCTTGATCGACTCAGTCGATGGTGAGCTGGAACTGCTGGTCCGGTTCGAGCAGGTAGCTGTCGTAGAGGGGTGAATAGGTTTTGACCTGGACGGTCCGTCCGTCGGGATGAAACTCGAGGAGCCGCAGGTAAGCCTCCCCGCCCAGGGTGCGCATCTGGAAATTGGCCAGGATCTGGTGACAGGTCTTTCCCTGGTCGTTCTTCGCGGCCATGTAACCTGTTCCGTCGCCGAGCACGTGGCCGTTGAAGCAGAAGGCAAAATCGTGCTTGCGCACGAGTTTGTTCCAGAGCTGGGTCCCGTCGTTCTTCGTTCCCGGCGTCTTGTACTTGTGCGGGTTGTGGTGCTGGGGGTTGGCACTGTCGGTGTGGTCGTAGCGCAGGTCGTTGTTGTTCATGTAGGCGTGGGTGATCAGGATCCCCTTGCGACCCTTGTGCTTCGCCATCACGCTGTTCGCCCACGCCACCGTCTCGTCGCGCGGCGCCCATTCGAGGGCGACGATGATCCAATTCGTCCCGCCCGCTTCGAAGAGGTGGTACGTGTTGTCGAGGCGGCCCTTGTTCATGGCACCGCCGAAGGTGGGCCAGGTCGAGACCGCCTCGAAGGGGAAGTACTCGTTGAACAGCGTGTCGCGAGTCGAGGCGCTTCCGCCCGGTCCGTAGTCGTGGTTGCCGGGAGCGATGGCATAGGGCACCTTGCCGTCGAGAAGGCTCATGGCGTCGCGCGCATTGCGCCACTCGCGATGGGTGTTGTTATGCACCGTGTCCCCGAGTTGGACAACGTACTCGATCGCGAGCCGATCCCGGTTCTTCACGATCCAGCCGGTTTGGGCGAAGAAGAGCCCTGGATATTTCAGGGAGTAGATCTGCGTGTCGGGGAGAACGGCGAGCGTCCACGATCCGGGCACGTGATCGCGCGCCACCAGGGGTGAGGGGGTCACATCGAGAGGCTCCGTGCTCCCCCGGCGCACGTCGATCGCATGGGCGGCGAGGTTTTCGAAAAAGGCCCGTGCAAACTCCCGCCGCTTCCCGGCCAGCGCGGTGTCGCCGCCGTCCCGATCGTCATCGGCCTTGTCGATCGAGAGCGCCGCAAGGACGATGCGCCCGCGGCCGTGGGCGGCTTCCAAGAGGGCCGGATGCTGCGCGTGATCATCCCCGGCGAGGACCACCTCGAATCCGGCTTGATGGGTGAAGGCTTCCCAGATCGTGCGGGTGGAGTCGAAGCTGAGAGTTCGGCGGCTGCCGAAGGTCATCCCAGAGAGCAGCCGGTTGCGTGGATCGACGGCAAAAGCCGTCTCGAAATCGCGATCGCCCCTCGTTGCCTCGAGGGCGTCGGGGAGGAATGGAGGCCGCCGTTCGAACTGATCGGCCTGCGTCATCTGAACCAGCAGGCGCCCCTTGCTCACGAAATCCTGGAGGTCCTTCGCATACCGGCGCATGTAGTCGGCGTAGCCGGGGTGTTCGCACGCGAAGGAACCGATGAAAATCAAGTCCCCGTCGAGTCCTTGCGGAGAACGGTCGAGCGGGAGCGGCTCCACACGAAAGCCCGCCTCCTCGAGCCGGCGGGTCGCGAGGGCGCTCTTCGTCCACTGGTCGTTCTGCTCGAACACGTGGGCGAACGGTTTCTCTTCCCCTGGCGGCTGGACGAACGCCGAGCCTAACATCGAGGAAACGAGCATGGGTAGCAGAAAAAGATAAGATGAAAACATGGTCGAACGCTCCTCGGTCAGGCGCAGCCCGTTGAAAAATTCATACAGACCGAAAGTATCTCAGCGGGGTGCGAGGAAAAATCGGGTGATTGAAAATCTCCGAACCAGAAACCTACCCACCCGTTGACCTGAATGCAAGATTGGACAAGCGAAATCAGGCCGGCCCGGCAGACCGACAGGAACGCCCCGGCCGCCGACCACTCAGGGAGAAATTCGATGAACAGCACAAACCGGGGGGAATCCCTTGCCTTTGCCGACCTCCTGCGCGACTGGCTGCGCGACGCGCCGTGGTTTGCGGCGAGTGTGATCGTTCACGCGCTGATCGCCCTCGTCCTCGCCAACATGGAGTGGCGTGTCCTGGAGTCGAGCGAGGTCTTTGTCTGCGAGATCACGCCGAGAGAAGAGAGGGTCGAGCCGCTGCGCGCGGAGGAAGATGAAAAAGACAAGGAGCGCGAATTCGACGAGGCGGAACCGGTGTACGCGGAACCGCTGGTCAACGAATTCACCGATCCTCCCGAACCCTACGAGGAAGAGTACTCCCACGACCTCCCGATCTCGCCTGAACCGGAAAGAATCGAGGGCGGTTTCATGATCTGCGGGCAGGGTGATGGCCGTACCGGCTTTGCCCTTCGGCGCGCCGAAGGCGCGGCCGTCCGCGGCGGCGGTCCGCCCGTCGAACGCGCGGTGAGCGCCGGGCTCGACTGGCTCGCCCGGCACCAGCATCCCGAGGGATTCTGGGATTGCGACGGCTTCGACGCGCAATGCGGTCTCGGGTGCGCCGGGCAGGGGCAGCCGCTCAACGACGTGGGGGTCACCGGGCTCGCGCTGCTCGCCTTTCTCGGCCAGGGAAACACGACCTCCGCCGGAGACTACCGCAAGGAAGTGAAGAGGGGCGTGCGATTCCTGTGCGACGTTCAGGATCCCCACGACGGGTGTCTCACCCCGCGGGAGGGGATGCACTGGATGTACAACCACGCGCTCGGCGCCCTGGCGCTTACCGAGGCCTACGGTCTGTCGCGCTGGCCACCGCTGAAGAAGCCGGCGCAAAGGGCGGTCGAATTCGTGCTCGAAAGCCGCATTCCGGGAAGGGCCTGGCGGTACAACAACGGCACGATCGATCCGGCGGAACAAAACGACCTGTCGGTCACGGGATGGATGATCATGTGTCTGGCATCGGCACGCGACTGCTCCCTGTGCGACTTCTCCGAGAGATCCGAGGCGCGGCGCGCCATGGCCGAGGCGCTCGTCTACATCGACGACATGACCGATAGCGCCACGGGTCGCACCGGGTACAAGGAGAGAGGGCAGGGCTCGTCGCGCGAAGCGGGCGACGAGGAGTTCTGGCCTTTTGCCGAGACGGAGGCGATGACAGCCGTGGCAATGCTCGGTCGCGTCTTCGCGGGCCACGCCATGGGCGACATCGAGTCGCAACAGGGAGCTCTCGAGGCGGGCGCCGCCCTGCTGCGCAAAAAGCTGCCTCGCTGGGACGAGGAAGCGGGTTCGATCGATTATTACTACTGGTACTACGGGTCCTATGCCATGTTCCAGATGGCGGGCAACGACTGGCGCACATGGAAGAGAGCGATGGAAAAGTCTATCGTCGAGAACCAACGCCGCACCGGATGCATGGCCGGTTCGTGGGATCCTGACAAGGATCCCTGGGGCGATAACGGCGGAAGGGTCTATTCCACGGCGCTGCTCACGCTCTGCCTCGAGGTTTTCTACCGCTACGAACTCCTCGTGGGAGCGCGGTTCTAGGAAAGCGAACTCGCGCGCGCCGAACCGGCCGAGACTTCTGTCCAAGCCGTTTTCTCGGCGGCCTGGGGGGAGATCTTCCCTTCTCCCACGATCTTCGCACGACGCCATATTGCGCCGCGGGCTGATTCGGGCGTATACTTGACGCGGAGAATGTTTTTTCGTCAGTGAGGGCGTGATGGTGATCAGCCGATTTATCCTCGTTGTTCTTCTCCTGTCCAGTTCCGGGATCGCACAGGAAGGAACTCATCCCGGAGGACGGGAGGAGCTTGATGGACTCGCCGCGCAGGAGGCGGTGAGTGCGGCGCTCGACTGGCTTGCGCGCCACCAGAATCCCGACGGTTTCTGGGACGCCGATGGATTTCGAACGGAGTGCGATCCCGAATCGCGCTGCGTGGGACGGGGCAAGCCGCTCAACGATGTGGGTGTGACCGGACTCGCCCTTCTGGCATTCATGAACGCGGGGAACACGATCAACCAGGGCCAGTACAAGGAGGCGGTTCGAAGTGGGGCGGAGTTCTTGCGCGACGTGCAAGATCCGAGCAACGGCTGCCTCGTACCGCAGGAAGGCATTCACTTCATGTACAACCACGCCGTGGGCACCTTGGCCCTGATCGAAGCCCACGGCCTCTCGCGGGAGCCCGGACTCGGACGCCACGCGCAGAGGGCGGTCGATTTCATTCACGGGACAAAGAATCCGGGCAAAGCCTGGCGCTACAACGATGGAACAGTCAGCACAATCGAAGCGAACGACATGTCGGTCACGGGGTGGATGGTTCTCTGTCTCGTTTCAGCCAGAAAGTTCAATCTCGAGACCCACGATCAGGACCTGGAGGACGCGCTGGACTACATCGACTCCCTCACCGATCCCGGCACGGGGCGGACGGGCTACATGGAGCAGGGAACCTATTCGGCCAGGGAACCGGGTGAGGAGAACATCTGGGCCTACGACGAAACCGAGTCGATGACCGCTCTCGCCATGCTCTGCCGCGTTCTGATCTCGAGAGAACTGGAGAGCGCACCATCCCAGGCGGCCGCGCTCGCGTCCGGGGCCGAACTGCTCCGCCGGAAACCGCCCCTGTGGGACAGGCGGCGGGGATCGATCGATTACTACTACTGGTATTTCGGAACGCACGCCATGGCCCAGTTTGAAGACCGCTCATGGACGCTCTGGCGCGCGAAGATGTTCGATGCGATCGTGAAAAACCAGGCAGAAGAAGGGTGTGCCCGAGGCTCCTGGCCTCCCGAGAAAGATCCCTGGGGCGATAACGGCGGACGGGTCTACTCCACGGCGCTGCTCGCCCTCTGCCTCCAAGTCTATTGAAATCAACCCCTTAAAAAAAAGCCCGCCGGCTTTGTACCGGCGGGCTCCTCTACAAAAACAAAGGCGGTATGAACTCTCGTCTCCTCAATTCGATTGTATCGTCCCTGAGTCCACCCGAGCGCCTGGCATCTCCAACAAGTTGATCTCGAAAGTCCGTGCTCTCCCGGTCTGCAAATCCGATCAAGAGCCATATCTGTTGAAGCGTTCAGGAGGTTTTTTTTACCTCATAAAATAATTTTTCTTTCACCTGGCTTCGTGAAGAATCCCGCGAAGGGCGCAATTTGGTGAATCTGGAACTTATTCTCTTGCAATGGAATAGGGCAAAGATGAAAAATACTTTTTTAGCCCGGTAAAATACCTCTCGATTGGAATTCTCCACATTATGAAGGGGCAGCACAAGTTGGCCTCTCGGGGTACGAAATACAGGGATCTTGGCGACGAGATCCTTATTGAGCTCTGGAACCGTTCAGGGGACATAAACGCTCGCGATATACTCTTGCTGCGAAAGTGGAGAGGAGGGCACGCGGAGTCCGGTGTGGAGCTACTCGAAAGTCAGGAAAACCTACTTTATCGAATTTGCTTGATGTACGGCGTCAGGGCGGAGAACGATATCGAGGATGTCTTCAATGATGTGGTTGTTGATCTGATGGAGAACCTGGACACACTTCCCGAACGGATCGAGAAGAGCTTTACCGGTTATTTCTATTGGCGGACGAGAAAGGCCATTCAGAAAAGAAGAAAAAAGTCTCCGGTCGTGATCCCGACACCCGATTCGGTTTCCGACGACGACGACATCGCCCGGATCGAAGATTGGGAGGTGATCGAGAAATGCTGGCGCACTCTGACCGAAACGCAGCAACTCATATTCGAGCTGCGTTACATCCAGGAGATGAGCCTCGACGAGATCGCCTCGACAACGGAGAGCACGGCCAATGCCGTGGGCCAAAACATCTTTAGACTCAGCAGGAGAATGAGGGACTGCCTCGGAAACCTGCTCGAACGATAGTGATCCTTTTGGAACGGATTTCGTGAACGATCATATCGCACCGGAACTGGTGATTGCCTGGGTGGACGGACACCTCGAGGGCGAAGCTGCCGAGAAGGTTCGGCTTCACCTCGAGACCTGCCCGGAGTGCCGCCAGGCGGCGGAAGCAGTTCGCGAGCTTTCGGAAGCGGTACAGGCGGCGGTTCCTTCCCGAGGTCGATTTCCCAGCGCTACGATCCCTCCCGCGCTCGAAAAAAAGCTGACCCAATCGGCGCGGAAACATTGCGCCGACCGGGACCGGCAAGAAGCGCCGATCAGGGACCGATCGGGAACGCGCCGGAAACGATCACTGAGACCGCTCGTGTGGCCGCTCGTTGCGGTCGCGGCCGGGATCGTGATCATATTGACGGTTCTTTTCGTTCCAGGCGAGAATCGGCTCTCTCTCGACATCACGCTTCGCGATCCTGCTCTATACGATCAGGACACATACCGCGGAATGCACGCCACACAGTACTACCTCGATATCGTTCTTCCGGGGAAAGGTTTCTTCTACATCCTCGACCTCGACGGGACGGGCGAACTCTCCTGCATCTTCCCTTTTGTCGATGACTCGGGAACCGATGATTTCGGTCTTGTCGGGCCGTTCGGCCAGGCGGACACGATCCGCGTGCCGCCCGCGGACAGCTACGAGGGTTACGAGCTGAAGGACGACCGTCTCTTTGTTCTGTTCACCGATTCGAGGCTTTCCGAGCAATCGCTGCGCGATCTCCTGAAGGAGATCGAAAAGGACGTGCTCGACGATCGGGAATCGATCGACACGCAAGCCGAGCGCGTTCTCGAATGGCTGACGAAACGCTACCCCGAAACACTCCTGAGGCGCCACGGATCGGAGTGAACCGCCTTCGGCCTTCCCCGTGGGATCAGTCCTCTCGACCCCAGAAGACAAACGCTCCCCAGTAGAATGGATGGGTGTAATCGTCCGGGCGCGGCTCGAGCTTACGCGGCTTGGGCGGACCGCGGTTGACACCCGGTTTTTCAGGAACGATCTTCCCGTTCGCCATATCGAGCTTAACCTGCCTCAACGCTTCAGCCGGACCGAGTCCGTCCTTCCAGAGCTTGCGATAGAAATGTGTGAAGAAGAGCCGCGTTGCCTCGTCGTCGACCTTCCAGAGAGAGGTGATCGATCCCCGCGCGCCGGCCACGCCGAGGGCGCGCTGCATCGACATGATGCCGCGGCCCGCGCGTACGAGACCGACGTTCGAATCGCAAGCCGAGAGGGTGACCAGCCTGCACCTGGAGAGATCGAGTCCCTGCATCTCTTCGGCGGTAACGATACCTCTCGCGCCTCCGTTCCTGGTCTTGAGACCGCTCCCGGCAAGCAACAATCCGGCGAGCAGCGACGGCGCGAGCCCCTCGACCCTTTCGCGCCTCGTCAGGAACAGCCTCTCGCTCTGCCCGGGAAGGTCGCCGGATATCGATCTGACACTGTCGGGGGCAAAGTAACCGTGGGTGGCGATATGCAGGTAGGTGGCGATGTGCGCGATATCGAAGAGCGACGCCTTGGATGCCGCCGCTCCTTGCACCAGGATCGCTTCATTGCCCGTTATCCCGTCGAACAGCCGGGTGATCACCCTTGTTTCCTCGGCCGTTCCCGGAAGCGCTGCCACGCCCTCGCTCTCGATTCGCGGCACGATACGCATGTCGAAATCGAAATCTGCTTCCCCATCCTCTCCGGATCCGCCTCCGGTCCCGGACACGTCGATCTTGGTCGGAGCTTTGTCGTAGGCCACGTCGCCAAAGGCGACGAGGCGCTCCTTTCGAGCGCCTTGCCGCTGGGGAAAAGCCAGAAGGGAAAGAGAGTTCACGTATGAGACCGTGTACGCATCAGCCACGATTCCGGCTTCAAGGGGCAACAGGTCGAGAGGCACCGTGGCAAGGAACGCGCCTGGTGAAATCACGATTGCATTCACGTCTTCGAGAGAACCCCGGAGGGGATCCCACACCATCTTTCTCAGCCGAGTACCCTCATCGCGCGTTTTGCGCCCATCCCTTTCCGACGAAGGTTTTGTGGAGAGGGCCTCGCGCCACTCCTCAACGGCTTCTTCGATCGAGGCGGCATCGCCAAGATCGATCCGGCTGATCGGCTTCCGTTTCTTGACGACGAAGGCGATGTAGGTCGGTTCTCCCTCCTCCAGAACGACACTCCCGACGCGCATGTCGGGCGTCCTGCGGCCATAACGAAGGAACGAAATCCCGGCACATCCCTCCGGCAGCGCTGCTTCGATGTCGTCGGCCGAACAGTCCGTCCTGACCGTCGCGGCTCCCGGTGTGCGGGCTAAAGCTTCTGAAAATGCGCTCTCCGCGATATCGCGCTCCCTGATCGCATCCTCGATATCTCCCCCATCGGCCCGGGCCACGTTGCTAGTAGCCCTGTCATATGCGCGCCGCAGCGCGGCCGACTCCTCGCCGCCGCTGCGAGCGACAGCGTGCCGAATCTGCGCCGCCGTGCGTCCCGCCGTCCGGCAGAGCTCCACGGCCTCGAAACACTCGCGATCATAAGTATGGGTCTGGCCGCAAAGCGAAAGAAAAAGATCGAGAGTATATCCGTAGGCAACCGTGGTCTCCTCGACCTCGCGTGCCGCACCGAATCGCATCTGTCTCGAGATGAACGCCTCGCAATGTTTCATCGCCCTGCGAATGGTCTTCGTCGCCCCGCGCAGATCGCCCGATGCGGCCAGCATCTGGGCAAAATTTGCCCGGCCCCAGCAGAGGTCGTAGTGACTCGAAGAGTGTGTCTCCTCGAAGGAGGCGATGATCTCTTCCAGAATGGATCTCGCCTCGAGCGTTTCGCCGAGATGATAGGCGCAGAGCGCGATATTCGCACGGGTGCAATACTCGTAGCGGGTCTTGTTCCCCCACTTGCGCCGATGGATCTCGGAAAGCCTTTGCCAGATATCGCGCGCCTCCTCGTAGTTGCCCAGGGAGAAGAAGACCTTGGCGAGAATAGCCGTGGCGTTTCGGACCAGTTCGTTGTTTTCGAGCAACCGGGAGCCCGAAATCGCCAGAGAGTTTTCGGCGAGTTCGCGGGCGCCATCCATATCGCCGCTCTCGAGCAGTATCCAGGCGAGATTGATCCGTGCCCGCTGCACCTCGTAACTCGCATCGGAGAAATCCGCGACAAGATCCCTGACGACCTTCTCCTGGAGCATGCGCGCCCCATGCAGATCACCCATGTCGCTCAAAATCTGAGCGAGGGTCTGCCTGCAGCTCTGAAGGCCCAAGTGTCGGCGGCAGAAAATCTCTTCCATCACGGCAAGAGCTTTCTCCGCGCATTTCTTGGCCTGCAGGAATTCGCCGAGACAATAGAGCACCGACGCATGATGCACCCTCGCCATTTGCAGCAGCGGGTTCTCTGGTGACACTCTTTGCTCCAGAACGGAAAGTGCCGTCTCGATCGCTTCCCGCGCGCTATGGAAATCGCCGAGAGCCCAAAAGGTGCTGAAGAGGTTTATTCGAAGCTGCGCGTCCTTGATGGGTTTGTTCTTCAATATGTGCGCGAACTCCTCCATGAGCCTCTCTTGAATCGATAAAGCTTCCTGTGCCCGGTCGACCTTGGTCAAGGCGATGGCGTAATTGCACCGCGCCCTGAGAAGATCGTTCTCGCTGCCTCGATTTGTGTGCTCCGTGATCTTCCAGGCCAGTTCCGCCTGTTCCAGGCAGCCCTCGAAATCCCCGGACATCAGCAGGGCGTAAGCCAGCTCCTGACGATAATGGAGAAGCCGCCAGTCGCTCGGCTTGCAGACCGATTCGACGCAATCGACCACGCGCCACATCAACTCCCGGAACGCGACAGGATCGTTTCTGCCGACCGGCAGGGTTGCTAGATTGCTCAAAAATTGAATCGACGGGTGATGCCACCTGTAACCGGGGTAATCCAGGATAGCGTCGATCGCTTGTCGCGAATACTCGAAGGCCGCGTGCCAGTCGCCCGCGGCCTGAGCGTCTTCCGACAGCGTGAGAAAGTGTCTCTTCTTTTCGTGGGCTCGCGCGAGACTCTCCTTCCCCTTTTTCAGGTTCGTCTCTTTCAGGGTATATGTCAGCTGCCCGCTTTCGGCCAACTCGGTCAGCGAGAAGAAGACACGAATCTCGTCGCCGGCCTTGACGTCGACGGCGAGCGTCTCCGTCACGCCTTCACCGCCGCCCGAAGCCCTGAGGAGGACCGAATCCGCCTCGTCGCGGACCTCGACGATCCACGGTGCTGTCGCGTCGAAGATGGTCAAGGTGACTGGACCGTCGGAGATGGAGCCATGGCGACACGTCTCGATCGGACAGGTGCCCTCGGGGAGAGAGTCGTCCTTAAGAAAATTGGCGGTGAACGATTGCCCCGACTCGACGTTGCGGGGCGGATCGGGCGGCATCTCGAAGGAGTCGTTCGACAGGGGATCGCGTTCGCCGATCGATGGGGCATCGACCTGCGCCAGAGCCGTCAGAGGAAAGAGGATGCTGAGCAGACACAAAGCTGCGGCGATATGGGAAACAGAGGGGATCGGCATGGTGTCTCCGGGACCGTGTGGCTCCCTATCCAGGATGATCAGATTTCTACGCTCCCGATGGCATTCTAATCGGTTGCATTGGTCAATGCAACTTTCCATTCCTGCCTACACCACCGCTTCGATGATCGACTCTGCCATGAAATCGCACATCGCGTCGGTGATTGCCGAATAACATCCCACCCAGAAGGAGTCGTTCATGATGCGGTCGGTCGTCTCCAAGCTCCCTGCGACACGGTGGTTTATGCCTTCGAAGGCCGGATGGCGCGCGAGGTTGCCGGCGAACAGCATGCGCGTGGCGATTCGGCGGTCTTCGAGGAAGCGGACGACCTCGATTCGCGGCTTCGAGCAGGCCGGGCCCAGGGTGACGGGAAAGCCGAACCACGAGGGATCGCTCCCCGGCGTGGCGGCGGGAAGAACGATCTTTTTCTCCATTCCCGAAAGCGCATCCTTGATGCGCGCGAAATTCTTTCTGCGCAGCGCGCTGAACGCGGCGAGCTTGTCGAGCTGGGCGAGACCGACCGCGGCCTGCAGGTCGGTGGCCTTCAAGTTGAAACCGAGACGGGCGCAGACATATTTGTGATCGTAACCGAGGGGCAGCGATCCGTGCTGCCGCGTGAATCGTTCGCCGCAGGTGTTGTCCCTGCCGGGTGCGCATACACAGTCGCGCCCCCAGTCGCGCAGGGAGCGGACGATTTCGGCCAGCTCCTCCGAGCCGGTCAGGACGGCGCCGCCCTCGCCCGTGGTCAAATTGTGCGACGCGTAGAAGCTCAAGGTGGAAAGGTGGCCGAAGGCGCCGGTGAGGATTCCGCCGTGGAGGCTGCCCAAGGCGTCGCAATTGTCTTCCACCACCCAGAGAGAATGTTCCCTGGCCAGAGCACCGATCCCTTCCGCATCGAAGGGATTGCCCATGGCGTGTGCGAGAACGATCGCTCTGGTGCGGTCGGTCAGTGCGGCGCGCACCGCGGCGGCCGATGGGTTGTAGTAGGGAAGCTCCACGTCGACGAAGACGGGCACGGCGCCGGCCATGACGATCGGCGCCACGGTGGTGGGAAATCCCATGGCAGGGGTGATCACCTCATCGCCCCTCTCGAGCCGCCGCGCGCCCAGGGTGCGATCGAAGAGCGCTGTCACGGCGAGAAGGAGCGCCGATGAGCCCGAGTTCACGAAGAAGGCATGATCCACGCCGACGAGGTCGGCGCACCGCGCTTCGAAAGCCTCCGTTTCCGGGCCGGCAGTGAGCCAGAAATCGAGAGCGGCGCCGACGAGATTCTCCATCTCGTCCGCATCGAACACGCGCCCGCCGCAGGGGATGGGCGTCGCGCCGGGCTCGAAGGGAACAGGCTGCTTGTGTTCGGCGAAGTAGGCGCGCACGAGTTTCTTGATCGCCGCGCGGTCTTTTTTCTCGTCGGCCATGATGCTCTCCCATCCTGTCCGTCGTTCCGCGAAACGCTCTCCGGCGCCCGCTACCTCTTGAAGAAGGTGCCTACGATGTTGCGGGCGAACTCGAAGGTCGTGCCCATGTTCACCCAGGAACGGCCCGACTGGCGCGGCATGAAAACGACGGGCACCTCGACAAAGTTCAACCCCAGACTCTTCGCCTTGAAGACCACCTCGGCATCGATGAACCAGTCCTTGCTCTCGAGATTCATCCGCTCCCAGAGCCGGCGCTCCATCATTTTCGGGGTGGCGTTGATGTCCGTCGTCATCGTTCTGAAGAGGATGAGGCAGATCAGGTTGTAAAGGCGCGACTGAATCCATCGGAAGATTCCATCGCCGCGCGAGACGCGCCTCACCTTGACGAGAGTGTTGGCGCCGACGCGCTGAACGGCCCACAAGAAACGCGCCACGTCCTCTGGTGCGATCTGGCCATCGGCGCACATGAACCCGAGGTAGCGGCCGCGGGCGACCTTCAATCCGGAGATGATACCGTGGCCATAGCCCTGGTTCCGCGCCACGTCGACGCGCACCACTGGGAGCCCCTGGGCGATGAGGCTGTCGATCACGGCGCCCGTGTTGTCCGTCGATCCGTTGTTCACGAGTACGAGCTCGCAGTCGACGCCTTGCTTCTGGAGAATGGTGGCCAGGGGAGGGATCGATTCGGAGAGCGATGCCTCCTCGTTGTAGCAAGGCATGACGAGCGAGAAGGGCGACCGCGTCGGACGGGCCTCGTCCCAGGGATTGTCGGGCTGTTCCTTCTCGTACCACTCGAATGACCTGCGCAGGCCCGTGTCGATATCGGTTGCCGCGTTCCACTGGAGAAGTTCTTTCGCCTTGTCCACCTTGGCCACGAGCTTGGGTGCCTCGGGCCCCTTGCGTGGGATCGCCCCGAATTCGAGAAGGCTCTCGCGCTCGGCTCGGGTCTCGTCCGGGCCGGCGCAGGCGGCGGCGCGGAGAGCGAGTTCTCTCACGGTCAGGCCCCGGCCCGAGCCGATGTTGATCACTTCGCGCGTGATGTGGGTGGCGAAGAGGGCCTTGACGAAGGCGTCCGCCGCATCCTCGACATAGACGAAGTCCCGAACCTGTTCACCGTCGGAAAGAGGAACTCGCTCGCCGACAGTGAGCGCGGTGACCAGCGACGGAACGAGACGGCCGGGACGTTCCCAGGGACCGAATAACCCGAAGGTGCGCAGAAGAACCCAGTCGACATCGTCACGAAGAAAGAGGAGCTCGGCAGCTTTGAGTTTGGTAAAGCCGTAATTGTCGCGCGGGTGGCAGTGCGCGGTCTCGTCGATGGCTTCCTCGTTCTCGCCATATTCGAACATCGAACCGGCAGCAACGAGGCGCTTCCCCTTCAACCCGGGTTGTTCGAGCAGGTTCGCCATGCCGGCCGCGTTCACGCGGATCATCTCGGCGATGGGAGGAGATCCCCAGACCCCGGACGCGGCGAGATGGATCACGCCGTCCGGTTCGAAGTCCTCGAAGACCTTTCCCAACGAACCGGGCGAGGCGATGTCCGCCTCGAGAAGCTCGAGACTGGGGTGATCTTCGAGCCGCGTATTCCGCATCGCCGATGAACCGGACCGCACCATGACTCCAACCCGCCGAGCACCTCTCTCCACAAGGCGCTGCACCACATGGCGGCCCAAAAAACCACCTGCTCCCGTAACAAGAACTCTATCCATGTGTTAAGTGTACCGTGGAAGATTTGTTCCCGGAACAATTTCTGGAGGATTTGTTCCGGGAACAAATCCTCCAGAAATTGTTCCGGGAACAAATCTTCCAGGTCACGCGATCAGGTTTTCGAAAGCGGTTCTGATCCGGGTCGGGGAAAATCGCTCTTGAACGCGGGCGCGGCCTGCGGCCCCCATGCGGGCGGCAAGGGCGGGATTTCGGGCGAGCTCCAGAATCGAGCGGGCCATCGCCTCGTCATCGTCGGGACTCACGAGAAAGCCGGATTCGCCGTCGGCCACCACTTCGACAACACCGCCCACGGCTGTGGCCACGACCGGCCGCGATGCGGCCATGGCTTCGAGAAGCGAAATCCCCTGCGCCTCGGAAAAAGAGGTGAGCAAATGCAGATCGGCCGCGGCCGCGAAGGTTCTCCGGTCGTTCCGCCAACCGCCGAAACGCACGACGCCCTCGAGCCCCATGCGATTCGCCTCGGCCTCGACGCTCTGCCGCGCCGGCCCATCGCCGGCGATACAGAACCGCACCAAGCCGGGCGCCTCCCGCTCAACGCGGCGCGCGGCGCGCAACAGCATGGGAAGGTTTTTGACAAGCGCGATGCGGCAGATGATTCCCGCAAGAAACTGGTCCGGTCCGAATCCGAATTCGTCGCGTACCGCGGCGACCGCGCCCGGTTCGACATCCACGTCATCCAGATCGACGACACCGGGGATGACGGTCACACGCTCGGCGGGGACGCCCCATACATTGATGACATGTTCTCGAAGAGGACCGGAGACCGCGGCGAGCGAGCTGTTCCACCGCCACAGGATTTTCTCCTGCCAGAGAGCGAATCTCTCCAGAAAAGGAGAAGCCTCTCGCCGCCCCATGATCCCGTCCATGTAATCCATCACGACCGTAACCAGCGCGCGCACACCGGCCAGCTTCGCCGCAATCCGGCCGTAGAGATTGGCATTCGAAACAGCCGTGACCACCAGACGGGGATCCTCGGCTTTCAAGATCCGCGCGATGCGGACCGGCAGGGTTGGGTCTCCGCGGAAGAATCCTTCCACAACCTGGCAGCGGAAACCGAGGCTCGCAATCTCCTCCACGGTGGGGCCTTGGAAAAGAAAGACGAAGACCGGTTCGAACCGCTCCGGCGAAAGCGCACAGGCCGCGGCTCTCACATAGCTTGCAGCACCCCCGAGAGGCAGCTCCTCGCCGAAAAACCGCCCTCCGCCCACGACAAACAGGATCTTCGCTCGCTTCAGGGTCATTGGTACCCTCTCGGCCTGATGTTACAATAATGTAACAAAGAAGCGATTATAACCGCCCGAGGGGGAAGCAAAATAGCCATAAAACCAATCCTAACCGGCTAATTGGCAAAGTTCCCCGGACACATTCGCTGCTTTATTGAAAACGGCATCCCTTTTGCAAAAACCTTAGTCCATGCAAGCCGAACCCAAAAAAACCATCCCCATGAAGCGTCCGACGCGCCCCTTCGAAAGTCGCACCTTCCAGGCTCTTTTTTTCAGAAAACCACGGCAAGGCACCAAAACCGCTCAGCTGCTGGCGCTCTGGGAAAAAGGAGAAAATTCCCTCGATCGAACGAGCTCCCTGCTGATGGAACGGTTCAGCCAGCGGAATGACCTGGAAGCCTATTCGGCCCTCTATCAGCTCAACTTCAAATACTTCCTCAATCTGATCAATCGAAAACTGATCGGACTCCACAACCGGATCAATTCGAGCGATCTGCTCCAGGACGTGTTCCTCCTGATCTACCGCTATCCCAAAAACTTCCGCCGCGAAAACGACCGCTCCTTCGGCAAGTGGAGCTACTCGATCATCAACAACTCGATCAGGAACCGTCTCAAGAAACTCCGCACGAGAGAGGTCGACATCGATTTCGTGGGCGAGGCGCTCCCGGACAAGAACTACAGGGGCCCCCTGAACGACCTCGTCGTGGCAGAGGAGATCGATGAGCTGCGGAGGCTCTACTCCATCTACCTCATGCTCTACCTCAACGCCTACAGAAACTGTCTCAGCAGGAGGGAAATGACCGCCCTGCGTATGGTGGAAGTGGAAAAGCTCCCCTACAAGAAGGTGGCGCAGAAACTCAACCTGAACTACAACAACCTGAAGATGATCATCTGCCGCGCGAGAAAGAAAATCTCGAAGGGAATCGACGCGATCATCGATCGGACAGCCGACCTCCGGCGCACGGTCAGCCGCTTACCGATGAACCACGCTGCGGTGAATTGATCGGGACAGGGGCAACACGCCCCGAACCATCGGCAGACGCATTCCTCCCCGAATCCCACGCCTCTTCCGAACTCCGGCGGTTTCCCACGTATCTCCAATATTCGTGAAAATCCTGCGCCCCGATTTTCAGATGATCGTTGGCTCTTTCGAGAAAGACGGGAACGGGGCGGCCACCATCCGAACGTTGCAATCCATTTCTACACAGCCAGTTAAAAAAACATTCCTCAAAATCGAAAAAATCGGGACAGCCAGCAAAACGGTGTTATTAATAATGCAAACCATTACTGATTGAGGTTCTTTAATATGGAAACCCAGAAACTTCAGAGAAACACGCGCCAGCGCCGGGTGATCCTCGAAGAGCTGCAAAAACTCTGCTCCCACCCCACGGCAGCAGAGCTGTACGAAATCGTAAAAAAACGCCTTCCGAAGATCAGCCTCGGCACGGTTTACCGAAACCTCGACTTTCTCGCAAAGCGAGGGCTCATCCGGAAGCTCGAGATCAGCGGCTCGGAGAAACGGTTCGATGGCACTGCCAAGCAACACTATCACGTGCGCTGCGTGATCTGCGGAAGGATCGACGACCTTCACGACTTGCCTTCCGAATTCAGCGACGATGGATATGCGAACCTGAACGGTTACGAGATCATCGGCCATCATCTCGAGTTCATCGGAATCTGCCCCGAGTGCGCGAAAAACGGCGAGAACAAACAACAGTCATGAAGTCACCGAATGACAGGATTGAAATCGACGGATCAAAAAGGAACAGCAGGCCAATCGACCAGCTCCATGCAAGTGACGGAGTTCTTTCGAAGGAGGATCGTGAAAAATGATGAATCAGAAAATCCAGGACGCTTTCAACGGACACATCAATGTGGAGTTCTACTCCTCTTACCTCTACCTCTCGATGTCAACCTACTTCGAGTCGCAGAATCTCAAGGGGATGGCACAGTGGATGCGCTTCCAGGCGCAAGAAGAGTTGATGCATGCCGTGAAGTTCATCGACTTCGTCAACGAGTCTGGAGGAAGGGTTCTGCTGGCCGAGGTCGGCAAGCCACAATCCAATTGGGAATCGCCCCTGAACGCTTTCGAAGATGCCCTCGCGCACGAGCGCATGGTCACCGGCAAGATCAACGAACTGGTCGACCTCGCCATTGCCGAACGGGCCCACGCGGCGAACAATTTCCTCGAGTGGTTCGTGAACGAGCAGGTTGAAGAGGAGGCATCGGCGGACGAAATCGTGCAGAAACTCAAGCTCGTCGGCGACAATGGCGTGGCCATCTTCATGATCGACAACGAACTCGGCCAGCGCCCCGCGCCGGCACCGGCCACAGAGGCGCAATAGGAATCATGAGTAACTATTCGTTTATTTTTTGAATCTATGAGGAACATTCATCAGCACAACTTGAAAGGAGTTGAAAATGTCATCTCTCGTAACCAATGAAGCCCCCGATTTCACAGCCCAGGCAGTACTGCCCGACAATACTTTTGCCGACCTCAAGCTCTCCGACTATCGCGGAAAGTACGTGGTCCTCTTCTTCTACCCGCTCGACTTCACCTTTGTCTGCCCCTCGGAAATCATCGCCTTCGACAAGGCGCTGGCCGAGTTCAAGGAGAAGAATGCGGAAGTGATCGGTGTGTCCGTCGACTCGCACTTCACCCACCTGGCGTGGAAGAACACCGCTGTCGACAAGGGCGGCATCGGCAACGTGCAGTACCCCCTCGTGGCCGACATCACCAAGGAAATCTGCCGCTCCTACGGCGTTCTCTTCAACGAGTCTGTCGCGCTCAGAGGTCTCTTCCTCATCGACAAGGAAGGCGTCGTGCGCCACAGCCTTGTCAACGACCTTCCCCTCGGACGCAACGTGAGCGAAACCCTGCGCGTTCTCGACGCCCTGCAGTACACCGAAAAACACGGCGAGGTCTGCCCCGCCAACTGGAAAGACGGCGAGGAGGCGATGAAGCCCACCGCCGACGGAGTGGCCGATTATCTGTCCAAGCATGCAAAGTAACCGCGTGAAAGACGCAACCTCGGGATCCCCGAGACATTTAAAGGAATGAAAAAATGGCGACTGAAAAATCACAAGTCTACAAATGCTCGATCTGCGGCGCCATGGTCGAGGTCAGCCAGAGCGGAGGCGGAACCCTGGTCTGCTGCGATCAGGAGATGGATCATCTCGTGGAGAACACCACCGACGCAGCCCAGGAGAAACACGTGCCTGTCGTGGAGCCAGTCGAAGGCGGCGGCTTCAAGGTGGGTGTCGGCTCCGTGGCCCATCCCATGGCGGACGATCACTGGATCACCTGGATCGAGGTGATCACCGCGAGCAGAACGTGCCGCGTCGACCTCAATCCGGGCGACGCGCCCGAGGCCGTATTCCCGATCAAGGATGCGCCCCTGGCGGTTCGCGCCTACTGCAACCTGCACGGATTGTGGAAAGCCGAGCTTTGATGACTTCATGACACGAACTCTGTTCGTTGGGAGGAGCCGCGCCTTGCGCGGCTCCTTTCTTTTTTGGTTTCCCCCGAAATAGGATTTCCCGATGATGTGCGAAACGACCCGGGTCGGTCCGAATGGGCCATAACTCCTCTTTCGTTCACGAAGGGTGTTCTAATGAAAACCGCGCGAGCCTGTTGGTTTCTGATCCTCTTTTTCATCGTTCCCCTGCTCCACGGGCAGGAGAATTTCGTCCCCGTCGCCTTCGACGACGGAGGGGTGCACGGTAAGCAGAATCATCTCCTGTCGGGAGACAGCTACACCTTTCCGGACCTGGGCGCTGATCTCGACGCGACCGTGGCCTTTGGCCAGGAGGTTCTCTTCGGGTACGACGGGCTCGTGCCTGGCGCTCGCTATCGCGCGCGCGTCGTGTTCGTCTCCGACGGACTCCGCGTGCAGAATCTCCTTGCCGGTGAGAAACTCCTCAAAGACCGGATCGAGTTGAAGGCCGGCGAGGCGATCATCGAAACGATCGATCTTCCGGCGGAGTCCTTTGCCAACGGCCGGCTCTTCGTGCGTTCGCAGAAGATCGAAGGCCCCAACGCGGTGGTTGCGTCGATCGAGATCCTCTCGACAGACCCGACCTCTCTCGATCCCCTCCCCGAGCCGCCCGTTCCCGATTTCGTCTTGCCACGTCTCTCGCCGCGGCCTCGCTCCGTGAATGGCGTTGCGGCGCCCCATCTCTCTCTGAACGGTACGTGGCGCTTTCATCCCGACCCGCCCGCTGGTTTCTACAAGACCGAAGGCGCCGGTCCGGGCTGGGGCGACATCGAGGTTCCCGGCCAGTGGGTGCAGCAGGGATACGCCGTGGACAAGGCCAAGGCTGCCGCCTATGTGCGCTCCGTCGATCTCCCGGACGACTGGTCGGGCATGCGCATCAAGCTCCGCTGCGACGCGGTCTACAGCGATGCCATCGTCTACGTGAACGGCAAGGAGGCGGGCCGCCACCTCGGCGGATTCACTCCCTTCGAGATCGGCATCACCGACCTCGTTCGCCCGGGACGGAACACGTTCGCCATGGCGGTCAAGTCCCACTCCCTTGCCGACACGCTCGCCTCCGGAATCCAGTACGCGGCCCACGACCTTGGCGGCATTCCGCGAAAGCTCTATCTCATGGCCCTGCCCGAGATCAACGCGGCCCGTTTCCACGTGGAGACCCTGTTCGACGACGCGTACGACGATGCCACGCTCAGGGTTCTGCTCGAGGTTGCCAACGAATCCTCGGGCGCCGAGGCCTGGTCAACCCCTGCCGGACCTCCCCATGTGATTCTCCAGCTCCTCGAAGATCCTCACGGACGGCCCGGCACGGGGAATCATTCCGTGGCCAAGGCCTATCAACTCAAGGTTCCACAACCCGGCGCGTCGCTGTTGAACAGGTTCGAAATGGCCGTTCGCTCTCCCAGGAAATGGCACAGTGAATCACCTGATCTCTACACGCTGGTCGCTCATCTGCGGATCGGAAACAGGACGATCGAGGAGGTGAAGGTCCGCTTCGGATTCAGGCAGGTCGAGGTGCGCGGCGACGAGCTCCTCGTGAACGGCAGGCCCGTGAAGCTCCGCGGCGTCTGCCGCCACGAGGTGAATCCCTTGCGCGGCCGGAGCCTCACGCGCGAGGACTGGCGGCGCGATGCCGAGCTCTTCAAGAAGGCCAACTGCAACTACATCCGCACCTCCCACTACCCGCCCGCCGAGGAGTTCATCGAGGCTTGCGATTCTCTCGGGCTTTTCGTGGAACAGGAAGCGCCCCTTTGCTGGGTGGGTCACGGTGCGAACAAGACATGGCAGAGCTGGGATCCCCATGACGACGCGTATTTCGCTTACATCCAGCAGTGCATACTCGAGATGATCGAGCGGGACAGGAGCCATCCGTCGGTGATCATCTGGTCCCTCGCCAACGAATCAGCCTGGGGCCGCAACTGGAAGTGGGCCAACGCGAACGCGGCGGCGGCCGATCCCACGCGGCCGCGTTCCTTTCACGACCAGTGCTATGGCGGGTACAACAATCACGGCAGTGTCGAGATGCCCGTGGCCAACATGCACTATCCGGGCCCGGCCGGCGCGCGGAAGGCGGCCGACATCGAACGCCCCCTGCTCTTCGGCGAGTACAGCCACCTCAATGCCTACAACCGCCACGAGCTGGTCACCGATCCGGGCGTGCGCGACGCCTGGGGCCGCGGTTTCCGCGCCATGTGGGAGACCATGTGGAAGGAGAAAGGGATCCTGGGCGGCGCGATCTGGTCGGGAATCGACGATTCCTTCTTCCTGCCCGACCGGCTGCTCGTCGGCTACGGCACATGGGGTCCGATCGACGGGTGGCGACGTACGAAACCGGAGTACTGGCACGTGAAGAAGGCCTACTCGCCGATCAGGGTTCTCCTCGAGGAGGCCACGGTCGAGGAAGGCATCCTGTATATTCCCGTGGAGAATCGGCACGACGTGACCAACCTGAAAGACCTGAAGATCGACTGGTCGATGGGGGAGCGCTCGGGATCGTGCTCGGTCGACGTCCCGCCGCGGTCCACGGGACGGCTCGCGATCCCCGCGGCTGGCGGCGATCTGGCGCTTACCTTCCGGAATCCCCGCGGACCGAAAGACGGCCGCACCGGATTCGTGGTCGACGAGTACCGCCTGAA
Source organism: uncultured Phycisphaerales bacterium (assembly GCA_964620445.1). Classification (GTDB taxonomy): domain Bacteria; phylum Planctomycetota; class B15-G4; order B15-G4; family CAYZWU01; genus CAZUHB01. Next base: position 20,852 of record CAZUHB010000031.1, read on the forward strand.
TTCGCGGCCGGATGAGGACAGCCCTGCAAATCCGCCGAGGCCCCAAAACCCCCGGTTGACGATCGATCGCGACGCGGGCAAGGTCACGATCGGCACATCGCGGGGAAAAACCGTGCTGATCACCGGACCCGATCTCATGATCCTCCCCCTCGACAATCGGGGCGGTACGCAGATGACCGGCGCCAACAGGGAGTTCGCTCCCACCACGCAAACATGCAGCGACTGGAAGCTCGAGTCGATCGACATCGAGAGATCGGAAAAAAGAACCGTGATGCGTGTCGAGGGCGCCTATGCCGAGGCCGCCGGAGGCTACACGCTGACCGCCGGCAGCTCGGGCGAAATGGAGTTGACCTACTCCTTCACGTGCAAGCAGGCGATCAATCCCCGACAGATCGGCATGGTGTTCACGCTTCCGGCGGATTTCGACACGCTCTCCTGGAAGCGCCGGGGATTGTGGACAGTCTATCCTCCCGATCATATCGGCCGGAATCAGGGCCGGGCGATCGCATTTCGCTTGAACGAGAGGCTCGGGCCGGCAGGCCCGGAGTCGGCGCCCACCTGGCCCTACGCGCACGACACGAACGATCTCGGAAGCAACGACTTCCGGTCGACCAAGGAGAACATCCTCTGGGCGGGACTGACCGATGAGGTCGGCGCGGGATTCCGCGTCCTCTCCGACGCGAGCCACCACCTGCGCGCCTGGATCGACGCGACAGGTGTGCGGGTGCTCGTGGCATCTTTCAACAATCCCGGTGCAGAACGTTTCTTCCGCTCCCACGCCAGGCTCGAGGACAAGCCGCTGAAACCGGGCGACACGATCGCCGACACGATCCGATTCCGGATCGTCGAACCTTGACCGTGTCGACCGATCAGTTCGACGTCACCTGAATCAAATCCTTGAACGTACCCTCGTAGAGGTTGTTCGATTCATCCACGGCAAAAACGATCCACCACGATCCGACCGGAATCGTTCCATGGTGAATCACGTAATCGGACACCGGCTGGAGCGGACCGTTGTAGGCGCGAAGCGGCACCCCGCCGGGACAGAAGGTCCAGCCGCCAAGGTAGGTCCAGCAAAAGAGGCTGCCGTTTCCTTTCTGAGCGCCGATCCACCAGTCGTGGCCGACACCCTCGCCGCTTCCCGGATCGAGCGAGATGGTGAGATCGACGATCTGCGTCGACGGCACGGTGACGGGGCCGTCATCGCCGTCGATCTTTATGTCGGGCCTAGGATCGGCGCCGTAACCGAAGCAGCCGCTGTTGAACAGATCGTGGCGGAACTTGGTCCACCCCGGCCCGGTCCCGTCGCCGGCGGAGAGCATGTAGCCGCGCCCGTGGTTGTTCTGGGGTTGTGTCGATGTTCCGTAACCGCCCACGATGAAGATATCGAGCTTGCCGTCGCCGTCGAAATCGGCGATCACCGGGCCGTTGTCCATCTCGAAGGTGTTGCCATAGTGGCTTCCCAGGTCGTACTGCCAGAGAAGCTGGCCGCTATCGCCCCGCACGGCGCGCAGGATCCCGTCGTCGCACCCGAAGGCCACGTCGAGGGTGCCGTCGCCGTCGATGTCGGAGATGGCCGCACCGCGGAAGACGTTCCCGCCCGTGGAATAGCTCCACTGCCTGGTGCCGGTGTGGGACAGAACGCCCACATTGATATAGTCGACGAAAACGATCTCCAGATGGCCGTCATTGTCGAGGTCGGCGATCGACGTGGGCGCTCCCATGTAATAGGTCCCGTGATAGGTCCACTCGGTGCTGCCGTCCTCGGCATTGAGAAGGTAGACGTTTCCGTCGTAGCAGCCGATGGCGATCTCGAGCAAGCCGTCCTCGTCCACATCGGCGAAGGAGCCGCCGTGGTACATCCAGTCGGTGGGGGCGTCGGAGTGCCACAGGGTGGAGCCGTCGCTCCCTTTCAGGCCGTACACGCGGCAGTCGCCCGACCACTGGGCCACCACGACGTCGAGATTCCCGTCGTTGTCGAGATCGAGGACGTTGGGACCTGACTGGATGAAGCTGTTCGTGCCGAGGTTGACGCGCCACACCTGGCCGCCGTCCTCGCCATCGAGGCAGTAGACATAGCCATAGAACGTACCGAAGACGATCTCGGGCTTGCCGTCGTTGTCCAGATCAGCCACTGCCGGGGGAGAGTCGATGTAGTTGGAGCCGGTCGACGCGGTCCACTCGATCGTTCCCGTTGCTCCGTCGAAGCAGTAAACCGTACACGGCGACGATGCAGGCAGGATGACCTCGAGCGCGCCGTCGAGATCGACGTCGGCAATCACGGGCGTGGCATCGTTGCATCCGCCCGTATCGTACTGCCAGAGCATCGAACCATCGTCGGCATTGATCGCGTGAATCTTCTCGTCATTGAAATAGGTGCCGAAAACGATCTCCATCTTTCCGTCGTTGTCGATGTCACCCACCGCCGAGGAGCCGAAGGAAGGGGCGTCGAGGTCGTACCACCACTCGATCTGGGGCGATTGAGCCATCCCAGGGCTCGTCAACAGAAAAGAGAAAGTAAAAGTCAGGAAAAACAAGACACTTCCGATTTTCTTGGCAGCCGTCATCTTCTGCTCCTCCATTGGTCGTTCGTGAACGGTCCGGCTCTGGGACCTGGGTGTTGACGGGATTTCGCTGAATCCATCTACGAGTAGTACACCGCACCCTGTTTTTGGGGTCATGGAAAAACAAATATTGATAAATAAACCAATTTGCCATGACCCGCCAGGGCAGGCTTGGTGTAATGATTACGGACGATTTGTTCGAAGAGAACCGTTGTGGCCACGGCAAAAGCCGAACCGTTACAGAGGACTGTTTTGACGGCATAACCGATGCAACCCGAGGAACTTCTGGCACACACAGAATTCGTACGCGCGCTGGCGAGACGCCTCGTTCTCGACGAGCATCACGCGGCTGACGTGTCCCAGGAGGCATGGCTGGCCGCGCTCCAACATCCGCCCGCCGAGGGAAGACCGATCAAACCCTGGCTGTCGGCCGTGGTCCGCAACTTCGTGAGCAATTTCCGGCGGAAGGAGTATCGCCGCACCAAGCGGGAGCTCGCCGTCACCCGGCCGCAGAGGGCGCCCTCGTCGGAGGAGATCTCCATCCGAGAAGAAGCGCGGAGTCAGGTGATCGCCGCGGTCCAGCAGCTCGAAGAACCTTTCCGCGCCACGATATTGCTCCGTTTCTACGAGAACCTTTCGCCTCGCGAGGTTGCCGAGCTCCAGGGGGTCCCCCTGGAAACGGTCCGGTCCCGCCAGAAGAGGGGGCTCGAGCTTCTCCGCCGGCGTCTCGACGCCGAGTACGGCAACGACCGTGAGGCATGGTGCGTCGCGCTCGCCCCGCTGGCCGGTTTGAAGGTCGTGGCACCCGCGGCCGGCACGGCGGCGGCGGCCGGTGTCTCGAGCCTGGTGCTCAAGGCCGCGATCGGGCTCTTCTTCCTTTGCACCGCGGCCCTCACGATCTGGTACCTTTCGGCCGGCCGGGACGAAGGGCGGTCGCATGACCTCGCGGTCCACGGGATCGAGGGCGAGCCGTCGGTGCGAACGGAGCAGGTGCCGGGGACCGATCCTGTCAAGGCGGGACGGCATGGGCTTTCCGATACGGCAAGGGAGAGGATCGAGCCGGAGGGGATCGTCATCTCGGGGAAGATCATCGACAGACTCACCGCCGAACCTCTGGCCGCGTACGATTTCAGGCTCGTTCGTACCGAAGAATCGAAACCGGTCTGGGAATGTGTCCACGAGACGGTGCGCGACGATGACGGGCGTTTCGTTTTCGCCCTCGGCGAACCCGGCACATACAGGGCCGAGGTCTGCTCCTCGCGGCACCGGACAGCCGTCTTCCCCGGACTCGAAGTGTCGGCTGACAGCGGCCTGAAAGGTATCGAATGGGCGCTCGATCCCGGGCTCAGCATTTCGGGCCGGGTGATCGACGACCGGACCGGGGCTCCCGTGGCGGGTGCGCTCCTAGGATCCGACTTTCTCCAGAACTCCAGCTTCCCGGCCGAAACGGTGGGGTTCGGATACTCGATCGCCGAGGGCTTCACGGAGTCGGAGCTCCACGCCGTGACAGATTCGTCGGGAGCGTTCCGCCTCTCGGGCCTCGAAGAGAAGGTGCAGAAGATCGCGGCTCTGGCGCCCGGCTACGCCCAGGCCTGGCTCGATGTCGATCCTGACGCAAGCGGTACGATCGTGCTCCGCCTGCAGCGCGGGTTCCGCGTTTCGGGCCGGGCGCTGAACGACCGGAATGATCCCGCGGCCGGTGTGCAGATCCATATGCGCGGTGGGAGCTTTCCCCTGGGGCGCACCTATGTGACAGCGCCTGACGGGTCGTTCACCACCGAACCGGTGGCGCCGGGGCTGGTCGCGCTCTGGGCCGCGCCCGGGCTGGATGCGCCGAACGACAGGTCGTTCACACCCGAGATGAAGCTGATCACGATCGGTGATCGCGATGAGTTCGTGACCTTCGGATGCGCGTCTCCCGAGTACGCCACGTGGCGCGGCACCGTGCTGGACAGCGGGGGCGTGGCGGTCGCAGGCGGAGCGCTCTCGCTCCGCACCGACCTGTCCTTTTCGTGGGAGCACCCCCACTACAGGGAGATCTTTTTCGATCGATACGTCCCGATCGATGGCGAGGGGCGGTTCGAGGCGCTGAAGCTCGTTCCCGGGCGATACAACCTGTGGGTCACCTCCTCGTGGGGGGCCGACCTGGAAAGCCGGACCATCACGATCGATCATCCGGGTCTTCTCGAGAGGGACATCCGGATTTCTTCCGGATCGTCGATCAGCGGGAGAGTGATCGACGGAAATACCGGCCTTCCCTTGCAGGACGACACCGCTTGGGTCCTGGCGCGGTTGGCCGATCCATCGCAGGGCAGGTCCTTCTACGCCTTCGTGGGCGACGACGGGACGTTCGCCCTCGCCTCTCTCCCGGCTGGTTTGTACACATTGAGCGCCGGGCGTTATTACAGGGACGATGTGGCGGCCAAAATCGGCGCGATCAGGCTGGACGGAAAGGAGAGTCGCGACGACGTGGCGATCGTGATCCCCTGTCAGGGCCGCGTGAAGATGAGATTCACCGGCTTCGATTACGAGGAGATCGCCGGTCTCGTCTGCTCGATTCACGGTGCTGCCGAAGCGCGCTTCCTGTCCGGACGGAAGGCGTCGATCGTCGACGTGCGCGGAACAGGCGAAATCGTGCACTCTCTCGAGGCGGGGCAATGGAGCCTGGTCGTGGCGAGCCGGTCGGAGGCCGAGTTCGGCTGGTACGAGTGTGGATTCGAGGTGAGTCCCGGCATGACAACCGAATTGGAAGTCGAACGGGGCGACATCGTTTCGTTCAGAGGATCGGTCGTCCTTTCGGGCAGGCTGACCGGACCGCGCACGGCGCTGTGGCAGGAGGCCGTGGTCGCCCTCGAGCCGCTCTGGGTCGATGAAGCGGAGCGGAATGGAGCGCTCATCCCCGATTCCGTGTCAGCCCTCGCGGGGCCGGACGGGATCTTCACCCTGCCCGATCTGGTCCCGGGGTACTGGGGCGTGCGGGTGTTCCTTTCCGACGGCGGGATGATCCGCCTGCCCGACAGGGTGATCCCACCGACGAGGTCGGGGGACTTCTTCCTCGATCTGGAAATCCCGACGTGTGCGATGACCGGAGTTCTTCGCGACGCGCGCACGATGAAATCCCCGCCGCCCGAGCACCTCTCCTGGAGGATTGCGCTCTACGATCCCCATCTCCCTGCGCTGCGCGCCTTCTGGGAACCTGCCTGCGAACAGCAGGGCGACGGCACGAACCGCTTCAGCCTGGCCGGTGTCCCGCAAGGACAATACCTTCTGCTGGTGGAAGCAAAGGGATACGCCCCGCGACTGATCGAAGGCTGCACCTTGATCCCCGGCGCACAAACGGAGGTGGTTGTGGAATTGTTCCCGGAATAATTCCTTCAGGAATTATTCCGGGAACAATTCTTTCATGGGATCAACTTCGGTTGATGACCGGCGGGCTGGGCCGAAGGGGTCTGTCACGAAGAGGAGCGTGTCGTCATCTTCGAGTTCGTGTTCGCCGTCGATCACGCTGTCGGCGCGCTCCACGAAGATCCTGCCCTCGTCCCAGTGCCACGTGAATCCCTCCCAGCCGCTATATGGATTACCGGCGATGTAGAGCATGGCCGAACCGTCGGCGCGGAACTCGCGCTCGTACCGGACACCCCGGTAAAAATATTCCCATCGGCCCACGAACTTCTCCCTGGGAGCGCACCAGGTGCGCGCCTCCTTCTCGTACCCCGCGTAGGCGTAGGGCTGCGAACCGGCCACCGGTTCCGCGTTCCAGACGGCGACCTGCAGAGGCTTCAGCCTCACCGCGCTCGATGTTCCCGCCTGCACCGTGACCGCCGGCGCGGCATCGTCGATCCAGGGGCTGCGCAAGATCCACTTTGACGGCGCCCCGCCGGGGAACTCGAACACCTTGCCAGCATCGAGCGTAAAGGTCTGCGCCTCGTCGAGCGGATTGCGCAGCATGATGACCGCCTCTTGCGGCGACCAGGACGCGAAACCATAGACCTCGCCCCGGGCAGGATCGCCCCCCACCCAGTGCGAGTCGACGAGAATGCTCTCCTTCTCCCCGGCCCAGCGCGCCGCTTCGGCCAGAATGTCCCAGTGCGCGGGCGTGAGCAGCGCGGCCGTGACGTAGAGCTCCTGCAAAGCGGTGCCGGTGGCAAAAAAATTGCGCACGTCGCGCCGGAACGCCTCGACGTCATTGTTCATGCGCGTCGGTGTGCCGAGCTGAGCAAGAGCGAGGCCGTGAAACATGAGCGCGTTGAGCGGAAAGAGGGGCCCGCCCTTCACGATCCGCGAGTGGACGAGGCTGTCCCGGTAGGTGATCCACCTGTCGCGCATCGTGCCCGCTTCCCCGGTGAAGTTGATATCCTCGCCCTGCCGCCAGACCGAGTCGACACCGAAGAGCCACCAGGGCGAAGGCCATGTCCCCACGGTGGCATTGATGAAGAGGTCCGGATCGGCACCGCGCAACGTACCGCAGAGCGCCAGAAGCGCCCCCAGGTCGGCGGTCGCCGCAGCAGGCGCGCCGCGCGCGTAGGTGCCGCCCCCAATGCCGTCGAACTTGAAGTAGTTGCACCCATACTCCTTCATGAACCGCCGGCAGATCTCGGTGAAGCGGCGGTTGTACCGCGGCCCGGCAAGCGAGAACCCACCCCCGTTGATCTCGAAGTTCTGCGAGCGGCCATGGTTCAATCGCGCTTGCTTGGCGCCGCCATATCCGCCCCACGGCGAGATCCACGTGCCGACGCGCGAACCGTGGCGCGCCGCGGCCTCGGCGAGCGGGCCGAATCCCTCGGGGAATCCCTCATGAAACTCCCAGAGCGAATCATGGTCATCCCACCCATCGTCGAACACGAAGGAAGCGATCGGCACGCCGCGCTTCGCGATCAGCTCGCGGCCGAATTCTTCGATCACGGCGGCACAGAGCGGCTCGTTCATCAGATGTCCGGGCCACGCGATGTCGTACCACGAGTTGTAGTGGAGAAACTGCCTGTAAGGATGGGCGCGCTCCCGCTCGAGGTAGAACTGGAACGCGCGGCGCGACTGGCCGGGAACGACCACTCCTATCACCGAACTCACGGTGACCGCCTTCTGCGCGCCGAGCAGGGCCGGCGCCTCGAGCCAGCCGCGGGCGCGCCCCGCGCGGTCCGAGCTCTTTGCCATGGGGTGCTCGATCGCCAGGAAGAAGGTGCCGCCGAAAAGCGGCGAACCATCGACACGGCCGCGCACGCGCACCCCCGGCAACGGAAGATCGACGAGCACCACTTCGCTCGGGGCGCGGTCCTGTCTCGGCACGCGCAGCGTCACCTCCTGCCGCAGGTAGTTCGATCCCTCGCGCAGAATCGCGCGCCAGTCAACATGGAGAATACCGTCCCCATCGGCGAACGTGAGACGGATCTCCTTCCCGCCAAGTGTCTCCGAGTAGCGGGCCGAATCCTCGCGCGGCGCCAGGTCGACGACGCGCGGCGCGCCGATCGCGCGCAGTGCCGAGCAGGCAACCCGCTTGCCGTCGGCGAAGAGGATGGTGAACGCCTCGGTCTCCTCGAGAGCGATGGCGGCGCCGGAGATCCGGTCGGTCACGCTCAGAGGTTTCAATCGCCCCCGGTCGAGGCTCCAGACGTGGCTGAGCACATCGTTCTCGACGCGAAGTCTCCCGCCGGAAAGAACCGCTCGTGGCGCGCCCGGCACCGGTCCCCGGAATCCGTCGCGCGCAAAGATATACTCCTTCCCTTCGGCCGTCGGGCGAAGGGCCGTACAGGCAGGCAGGTGCAAGGTGGAGAGAAAAACACCCAGTACGAGCAGGTTGAAAAATCGCGCCTTCAAGAGACCTCCCGATGAATGGGCAATGCTTGAATCAACCGATCCGACTCATCGATGAGTGTACTCACGAAGGGGAGCGCGAAGAATCACTTTTCGAAAAGGCCTCGGAGGATCACCGCCGCGTCGATCCCGTCGGGCTTGCGGATCACGTGGATCTCGAAGGGCTCGCCCGCGACCGCCGCGGCCAGGGCCTTGCTGATATCACTCGTCCTGAAGATGTCGCGGCTGCCGATCCGCACGATGCGGTCTCCGACCACGATGCCGGCGCGGGCAGCGACCGAGTCGGGCGAGACCTTCCTCACGATGACGCCGGTTCCATCGGCACTGAGTTCGGGGAATATACCGAGCCGTCGCTTGGTCTCCTTCCTCGATGACTTGCCGCCGAACAGGCCGCCGAACTTCGGCTTGACGAAATCGGGGCGCGCCGGGCTGTCAGCCGCCCGGAGCGTCACGTCGAGCGCGGTGCGCGCCACGCGCGCGGCCTTGTGCGGATCGATCGTATCGGGGTCGTCGGTGTCGCGGTGATAATCGGCGTGCATGCCGGAAAAGAAACCGACCACCGGCACATCGAGCGGAAGGAGCGATCCCGAATCGCTCGCCATGATGAAAAAGGATGCCATCTCTTTCACGCCGAATCCATGGACGGCGGCGGCCTCTCTCGTCCACCGCGCGAGATCGTCGCTCGCGGCCAGAACTCCGATCGTGTCCGGATCGTTCCGGCTGATCATGTCGAGGTTGACGTAGGCCACGATCTTCTCCTTGGGCACGGGAGGATTCTTCGCGAAGGCGCGCGATCCCACGAGCCCCACCTCCTCGGCGCCCCACGCCGCGAGGAGGATCGATCTCTTCGGTTTGACTTCCATCGTGCTCAATGCCTCGGCGATCTCGATCACCGCCGCGGTCCCTGAAGCGTTGTCGTCGGCGCCGTTCCAGATCTTGCCCTCGCCGTCGACACCCACATGATCGTAGTGGCCGCCCACCATGACGTACTCGTCCTTGAGCACCGGGTCGGATCCCTCGATCACACCGAGCACGTTGCTCGACCGAAGACCGCCGTCAGCCGGAACGTGAATCGAGACCGCCTCGCCCCGCTCCCCGGCGGCGATGAGCGCGTCACCGGCGAGCCGGCTCGCGCGCAAGACAGGAATCGCCAGCCGGGAGCCGCCGCCGAAGAGATCGAGACCTCCCAGATGAATCTCGAAGTCGCCATCAGCGCCGTCGAGAATCTCCCCGGGCAGCCCGGACAGATCGTCGGGACCGGCCACCATGATCTCGACCTTGGCGCCATCGAGATCGATGCCGAGCTCCTCCATGATCTTTTCCTTGATCGAATCGGGCAGATCATTCGACGTGGTGGTCTCCGTCATTTTTTCGCCGTCACCCTTGAGCCGCGTGAGGATGTCGTTCGGTCCCGCGCTGCCCATCCTCCGGAAATCGGATTTTTTGTCTCCCGGCGAAAGCCAGTCCTCTTCGGTCACGAAGCAGACGCCCGCGGCACCCTCTTCGGCGAGGGACCGGGCGATTTGCCGCGCGTCCTTTTCACTCTCGAAGCGGTAGACGAGTACGATCTTGCCTTCCACATCATCTCCACCGTCGGTCAGAAGCCCGCTCGCCGTGCCGATCGCCGAACAGCGCGCCACATCGAGAAGCGACGAGCCATCGAGAACAGTCCTGCCGAAGGTGACCGTGGGATCCCCCGCCCTGCCGCCGCCGGGGAGATCGAAGGGAATTTCCCATTCATCGGCGACCGGTTTCATGCCGAGCGACTTGAAACAGGACGCGATGTACCGCGCCGCGAGCCTCTCGCCCAGATGGCCCGCGTCCCGGCCCTGCAAGAGGTCGGACGCCAGGTAATCGACATGGGCCTGAATCTCACCGCCCGTAATCGTCGCCGCCGACGGCGAAATCGTCGCCGCGGACGGCGAAATCGTCGCCGCCACATCGTTCTGTGCCGAAAGAAGGGAGACAAAACAGAGAACGGTCGACACGCACATCAATGATCTTGTTGAAAACCTCATCGTGGAATAACCTCTCGTCGACGATCCCTGGATGCCTCGGTTTCGTACCGGTTCGATTCAGAACTCTTCGTTTTCGAGAATGGCGTGGACAGCTTCGGTGAATCCCTTGATCCGCTCTCCGGGGACCGCGCCCGAGCGTTCGAGCGAGTAGATCAGGCTCTTCCCTTCCTCGGTCGACGCCTCGGGCATGCCCATCGACGTCACCGTGCCGCCCCCCTCCATGGCCTGGCGCTTCAAGGCCGCCATCGGGTCGGTGCGCACCACCTTGAAGAGCGCGGCGTCGATCCTTTTCTCCGGGCCGACGCGGAACTCGACCTCCACGCGCAGTACCTGGGGGGACATGAAAGCGAACTGGTCCCCACCGGCGCTCTTGATGACCTCCTTGGAAAGGGTTCCGCGAAAGAGTAACGCCTGCTTCTCATCGATCCGTTCCGTCTCGAACTCGCCCTTCATCACCGCATCCATGAGGCGATCCGTGTTGAGAAGAGAGGCGAGATCGTTGGTGACATCGGCCGTGTCGAAGGGCTCCTCGTCGAAATTGATCTGCGTGATCTCCCGGTCGCCGTTGGTATAGAACGCCATGCCCGGGAGAGCCTCGGCGGAAGCGACGACCAGCTCCCTCTCGGCCGTGCGCCAAACCTCGATCGCTCCCTCGAAGTCGACCATGTCCGGGCCGCCGCCGCCCATGACCATCATGGCGCCGAAGCCGCCGCTGTCATCTTCCGGCATGGAGATGGCGACCGACCCTTCGTAATGAAAGGCGCCTCCGTCGCGGAGTTTGCCGAGTGCGCCCAAGAGGACCTGCTTGTAGAGTTTCGCCACCTCGTTGGCCGCGGCTGCATCCTCATCCTGGGCCAAGGCCGGTGCCGGCCCGAAAAGAAGTCCGATCGCGATCAAGGGGAATAAGTACTTCATTCTGGTCCTCCTGCTTGCTGTGCTGGTCCGGGTCCCGGCTTGATTTCTGGATGCCCGTGATGAGGCGAGAGCGCGGTCGGATCCCGCACTCACGGCTTTTTTTACGGCGCCCCATCGAGGGGTGCCAAAACGATTCCTATTTATTTTTGCGGCTGGAAAGGGCAAGAAGCTTCTTGAGGTTCATGACCAGCCGCTGATCGTCGACAGGTTTGTCCATGTAGCCGTCGGGCGGCGGCACCACGCGCTGGTAGATGAGCCGCCGCAGCTCGGGGTGGCCGGTGATGATGCAGACCGGGATATGGAGGAGCTCCGGATCCTTGCGCATCTCTTCGTAGGCCTGGCTGCCGTTCTTGTTCGGCATCTGGATGTCGAGGGTGATGAGGTCGGGCTTCTCCCGGCGGGCCACTCCGAGCGCTTCCTCGCCGTCGCAGGCCTCGACCACGGTCGCGCCGTTGTCCTCGAGCACCATGCGGATGTAGTCGCGGATATCGGGTTCGTCGTCAACGACGAGGATCTTGAAATTCGACAGGTCTTCCACGGAGAATCACTCCAAAAGGATCATTCGGAATCGAGCCCGATATATTAACCCGACCATCTCGACAGATCAATATTCAGCGGCTTTCGAAGGGATATTCGCCTCCTCCGCGGCCCGGAAAGAGGACAAGAGACTCCCGGCCAGCCGGTCCGACAGGTAAAGAAGACGCCTTTTTCTTGGGAGAATCGACAAAAGTTGATATACTGGTGGCGATTACAATGCCCATGGAATGCCTGATTCGTGAAATCAACGAAATTCGCACCCGGACTGCACACGCCAATGTGCGCAAGGAGGTCACATGAAACGCTATTCGATGATCTTGTCCCTGATCGTGTTTCTCGGAGTTCTCGCCCAGGCTGGTGACGAGACAATTCCCCTGCCGGCGTCGATCCGGATCCTCGACATTTCCGAAAGCGGCGTGGCGCGCGAGACGCTCTTCGGCGCATTCAGCGTGCTCGACGATCTGGGCGATTTTCTCGTGGCGCGCCCCGAGTCGACCGATCCGGGCCGCATCGTAAAGCTGGATCTCTCCTCGCGGGTCGTGACCGTCCCGCCCCGTTCGGGCTCCGTCTACATCGCCTCGTTGCGCGCAAACAGCCTCGACGGGATGGCGGCGGCGGGAACGGTGCTCTATGCGCAGGGCGACATCGCTCTCGTGGCCACGGCAACGCCCGAAAAGCTGGAGGGCCATGTGCCCCACTACGGACTCGAGGAGGGCTATCGGCCCCTGAGCCTCACCGTCGTCAAACCGGCGCCCCTCTTCAGAGCCCCTGTTGAACCGGCGGGCGGCCGCGCCGTCGATCCGCGGATCGCGGCCATGGTTTCGCAAGTGAGCGCCACCAACATTCAGAACACCGTTCAAGATATGCAGGACATGGGCGAACGATTCGCCAACCAGGGCGCTTTCACGGCTGAGACCTATCTCGTCAACGCCTTCAACGCGATCGGCGGGCTCAATGTTTCGACCCACCACTTCTCGAGCTCCTACTCGGACAACGTGATCGCCGAGCTGCCCGGCATCGTCGACCCTGACGTGATCTACGTGATCGGCGGCCACTACGATTCCACGTCGTACTCCGGGCAGGCGCCGGGCGCCGACGACAATGCCTCGGGAACGGCCGGCGTGGTCGAGATCGCCCGCGTTCTGAGCCAGTACCAGTTCAAGTACACGATCCGCTTCTGCGCCTTCGGCGCCGAGGAGCTCGGCCTCATCGGCAGCGACGCCTACTGCGACGATCTCGTGGCGTGGGGCGACAACGTGGACGCCATGATCAACCTCGACATGACCTGCTACCGCTACGGCAGCGAGCCGCGCGATGTCGATTTCATCACCAATTACTCGTCGAGCTCGCTGAACAGTTTCTGCATCGGCGTGTTCAACGCCTACGTCCCCGCCCTCGGAACCGGCCAGGGGAGTCTTTCGGGCGGCACGTCCGACCACCAGTCCTTCACCCAGCATGGGTTTTCGGCCTGCTTCCCTTTCGAGGACAGGAGTAACTACTCCCCCTACATCCACACGTCGAACGACGTGATCGGCACTTCGGCCAACGACTTCACGCTCGGCCGGTGGATCACGCAGGGTGCGCTCGCCTCGCTCGCGGAACTGGCCGCGCCTGTCGATCTCGACATCGCCCACACCGTTCTGGCCGACACGACCGACGTGGCCGGCCCATACAGGGTCGACGCGGACGTGAGCTCCCTCATCGGCACGAACGTGGTCTCGGTCACCCTCTATTACGACGTGGGCGGCGGATTCCTGTCGCGGCAGATGGTGCCCTCCGGTACCGCCGACGGATATGTCTCGTCGATCCCCGGCCTCTTCGGATCGGGCACGGTCAAGTATTACATCGAGGCTGTCGACGACCAGGGTTACACCGAGCAGGCCCCCGCCGGAATGGGGCCCGGTTACTATCAGTTCTTCGTCGGTGATTTCAACAGCATCTGGTCCGATGATTTCGAGATCAGCGACAACGGCTGGACCCACGGCGGCACCGGTCAGGACGACTGGATGCGCGACGTGCCCACCGGCAATGGCGGGTACGATCCGGCCGACGCCTACTCGGGCGCCAAGATCTGGGGCAACGACCTCGGACCGTCGGGCTACAACGGAAACTACTCCACGAACGTGAACAACTGGCTCGAATCCCCGGCCATCGACTGCTCGGGTCAGACCGGTGTCTACCTCCGTTACCGCCGCTGGCTCACCGTCGAGGCGGGCCAGTACGACCAGACCAGGATCCAGGTCAACGGGAACACGGTCTGGCAGAACGACTACAGCACCGACCATATCGACACCGACTGGGAACTGCACGAGATCGACATCTCGGCCTACGCCGACAACAATCCGAGCGTGAAGATCAAGTTCACCCTCACCACTGACGGCGGTGTCGAGTACGGCGGCTGGAACATCGACGATCTCAAGGTGGGCATGCCCGGTTCCGGATTCGTGCCCGACCTCTATCCGGAAGAAATCTACTTTCACGCCGCAACGGGCGGCTCGGTCGATTTCAACCTCAACGGCGATCCGAGTCAGTCCGGACGCTGGTACATGCTTGCCCTCTCGGCGAGCGGCACCACACCGGGCACGCAGGTCGGCAATGTCACGATCCCGCTCAACCAGGATCAGTACACGGACCTGGTGCTCCAGTGGTTCAACAAACCGGTCTTCGCCAACTTCGTGGGAACACTGAACGGCGCGGGCGACGCGATGGCGACCTTCAATCCGCCGGTGATCACCGATCCGACGCTGATCGGCGCGCCGCTGCATTTTGCGTGGTTCACGATCCTGCCGGTGGATTATGCTTCGGTTGCGGTGGAGGTTTTGATTGTGCCCTAGACAGACCGCCTGACTGACAGAATGCTCTCTTATCCGGGCGGAATCGGTGAAGGAACCGGTTCCGCCCGGTTTCTTTCCCGCCTCGCGCCCCACCGGGCAGCCGGAAACTAATCATCCTCCTTCGGCGGAGAGATCAGTCTCTTTGCGAGTTTCAGAAGGGACGAGTTGATCTTGATCTTCGCCCGCCGCGCCTCCACGAGATTGATTTCGAAACGGATACGGTTCTTGTCCTTCAGCAGGCTGATGATTCCGCCGCTGTCGATGAATCCCGAAACCTCGCCGATGGTGAGCGCATTCGGGCTCTTCAATCGCTTCAGCACGGCTTTCACGACGAGAGGCTTCTTCTGGGAACGCGAGGGGCGCGGGACGAAGAGCACGTCGTAGACGACGGGACCCAGTTTCTTCGTGCCGAGAAGGTCTTTTTCGGACAGCTTCCGGACGGTGATCTTCCGGCCCTTCACCGTCTGGCCCTGAAGCACCTGCATCGCTTTGAAGGCCTGGTCCGCCCCGGCGCACACGCCGATGACGAGCCCTCGAGGTGGAGGCTCCTTGCCTTTCGAATCGCCGCCATCCTTGTCCTTCTCGGCGGCCGGAAAGCTGACGAACTTGAGAAGCTTGAAAATCACCGCCGACTTGAGCTTGTACTCGTGGTTCAGACCGTCCTCGGCACGGACCATGACCGCCATGGTCATGCCGAGTAGCAGAACGAGAATGGTTTTTCTTGTCCTTCCGGTCATCGGATCGCCGATTCCCTCCCCGAACCTTCGATCAGAATCTGTACTGAAGTGTCACTGAATAGGACGGAGCCGTCGAACGGGAATCGCCGTTCGGATCGAATCCATACAGGCGGTTATTGACGTCCTCGTCGAAGAAGCCGAGCAAGTCGTGCCCGTCGAGGCGCAAGAGACAATCCTCGCTCCACTCGTACTCGGCACCGAGATTCAAGAAGAAGGACGCCTTGAACTGGTCGCGATCGGCGCGCGGCCAGCCGAATTGCTCCTGCCACTCCATGTAGTCCACGAAACCGGGCCATCCCCAGTAGGTACGAACGCTTCCGTCCACACGCATCTCGTCGGTCAATTCCTGCCGCACGGTGAGCTTGGTCTGGTGGTTGCTCCAGTTCATCATATCGTCACCGAAACCGTAAGGCGCAGCCGTCAGGATGTCGGAGCTCGTCCGATCGCGGCGGTAGTCGAGCATCTTGGTGTAGGCGTGCGAAAAGATGAAGCGCGTGTTCTCGGTACCGTAGTTCGCCTCGACCTCGGCGCCCCAGCTCTTCATCTTGCCCAGGCGCGAACAGTAGGCCAGGTTGAAGTTGTAACCGGTGACCTCGTGAATGTGGTAGAAGACCGAGCTCGCCAGCCAGAGATGCTTGGTCTGCTGCCGTTCATAACGCAGCTCGTAGGCGTTGAGTTTATCCGGATCGGAGTCCGTGCCCTGCACCATGCGGGTGATCTTCATGTCGGCAGCCAGGTTCGTGCGCACCGCGCGCGAGTAGATCAGCTTGAAGGTGTCGTCGTCGGACGGCGTGTAGACCAGAGTGGCGCGCGGAGAGTACATGTTTGGCGTGTAAGGGTGGTGGTCGAAGCGGCCGCCGAGAAAGGTGGTCCACTCGTCGCTCATCTTCCACTGGTATTCGGCCAGTCCGGAGTAGAGCGTCGTCGACCAGCGCGGCATGTCCTCGATCCCCTGGAAGGTGAAGAAGAGCTCCCGCGGATCCTTTCCCGGATAACCGGGACTCTTCAGGCCGAACTGTTCATAGGACATCTCGCCCCCGAAGGCGAGGCTGTGGTTGTCGTTCGGTGTCCATTGCGCGAGCATGCGGCCCGTATACTCGTCCTCGCGGTGGCTGTAGACGCTGTTGAAGTAGGACTTCTCGTTGTCGAAGATGTCGTAGCTCAGGCGGTAGTCGATCGAGAAGGTGTCGGCCAGCTCCTGGACATAGCTCGTGCTGACGGTGAACTGCTGGTAGCCCTGGGCCTGGTAACGGTACCACGTGGGCATCCACGGAAGCGAGGCGGTGTACTCGCCGCCGCGCGTGTAGCGCACCCAGGCTTCGAAGTTGCCGTCCGTGTACTGGGCGTGGAGCTTGCTCTTGGGCATGTTGCGGTAGCCCTGGTTATTGCGCGGCTGGTGGGAGTCCAGGGGCCATCCGGCTGATCGCATGATGCTGTCCCAGGCATAGTCCATCTGGGATTCGCCCTCGTCCGAGCCGAGGTACTTGGACACGCCGGCATAGAGAAAGTAGCCCGAATCGTCGCTCAGCTTCTTGCCGTGCTTGAACTCGCCCGTGTAGAACTCCTCGATGCCGCCCACGCGGCCCGTGACTTGCGTTCCCTCGAAGGTGAGCGCGCTCTCGGTCACGATATTGATCACCATGGCGAGACCGCCCGGACCGTAGAGCGCGGATCCCGGCCCTCGGATCACGTCCACGTGGTGAATGTCCGACATCGCGGGCAGATCGCGCTCGCTCAAGGCGCCGAAGCGCGTGTGCTCGTTCATCACCCGGCCGTTGACGAGAATGAGATACTTGTCGTCGCGGTCCGAGTTGATCCCGCGCAGTCCGCTCTTGCGGGTCTCCCAGTACTCGTTCATCCGCTGGAAGTTGGGGATGTAGATGTCGAGCAGCTCATCGAGGTCGCGCGCGCCCGATCGGCGGATATCCTCCTGCGTGAGTGTCGTGACCGTCGATGGATTATGGCGGCGCGAAGAGCCGGTGAGCGATCCCGACACATCCACCGGCATGTCCATCAGCTCTTCGAGCGACATGTTGAGCAGTTCATCGGTGTCGTACCCGTCACCGTTCTGGGCAGAGACTTCCCCGCTACAGAACAGGAACAGGGCGCTGGAAACAACGGCAATCAACAAACAATTGTTTCGTTCCTGAATTACCATGATCTGGTCCTCTCGAATTCGGTTTTTGAAACCCTTCGAACACCATTTCGAATCGTTCTTGTAGAACAGCACGAGCAAAGGAGGCCGGTCGGATTGTCCGAAAAGCACTGACAGCACGATGGACAATCGCCCGGCCAAACCTGAAGTTGGCGCAGGTTCCTTTGCCGTTCAGAGACAAATAAGATCTTATGTGTTATCGACTTATGGGATGAGAATATTGAGGGCCCGGACGATGGGAGTTTATTTTTTCACTTCGATCAACTCGATGTGAAAAATGAGTGTCGCACCGCCCGGAATCCTGGGAGGTTGTCCGAATTCACCGTACCCGAGGTCGGGCGGGATTGTGAACTTGTAGATCGCGCCCGGCTTCATGAGCTGCAGCCCCTCGGTCCATCCGACGATCACTCTCGAGAGCGGGAAGGTTCTGGGGATACCTTTCTTGAACGAGTTGTCGAAAAGGGTGCCGTCATCGAGCCAGCCCGCGTAGTGTACGGACACGATACTGCCCGTCTTGGGCGGTTCGCCCTCGCCTTCCCTGATGACCTCGTATGCGAGACCGCTCTTGGTCACTGTCAGCTTGCTTTCCGTGGACAGGCTGAACTTGGGTACCGGAAGGGGCACATAGACCTTCTTCAGTTCCATCTCGAAGATGAGCGTCGCGTTGGGCGGCACGAGTGCGCCCCGTCCGCGCTTACCGAATGCGAGTTCGGGCGGCACCACGTAACGGTTGCGGCCCCCTTCCTTGAGCAGGAGCGTGCCGAGATTGAAGATCTTCTCGTTCGCCTTGCCCACGTTGAATTTCCACGGACTGCCTCGGATGAGGCTCGAGTCGAGGAGTTCCCCGTCGGTGCCCCAGAAGGTGAATTCCAGATCGACGAGAAAACCGTCCTCGACACCCGGACCCGTTCCTTCCTTGAGCACCTCGTAGATCAATCCTTCGGGGGTCTTCTTCTGGGCTTCAGGGTTTCCCTGCGTGAACTCGGGCATCTTCGGGCCCGGTTCGAATTCGACCAGTTCGACCTCGTAGATGAGCCCCGCGTTGGGGGGAACGGTGGAACCGACTCCGCGTTCCCCGAAGCCGAGTTTCGGCGGGACGTAAAGCTTGTACTTGGCTCCGGCCGACATGAGGTGGAGACCCTCCTTCAAACCTTCCGGCCTTGCCTGGTGGAGTTTGAAGCCGAAAGGCTGCTCGCGTTTGTAGGTCGAGTGGAACTCGGTTCCGTCCATGAGCGTTCCGATGTAGTGAACCTTGACCTTGGCATACTTGTCCGGCTTCGGGCCTTTCCCCTCGGCGAGAACCGTGTAGTGCAGCCCCGATGGTGTGGCGATCGCCTTCTCATCGTCGACCACGAACTCCATCGAGCGCTCCTTCTGGCCGTCGTTCTGCGGCGCCGCAAAAGGATTCGATCCCGGCGTGCCGGTTTTGGCTCCAGCCAGCGCCTTGGCGAAGGCGGCCTGGGCGTCCTTGTTCGGTTCGAGAGTTTTCTCCCTTCCTCCGCCGTCTCCGGTATCCGATCCGCTCTCCCCGCCGGGTTCCGGCTCGGCCGCCGTATCGGCCGGCTCGGCGCTCGACTCGAGCTGATCGCTGCTCGACTCGAGCTGATCGCTGCTCGACTCGAGCTGATCGCTCACGTCGGTTCCGCCGCCCGAGGATGGGTTCTCGGTGGCCGGCTCGGTGCACTCGCTACAGGAAAAAAGAACACAAACCGCCAGGATCAAGACGGTGCAAACGATGTTCCGCAGGGCGAAGATCATTCGAAGCTCCTTGTACAAACCGCTATCCGTTCATCAATCGATCGTCAATCGGGGAGGGAAATCATACCGCCCCCGCGAACGGTTGCCCAGAGGTAAAATTGTACAAGCACTCCCCGGCTGTCAAGAGTCCGCTCTCGCAAAACGCCCCACACCGTGGAAATCGGGCGACGGGAGCAAGAAAACCGTGGGAGCGGGCGTCTGCCGAAATTTCTGCTCGCTATTTGCCGAAAACCAATGATAATATCTTTCTCGCTAACTCTTTACTCCAAAGAAGACTACACCTGGTAACCCAGTCGGTTCACGTCTTTCGATCTTTGCCGCGCGAAGGAGAATCGCCGTGATCAAGATCTCAATTTCAATCGCCTCTCTTTTCTTTTTCTTCACTCTTTTTTCTGCAGGCTGCTCCTCCGATTCCCACACTGTCCACGATCGGGAAATTTTCGATCCGGCCGATCCGGCGCGCGAGCCGGTGTTCAAGCAGGGGCGGCTCGAGGTCTACACTCTCTTCAAACCACAGATCCAGTATCACGACTTCAACGGGGTGTTCGACCTGAGCCCCCAAAACGCCCGGATCGTGCGGAAGTTCTGGAAGGAAAAGTTCAACGAGCTGACCCGGCGCGACCACTACGGAGAATTCTTCTTGGAGTTCTATGAATACATGAGCTCCTTTGCCCAGTCCTATCCCGTGGACAACCGCGAAAAGGAGCTCATGCTCGTAAACCTCGAAAAGAGCTTTCACGCCTTTTGCGCCGTTTTGAAAATCGCCGATGAATTCAAGGCATTCCAGAAAGAACAGGAAGCCATCTACGAGAACTAGGAAACCGAAGATGTACAGACTATTCCTGCCGATCCTCGTGACCTGCCTCCTCCTCACGTCGTGCGCCGAGATCATCTACCTGCCGCCGGCCTCGTGGCTCGTCTTTCCCATTGCCGAGATCTCGAGCAACTCGATCGAGCCCCAGGATTACCGGAAAGTGGCCGAGGAAAACGGCGATCTCCTCGAGACTCTCTCCGTGGGCGTGCTGAGAAACAAGAGCCGCAAGGGCTGGAACTCGCGCGTCGAGGGCGAGATCGTCGACGAGCGCATCGACGAGAACGTGCTCCTCGCCGAGTTTCTGAAGGGCGAGGGGATCTTCGGCGATGTTGTTCTCATCGACAGCATTCAGAACGCGGACCAGGATTTCATCATCAGCTGCAGCGTCGACTGTATCTACAACATCGAACTCGACAGCTGTATGTATATGATGAACTGCATCACCCTCGGCATCGGGTCGATCATCGGCTGGCCGCATCACAACTCTTCCGCCTTT
Source organism: uncultured Phycisphaerales bacterium (assembly GCA_964620445.1). Classification (GTDB taxonomy): domain Bacteria; phylum Planctomycetota; class B15-G4; order B15-G4; family CAYZWU01; genus CAZUHB01. Next base: position 41,488 of record CAZUHB010000031.1, read on the forward strand.
TACGTGGGCGAGTCGATCGTCTACGACAACCGGGGCGACGAGGCCGCGGTTGTTACGGGAACGATGGCAATGAATTACAAGGAATGGTACTGCGACAACATCTACTGGCGACCGAGCTTTTACGACGATTACGCGCTCGAGCCGCTCTTCGAGCAGATGCTCTACGAAATGATCATCAACGGAGGATGCCTGTCGGGTTGAAGCGAACAAACGCTCTCTCGACCGGAGCCGCTTCAGGCTCGGCCCGATCCGGATCGTATGCCCAGCAGAGGACTGAACTGATGAAACAACTGGCAACATCGATCGCCGCGGCGCTTCTGATCGCTCTCGGTTTCGCGGCGTGTTCCACCCCGAGAGGGCTCTACGAGAGCGCCATAGACACGGTCAACCAGGCAGAGCTGCCGGACAACGATGACGCGATCGATGCCTTCGAGGACCTCGACGAAGCGGTGGCCCTCGCCAAGGAAGAGCTCCGCACCGACGAGGACGCGAGGTCGCCCTGCGTTCACGATCAGACCGCTTACGTCATTCCCATGGCGCTCCTCGCCAAAGCGCGCCTCCACGGCCGCCTCACCCAGGTTCCACAGGCGGAGGACGCCTGCTGGGCGGCGATCGGCGACGCGGGGCGTTATCTGGGGCGGTACATCACGAAATTCATGCCCGCGGGCGGCCCCCAGCACCTCTTTGCGAACTACTCCGTCTTCTTCCGCCGCGAGAAGGTACGACGCCACGGGTTTACCGTTCTCAAGGAGATCTACCGCAAGGCGGCGGAACGCGACCTCGAGGAGCTGATGCGCGCCCAGATCGCCTTCAGCGACATCTATCTGAGGTCGAGCGTGGCTCACGACGAGGAGGAGTTCATCCGTCTCGCGGAGAACTCCGACTGGGTCAGGCGTTACAATCTGGAGAAGGAGGACATCGGCTACGCCTTCCAGGTAATCCTCTTGTCATTGGCCATGGCCGCGCAGCAGGCCGCTTACCAGCAGCAGCAAGCGCAGCTTCAGCAGGGCATGGCGGGCGCTGATCCGGCGACGCAGGCCGACTTGCAGGCGCAGATGAGGCAGCTCGAAATGCAGATGCAAAACAACATGCAGCAGATGATGGAAACGGCCCGGAAGATCGACGAGGCGCACGCCGCGGCGGTGCAGAGTATCCAGAATCAGTTCCACAACACCGTCGTGGGCGCGCTCGTGGCCAATTTCGAGATGCTCGAGCTCTCGGCCGAGGTGAAAAACCTGGCCTCTTACCAGGACCTGCAGCGAAAGAAGGAGGCCTTCGACGACTATGTGGCCCGCGAGGGTTTCGATCAGAAGGCAGCGGCTGCACTTCACGAGGTGCGCACCAGTCTCGACAACCTGACGCGCGATCTCCAGCAGCGCCGCAGACAGTAATAGGAGGGGAAAGTGAAGAGCGGATCGATCAGACTCATGCTCCTTGGGTTGGTTCTTTGCCTGGCCGCCTGTTCGAGCCCGGGTCCGAGTTCGCAGGGCCGGACCCTGGCCGGCGAACTCGATGGAGCCGCGGCAGCGTTTTTCAGCGATCTCGCCGAGCAGGGCACGGTATCTCAAGCCTACTACACGCTCTTCGTACCGGAGAACACGATCAACCGCCGGCACATCGTCCGGTTCCGGTCGGCAATGGAGCGGGCGCTCCGCAACGCCTCGGCGCGCGCCAACGTACAGTACAATGCGTCGGCGGACCGCGTTTTCTTTCTCTCGGATCACAAGCCCGCGGACTGGAAAACACCGGCCGGAGCCGCATCGGCGAGCCACGAGCTGGCGCGGCAGTTCAAGAACGGTACCCGCGCGGGGTGGACGGCGCTCCACGCCTTCTGGGCTCAGGTCAACCGCCTGCTCATCGGGGATGCCTCGTGGATCCAGGAGCTGCCCGAGTCGTTCCGCGCCGATCTCTCCCACCCCCTCACCTATGTGCTTCGCGTTTCGGTATGGCTGAAATCGACTCCCGATGCGGCCACCCATGTTCACGAGATCACCTTCGAATTCGTGGAGGTGGGCAAGGAGAGAACTCTTTTCTCGAAAAGTTATCCTCTCGTTCTGACTTTTCCCTTGCCTTGACGCAAAGGGGACTATTAAGGGTATGCAGTGATGAAACAGATACTGGTCCACATGATTTTGATCGCGCTCGTCGTGGGATGTACCGGGCCTTCTCCCAGGACCCCGATCGATCCTGCCGACGATTTGACCGAAGCGGACAGGGAAGCGAGGGTGGTCGCTCTTCTTCAGCCGGTGGTCGCAAAGCTGACGGACCTCGCGGGGGAAAAGAAGATCGGCTTCGGCCAGTTTCTCAAGGATGGCCGGGATTTCGAGCCCGCTGTTTCGCGCTATGTCATCTCGCGGCTCACCAAGCTGCTCGTGGCAGGCGGCGCGAAGTTAATCGAACGGCGCGATCTCGACAAGATCATCGCCGAACTCGAATTTCAGCTTTCCGATCTCGTGAACAGCGACACGCGCGTCGCAATCGGCGAGCTCTCCGGGATCGACATGCTCCTGCTCGGCACGGTGCAGGATCTGTCGCTTAACGTCTACCGGATCGAGATCAAGCTCGAGGAAATGCAGACCGCGCGGATCTTGATGACGGAGAGTATCGACCTGGATCGCAAGTACCTGCCCGTCAAATTTGGGGGGAAGTAGTCGAAGTCCAATGATCATCGCGGCACTCACCGACCTGCACGGCGACATCTCCCCCCTGGGAAAGATCGCCCATGACCTCGAATGCGCCGATCTGGTGCTCATCACCGGCGACCTGACCCACTTCGGCCGGAGGCCCGAGGTCGAGCATGTGGTGAAGGCGGTCAGAAATATCAATCCCAATCTCCTCGCCGTCCCCGGCAACTGCGACTATGCCGAGGTGGCCGCCTTTCTCACCGAGGAGGGGATCAATCTCGATCGCGCGGTGAAGGAGTTCGCGGGGGTGACCTTTCTCGGAATCGGCGGATCTCTCCCCTGCCCCGGCACCACACCCAACGAAATGACCGAAGAGGAGATGAGCGGTTGCCTGAAAACGCTCGCCCCGGCGCTCGACCGGGATACGCCGCTCGTGGTTGTTGCTCATCAGCCGCCTCACGGAACGAAGGCGGATCTGCTGAAGAGCGGCATTCACGTGGGGAGCACCAGCCTGCGGGCATTCATCGAGGAGAGGGCGCCGCTCGTCTGTTTCACCGGACACATCCACGAGGGCCGCACCATCGACGCGATCGGGCCGACAAAGGTGGCCAATCCGGGCCCGCTCGGCTACGGCCATTACACGATGGCCGAGATCTCGGACAGGGTGGAGCGGCTCGAGATCCGCGGCTAACGATCGAGCTTTCGCTGAAAGGACCGTTCATGAACGAGAAGAAATTTCCGAATGACCGGCGACGCGCGGTCCGGCGGCACGAGGATCGAGAACTCCTTTCCACCGTTCTGCGCGGCGAGGAGGATGATTTCACCACCCGCGATCCATGGCGCGCGCTGCGCATCCTGGGGGAGTTCGTCGAGGGTTTCGACGCCCTCTCGCGCGTCATGCCCTGCGTGTCGATTTTCGGATCGGCGCGCACCGGGGAGGACGCCCCCTGGTACGACGCGGCGCGCAAGACGGCGGCGATCCTGGCCCGCCAGGGTCTGAACATCATTTCGGGCGGAGGGCCGGGCATCATGGCCGCGGCCAACCAGGGTGCTTCCGAAGAAAAAGGGCTCTCCATCGGGTGCAACATCGAGCTTCCCCACGAGCAGAATCCCAATCCATATCAGGACATCTCCCTGACCTTCCGGTACTTTTTTGTTCGAAAAATGATGTTCGTCAAGTACTCGATCGGCTATGTAATCTTTCCCGGTGGGTTTGGAACTCTCGACGAGTTCTTCAACTCGCTCACCCTGGTGCAGACCGGCAAGGTGGAGCACTTTCCCATCGTTCTCTACGACAGCACGTTCTGGAAGGGGCTTGTACACTGGATCGGCGAAACCATGGTGAGCGCCGGTAATATCAAACGATCCGAGATGGATCTCTTCGTCCTGGCAGACACTCCGGAGGAAGCGGCCGCGCCGATCATGGACAAGGCGTGCGAGCTGCAGTATCTCGGCTGAACAGAAAAAGAAACTGATGATTCAATTGAAGCGGCATTCCGATTTTGCACCCCCCAGGGGCCCGGTGGTGGTCGTGATCATGGACGGCGTGGGCATCGGGGGCGATGACGAGGGCAACGCGGTCAAGCTGGCGCGAACTCCCGTTCTCGACCGGATCTGGCAGGACTTCCCAACCACCCGGCTCGTGGCCCACGGCAAGGCGGTGGGGATGCCCTCGTGGAACGATATGGGCAACTCGGAGATCGGCCACAACGCGATCGGCGCGGGAAGGGTTTTTTCGCAGGGCGCCAAGCTCGTCGACGAAGCGATCGAGTCGGGCCGCCTCTTCGAGGGCGCTGCCTGGCAGGAATTGATCGCGCAATGCACCGCGAAGAAGAGCGCCCTCCACATGATCGGACTTCTCTCGGACGGCAACGTGCACAGCCATGTCGATCAGCTCTTCGCACTCGTGCGCGCGGCAGATCGAAGCGGTGTGGAATCCCTTTTTGTCCATCCCCTCCTCGATGGCCGCGATGTGGAAAAACGATCGGCCCTCTCCTATATCAGACCTCTCGAAGCCCTGCTCGGCGAGATTCGCGCCAAACAGAACCGCAACTATCGGATCGCCTCGGGCGGTGGGCGCATGCTGGTCACCATGGACCGTTACTTCGCCGACTGGCGGATCGTGGAGCGGGGCTACAATGCCCATGTGCACGGAAAGGGACGGGCCTTCCCGTCGGCCGAGGAGGCTGTTCGGACCTACTACGACGAGGATCCCGACGTGATCGACCAGTTCGTGGGCGAGTTCGTGATCGTCGACGACGGCAGGCCCGTGGGGCCGATCCGCGATGGGGACGGCGTTGTGTTCTTCAATTTCCGCGGTGACCGGGCGATCGAGATCTCCCTCGCTTTCGAGAAGGACGAATTCGATCACTTCGATCGGGGAGAGCGGCCCGACGTGGTCTACGCCGGAATGATGCAGTACGACGGGGACCTCCTGTTGCCGCGGCGTTTCCTTGTCGATCCTCCCGAGATCGATCGCACGGTGAGCGAATACCTGGCCAGAGCCGGCATGCGCCAGCTGGCCGTCTCGGAGACTCAGAAATTCGGTCATGTGACCTACTTCTGGAACGGCAACCGGTCGGGCAAGTTCGACGAGGCTCTCGAGACGTATATCGAGATCCCTTCCGATCAGATTCCGTTCGAGCGGGCTCCCGCGATGAAGGCGGCCGAGATCACCGACGTGGTGATCGATGCGATCGAGACGGGCGACCATCCCTTCATCCGGCTCAACTACGCCAATGGAGACATGGTGGGCCACACGGGTGTGCTCGATGCGGCGATCAAGGCGGTGGAGACGGTCGACACCGAGCTCGGACGGCTTCTGGCCGCGGTAGACCGGGCCGGGGGCGTGGCGCTCATCACTGCCGATCATGGCAATTCGGACGGCATGTTCGAGACGGACAAGAAGACGGGCGCGCTCAAGCGCGATGCGGATGGCAGCCTCGTGGTGCGCACCGCTCACACACTCAACCCGGTTCCCTTCACCATCGTGGGGCCCCCGCCCTTCGACCGGGCCGGCTTCGACGCGGCGATCGATACGCCGATGCTGAGCAATGTGGCGGCCACCCTGCTGCTGATTCTCGGCTACGAACCACCGGATGATTATGATCCGCCCCTTATCAGCAGGAATCTCTAAACTGGAAACAGGGGCTTTTCCGATTGAAAGCCGAAGGTATAATTTGTTCCATCAGAATGTACCAATTTGTCGTACACAACCTGATGCGGGGTGGGGGTACGACCTGATTACGGACGAGCTTCTAGAAAGGTAACATTATGAGTAAAAACAGCTTGTCGCTGGTTGTTATTGTTCTTGCTGCCGCATTTGCATTCGGTGCCTGCGGAAAAGACGATGCCTCGGCGGGTAAGGACCAGTCCGGAACAAAACGGACCGAGCCCGCTGTCGACGCGTCTCAGAACGCCGCTGTCCACTACCACAAGGTATTCGAGTTGATGAAGTTCGACGCCAAGACACACCCGGCGGCAGGACCGGTTCCGTTGCTGATGATGATGGGATGGGAAGAGCATGGAACGCCCGAACTGGAAGAGGTGCTCGATGAGGACCGGGAGGCTTTCGCCGAGTTCGAAAAAGCGCTCAAACTGGAAAGGTGCGATTTCACCTTCGGCACACCGCAGTTTCTTTACCGGAACGGGGACTCGGCCAGGACCAAGAAGATCTGGAGCCTGACCTGCCTGAATCTCGTCAAGGCAAGGTACGACGAGTTCAAGGGGCGAGGACTCGATGCGGTCGAGGGCTGCCTCAACCAGCTCAAGTTCATGGAACATGTGGCGCAAGGAAGGACTTTTATCGACAAGGTCACGGCGCTCAGCCTCGAGGAGAGAACTTTCAACACGCTGCGGGGGATGCTCAAGAACGACACCCTCGACAAGGCCGCCCGCACCAGGCTGATCTCCGGCCTGGAGAATCTCGAGAAAAACCGCTATCCCCTTTCCGAGATCATGGAAGGCGAAAGGGAATACTATCTCTTTATCGTCGACACCGTCGCCCGCAAGATCGCCGAAGACCTCACGCCCGGTACGGCCGAGGCGGATCAAGCCGCGACATTCCGTGAAAAGCTCATTGCCGGAGGGCGCCATGCGGCAGACCACTATTACGGCCTCGTCTCGAAAGCCTACGCATCGAGGAGCGACGAGGACTGGAACGCCGTCGCCGAGGAAGCCAAGAGCATGAGAGAGGGTGGCAGAGAATTCAGGAGCACGGTGCGATCGACCGACGATCTTCTCAATTACACGCGCAACGAATTGAAGAACAAGGGGGTCGAGTCTGCGGCGGCCACGGCGCGACAGATCCTTGGACTGTACACATCGGATGCAAAAGGGATGCTCATGACCTACGAGAAACTCATCCGGACGATGAAGGACTGCAAACGGGAAGCCGGCGGAAAATAGTCGGGCACAATCGAAAGGGTCTCACGATTCTGCAAGGAAGAACAGAATCGTGAGACCCTTTTGTTATTACTCGAGTCCTATTCGCGATCGTAGATCGTGGGACGCTTCATGTAGGCGCGGACTTCTGCCTCGTCAGCATCGATGCTCAGACCGTACTCGGGATTGCGCATGTTGTTGGTAATGGCGGCGAGCAGCTTCTTCGTGACCGGTCCGGGTTTCCGGTCCCCCACGGGGCGGTCTTCGATTCCGACGATCGGCATGAGACCGCAGCCCGTTCCGGTCATGAAACACTCCCGGTCGGGACCGACGAAATCGATGGCCAGCATATCGTCAGCCTCGTGTACCCGGTAACCTAGCTTGCGCGCTTCCTGGATGATGATGTTGCGCGTGATGCCGATCAGACAGTAGTCCGGGCTGGGTGTGTGGATGAGAACCTTGGACGGGTCTTTCTCCCAGCCCTCCTCGCGGTAGACGAGGAAGAGGTTGTCGGCCGTGGCTTCGGCCACAGCACCTCTCGCCGTGATCATCATGGTTTCCAGCTTACCCTTGTCCATGGTCTCGAGAAGTCCAAGGATGTTGTTGAGATAGTTGCAGCTCTTGATGTTGGGATCGATGATCACCCGACCGGGGCGGCGGATCCGACGAGCCACGGCGAGTTCGATGCCTGTTTCGTAGGTTTCGGCCGGATAGAGCTGGATCGTCGAACAGATGACGTACACGGTGGGCGCAACGCACTTCTTGGGGTGGATACCCAGGTTGCCGAAACCGCGTGTGATGATCGGCCGGAGGTAGCCCTTCTCGCCCTCGGAGAATCCGACCTCCTGGATCGTCTTGACGATCCGACAGGCCATGTCATCGATCGCGTAGGGGAACTTGATCGAGAGCTTGCGGGCCGACTCCCACCATCGCTCGAGGTGTTCCTTGAAAACGAAGATCTGGCCGAAATTGATCAGGATCCCCTCGAAGGACGCATCTCCGTAAAGACCGCCATGATCGAGCGGAGAGAGGCCGACTTCGTCCATACAAAAGATTCCCTCGCGACGCTCCGCGACCTCATCGGTCTCGTAAACCTGGTACTTGTCCGGATCGTTGAAGACTCTCGGGGTCAGCCCCTCGATGAAAGGCATGCTGGCAAATATCCTGGCCTTGCTACTGATGTTCGTCAATTCGCGGATGACATCGCTGGACATTATGAACTCCTTAGGGAACAATAATATGTGTAGACTCGATCTATCCTAAAGAGGCTGGCAACTCGGCCCCGGGGTGCCAACGAGAAGTTCACTCATAATAAGGTCTCGTTCAGCCTTTTTCAAGTCTGGGGCCTTGCCCCCGCAACCGGGGGCGGTTGCTGACAAGCGTTGGATGATCTGAAAATACACGATGTTACGTTTGTTTTTGTTCAAGATTTTGGACAGCTTGCCGCAGACCCTGCTCAGCTGCCGTTCGATTGATCCTATTCTCATCGCAAAAAGCGAGCCTGAAAGGAAAATATGACTCAATCTCTTTCTCTTAAAGACATTACAGACAAAATGGCGAATTTCCTTGCAGAGAGAGACTGGGAAAAATTCCACGATCCCAAGAATTTGGCCATGTCGATCGCCATCGAGGCGGGTGAGCTCATGGAACTCTTTCAGTGGCAGACCAACAGCCAGGTCAGAGAGGCGATGACGGAATCCGAAAAAAAATCGCGCGTGAGAGAGGAACTGGCTGATGTGATGCTTTATTGTCTGGACATGGCGCGCATTTTTGAGATTGATCCGCTCGAGGCCATGTGGGACAAGATCGACCTGAACGCGGAACGATACCCAGCATCCCGATTCAGGGGAGTGGCGAGGAAATACGATAATCCTCTGTAAAATAACCGCTAACACCTGAGAAGTGGAAACGATTGTGTCTACGGAAGCATTCATCGAAAAACTGGTCACGGGCAGCAAAGAACACTGGGACGAGTTCGTGGAACGATACAACAGGTTGATCTACAAGACCTTCCACGCACCCAGTTTTCGTTTCAACAAGGAGGAGATCGAAGATCTCTTCAATGACTTCATGGTCATGATGTTGAAAGACAATTGCCGAAAACTCCGCCTCTTCGAGGGGCGCAACAATTGCTCTCTGCCCACGTATTTGCGCAAGATCGCGGTCAATCTCGCCATAGACCGCCAGAAGAGGAACATCCGCCGCCGGAGCCTCTCGCTCAACATGCCCGCCCTCCTCGACAGCGAGGCCGAGATGGGTGACTTCGTCGAAGCACCCGTGGGCGAGCCGACCGAACCGATCTCCGACGAAGAGACCAGGCTCAAGTATCTCTGGGCGCTCTATGCCATGGATGTCCCCAAGTTGCTGGTGACCCTTCTGGTCATTTATCAGGAGTGGAACCGGGAAAAAATCGCCGCGCACATGAGCACGACACGCCAGAACATTGATGTCCTTTTCAAACGGGGAAAGGACAAGATGATCGACATGATCGCCAGCAAGAAGAGCGCCGAAGCGCTCCTCGAGGAGCACCTCGAGTGGCCCGACCACATCGCCGCGCTCAGAGACGAGGCGATCACTCTCGACCGGGGGCTCTTGTTCGACAGATGCCTCAAGAGCCTCGATGTCCCCGATGACCTCGTCGCGGGCCTCCTCTTCGCAAACGCGCCGGTGCTGGTTCCCACGCCCGATCGGATGGCACGGCTCTTCAAGTCCACACCGGGCAAGGAGTGCGTCCGCGCCGCACGGGTCTTCGAGAAACTAGGTATTTAACGAAAGTTATTAATAAGAAGGAAAGATACACTTGGAGGTCCCGTCACTGATCCCTGCCGCCTCACTGGGGACGGGACAAGAAGAGAGGAAATGAAAACCAGACAGAGTAATACCATGTGATCGGGGCTGCACGACATGAAAGACAAAGAACACCTCTCCTCAATTCTCAACGCGCTCGCTCTGAGCGCCACTTCTTCGGACGACACGCCTGAGGCTTACCCTGACGACGAAACCTTCGCGGCATTCATCGACGGCACGCTTGACGAGAAAGAAGCTGCTCGCTTCAGAGCGCACCTCGCTTCGAATCCGGAATCGTGGATCGCTTATCAGGCGCTCAAGGAGACAGAAGCCATAGACGGACCGCCCGTTCCGGCCCACCTGATACGGGCGGCCAAAGACCTGATACGACAGGATGCGCCGGCTAAGGGTGGTGCCGCCGGACTGGTGGTGCGGCTGCTCAAGGGCGCACTCGAACTGCTCGACGTGAAAGGACTCACGGTCGACGGATCGACAACAGCCGCTGCAGAGCCGGTACGTTCCGCCGGTGACTCTGCCGAAAATGGGGGATCGGAACGGATAGAGATCACCACCCCGATTCAGGGGATCGAGGGGATCTCTCTCCAGAAAATCGAACCCTCCGATGTGCGCATCACTCTCGAGCCTTCCGCCGATTCAGGCAGCGCCGAGGGACGGATCATGCGTATCGATCTCCTGCAGGACGATACCCTCGTTCAATCTTGGCCCTTCGAAGGTGACACGCTCTCGCTCGAACCGGTCACGGTCGGATCGTACACGCTCAAGGTCTTCGAGCACGACATTCGCTGCGGCGCTTCGCCCGTCGAGATCGGCACGATCGCGATCGACCTGCAATAGCACCGGCCTTTTCACTCACCCACAACCGCACGCAAGCCATGACTCAACGCCCAGCCGTTCGGCTGGTTTGCGTCTTCGGCGCCGGCCTGGAGAAAGCGTTCCTGGCCGACGAGGCCTGGAACGTCCGGTATGTTGATTGTCACCAGGGCCGTGCCGCTCGCATTGGCACTGAAGGGGAACTGATATGTGGCCGGAAGGTCGACGAGCAGGGTTCCGCCGAGAAAATCTTCTTCCGCGGCCTCGGCAGACAGGACCAGCTTACCCAGTGCACCGGGCAGGCAGCCGTCGATCTGGAAAATGATCGACTGACCGATGAGTGGCGGGGCGTCACAGCCGAGCGCGAGCACGTTCGCACCGCCGCGCAGCTCGCCGTAGGGAAAGCAGCCCGGTGTCTCGAGATGGTAGTCCCAGATCCCGCGGCCGTAGGTTCCGAAGCGCACCACATTCCGGGACGGCACAGCCTCACAGGTCCAGTATGTGCAGATCGGGGCGTCGGTGCCGAGGATATCGCTCCACTGGGAAGTGGCCGGATCGAACCGCCACGCACCCTGATCGCTGCCGCAGAAGAGAACGCCGCTCTGATCCGGTGCCTCGGCCATGCAATAGACGAGCGTGCTCGGAAGCCCGTCGCTCATGTCGAGCCAGTTGCGGCCCCCATCCATTGTTCGATAGACAGGCGGATTGCTGTAACCGCTGCCCGCGGCCCAGCAGACATTCTTGTTCGTCGACGAGGGGAGCAGCACCGTTCCGTAGAAATAGTGCGCGCCGGGGCCGGGCGTGGGTGAGAGGGTCCACGTCACGGCGCCGTCGTTCGAGTAGTAGAGTTCCCCGTCGCTCGTGACCGCATAGGCGCGCTGCGTATCGATCGGCGAGAAAGCGATGGCGCTCAGAAATGGGCTGAAACTCTGTGCGCTGTGCTGCGTGTACGACCAGCTCGAACCGAACTCGCGCTTGTAGCGGTAGAGCTTGTTGGCACAGAAGAAGAAAGCCTCCTGATCATCGGGATCGGCCTGGATGTAGGGCAGCCAGAGATGGGACGATCCCGAGGGGAAATCGACCCAGGGATAGAGCAGGTCCGGATTCTCCTCACCCTCCTGAACGAGCACGAATCCGGGATAGACCGAGTAAACGAGATCGTGGGCACCGTTGGACGAGGTGATGTGTCCGTAGTCGCCGCTGATCAGTTGGTCGAAATCAGCCCACGGCCCGGGGGGCGGAGGGGGCGGCCCGTTCAGGACCGACCGCTGGTAACCTTGATCCTGCGATCCGGCCAGCACCAGATCGGGATCGCGGCGGCTCGTGTGAACACTGTAGTACTGGCTCACGCCGAGGCCGCTGAGCGAGAGGTTGTTCACCGTCGCGATCTGGTCGGCGCTTTCGTAGAGTCCGCCGTCCGTTCCCACGTACCACATCTCGCCCGTGGGCGACGTGGGATCGGAAAAGACGAAGAGCCCCGGAACATCGGCGTGCAGCTTGTTGACCGGGTCGTTGTAGTATTCGGGCCAGGTATTGACCTTGTTCCAGGAACCTCCCCCATTGCGCGAAAGGAACATCTCCACGCCGGCGTAGGCGATCAGGTCTCCGTCCGTGCTCGACGCCACCAGGCTCTCCCAGAAATCGTCGAGATCGCGCAGGTAGGTCCAGCTCTGACCTGCGTTTTCCGAACGCCAGAGCTCCCACGTCGAGTTGTTCAGCACCGCGGTGTTGAAGCGCAGAGCGGGTGCCTCGCTCCCGGCCAGAATCGTCTTGGTGCCGCTCACCGGCATGGGGCCGCCCACCGTGTTCCAGGTCTGACCCTGATCCGAAGTCTCGTAGATCTGGTCGCCGTCGGCAACGTAGAGCGGACCGAGCGCATCGCGCGGAGTCCAGACGTCGCCGCAGTTGGTCAAGGTCCGCACAAGGGCGAAGGTTCCCCCCTTGTTGATCGACCTCAGAATCCGCCAGTAACCCGACTTCTGGACAAGGAGAAAGACCGTGCTCGATCCGTCATCGAGAACCACCACCCGCTTCGTGTTCTGGAGGCCGGTCGTGCCGGTCGGTACGACCCAGGTCTGCCCGAGATCGTCGCTCCTGTGCACCAGGTTGCTGTAGAGACGCAGGAGAATGTCCGGATTGCCGGTGTCGCCGGGCAGGACAACGATCTCGTAAGCTCCGCCGTAGAGATTGTCGCCCAGTGGCGTCCAGCTATTTCCGTCCAGATCGCTCTTCCAGATACCACCGCGGTCGGAACCACCGTAGAGGGTCTGTCCATCGGGCGACCAGGCAGCCGTGTGCATGCGGCCCGAAAGGTTGCGGCTGCCAAGCTCGCGCCAGTAGGCGGCCCGGCTCCGCGCCGGAGGATCGCGCCGCGCCTGTCGCTTCCGCTCCATGGCGTCGAGGCCGTTCTGCTGCTCGATGGCGCGCCAGTCCACGCCGGGCGCGGCGCTGTGCATCATCTCCACGTACTCGCGGCGCGCGGCCTTGTTGCGCGTCTCGGCGTCGGAGTCGAGCCAGTGCTGGGTGGGTTGCGGCATCTTACATTCGGCGCCAGCGGGAGACGGACTGTACTCGGCCGAGAGAGAGCCGGTCGCCTCCTCGTGGTTGTCGATCTGCTGACAAGCCGCGCCCCAAAAGACGATCGCGGCGATCAGGAACAGAATACCTGGCCGGAAAGTCGTCAGTGAATCGCACCCCATGAACCTGCTCCTTCCCAAGGAAATGAAAAGAGTCGTCTCAGAACAAAGGTAAGCAACGATCATTTTAGATGGAATGTGGGAATTAACGAAATGATTTCCCACGGCCTTGTGAAAAGGGGGAGTTTTCCCCTCTGGATCGGAAATACTCCCCAACGAGGAGGCCGGGAATCCGCGCTGTCGGAACGGTCGGAGAGAACTCGAGCACTCCGGTCGACAAAATGACACCCATCCGCCCGTGCCGCCGCATAGGGAACTCGATGTTCAGGCCGCCGAACCGCGTGTCGACCGATTTCATACCGCCTTCCACATCGTGGAGCCCGGCCTACCGGTCATCAGAGCCCGCTCCCCTTCTCGACGACGACATCGCGAACGATGGAAGAGACTTCCGGATCGCCGCTCGTGAGATTGACGCGATACTGGAAGTACCTTGCATTCGGATCGATGAGCGCCGAGAGGTCGAAGCCCGAATGGGGCACCCCTTGAAAGAGGCCCATGTTGGTTTCATCGTTCGACGCCCTCACCTCGACGGTGGCCGACGTGTTCGCGGGCGCATCCACAGTCCACGTCATCGCCTCCCAGCCGGGAGCCAGGTCGCCGTCAAAGATGGCGCTCGTCAGTTCCCCCGAGGGTGTGAACTGCGTCACGTCGTAAACGATGAGCTGAGGGTTGCCGGACCAGAGGGGCTCCTCGTTGGTCGCCACGATATCGAGCTTTCCGTCGTTATCCACATCGGCCGCAGTGGCCCAGGGATGCTCGAGAGTGTAGGTGAGAAGATGGAGATCCCAGCTGAAACCTTGGCCGTCCAGGTTTTCCATCCACATGACGAGATAGGTGTTCCACAAGAGCGCGTCGAGATCCCCGTCGCCGTCGATGTCGCCCAGCTCGGCGCCCCGGCCGCCCGGGAGGGTGGTGACCGACCAGGCGATCCAGCTCTGACCGACGCCGTCGAGGTTTTCCCAGAACCCGACCCCGGAAGTGTTGTAGCCGCCGCCGAGAAGGTCGGGATCTCCGTCGTTGTCCACGTCACCCACGTCGAGATAACCGGATCCCCAGAAAGTGTAGGGGATCCAGTGCTTGACCCAGGCGGAACCATCGCCCTCGACATTCTCCCACCAGGCGAACTGGCTCGGTCCGAATGAGTCGGAGTAGGCGCCCACGATATCCAGGTCGCCGTCACTGTCGAGATCGACGGCGTGCGCCTCGCTCGCGTTGGGAAAATCGAGGTCGAGATCGTGCTGGCCCCAGATCGTGCCCTTGCCGTCGAGGTTCTCGAACCACGCGTACCGGCCGTTTTCTCCGAGACCGGGATCGTCGCCGTAGTAGGCGGCGCAAAGCACGTCGAGGTCGCCGTCCAGGTCGACATCGGCCGTGTTCAGCTTGTGGGCGCCGTAGAAATCGTCGCTCACCGTGTGCTGCACCCACGTATCGTCAGGCAGGTATTCCCACCAGTAGATCGCACCGAGATCGTTGTAGATGTCATAGACCGGATCGGTCGTGATCACTTCTTCCCGTCCATCGCCGTCGAGATCGCCCGCGGCCACGGCGTTTGGGATACCGGCGTCGTAAGCGATCACGGTTTCGAGCGGCGTTGTTCTCGGAACGGCCGAGAGGGAAAGCTGGCCCGCGAGCGATTGCCACGAGACGCCGTTCGACGTGTCGAAGGCGTTCTGCCAGAGAGGGACCGGTCCGGTTTCGCCCGCACCGCCCGACCAGTCGGACTGGATCGCCCGGCCGAATTCGCAGGACGCCCTGTCGAGGTCGATCAGTGCTTGTTCGGGAACCTTGACGAGCGCGGCGCCGAAGAGGTACTCGCCGCGAGGCAGAGCGGGCAGGATCGCGGTGAACCATTCGTCGTCGCTGAAGGCCAAACCCGCGGGAAGTGAAACCGACGGCCTGCGCAAGAACCACGTCACCTGGCCGCCAGGGCCCTTCGACCAGACGTAGATCCCGACCTGCACGGCCGCCCCTGGGTTGGCCACGTGGAGGCCCACCTTGATCGTGTCGCCCGAGGCGTAGAGTGGCTTGTGGGTTTCGATGTCTATCGTTGCCAGGGTGTGCACGACCTCGACCGTTCCCGACGGCCAGGTGTGGATTGTGTCGTGGTAGTGATAGACGCCCACCGTGTCGAACCGGTAGGAGAAGGTATCCCCGACCGTGAGAACACCCGAATCCCACAATCCGTCCCGACTCGTGGTGGTGTGGACTCCCTCCGTGTTGGTCCAGGTCGCGATCGTGCCGACCGGTATGCGCGCGACTTGAGGAGAATACCCGCTGTTGTCGATCGAAATCTCCAGGTCGGACTGAGCCGGCGCGTTCTGAGACATGACTCCGAGGAGGAGCAGTGCGACGCAGACAAGACAAATCGTGAGTCGATGATATCGATTCATGAGTTGGCTCCCTTTCCGGTTTTCAACAGGAACGAATTGTATCAAATAATATTGACGTTTATGTTGATAAAGACGCGGATCAGGTGGAGAGGCCCACCGATCCTCACTTCCTCCTAGCCGTGAGCAGGGGCTGTTCTGACAGAAAATCGCGCAATCGAATGCCGCGGAACTCTCCGAGCGGTAGCGGAAGCACGAAACCGGGGAAACCGAGCCCGGCACCAGGTGAAGTGCTTAGCCCGACGAACTGAGCCAGGCTCAGTTCGTCGGGCTAAGTTCGTCGGGCTGAGTTCGTCGGTCTGAGCGCTTCGCTCGGTGCCAGGCTCATGACGAATCTTCATTTCGCGGCTCGATCACCAAGGATTGTTCGGCGAATAGAGAGACAGGTATGTAAACAAAACATCTTGGCTGCATCGTAGTGATGCTCGCGCTGATCGTTCCGAGTGCGCCGGGTGTTCAAGGGCGATTCGGGAAGGGTGATCGGCTTCGATTATCGCGGAAAAAGGTGCTCGCCGTCCACGAGCCGGTGGCGGTGCTCGACCTGGGCATCGTGGTTAAAATCGATCTCAAGGAGGTCCGGGCTCCCTTTGTCCGGGCCGGCCTGCAGGCCGGCTTGGTGGACCTGGTCCTGATCGCCATCGGCACCATCCTGTTCCTCCGGGTCGGTACAAAAAACGGCAACTCCCGTAATGATCGAATGCGAACGGTCATTCTAAACTGGAAAAGATCTGGGAATATTTTTCAACCGAGAATGGAGACACTTGTCATGAAAAAAATCCTTGTCGCACTAACGGCTCTTCTTTTTCTGGCGGCGCTTCTCGTCCATGCCGACGGGTTCGCCAAAGCCCGTACCGCCGCTTGCCGTCTCGGCATAACCGTCGATGTCTCGTTATCGTCGGACGGTACCAAGATCCTCTATAACTGCAAGATCGACAGGGGATGCGGCAACGAACGTGGACTCGTCGGAATAAGGTACTATCCGTCGAACAATTACTCAGGAGTGCTATTCAGCGGTCTGAACTGGCAAATGGAGCAACTGGTCAGCGATCTGCCTCCGGGAACGCAAAAGATCACCATCAAAGGAGATGTGTGGGACCGAAATAGCCACCACAAGGTTGACGAGGATAGTCTGCAAATGTAGATAATCTATCTTCGGATCGATGAGCCAAGGCCCGTTGAATCAAGCACTTCGCTCCTGGCTGGAAAGCTGTTCAACGGGCCGCCGGAGAAATGCTCCCGTCACAGGAGGTCAGTTTGTTGTCCTCGAAATCAACGTGGTTGATCCTGCTCGTATTCGGAATCGGCCTCCTCGCCGGTACTGTTTATTTCCTGTTCTTTTCCAGTGAGAGCGACGCTGTCGATCGGGACCGGATGTCCGATTCTACGGCCGATTCAGGGACGCGCGATTCGAGCGGAACCGGATTTCTCGACGCGGCCGATCCGGTCGAATCGACCGGGCCGGCCCGTGTCTCACTGGAACCGAAATCGGCCGAAAAGACCGTTGCCGGTAAAGAGGAGGTCGACACGTTCCGCGTGGTCATGCGTTTCGTGGACCGCGACGGCGGTCCGCTGCCCGGTGTTCGGGTCGAGCTCACCTATGATGGACTGAGGGCGAAATCGTTCAGCGGCGCCGAAGGCCGTGCGGAAGCGGACTTTCGGCTGAACCGATCGCTCAGCTCGCCGGAAGCTTATATCTATGCCGAACTGGATTGGTATGTCACCTGGGAACACTCGGTGCGGGT
The DNA here is from genome assembly GCA_964620445.1 of uncultured Phycisphaerales bacterium. Classification (GTDB taxonomy): domain Bacteria; phylum Planctomycetota; class B15-G4; order B15-G4; family CAYZWU01; genus CAZUHB01. The sequence goes on from CAZUHB010000031.1 coordinate 58,938, forward strand.
GCTGGGCGGAGGCACCGTCGATCTCGGAGATGTCGTTCTCGATGCGGCCGGGGCCCTGTCCGGCCGTGTCGTCGACACGCAGGGCGTGCCTGTTTTCGCCGCGCGCGTCTATTGCACCGATCGATCCCTCGATGATATGGATCTGGCAAAAGCGCGGCAGCGGGGTTTCATCACCGGGGACAACGTCTTCACCGATCGGTCGAAGGGAGACGGTTCTTTTCGGGTCTGCCGCATTCCGTTGGGATCGTTCAGGGTTTGGGCGGGCAACAATTCTTTTTACTATTCCCACTCCGAACCGATCGAGATCCGCGCCGGCGAGGAGGTTTTCGCTGTCGAGATCATGCTCGATTCACGACCGGCCAAGGAAAGGATCGAGTGCCTCGTGCTGACACCCGAAGGTATTCCGGATCCCTTTGCCAAGATCAAGATCAGCCACGAGCATTCCTCCGGCGGCGGCAGCTCCACGTCCGATGTGGACGCCGACGGCCGGTTCCGTTATCTCGTGAAATACGATGTGCCTCATTCCATCGAAGCATGGAACGCGAACGGAAAATATGAGCGCGCGCGCGTGGACGATGTCTTGCCGGGGACGCTCAACCTGGTGATCCAGTTCGAAGCGCTCCGGGGGAATCTTCGCCTACATGTGCGCGATGAGAAGGGAGAGCTCCTCGATTCGTTCACGGCCGAGATACTTTTACACGATTCGGAATACGCGAGCGAGAGCGAGATCCATTCGACCATGGGTTATTCTCCGAAACATAACGAAGACCGCAGGTACAGCCGAAAGGAATTCTTCCGCGAAGAGCTCGACAGCGACGGAATCGCCGAGCTCGCCGCCCCTCAGAACGCGATCATGGTCAGGATCGGTGCCGAGGATTACAAATATTCCGAATTCGGTCCTTACGAGGGCGGCCTCTTCCCCGATCCACTCCAGGTCGTTCTACATCCCGCACCCGGCATTCGGGGGAGGGTGCTGGCCGATGGAAAACCCGCCGCAGGCGTCAGGGTGTGCGTACACACGGGAGTGAAACCGGATATCGCCTATGCGGTCAATCAGTTCCCCTGCCGTTCCACTAACGATGAGTATGTGTGCTCGTTGACGGATGCTGCCGGCTGCTTCGCTATCCCGCTCGAGGAATCGGGCGTCTATTATTTGAGATCCGTGATCGACGGATTCGCTCCCGGCGAGGTGGGCCCCCTGGAATTCGACTACCTCGCCGGAATGTCGGGCTTGACGATAAACTTGACAGGCGGTGGCTCCATCGAGGGAAAAGTGAAACTTGCCCCTGGCGAGGATCCGGAAGGGATCATCGTGGCAGCCTCCCGCGGAGACGGTTTCCCGGTTTATACAGTGACCGATCGGTCGGGCAACTACTCGTTCCCCAATCTCACGCCTGGCCGTTGGCAGGTCGAGAAAAGCGACAAGGACTGGAGAGACGGAATGAGTCGATCGATCAGTCATTGCCAGTCACCTCCGGCCATCCCTTGGATCTGCATCGTCATCGACGGCCAAACGACCCACTATGACCTCGATCTGACCGGGGAGGATGACTGACCTCGAATCGACCGGAAAATTCCGGCGCCAATCATCCCGCCCGCGTGATCTTCGCGATCAGTTTTCGTTTTCCACCTCAAGCGGGCGCCGGTCACCGCACGATGGGCAGAAACCCCGCCCCGAGTGAACTCAACATTTAAATCAAGTAAAAGAAGTTAGTTACGCCATTTATAATCTTTGTTTGAATGTCGTGAAGGTCGCTCGGCCCGACTCCCTCTAAGAGCGTGAACCAAAGCAATAAGAGCGCGAATTGGAACCAGAGGAAATGCAATGAACACGTGCACCGATTGTCAGATCGAGCTTGAAAAGAAGAACCACGGGGCCGTCGATGAACTACCTGATACTCTCGTTGAACACGTCGAGACCTGCACTGCCTGTCAAAAGTATCAACAGGAGCTGGCGGAGATGCACCGCGTCGTACAGCTGACACTGGCGCCGACCCTCACCGATATCAAATGGCAGCGGATCGCACGTCGGGCTCGCTGGGTGGCACGTCGCCCTTATCGTAAACTCGCCTACACACTGACGCTGACTGCCCTGACCTTTGTCTGGGGTTTCTTTAACCATCCGACCTGGTTCGTGACCGGCGGGCTACTGCTTGCGGTCCTGCCGAAACAGATCGCGGACTGGAAGAAACGTCGCAACGAGTTGCGGCGTCTGTGCGCGCATAGCGTGGAGCTGTTCGCGACCGTTGCCGATGAGCTGAGATCGTTGGAAATCGGCTGTGTGGTCGACGCGCTCCTCTACACGGGGCTGGCGGCACTCTTCCTTGCTGTCGCTCCGTTCGCGAACGATCTTCGCCCGCCGCTGGTGGTGGCGGCTTTCTTCTTTGGGTTGGCCTGGTACAAAATCAAGGTCCGGCGCCGTCAAGTGAATCGGATGCAGTCGGAGTTGACGCGATGAAAAAAGGCTCGACTTCGCACCGTGACCGGGACGACACGCACCTCCGCGAGCTGTTTGAAAATGAGAAGGACCGCGTCTTCGCGCTTTGCTATCGATTGTGCGGCAATCATGCTGATGCCGAAGACGCTTTGCAGGAAACCTTCGTTGATGTCCTTCGCGGCCTCAGCGGATTCCGCGGAGACGCTTCCTACTCGACGTGGATCTACAGAATCTCGATCCGGGCCGCCCTGCGCGTTCGCAGCCGGGCGAAAAGCCGGACGGTGACGCTGCCCGACGATCTCGTTGCGAGCGTCGACCTATCCGCAGAACTGAAGGACGAGGTTCAGAGAACGCTGCAGGCCATCAACAAGTTATCGTGGGAGCACCGCGTCGTTCTGCATCTGTTCGCGATTGAAGGGATGTCCCACAAGGAGGTCGGGGAGATCCTGGCGATCCCCGAAGGAACCGTGTGGTCGCGACTCCACACCGCGCGCCATCGGCTCTGTACCCTCATGAGAGGGAACTGAAATGGGCGATCTGAGTGCGTCCCTCATTTGTCAGTACCGTTCGCCGGGCCAGCACATATCCGGCCCGTCTCGCGCAAGCGCTCAGGCTTCTCATCGCGCAATGTGGGGCGCCCGAGCAGGCACCGGATTACAGCGCCACCGCCAAGAACGGTTATTTAATCTCGCCCTGTATTAATCCCCCCGGATGGTTATGATGAGCCGGATATCGCAGATCCTCCTGGGCAGCGTCCGCGCGGCCAGGACGTCCACAGTCAACCCAAGCAGGTGCAATCATGACCAGCAGACAGCTCGGCTTCGAAGAAACGGTAATGATCCTCGAATCCTACGGGATTCCGGTTCTCGGAAAAGCGGTCAAGACGCGCGAGGCGGCGATCGAGGCCGCGAGCGAGCTCGGTTTCCCCGTCGTGATCAAGGTGGCCACTCCCGAGATCGTCCACAAAACCGACGTGGGCGTTGTGTTTCTCGACGTCAAGAATGCCGAGGAAGCGGGCGAGATCTTCGACAAGGTGATCGACAACGCCCGCAAGGCGGGCGCCAAGGACGTGGAGAACGTTCTCGTCCAGAAAATGGCCAAGCAGGGTTTCGAGATGCTCGTGGGCGCCCGTCAGGACCCCTGTTTCGGCCCGGTCACCATGGTGGGCCACGGCGGCCGCTTCGTCGAACTCTGGAAGGACGCGGCCCCCGGCGTGGGGCTGCTCACGAGCGACGATGTGGAGCGGATGCTCGCCAAGACCAAGTCGGACCGCGTGCTCAAGGGCTTCCGCGGGCCGGCGCTCGACCGGGAGGCCGTGATCGACACGGTCATCCGCGTTTCGCGAATGATGGACGAGCGGCCCGACATCCTCGAACTCGACCTCAACCCGGTCATCGTCTACGAGGCGGGATTCGCCATCGTCGATGCGCGCGTGATCGTGGGCGAACCGGTCTTCCACCGGAGGGCGACCGATCTCTCCTACCGCCGCATGAAAAGCCTCGAGTCGATCTTCTCGCCCAAATCGGTCGCGGTGGTCGGCGCATCGCGCTCCGGATCGATCGGCGGCATCATCCTCAAGAACTCGCGCCGCATCGACAAGCTCTACCCGATCAATCCGCGGCGCAAATCGCTCCTCGGCCTCGATTGCTACCCGTCGATCGCCGACCTGCCCGAGATACCCGACCTCGCGGTGATCGCTCTGGGTCCCGATGCCACGATCGCCACCTTCAAGGAGCTCTGCGCCAAGGGGGGCCGCGGCGCGATCATCGTGAGCGACGGCTTTGCCGAGAGCGGTCGCAACGACCTGGAGCAGGAACTGATCGACACGGCGACGGAACACAAGATCTCCTACATCGGTCCGAACTGCCTCGGCGTGATCGACAACTTTTCCGGGCTGAACACGATGTTCATCCCCGAACGGCGCACCGGCATGCAGAGCAAACCGAGCGGTCTGGGCGTGATCTCGCAGAGCGGCGGCATCGGGCTCGAACTGCTCGAGATGCTCGACGCCGACAACCTCTCCGTGGGAAAGTGGGCCTCCTGCGGCAACGCCTCGGGCGTGACGATCGCCGAGATCCTGGCCCACATGGGCGACGATCCGCGCATCAAGGTGATCGCCATCTATCTCGAGGGATTGCGCAACGGCCTGCAGTTCATGGAAGTGGGCCGGGCCGTGGCCGAAAAGAAACCGGTCATCGTGATCAAGGGCGGCGTGGGCGGCGGCGCGGCCAAGACGATGTCGCACACGGCGTCCCTTGCGGGCAGCTTCGAAGCCTTCAAAGCGGCCTGCGAGCAGGCCGGGCTCTTTCTCATCGAGGAACTCACCGAGGACCCCAAGATCCTGATCAACGTGATCTCGATCCTCTCCACCCAGCCGGCGGCGCGCGGCAACCGGATCGCCGTGGTGAGCGTGGGCGGCGGCGCGGCCATCCTCCTCGCCGACCAGATCACGGCCGAGGGATTGAAGCTGGCCGAATTCGCGCCCGAGACCAAGGAAAAATTCGCCACCCTCCTCGAGGGCAAGGTGCGCGCCGCCAGTCCCGAGGAGAAGGATCGGATCGCCCACCAGATCACGGAGAATCCCCTCGATCTCTTCGGCGATTGCGACGACGACATGCTGCTCGAGGCGCTGCTCACCCTGAACTCGGACCCGAACACCGACATCATCCTCGTGGCATCCTACTTTCAGGTGCCCTATCTCTCGGAATACATTGCCGAGCGCCTGATCGAGATCCACTCCGAGTTCAAGAAACCCCTGATCCTGTCGCCGCGCGGGTTTTCACGGCACGTGTGGAACACGCGCGCATACCTGGCCGCGCACGACTTCCCGACCTACACCGTACCCATGATGAAACCGCTGTCGATCGCGCTCGACGTGTGGAAAAGGTACGGCGACGTGCGGTGACGGACCGGGGATTCAGCGCCCCCGGGGCGTTCTGAGCTCGGCAAAATGCTCCATCAACTTCTCGTGGAGAATCTCGGCGAGGACATTGTGTCCGAGCACATTCGGATGCAGCTCGTCGAGCGAATACACGTCCGCATCCGGACCGCGGCGGCTGAAGTCGTCGAGCAGGTCCTCGACCCGCACACCGCCTGCCTCGAGCGCCGCGGTCTTCAGCCAATCGAACATCTTCGAGAACCGATAGTCCTCGAAGGGACGATTGAATCCGGGTATGTTGAAGACGAGGAGCTCGAAACCGTGCTCGTCGGAAAGTCTTTTGAGCAGACCGAGGCCCTGTTTCACGTTCTTTTTTGGTTGGCCACCCTCAATAGATCGGTCGGACGCGGGCGGATCCGACCCAAAGCGCTGTTTGATGAGATGGTGGATCACAAAGGCGAGCCGCGAATATTTCAGGAGACCGCTCTCGTAGGAGACGAGGTGCCCCGGTGTGCGCGCCTCCGTGTTCACGGCGAGCAGCCGCTCGTAGACACCCCCGTCCGATCCGGGCCAGAAATCGTTCATGCAAAATCCGACGAGCACGTAGTCGGGCTGGTAGACAAGCCCCTTGCATCTCAGTGTCTCCGCTTCCTGCATGGTGCAATACCCGCCCACTCCCATGTTGTAAACCTGGACCCTGGTCGTCCCGCTGTCCCTGTTGAGCAGTTCCTCGAGTTTCTTTGGATAGGTATCGTCCAGGTTCTCGATACCATTCCCGGAGGTAATCGAATCCCCGAGAACGATGACGCGCAGCGTACCGCCGGGTTTCTCCACGTCGAATTCACGGTCGCGAAATCCCGCTGAATTGATCGCGAAGTTGGTATGAAAATCATCATATGGTGTATCGGTCGGCTCGTAACACGGCCGGTACTCGTACTTGAGGATCGGATTCTCGGACAACCTGTAACTGGGAATGAAGAGCGGTTCGAGGCGCTTCGGGCCGAGATCGAAGATCCGAACCGCGGCCTCTCCCGCCAGAAAGGCAAAGACGATCCCTATACAGACGAAAACGATTCGAACGAATATGAACTTGACAAGAGTATGCCTTGACATGACACGTACCGAACTGACAGTCTTTGTCCTACCGTTGAGATCTAAATATCGTCAACAAGCAGCGAATCACAAACTATTTTTTCGGAGCTGATCGTCCATGTTCGCGCTCGAATCAACTGTTCTCGTGCTCGTCGACATCCAGGGAAAACTCGCCCAGATGATGGACGGGAAAGATTTCTTCTTCGAACGGAGCGCCACCCTCGTCCAGGGGCTGAGGATCCTCGAGACTCCAGTCGTCTGGGTTGAGCACAATCCCCTGGGCCTGGGCCGAACCGTGCCCGAGGTGGCCCGGCACCTCGACGGCCTCGCGCCGGTCGAGAAGAACACCTTCAGCTGCTGCGGGAACGAGGCCTTTCTGGGCGCCCTCGGCGCACACGGCGCACACGGTCGGGGCCAGGTCCTCCTGGCCGGGATGGAAACGCACATCTGCATCCTGCTCACGGCGCTCGACCTTCTCAAAAAGGGTTACGAGGTGCAGGTCGTGGAAGACGCGGTCTCGTCGCGGAGCGCGCCAAACAAGCGGAACGCCCTGTGCAGAATGCGCGACGCCGGTGTCGCGGTGACCAACGTGGAGACCGTCTTCTATGAACTGATGCACAGCGCCGACCACCCCCGGTTCCGTGATATCCTGAAACTGATCAAGTAGCCGGAAACGGTTCGGAACGCCCGCGGCCCGGCCGCGGGGTGCGCGTTGCGCGCCCGCGGGGGCTGCTGTCCGGGCGGCTGATCACATGCCGCCCATGAAACTCATCACGATCTTGTTGAACTCCTCCTGGGTTTCGGCCTTGGCGAGTTGATCGACGATCGTTTCTATCTCCGCCATCTGCGCCAGAGCATTCGTTTTCTGCTCCGCGGTCATGAAGGAGGTCATCTGGGCGATCTCGGCCTTCGTCTCCTCGACGCCTCTCTTCCAGTCACTGGCAATATCCTCGGGAACCCACTTGCCCTCCACCTTGACCATGGCCATGGTCACGGGATCCTCGCCCTCGTACTTGAGCTCGATCACCGCCTTGTCGCCGTCGGTCGACTTGACGTTGACCTCGACGTTGCCGAACTTGTCCCAGGTTGCGGCCATTTCAGGATTTGCCGTGAGCTTGGAGAGTGTCTCCAACTGAACCATGATTTTACTGCCCGTACCGCTCAAGAAATCGTCCACGTCGAGCGACTTCAGCGAGTCGTGGGTCTCCAGCTCACTCGAGGCGATGATGTCTACGATCTCGACGATGTCGTTCCAGTTCTTCTTGAGCTCTTCCTGATCCCTGATCACCATGGCGAGAAGACCCTGCTGGAGCATGGGAAGTCCCAAAATGAAGTCCCGCTTGTCCTTCAGCACATCCACTGCCTTGTTGGCGATGACAAGGGCTTTGTCGTACACATCGGCGTCGATCTTGGCGGCCGCGTCGTGGATGAGGGATTCCACATCCGACTGGTAGCTGGCGGGCATGGCGTCCCAGATCACACCGGCGTTGTTGTTTTCCAGTTCATTGAACACGGTGCGTACAGTCCCTTCCGGCGAATCGGACATGGCATCGCCGCATCCTGTCACGCTCAGGGACGACAGAACGATCACCACCGCCGGAAGGATCATTCGATTCAGCATTTCGATCTCCTCTTTGTCGATATACATATAAGGATCGTCAATTTCCCAGGCCGTATTCTATCCCAATTTTCTCCCCATCGAGAGTGTCTATTCAAATTCTGAAAACCGCCCCGGTCAAGATTACCTCAGCGCGCATCGGTTTTTATTTTTTTCCCGTTCACAGCCTTGATCCGCGTGCTAAAGATCTCTACGTATTCAACCGTACGGATCGGGTATTTAATCACACAATTCGAAAACGCCTTTCAATCTGCTGCAAGGCGCCTGTCAAAGGTGCGGGCGGCGGTGCGGGCTCCTCGTCCCGATCCACTCTTACGTGAAACGTACTCTCGAGAATCTGGAGAAAGATAAATGAAATTCACTCACATTTTGCTGACCTCGGTCCTGACTCTCTTTGCTCTCCTGGCTCCGGCGCCGCAGGCTGCAGCGTCGGATATCGCCTACCTGGAAACGGTGTATGACACCGATTTCGCGACCGCCGGCGTTGCGGGCTTGAGATCGGTCGGCAGCGGCGAGATCACCATGACCGGCATCGGCGGTACGGTCGAGATGGCCTACCTCTTCTGGAGCGTTCTCTCGAACGACACCGATCCCTCGGTGGCGGCCGACGTGTTCGTCAACGGAAGTCCCGTGACCGGCACGAACATCGGTTTCTCCGACGACAACTGCTGGGGCTCGGATCACAGCCAGGCGTACCGCGCCGACGTGACCGACCTCGTCATCGCCACGGGCAACGGCACCTACACCCTGACCGGCTTCGCGTCGGGCGGCGATGCCGACTCGAACGGCGCCTCCCTCGTCGTGTTCTTCGATGACGGGGACGTCACCAATGACCGCGACATCGTGGTCTTCGAGGGCAATGACAGCAACATCACGAACACCTACGATGCCGACGGATGGAACGTGACCCTGGCGGGGATCAACTACGATTCGGGTTCGGCGAACCTTCAGCTCCACGTGGCCGACGGCCAGATTTTCGCCGATGACGCGCTCGTCATGAACGCCTCCACCCTCGAGGCGGGCGGCGAGATCTTCAGCGGCGACTCGGTCCCGTCCGACAACACCGGCCCGGGCGGCAACGGCGCCCTCTGGGACATCAAGACGTGGGATGTGACCTCTTATCTCTCGCCCGGTCCCAACACGCTCGAGCTCGTCACCGGCGTTGCGAGCGACTGCCTCGGACTGATCGTTGCCGTGATCGATCTTCCTGCCGGCGCGGCGCCGCCCCCTCCTCCGCCGACGAGCGACTTCGTGATCTACTCGCTTCACAGCTGCTCGATCAAGGCCGCCGAGGTGACCGGCGACGTAGGTGCCAAGGATATGGCCCACGATAGCTGGGTCCACCAGAACTTCGAGACCCACATCGGCTACGACGCCACCCTCTTCGGCAACTGCTACGGCGACTCGCTGAAGGTGAGCCCCAAGGCCTACGTGAGCGGCGACGTCCACTTCAACGACGCCAAGATCTCTCCGAAGGCCCTGGTCGACGGCGACCTCTTCAGCCCCCTCGATCTTCCCGTGGAAGATCCGAGCCCGACCTTCCCCAAGTTCACCCCGGGTGTCGACGATGTGTATGTCCCCGGCGAGACCATGCAGACCCTGCCCGCCGGCGACTACGGTATGGTGGAGCTCGCCAAGTCGAAGAACAAGACGATGCCCACCACCCTGAAGCTCGAGGGCGGCGTGTACAACATCAAGAGCCTCACCCTCGGACGCCAGACCCGCCTCGAGTGCCTCGCTCCCTGCGAGATCCGCATCATGGGCGGCCTCTCGGCCATGAAGAAGGCCTACATCGGCCCGGCTGACAATCCCTTCGACGAAGAGCTGGGCGCCGCCGATATCGACATCTTTGTCGAGGGCGAAGACAGCGATCCTCTCGCGTCGACGGTCGCCGCCGTTGTGCTCGGCCCCAGGACCGAAACGCGCGCCCACATCTTCGCGCCCAACGGCACGATCATGATCGGCGGATGGAAGGTCTACGCCGCGGGCGTGTTCATCGGCAAGTGGGTCCAGGTCTTCGGCAGCAGCACCTCGGTGGTGCTCGAAACCGATTCCAGCGAGAACCCTGAATAATCGATACTCCCGTTCCGCGGTCTCCCGGCCGCGGGTCGATCCGATAGGGGGGGGATGAGAGATTTTCTCGTCCCCCCCTTCTCTTATTGGCGAGTACCGAGCCCGCGGGCCACGCAACGGCTCACCCGAGCGGAAGGGAGTTTTCCGAAATGTTATCATCCTCTCACTCTGCACCTGTACTCCGAATGGCCTTGATACTCGTGATCGTTATCTGTCTCTCGATGCTGGTCGCTGTCCCCGCGCGGGGAGACCAAAATCAGGACGCCAAGATCATCGCTTCCGACGCTGCTGCGATGGATGAGTTCGGCAGCGCGGTCACCCTGTGGGGCGGCGTCGCTCTTGTCGGCTCGAAACATGATGACGACAACGGGTACAACTCAGGTTCCGCCTACGTGCTGCGGCAGGACCCTGCCACGGGATCGTGGACAGAGGAGGCCAAGCTCCTCCCCGCGGACGGATCGGACTCCGACTTTTTCGGCTTCTCCGCCGCCTTGTGCGGCAACATCGCACTGATCGGGGCGCCCTGGGACGATGGTGACTGGGAAGACTCCGGATCGGTCTACGTGTTCGGCTACGACCCGGTCTCCGGCACATGGAACCAGGAAACCAAGCTCCTTCCCACCGACGACGGTCCCGGGGACGCCTTCGGCTTCTCGATCGCCTTTGACGGAGAAGTCGCTCTGATCGGCACGCCCTACTACTACGACGCCGGGCTGGACACTGGAGCGACCTTCGTGTTCCGCTACGACCCCGGCTCGGGCACATGGACCGAGGAGGCCATGCTCATCCCTTCCGATGGTGCGGGCTCCGAATTCTTTGGCGATGCCGTGGCTCTTTCCGGCAACCGGGCACTGATCGGGGCGCCGGCCGACGACGACAATGGTTACTGGTCCGGCTCGGTCTACCTGTTCGAGTACGACCCAGGCTCCTCGACCTGGACCGAGATCGACAAGTTCCTTGCTTCCGACGGCGGCATGGCGGACTGGTTCGGCGACTCGGTCGCTCTCGAGGGAGACACCGCTCTGATCGGAGCCTCCAGCACGGATGACAGTGGTTTCGCCTCGGGATCAGCCTACGTTTTCGAGTACGACTCTACCTCCGGTGCGTGGATCGAGGAACAAAAACTGCTCGCATCGGACGGCGCGGAAAACTATGCATTCGGCCAGGCGGTCACACTCTCCGGCCACAACGCCGTGATCACCTCGATCGGGGATTATGTTGACGGGCCCTATTCCGGGTCCGCCTATCTGTTCGTGTACGATCCGGCCTCGGGCGAGTGGTTGGAGGACGACAAATTCCTCGTGACCGACGGCCGGTCGTGGAAACGGTTCGGCACAGCGGCCGTACTTTCTGGCGAGACGGCGCTCATCGCGGCGCAGTTCGACCGCGAGATCGGACCGGCCAGCGGATCGATCTACTTCTTCGATATCACTGTCGATCCCCCCGAGCCCGACATCAAGGTCGACGGCCAGGACGGCCCGCTCACGATCCCGTCCACGCAGACCGTGTCGATGACCGTCTCCCTCGATCCGGGCGATCAGAGAATGGCCCACGACTGGTGGGTGGCCGGCGTCCAGGACAACACCTTCCTGTATTGCTGGACGCACCCGGTCGGCTGGCAGTATTGCGCGAACTGGAAACCGGTCCGGGCCTACAATGGAAAGCTTCTCGCGATCAGTGACTTTCTTATCTCGCAGAGCGCCATCCCGGTGGGATCGTGGAAATTCGTTTTCGCCGTGGACGAGTTGAACAACGGGTACGAGGGGACTTACCTCGATTCCATTCACGTGACATCTCAGTGAGCCGGAACGGGGAATTCGCCCAAATCGGATTGCGGGGTCCGTTCTAGCCATTATTCAGGGAAACGAGACCGTTCAGTTGAACCACCCTCCAGTATCACACTGTTGCGTATGACACTGGAGGGTGCGATCACGAGTCAGGATCACATCGGATTCGACCGGCTGTCAGGGAAGGATCTCTATGGCGGCCGCGTTGGATGCATAATCCCAGGGCGTTCGCGTGGCAAAGGCGTAGTGCATGATCTTGCCCACCCAGGTCGGCTGGATCGGCGGCACGTTGAGCGATGCGGACGCCTGTCCCGACGCATCGAGGTTCCCCCAGAAGTCCTGGAAGATCGCCGTGTTCAGCCGTGCCAGGATATAGTCGGTGAACCAGTCCCTGTTCAGCGGTATGGTCACCAGCCCGCCCGGAAGCAGGGTGCCCGGCTCGGTTCCGGACAGGGTGCCCACCACGCAGTATCCCCGGTTCGCGTTGGGCGCGCCGGCATCGAGCGCGAACTGGATCGAGCCGCCCGCGGAGGCGGAAACCTGGTTCGTGTCGAGTAAAAGCGGACCGACAGCGCGGAAGTGCCACACGAAGCCTGTCCCCGCATTCGGGTCGTAGCAACCGGCGAGCAGGTCCTTCGTACCGTCGTTGTCCCAATCGATTGCGAAAGGCCTGGAGTTGTAACCCAGATCGATCGTCTGGCCGCCCGCTTCCATGAGCGTGTATCCGTTGAAGGCGGGCGCCGCGTTCGTGCCCACGTTGCGGACGTAGAAGAAGTTCCCCTGGGTCTCGCCGGCAATGATATCCTTGGCGCCGTCGCCGTCCCAGTCGACCACGTCGGGGCTCGTTCTGCCGCCGATGTCGAGATTGCCCGCACCGTCCTGAACAAAGGAGGTGGATGAAAAAGCAGGATCGGCGTCTGTGTTGGTATTGAGAAGGATGAAGATCTTTCCGTCGTGCTCCCCGCAGAGCAGGTCCTTCTTTCCGTCCTCGTTCCAGTCGACCACCACGGGCATCGAGTTGTAACCGCAGTCGAAATCCACACCGCCGACCTCGATATAGGAGAAGTTGAAAAAGGAGGGAGAAGCATTGGAGCCGATGTTGATGTAGAGACGGATGTGGCCATCCCGTTCGCCGGCAATCAGATCCTTGTTGCCGTCGTTGTTCCAGTCCACTACTCGTGGACTCGAGCCCATGCATCATCCAAAGGATGTGACGATCGGCGAACCGCCCGCCTCGAGAAGCGAACTGCTCGTGAAGAGCGGGGCGAAATCCGAACCTTGATTGAGATAGAGATGGATGTGGCCGTTCGTGTACTGACCGATGAGCAGATCTTTGGCGCCGTCCTCGTTCCAGTCGACGCAACATGGGATGAGGTGCGCGTCGACATCGATCGGGCCTCCGCTGTCGTTGACGTAGACTCCCGTGTCGAGCTCCGGAGCGTCACCTGGGGCGGGACCGTTGAATAGAACGAATGAGACACAGGTTGCGACAATCAAGCATAACTTACTGTACACTATCGGGTTCCTCCAATAAAAGTAAATCGAAATCGGCAGAACAGGTGCTTTCATACAGTATTAGAATGAATAGTTTAATTATATACTTCATCCCTGTCAATGCTTCATACCGGTTCCGCTCGAATTCTCGATTTTTCTCATGGACGCCGCTGGGAAGAAACGACTCCCCCATTAATTGGGATGCCAAGGAAGTCTGGATTTGTGAGCGGCCTCACCGACCGGGTGCTTGGGGGGGATTTCGATCTCTTCGAGTGATCAACGCTCAGCGCGCTGTGGCCGTGTCCTCTTGCGGTCGAGAAGGAGGTCGATGATCCGGACGAGGATCCTCTCGAAGATCGAGACCTGCCAGAGACCTTACCGCCGATGGCGGTGGGGCCGGATCAGACGTTTCGTCGATCGCCCTTCTCTTCCCGCTGCCTCGCGATGCATCGCCTGAACAAACTCCAACGTGTTTCGGGGCTTTTCGGCTGTTCTACAGGCGTGCTCTCCGCGGCTCGATGAACTAACGGCCTTTTTCAGCCTCGGCCCGCCGGGCGAGCGCTTGCAAGGTGAGGGTGTTCAAAGCCGTGGTGTAGATCCTGCTGCCGCGGTCGCCCCAGGGATCCCTGCGAGGATCCCATGAGCCTTCGGCGCATTTCGAACTGTCCTGATGATCGAGCAGCAGCCCCGACACCGCGGTCTTCCACTTTTTCCAGCGCGTGCCGCCGACCCTGGCCATGGCGCGGGAACCGTAATACCAGTAGTAATAATCGACCCTGTTGCGATTCTCCTCCTTGCCCGGCATCTGCTGACACAGCAACTTGGCCCCCGCATCGATGTGAAGTCCCTGCGACTCCAGGTTATCCAAGACCTGTCCAGCCAGGGAACGGCAGACCATGGCCACGGCGGTCATCGCCTCGGTCTCGTCAAAGGGCCAGGTGTTCTGGTCCCCCGCCTCGCGCGAACCGCCGTGTCCGCATTCATTGTAGCCGGTCCGACCGGTCGTGGAATCGGTCATGTCGTCGATGTAGGCGAGCGCATCGCGGATATCCTTTTCGTAGCAGGTCAGGCCGCAGGCGTGAGCGCTCACCAGGCACCTGACCATCCAGCCTGTGACGGAAACGTCGTTTTGTTTCTCCTCTCTCGGATCGTCGAGGTTATACCGCCAGGCTTTACCCGGATTCTTGGATCCGTGGATGTATGCAAGGACCCGTTCCGCGGGCGTGGCGAGGGCCGGCCAGGAGCTCGCGCCATAAGCCTTCGTCAGGGCGAGGCTGCCGATGGCGTGGTTGTACATGAAGTGCACGCCTTCCTCGAGGGTCAGGCACCCGTTCTCGGGATCGATAACCGTGCAGAGAAATCCGCAGCCCCTTCTGACCGCATCGCAGTACGGGCCGCTCGTGAGGGTGTTGTCCGCCCCCAGGAATGCCAGGACCGCGAGGCCCGTGACGCCCACGTCGTTGAGAGGATTGCCCTTGCCGCTGCATTTGCCTCTCTCGCATTGCGCGCCGAATGCGTCGCAGTCCCAGAACCCCTCGGGATCCTGATGGCGCGCGAGCCAGTCGAGGCCGGTCTCGACGCTCTTCCAGATGACCTTGTCGTCCTTCTTGGATGGCTTGAACACGGGGATCGACCGAAAAAACACTTTCGGCTCCCGCGCGATCCGCTGCCGGGTAAAGATCCCCGTGGGCGGAATGCTCACATCGCGGCACGGGATCGGTGCGCCGAATTCGGGAAGGGGCGCCTTCGGCTCGATGCGCAGCTCGCGAAGCTTCTCTTCCGCGGCCTGCAACCTGCGCGATGCGGCGGCGTTCTTCCCCGATGCCTCGACCGCTCTGAGCAGGGCGCGGTGCCAGTAGGCGCGACCCGCCCTTTCGTCCGCCCCACCGCGTTTGCCCTCGTACTC
Organism: uncultured Phycisphaerales bacterium; assembly: GCA_964620445.1. Classification (GTDB taxonomy): domain Bacteria; phylum Planctomycetota; class B15-G4; order B15-G4; family CAYZWU01; genus CAZUHB01. The sequence goes on from CAZUHB010000031.1 coordinate 74,223, forward strand.
GAAGCTCTTCTCGAAGGCAGCGGCCGCGTCGGCCCACTTCTTCATCTGGAAAAGGCAGAATCCTTTGCCTTGCCACGCGTCAGCCCCGAGTTTTTTGAGGAGTCTCTCCGGAGTCTCGGGTGCGAGGAATAAATCGTAATGCTCGATCGCCCGTGCATCGTCCCCGCCCAGCCGATACTCGTGGGCCAGGGCGCAGCGGGCTTCCTGCAGAACCGCCGCGTACCGCTTCTTGTCCTTACCCGAACAGCGCGTCACCAAGTCCTCGAGAAGAGGGCGCGCGAGGCGGTTGATGCGGTTGCCCCGGTTCTGGGCCGCCACCTCGAGGAGGATCTTTCCCGCCTTGCCGATCCCCCTTTGCTCCAGCGCGGCCTTGTAGTATTCGAGGCGCAGCAGGTCGGCCGTGGGACCTGCCTTCACCTTGGCGCCCCGATAGGCCTTGAACAGGATCTCGGCCGCTTTCAGCGCTTGGGCCGGATTCCCCTCCGCGTTGTGGGTGCTCACGATCAGCGAAAAGAGAGCTTCCAGCGGATCGGTGACGAGCCACTGTGCATCCGACCTGGCACGCAGCGTTTTGGTCAGCTCGAGGAGGCAGCGATCCTCGTCCGTGACAGCCCTGATGATCGCATCGGTTTCGTGTTCGAGGCCCAACTCCTTGCAGCAGAGGTACGCGTAAACCCAGGACCACAGAACCAGGTGGCTGTCGGGAGGGGAGTCCCAGGTCGCATAGTGCACGAGTTGTAGCGACCACCCCAACTTGTATTGCTTCGGATCGCGATGGGCCTGCTTCGTCCCCGGCTCCTTCTTGAACCGAAAGTGGTCCTTCCAGAAGTAGTGGCAGATCCCCCTCTTCAAAGTCAGCCGGGCCGAGTCCGCCAGCAGTGAAGCCGCCTTTTCATGCTTGCCCTTCTTGCGGTATTCGTCGATTTGCAGGTAGAGGGAGTCCTCGACCTGTTGGTAGCTGGCGGTACAGGTCTTGAAAAACCTGTTCACCTCGGTGGCCTGGAGTTTTTTCCCGGTTGCGTCGTTTTCGTCGAACTTCCTTTCGATCAGCAGCCTTCCGGCCTCGAAGCAGAGATCGGCCAGTTCCAGGCGCTTCGAGTCAGCCTTGGGATGCGTCTTGTTGGTCTTCAAGAATTGTTCGAGCCTGTAAATCTTGTCGCAGAGCGCCGAGAACTCCCCGTCGACGTCGGGCGCGTCCAAGCCTTGCGGCACGAAGGTCAAGAGAAGGAACAAAAGGCTGCTCTGTAACATTTCAGCCTCCTTTTTGCGATCGATCCGCCCGGTGCCGAACAGTCCCGTTTCCAACCGTAACCAGGCGAATCATTGAACTCCCGAGATTGCCGAATCAACTCGGTTCATTCTACGCGGCGCGATCGGCCAAATCAATCGTGTCCGTTCACGCGGTGTGTGTGATGAACGAGACGCCGATCCCCTTTTCGATCCGCGTGATGCGCGCCCGTTTCCCGAGGTTAGGCTCGATCGGTTTGGCCGCTGGCGCGGTGAGTGGGCTTGTGTCAACGCAGGTGTAATCGAGAAACAGCTATCCCTTCGCTCTCCAGCCTTCGCCCGTAATCGTGAGCTTCACCCGTCCGTAGATCAAAGGGATATAGAATAATTGCGATTGGTAGGTGGCGTTCATGAGGAAGTCGATATTTTCCTCTTCCATAACTTTTTCGATCGCATTTTTGAGCAAGTAGTTTTCCCAAGTGCGCCCCGTGGGAAAAACGATGACGATGTGGGTCGAATCGGTGCCCGTGACCTCGTCCTTGACCTTTTCGTAGTCACCGGACAAATCGATGTCCTTCGAGGAAACGATCGAAAAACTCCCGTTCATCGACGAACAGGAACAAAAGGATATGGTGATCAAGAGTGTTGTGAAAAAAAGTAGTCTATTCATTTTTATACCCCTGTGTTTAATTCTATTTCTTTCTCCAGATGCTGCCGGTCACCGTGTAGATCTC
>CAZUHB010000032.1:0-39486 GCA_964620445.1 uncultured Phycisphaerales bacterium
ACGTCGACTGCCCCGGCCACGCCGACTATGTCAAGAACATGATCACCGGCGCCGCTCAGATGGACGGCACGATTCTCGTGGTCTCGGCTGCGGACGGCCCCATGCCCCAGACCCGCGAGCATATCCTGCTCGCCAGGCAGGTGGGTGTCCCCGCCATCGTGGTCTACATGAACAAGGTCGACCAGGTCGACGATCCCGAGCTGCTCGACCTCGTCGAGCTCGAGATCCGCGAGCTCCTCAGCAAATATGAGTTCCCGGGCGACGACACTCCCATCATCCGCGGCTCCGCACTGATGGCCACCGAGGACTTTCAGGCCGAAAAAGAGGAGAGCGAGTGGTACGGCAGCATCTTCGAGCTGATGGATGCAGTCGATTCGTTCATTCCCACCCCCGAGAGGGACACGGACAAGCCCTTCCTCATGCCCGTGGAGGACGTCTTCTCCATCAAGGGGCGCGGCACCGTGGCCACCGGTCGTGTCGAGCGCGGCATCGTCAAGATGGGCGAAGCACTCGAGATCGTGGGACTCAAGGACGAGATCGACAAGACGGTGTGCACCGGCGTCGAGATGTTCAACAAGACCCTCGACGAGGGTATTGCCGGCGACAACGTCGGTGTCCTCCTGAGAGGTGTCGAGAAGGAAGAAATCGAAAGAGGCCAGGTTCTTGCGAAGCCGGGCAGCATCACGCCTCACAAGAAGTTCGAGGGTGTTGCCTATATTCTGACCAAGGAGGAAGGTGGCCGTCATACTCCTTTCTTTAACGGTTACCGGCCTCAGTTCTATTTCCGGACCACCGACGTGACCGGATCGGTGACGCTCAAGGGCGGCGTCGAGATGGTCATGCCTGGCGACAACGTGACAGTCGACATCGAGCTGATCATGCCGATCGCCATGGATGAGGAGCTCCGCTTCGCCATCCGCGAAGGCGGCCGGACCGTCGGATCGGGTCGGGTCACGAAAATCAACGAGTAGTGGTCTTTCGCTGCTGGCGGCAAAAAAGTTATGCCGTTCGCGGCGAGTCCGGAACAAGCTAAGCGCGCTCGAATGGAAGATTGTCCTGACCAGCGCGCAGCCTCTTTCCCGGGTCTCTCGAGAGACCCTGAAAGTTTGAGAATAGACGATGCGCGAGAATGTGACTCTTGAATGCACTAAGTGCGGCAACAAGAACTATCGAACGAGTCGAGAGATCAAGCAGACTCCCAAGCTCGATCTGAAGAAGTTCTGCAAGTTCTGCCGCAGTCACGAAAAGCATAAAGAGAAAAAGAAATAATCAATGGTGGGTCAGTAGCTCCAACTGGTAGAGCGCCGGTCTCCAAAACCGGATGTTGGGGGTTCGAATCCCTCCTGACCTGCCAGTTATTTACGATTCGCTCTGAGGTTGTCATGGCATTCAGCTTTTTTTCCTACAAGCCGGACCAAGGGCGCTTTGCGCGAGGGCTCGCGTTCTGGCTCTTGACCGGGCTTACTTACTTCGGATGCACCACGTTCTACTACTTTCTTCACTGGTCGTGGGCAACCGACAACCTCATCGATCGCACTATACCGATTCTGGATATACCCCTGAATCCGGCGCTCGTGATCTCGGTTGTTCTGTTTCTGTTCGTCGTGTTCATGATCCTCAAACTCGTCGTGAACAAGCCGAGTGTGGGCACCATGCTCATCGACACCGAGACGGAGATGAAAAAGGTCACATGGCCGACCTGGAACGATGCATTCAACTCCTCTCTCATCGTGATCGCAGCGGTTGTTTTCTTTGCGATCCTGCTCGGCCTGAGCGACATCATTTTGAACAAGGTCTTCCTGGACTTCATTTTCAGGTAGATCGCGAGAGGTTGTCGAGATTCTCAACGGTCCCGACATTTAGGAACAACTAGAAAATGGCCAAAGCTTGGTATGTCATACGTGTCGCATCGAACCGGGAGGAACGCGTCCGGGACAACCTTCTCCTCGTTGTCAAGCGCCAGGGGATGGAGGACCGGATCGACGAGGTTCTCGTTCCGACCGAGACGGTGACCGAGATCAAGCGCGGCAAGAAGAGACTGATCAATCGAAAGATCTTTCCCGGCTACATCATGGTCAACATGGAGATGGACGAAGAGACCTGGTTCCTCGTGCGCGAAACGCCGGGGATCGGCGATTTCGTCGGCTCCTATCTCCAGCCGCAACCGATGGAACCACACGAGGTCGATTCGGTTCTGGCGGGGATGAAAGAGACCGAGGAGAAACCTCAGCTCAAGATCGAATACAACGCCGGGGACAGGGTCAAAATAAAGGAAGGCGCTTTCGCCAACTTCAACGGAGTCGTGGACGAAGTCAATGCCGCCAAAGGTCTTGTCCGTGTCATCGTCATGATCTTCGGCAGGGAGACGCCGGTGGAGTTGGAATACTGGCAGGTCGAACCGGTTTGAGACCCCTTCGCCCGGCCAGTATCGTTTAGACAGAGGAGTGACTCGAAATGGCAAAGGAAGTCAAAGCGAAGATCAAGTTGCAGATCTCCGCAGGACAGGCAACGCCCGCCCCGCCCGTGGGCCCGGCGCTCGGACAGGCAGGGGTCAACATCGGCCAGTTCGTCAAAGAATACAATGACCGGACCAAGGAACAGATGGGGACGGTGATCCCTGTCGAGATCACGGTGTACGCGGACTCGACCTACTCGTTCATCACGAAGACTCCCCCGGCCGCGGTGCTCCTGAAGCAGGCCGCGGGCCTGGCCAAGGGCTCGGGCGTGGTCGGATCGGAGATCGTTGGAAAGGTCACCAAAGATCAGGTCAAGGAAATCGCCAAGACCAAGCTACCCGATCTCAATGCCGATGACATCGATGCCGCCATGCGGATCATCGAGGGTACGGCGCGGAGTATGGGCATCGAGGTCGCAGGCTAGGCGCCCTCCGGGAAGGCTGGACCTTCCTGGCGGACCGAGAGTCGATTGAAAAATCATTCCTTCATCCCGCATCGCTTCGGTTGCTCGACGAGCGCCGGAGAGTTCCGGGCCGGTGCAAAACCCCGGCAGCGGCCGCGGAGAGGGAGGAGGATAAATACCAGGGGGATCCCCAGTGGGGAGGACCGACCCTTTACCGGTTCCCGTAGTGAGGTTTTTGAAAAATGGTCAAGTTCAGCAAAAGGCATACGAACAACCGTTCTATGCACGACCTTTCCCGGAAATACGCTCTCGACGAAGCGATGAAAATTCTGGGAAAGTTCAAGCCTGTCAAGTTTGACGAGACCGTGGAAATAGCCATCCGGCTCGGTGTGGACGTGAAGAAATCGGACCAGATGGTCCGCGGCGCGTTCTCGCTGCCCCAGGGTCTCGGCAAGAAACTCAAAGTGCTCGTCTTCTGCAAGGACGAACGGATCCAGGAAGCGCTGGATGCGGGAGCCCAGGAGGCGGGAGGCAAAGATCTCGCCAAGAAAATCACCGACGGATACCAGGATTTCGACACAGTCATCGCCACGCCCGACATGATGTCCGTCGTGGGAAAACTGGGTAAGATCCTCGGCCCGCAGGGAAAGATGCCTTCTCCCAAGTCCGGTACGGTCACGCCCGACATCGCCACCGCGGTGAAGGAGTTCTGTGCCGGAAAAATCGAGTACAGAGCCGACTCCGGCGGCAACGTACACGCCCCGGTGGGGAAGCGTTCATTTGCGCCCGAGGCGCTCGTGGAAAATATCGAGAGCTTCGTGTCCCACATCAAGTCAGTCAGGCCTTCGGCAGCTCGCGGCCAGTATCTGACCGGCGTTACGTTGAGCACGACCATGGGGCCCGGCATCAAGATCGATGTCAGCTGAGCCGGAAGGAGAATAGAGAGATGCCGAACATACTGAACGAAATGATGACGGAAGAGCTGACCGCTCTTCTGGGAGATATCAACAACTGCGTTGTGGTCGACTTTCAAGGCCTCTCCGTGGAGGAGGCGAACGATCTCAGATCGACCTTGAGAAAGAACGACATTCTCATGCGGGTCGTCAAGATCACGCTCGCCAGGAAAATCCTCGCCGAGATGGGCCGGGAAGGCTTCGAAGATCTCTTCACCGGTCCCGCGGCCGTGATCTGGGGCGGACCTGACGTGGTCGAGCTTTCCAAAGCGGTGCACGAGTACGCAAAAAAGAACAAGAAGCTCCAGATCAAAGGCGGCTTGCTCGACAGCTCAACGATTTCCAAGGAAGACGTTGTCACGCTGACCAAGATCCCCGACATGCCTATCCTCCTGGGAGGTATCGCCGCGGGAATCGCCGCTCCTGTCCAGAGCGTTTACAACTGTGTCAACTCTATGTTCACGTCCATAGCCTATGCCATCGACGCGGTTCGCGAAAAGGTGGAGCAGGGCGGTGACGCTTAGCGCGTCGGGCAGTGATGCCGGGCGAGATAAAATTGAAAACGAAAATCTTTGACTCTCAGATTTTAGATAAGTCACGGAGGAACCCATGAGCAGTGATGAGAAAGTCACTCAAATTATCGACATTGTCAAAGAAATGACAGCCCTTGAGCTGGTTGAACTGAAGAAAGCCTTCGAGGAGACTTTCGATGTCCAGGCTGCAGCTCCCATGATGATGGGCGCCATGCCCGCGACCGCCGCTGACGCTGGCGCGGAAGAGGAAGAGCAGACGAGCTTCGACGTTGTTCTCGAGTCTTTTGGTGACAAGAAGATTCAGGTCATCAAAGCAGTTCGGGCGGTGACCAGCCTCGGTCTCAAGGAAGCGAAGGAACTCGTTGACGGAGTTCCCAAGCCGGTCAAGGAAGGCGTCTCCAAGGAGGAAGCCGAGAAGGTCAAGAAAGAACTCGAAGAGGCGGGAGCCACGGCGGCCATCAAGTAGGGCCTGTCGTGTATCGTCCACCAAGAGCCGAATGGGGAAAAGCGCCGGCCACGGCCAGCGTTTCCTCATTCCGCCACTGTGCTGCCAGACAGAAGAGCCCGACAGCTCGAGTGCATCTTCGGAAGCATCCAAGATGAATTCGAACGACGGGAAGAGCCCCGGCAGACCGGGAAGAGCCCCGGTAGACCGGGAAGAGCCCCGGCAGACCGGGAAGAGATGGTTGGATAAGGGTGGATATCTTGACTCGGACCGACGCTCGAGATTTGAAAATCTCTGCGGACCCGTTCTGCGGCGATTTCGCAGGCCCGTTCTGCGGCGATTTCGCAGGCTCTGTCTGCGGCGGAGGTCTCTTGTCATCCTATTCGAGAAGAAAATCCTCTCGAAACACCAATTCTCTAGGTTCCGATTCTTCTGCGTCAACCATGGGTATGCGCTGCCGATGCATTTTGGAATCGGCGGTCTAATTTTGATAAGGACCGTTTAGGGAAACATTATGGAAATCAGAAACTTCGGTTCCTTTCTATCGAATGTTCCGGTTCCTTCCCTCACCGACATCCAGATCAAATCGTACGAAGAGTATCTCCAGCCCGATCTCCCCTTCAACCGGAGGGCCGATCAGGGGCTGGAGGCGATTCTGAGGGAAACCTTCCCGATTCATTCGTACGACAAGACAATGGCCCTCGAGTACCTGGGCTATGAGCTGGGTCATCCGCGGTACACTCCGGAGGAGTGCAAAATCCTCGGCCTGACCTACGGGATGCCGTTCAAGATTCTTGTGAGGCTCGACAAACCCGATCCGGCCGAGGAATGGGTTTTCCTCGGCGAGGTGCCGATCATGATCGGCGGGGGCGAGTTCATCATCAACGGATCGGAGAGGGTGATCGTCAGCCAGCTTCACCGCTCGCCGGGCGTCGACTTCTCCGTCGAGATCCACACGAGCGAGAAAAAGCTGCATTCCTGCTGGATCATCCCCCAGCGGGGATCGTGGATCGAGCTTTCCGTCTCCAAGAAGGACATTCTCCAGATCAAGATCGATCAGAGCGGAAAGTTTCCGGCCATCCTTTTCGTGCGCGCCCTTTCCGATAAATACTCGACCAACGAGGCGCTGATTTCTCTTTTCTACAGCACGAAGAAGGTCAAGATTCGCGGCCTCAAGAGCGCTGAGAATGCCCTCACCGGCAAGCACAGCGTCTCCGATGTGGTCGAGACCAAGACGGGTGAGATCCTTGTGCCCTCGGGCGGCCTGATCACTTCCGAGATCATTCCCACCATCATCGAGGCGGGCATCAAGGACGTGAATATCATCGAATCGGTGGAAGATCCTCTCATCCTCAAGACGATCATGGAGGACGAGACGAACTCCCACGAGAACGCCCTCCTCCGGATCTACCAGAGGCTTCGTCCGGGCAATCCGCCTCATCTCGAAAAAGCGCGCGCCCTCTTCGAGGAGCGGTTTTTCGACTCGGCCCGCTACCGTCTCGGACCTGTCGGGCGCTTCCGCATCAACCGCAAATACCAGCAAAACGTATCCGAATCGATCATGACCCTCACCCCCGAGGACATTATCAATTCGATTAGATACATCATCGAACTGCGCCAGGGGAGCGGCGAAGTGGACGACATCGACCATCTCGGCAACAGGCGCGTGCGCACGATCAGCGAACTGGCGGCTGACGAGTTCAGAAAGGGATTCCTCAAGCTGCGTCGCACCGCCCAGGAGCGCATGAACCTGGAGCAGATCCAGACCATGACGCCGCGGGCGCTGATCAACTCGAAAACGATCTCCTCGGCAATCGATTACTTTTTCGGCCGTGGAGAGCTCTCGCAGGTCGTGGACCAGACCAACCCGCTCTCGCAGCTGACCCACGAGCGCCGCCTCTCGGCTCTCGGCCCGGGCGGTCTCAACCGGAAGCGCGCCGGATTCGAGGTGCGCGACGTGCACATCAGCCACTACGGCCGGATCTGTCCGATCGAAACCCCTGAAGGAACCAACATCGGTCTGATCGCGTCCCTCTCGATCTACGCGTCCCTCGACGAGTACGGCTTCCTCGTGACCCCTTACCGCGAGGTCAAGAGCGGGAAGCTCACCGAGGGGATCCGCTTCATGCGCGCCGACGAGGAGTACACCGAGGTGCTGGCGCCGGCGGATACGACGATCGACGACAAGAAGCGCATTTCGGAGGATATCGTGCTCGCTCGTGTGAAGGGCGAAACGACCGAGGTCGAACGCTCCAACGTGGGATACTTCGATATCGCCCCGCAGCAGCTGGTGGGCGTGTCGGCGAGCCTCATCCCCTTCCTCGAGCACGACGACGCCAACAGGGCACTCATGGGTTCCAACATGCAGCGCCAGGCCGTACCTCTGATCAAGACCGAGCCGCCCATCGTGGCCACCGGCATGGAGAAAGAGGTGGCCCGGAACTCGGGCATGGTCATGATCGCCCTCAATTCCGGATTGGTGACCCACGTCGACGCAAAGGAAATCGTCATCGACGACGAGGTCTACCGCTTGAGAAAATTCTCCGGGCTGAACGAGAAGACCTGTCTCAACCAGAAGCCGATCGTCCAGCTGGGCGACAAGATTCAGAAAGGCGATGTCATCGCCGACGGCGCGGCCACCTTCAAGGGCGAGCTGGCCCTTGGCCGCAACGTTTTCGCGGGCTTCATGATCTGGGACGGGTACAACTTCGAGGATGCTCTCATCGTGTCCGAGCGCCTCGTGAAGGAGGACGCCTACACGTCGATCCACATCAACCAGTTCGAGATCGAGATCCGCGAGACCAAACTCGGCCGCGAGGAGTTCACGCGCGACATTCCCAACGTTTCGGAAAAGGCCCTGCAGAACCTCGACGAGAGCGGCATCGTCAAGGTCGGCACCAAGGTCGGCCACGGCGACATTCTCGTGGGCAAGGTCTCTCCCAAGTCGAAGAGCGAGCTCACGCCGGAAGAAAAGCTCCTTCACGCCATCTTCGGCAAGGCGGGCGAGGACGTCAAAAACGATTCTCTCGAGGTGCCCTCCGGCACGGAAGGGATCGTGATCGACGCCCAGAAGTTCTCGCGCAACATCGACACCTCGGAGGAACAGAGCGCGAAGAACCTGATGGCGATCCGCAAGGCCGAGAAGGAGTATGTCAGTTTCATCCGCAGCGAAACGAAGAAGCTATTCGCTGTCGTGGTCGACCTGTACGACGGGAAGATCAAGGACGATCAGACGAACCGGATTCTGAAGCACGATCCCGAGGCTGACTCGGCCGAACTGAAAAGGCAGATCGAGATCATCCGCAAGGCGTGCATGGAAAACTACCGCAAGGGCAAGGGCGAGAAGCTCTACAAGGCTTTCAAGTTTCACGCCGACAGGATCGAGATGCGCGAGAACGAGAAGAACAAGCTCGTCAACAAGCTCTCGAGAGGCGACGAGCTTCCCACCGGCGTGCTCGAGCTGGTCAAGGTTTTCATCGCCACGAAGCGAACCCTCTCGGTTGGCGACAAGATGGCCGGCCGGCACGGAAACAAGGGCGTGATCTCCAAGATCCTGCCCGAGGAAGACATGCCTTTCCTCTCCGACGGTACGCCGCTCGACATCCTCCTCAACCCGCTCGGCGTGCCCTCCCGTATGAATGTGGGACAGATCTTCGAGGCCCACCTCGGCTGGGCGGCCAAGGAACTCGGTTTCCAGGCGGTCACTCCCGTCTTCGACGGGGCGACAGAGGAAGAGATCCGCGAATGCCTCACCGAGGCGCAGCTTCCGCTCGACGGTAAAGCGGTTCTCCACGACGGCCGTACGGGCGATCCCTTCGATCAGACGGTGACCGTCGGCTACATGTACATGCTCAAGCTTCACCACCTCGTCGATGACAAGGTCCATGCCCGCGCCACGGGTCCCTACTCCCTGATCACCCAGCAGCCGCTCGGCGGCAAGGCGCGCTTCGGCGGCCAGCGCTTCGGCGAAATGGAGGTCTGGGCTCTCGAGGCGTACGGTGCGGCCAACATCCTTCAGGAACTCCTCACAGTCAAGTCGGACGACGTGGAGGGCCGGACCAAGATTTACGAATCGATGGTGAAAGGAACCAACGTACTGGAACCCGGTACACCGGTTTCTTTCGACGTGCTGACCAACGAGATCAAGGGCTTGGCCCTGAACATGGAGTTGCACAAGAAGAAGAAGCTCTAGGCCGCTTCGGGCGCGGGACGCGCGAGCGTCCCGGAGAACCGGCCGTGTCGGCCGGTCAGCGAATTTGAATCGGTCGGCGGATTTCACGCAGGAGTGCTCTTATGGTTCTGGATACGATGACCCGTAGATTGAACGACTACGCCTATGTCACGATCCGGCTCGCTTCGCCCGAGGACATCCGCGGATGGTCCTTCGGCGAGGTCAAAAAGCCTGAGACGATCAACTACCGCACCTATCGGCCTGAAAAAGACGGGCTCTTCTGCGAGAAAATTTTCGGTCCCACCAAGGACTGGGAATGTTTCTGCGGAAAATACAAGGGTATCAAGCACAAGAACATCGTCTGCGATCGCTGCGGCGTGCAGGTGACCCACTCCAAGGTCCGGCGAAAGAGGATGGGCCACATCAATCTCGCCGCGCCGGTGGCGCACATCTGGTTTTTCAAGGCGATGCCTTCGCGTATCGGCAATCTGCTCGACATCAAGGTGGCGTCCCTCGACAAGGTGATCTATTTCCAGGAATACATCGTCATCGACGTGGGGAACTCTCCTCTGAAAGCCTTTCAGCTGCTGACCGAGGACGAGTATCGCAAGCTCAATCAGGAGGGATACAAGTTCGAGGCCGAGATGGGCGCCGAGGCTGTCAAGAGTCTCCTGTCCGCCATGGACTTGAAGGAAGTGTCCGCGGAGCTGCGCGAGGAGCTCACCACGACCCGCTCCAAGCAGCGGAAGCGCGACATCATCAAGCGGCTGCGTACGGTGGAGATGCTCATCGAGTCGCCCAACAATCCGGAGTGGATGATTCTCGATGTCATCCCCGTGATCCCTCCCGATCTGCGGCCTCTTGTTCTTCTCGAGAGCGGCAACTTCGCCACCTCCGACCTGAACGACCTCTACCGGAGGCTGATCAACAGGAACAACCGCCTGAAGAAGCTGCTCGACCTCAACGCCCCCGACGTGATCATCCGCAACGAGAAGCGCATGCTCCAGCAGTCGGTGGACGCCCTCTTCGACAACGGCCGCTGCCGGCGCCCCGTGCTGGGCGCGTCGAACAGGCCGCTCAAATCGCTCACCGACATGATCAAGGGCAAGCAGGGCCGCTTCCGCGAGAATCTGCTCGGCAAGCGCGTCGACTACTCGGCCCGTTCGGTGATCGTCGTGGGACCGGAGCTCAAGCTGCACCAGTGCGGGCTTCCCAAGAAGGTCGCCCTCGAGCTCTTCCAGCCTTTCATCATCAGGCGGCTCAAGGAGCTCGGCCACGCCGACACGATCAAGAGCGCAAAGAAGATGCTCGAACGCAAGGACGACGAGGTCTGGGACATTCTCGAAGAGGTGATCCAGAACCACCCCGTCCTCCTCAACCGCGCTCCGACCCTTCACAGGATGGGGATCCAGGCCTTCGAGCCGATCCTCATCGAAGGCAACGCGATCAAGATCCACCCCCTCGTCTGTTCCGCCTTCAACGCCGACTTCGACGGCGACCAGATGGCGGTCCATCTGCCTCTCTCCTTCGAGGCGCAGATCGAGGCGTCCACCCTGATGCTCTCCACGAACAACATCTTCTCGCCCGCCCACGGCAATCCGTCGGTCACACCGTCGCAGGACATCGTCCTCGGTTGTTTCTACCTGACCACGGAGAAGGACGGCGAGAAGGGCAACGGCATGTGCTTCACCGGCCCGGTCGAGGTCTTCCGCGCCTTCGACGAAGGCAAGGTGGGTGTTCACGCGCGCATCCGCGTCCGGCTCCCCGAGGGCCGGACCGTGGTTCACAAGGAGGGCGAAACCGTCTCGTCCCACACGCCGATCGACACCACGGTGGGCCGCGTCGTCTTCAACGACATCCTCGAGGAGTCGATGCCCTTCTACAACCTGATGTTGAACAAGAAAGAGCTCAACAGGATCATCATGGACTACTACAAGCTGAAAGGCTGGCAGGAGACCGTGAAGTTTCTGGACAGGCTCAAGGATCTCGGTTTCAGGTCGGCCACAAAATCGGGAATGTCCTTCTCGGCGGCCGACCTCAGCGTACCCGACGAGAAGCAGGAGATCATCGACAAGATCCAGGCCCAGGTGGAGAAACTGCGCAAGCTCTTCCAGAAGGGAATCATCACCGAGGGCGAGCGATACAACCAGGTGATCGACCTCTGGACCCACGCCCGTGAAGAGGTGGGGCACGCCATGCTCGAGGTCATGGCCAACGATGTCAGGGAGGGCAGGCCCTACCTGAATCCGATCTACATCATGCAGGTTTCCGGCGCGCGAGGATCGATCGAACAGGTGCGCCAGCTCGCCGGAATGCGCGGACTCATGGCCAAACCGTCGGGCGAGATCATCGAAACGCCCATCAAGGCTAACTTCCGCGAGGGCCTCAAGGTGCTCGAGTATTTCTCGTCCACCCACGGCGCGCGTAAGGGGTTGGCCGACACCGCTCTCAAAACCGCTGACTCGGGATACCTGACGAGAAAGCTCGCCGACGTGGCGCAGAGCGTGGTCGTCACCGAGGACGACTGCGGAACGATCAACGGCATTCCGAAGAGCGCCGTCATGTTCCGCGACAAGGTCGAGGTACCCCTTTCGCAGCAGATCACGGGGCGCGTCGCGCGCGATTCGATCGTCGACGTGGTCACCGACGAGGTGGTGGTGCGCGAGAACGAACTGATCACCTCCGAGATCGCCGTGAAGATCGAATCCCTCGGCTACGAGAAGGTGCGCGTCCGCTCGCCGCTCACATGCGAGTCGGGTATGGGCTGCTGCGCCAGGTGCTACGGGATGGATCTTTCCCGCGGTAAGCTCGTCGAGATCGGTCTTGCCGTCGGTATCATCGGCGCCCAGTCGATCGGCGAGCCGGGTACGCAGCTCACCATGCGGACCTTCCACATCGGCGGTACGGCGAGCCGCGCTCTCGAGGTTTCCGAGATCGTGGCCAAGCGCGAGGGCCGGGTCCGGTTCTCGAGGCTGAAGGTGGTCGAGAACAGGGACAAGGAACTGGTCGTTCTCGACCGTAACGGCGAACTCGTTCTCGTCGACCAGAAGGGCAGGGAAATCGACCACTACGCCGTGCCTCTCGGCGCGCTCATCAAGGTCAAGGAGGACGCCAAGGTCAAGCCGAACCAGGTCCTGGCGAGCTGGGATCCTCACAATATTCCGATTTTCGCCGACCGGGACGGAATCATCCGTTTCGAGGATATCGTCGACGGCAAGACGATGAAGGAGGAAAAGGACAAGGGCGGCGTGATCAGGAAGATGATCATCGAGCACAAGGGTGACCTTCACCCGCAGATCGTGATCGAGGACTCGAGCGGAACGCCGCTGATCTACTACCCGATTCCGGAGCGCGCTTACATCGAGGTCGACGACGGCGAGGAAGTGAAGGCCGGTACTCTGGTGGCCAAGACGCCGCGCGAGATGGGTGGAACGCAGGACATCACTGGCGGTCTCCCAAGGGTGACCGAGATCTTCGAGGCGCGCAAGCCGAAGGAACCGGCGATCATGGCCGAGATCGACGGTGTGGTCGAGCTCGTCCGCGAGCCGAAAAAAGGCAAGCGCACGATCCTGGTCAAGAACGAGAGCGGTATGGTCCACGAGCACCTCGTGCCCCACGGCCGCCACCTCAGGGTGCAGAGCGGCGACTATGTCAAGGCCGGCACCCCGCTCATCGAGGGACCGCTCATTCCGCACGACATTCTGCGCATCAACGGCGAGGAAGCGCTCGAGGAGTATCTCCTCCGCGAGGTGCAGACCGTGTACCGGTCCCAGGGTGTGACCCTCGACGACAAGCATGTGGAGATCATCGTGGCCCAGATGCTGAAGAAGATCACTGTCAACGACCCCGGCGACAGCGACCTTCTCCCCGGCTCGGCCGTGAACAAGCACCAGTTCCGCGAGATCAACAAGGAACTGATCAAGCAGAAGAAAAAGCCTTCCACCGCGGAACCGCTCCTGCTCGGAATCACCAAGGCGTCGCTGCAGAGCGATTCGATGATCTCGGCCGCCTCCTTCCAGGAGACGACCAAGGTATTGACCGAGGCGGCTCTTTCGGGCAAGCGCGACAACCTGCTCGGGCTCAAGGAGAACGTCATCCTCGGCCACATGGTGCCGACCGGGACAGGTTTCAAGAGCTACCACATGACAAAGGTCGGAAAGGCCGCATCCGATCCGGCCCCCGAGGGGAACGGCGCCGACCTGGAAACGGTGGAAGAAGAAAAAGGAGCCGGGGGCGCGATCTGACCGGTCGCCGCGGTGGAAAATTGGAAGGAGAACAGGAAGCTCTCCGATCGCGGCTCAAAAATCCTTTTGAGCGGCGAGATTATCTCCTTGATCGGAGATAGATAAGAATTATAATATTTGGCCTTTTACGTTGAAAAAGACAGCTTTCCGGGATGAGTACCCATCGAGGGGTGTTCAACCCTAATATTCGGACGGAGTTATAGATGCCGACCATCAACCAGCTGATTCGCAAGGGCCGGAAAAAGATCATCAAGAAATCCAAGGCCCCCGTTCTGGAGAACTGCCCCCAGAAGAGAGGGGTCTGCACCCAGGTCAAGATCCAGACGCCCAAGAAACCGAACTCGGCGCTTCGGAAAATTGCGCGTGTCAAGCTCTCCAACGGCAAAGAGGTGACTGTCTACATTCCGGGCGAAAAACACTCCCTCCAGGAGCACTCGATCGTCCTGATCAGAGGCGGTCGTGTCCGCGACCTTCCCGGTGTGCGGTATCATGTGATTCGTGGAACCCTCGATGCGACCGGCGTTGAAGACCGCAAGCAGGGGCGTTCTCTTTACGGGACCAAGAGGCCCAAGAAATAGCATCCTCGCCGGTTGCGGGGATTTGAACCTATTGCAAGAACGGTGGAATAAACAAGTATGCCACGCAAATACGAGTCGACTGAAAAGTATCTGAAGGCGGATCCGAAATTCAACAGCAAGTTGGTTTCGAAATTCATCAACAATCTCATGTGGGACGGCAAGAAGACCACGGCACAGAAGATCTTCTACGATGCCCTCGACCTCATCAAGGGCAAGCTCCCCGATGAGGATCCCTTCGAGGTTTTCGTGACCGCCGTGAACAATGTGAAGCCCATGATCGAAGTCCGCTCGAAGCGCGTGGGTGGATCGACGCTTCAGGTTCCCCACGAAGTGAAGAAGCACCGGCAGCAGAGCCTGGCGATCCGCTGGATCCTCGATGCGTCGCGCAAGAAAAAAGGACGTCCCATGGCTCAACGCCTCTCGTCCGAGCTGCTCGATGCCTACAACAAGCAGGGTACATCGATGACCGTTCGCGAGAACACGCACAGGATGGCCGAAGCGAACAAAGCCTTCGCCCATTTCGCGTGGTGATCCCTCGGGGATCTTCTTTCGAGTTCAACAGCCCGAACCAGATCGATTGGTCCGGGCTTTTTTTATAGAATACCGGTTGTGCTCTTGCCCGGTGAAATTGGAATAGCACGTGCCTCGTGTCAGGGCCGGTCAAGCTGACGGTCAACGACGGAGCGGTTTTTCAGAGCTGGCCGTCCGCCCATTGCCGACATGAACCCGACGTGGAAAACGCGGTCGAGGCGAGAGACTCTAGAGAACTCCATTCTATAGATAATACCTGGTGCGGCTCCCGGCGCGCGGTAGAGGTGGCAGCGAGAAAAATGGTCGACTCCAGCAAGATCCGCAACATCGGCATCATCGCCCACATCGATGCGGGGAAAACAACCCTCACCGAGAGGATTCTCTTTTACACCGGCATCGAACACAAGATGGGCGAAGTGCACGAGGGCACCGCCAAGATGGACTACCTCGAGGAGGAACAGGACCGGGGCATCACCATCACCTCGGCGGCCACGACCTGCTACTGGAAAAAACACCGGATCAACATCATCGATACGCCGGGCCACGTCGATTTCACCGCCGAGGTGGAGCGGTCGCTCTGCGTGCTCGACGGTGCGATCGGCATCATCGACGGCGTCGCCGGGGTTCAGGCTCAGTCGGAAACCGTTTGGCGGCAGGCAGACTCCTACGGGATTCCGCGGATCATTTTCGTGAACAAACTCGATCGCGTGGGTGCGCGTTTTTTCGATGTGGTGGAAGATTGCCGCCGCAGGCTGGGCGCGCCGGTCGTGCCGATCCAGCTCCCGGTGGGGGAGGAGAAAGAGTTCAAGGGCGTCATCGACTTGATCGAGATGAAAGCAATCTATGCCGACGAAGAGGATCAGGGCCAGACGTTGCACATCGAGGAGATACCGGACGATCTGCTCGAGGATGCCGAGCTGCACCGCCAGGTCCTGCTCGAGCACCTTGCCGAACTGTCCGATGCCTTCATGGAGCGATACATCGAGGACAGCGAAATCACGATCGACGAGATCAGAAAGGTCCTGCACGAGGGAGTGCTCTCCTTCAAGATCGTTCCCGCCCTTTGCGGCGCCGCGTTCCGCAACAAGGGAGTGCAACAGGTTCTCGATGCGGTCATCTCCTGCCTCCCTTCGCCCTTGGAGCGGGGAAATATCAAGGGGATCCGTCCGACCGGCAACAAGGAGGTCGAACGCGAGCCTTCGGCTGGCGAACCGCTCTGCGCTCTCGTCTTCAAGACAATACACGATCACCACGGCGAACTCGCCTTCATGCGGATCTACTCCGGGCTGCTCAAACCGGGAACGGCCGTTTACAATCCGCGAAAGGAGAAGGTGGAGCGGCTCACACGGCTCTACCTGATGCACGCCAATGAGCGGCACGCCGTCGAGTCGGCCGGTCCCGGGGAGATCGTGGCCGTCGTCGGATTCAAGCTGACCGGGACAGGCGATACGATTTGCCCCAAGAACAAGCAGATCCTTCTCGAGGGAATGGATTTTCCAGAGAGCGTGATAGACCTGTCGATCGAACCGGGCAGCCTGAGCGAGAAAGACGAACTCGTGACGGCTCTCGAGATCCTCGCCAAGGACGATCCCACCTTCACCTGGCGGATTGACGAGGAGACGGGCCAGATGATCATTTCCGGCATGGGCGAACTCCACCTCGAGATCCTCAAGGGCCGGCTGATCAAGGAATTCAAGCTCAACGTGCGCACGGGGCAACCGCGCGTGGCCTACAAGCAGACGATCGAGCAAGCCGCCGACGGGATGGGAACCTTTCACAAGACGGTGGGGGAGAAAGAGCTCTTCGGGCAGCTCGCCCTGCGCGTGGAGCCGGCCGCGGGCGAGCGGGGCATCATCTTCGAGAGCCGCCTCGACAAGACCGAGATTCCCAAGCTCTACTGGCCGTCGATCGAGTACTCGATCCGGAGCACGGCGCTTTCGGGCATTTCGTACGGCTTCGCCACGGTGAACGTGAAGGTGATCGTGCTGAGCGGCACCTTCGACCAATCCCGTTCGGGCGAGATCGCCTTCGGCGTGGCAGCCGAACTGGCATTCAAGGACGCCATGGAGAAAGGCGGCATCGTTCTGCTCGAACCGATCATGAGCCTCGAGATCGAATCGCCCATCGAATATCTGAGCGGGATCCAGTCCGATCTGAACAGCCGCCGGGCGCGGATCCTCGAGGTCGACGTCAACACCGATCCGGCCGTTCTCCGCGGATCGGTCCCTCTCGCCAACGTGTTCGGCTACTCCACAACGGTCCGCTCCCTGTCGCAGGGGAGGGCGTCCTTTTCGCTCGAACCGCTGGAATATCAACCGGTTCCGCCCGGCGAGGTGCGGGCCATCTTCGACTCGCCGATTTCTTGAAAAATACTCTTTTCCACCGACGGACCGTCGTCGCACCGATCTCCCCTCCGTGACAGGGCCTCTCAACCCCCGGTGCGCCTCGGGGAACCACGAATTTTGTGAAAAAAAGACAAAAATTATTGGATGGGCAACTCATTGTTTTGGAATTGGTTACAACTGATCGAGTCCATTTTTTACTCATTTTTATTTCCAATTATAGAGTTGACACAAGGTCCGGATCGGGTAGAATCGGCGGTCTTTACGTCTGGTGTTAAATTACTGGTATTTCAAGACCTTTACTTCCTCGTCGGCGTCGATGCGAAAGGCACGCGAGGGCCGGTACGAAATGGCGCCGCGACAGGTTTTTTCTGTGTAAAGGACGAAATCCGGAGACTGTGACCAAAGCGGATTCGGAGTCGAGCTGAAACATGAACCAGAAAATCATAATCAGGCTTGAAGCCTATGACCATGAGACGCTGGACCAATCGGCAGCAGATATTGTCGAGACGTCGAAGCGCACCGGAGCCCGTGTGGCTGGCCCGATTCCATTGCCCACACGTATCGAGAGGTACACGGTCAACCGGTCGCCTCACATCGATAAGAAATCGCGCGAGCAGTTCGAGATCAGAACCCACAAGCGATTGATTTATATTCACGAGCCGACAGCCAAGACCGTGGATTCGATCAGCCGGCTGAATCTTCCGGCAGGAGTTGATATCCGCGTCAAGGCATAGACGATTGTGGGCGTGCCCCCGAGGGTGTGCGCCGCTCGAGCCCGGTCTCCGGTGAGAAATCGAGATCGGGCGACCGAAGGCAGACATAGGAGAGTGATAGATCGTGAGTTCCAAATATATCCTGGGCCGAAAAGAGGGGATGACCCAGATCTTCGACTCCGAAGGTAATCAAGTCCCTGTCACAGTGATCGAAGCCGGACCTTGCCGCGTGGTTCAGGTGAAAAGCGCGGAAACGGACGGTTATGAGGCGGTGCAGCTCGGCTTCCAGGAGCAGAAACCCCAGCGCGTTTCCAAGCCGCTCAAGGGCCATTTCAAGAAGGCCGGCGTCGCGCCCGTGAAGGTTTTGACCGAGTTCCGCAGCAATGAGCCGGTCGAACACGAGGTGGGCGACACTCTCACAGTCGAATCCTTCGAGGAAGGCGACTTTGTCGATGTCGTGGGTTACAGCAAGGGCCGCGGCTTCACGGGTGTGATGAAGCGATGGGGATTTCACGGCGGCCCGGCCACGCACGGCGCCATGTTCGACAGGCGGGTGGGCGCCATCGGGATGCACTCCGATCCGTCCCGTGTCTTCAAGGGCAAGAAGATGCCGGGCCACTACGGAAACGAGAGGATCACCGTGAAGGGGCTCAAGGTCGTGGGCGTGGACGTGGAACGGAACCTTCTCCTCGTCAAAGGCGCTGTGCCAGGCGCGCGCAACGCTCTACTCCAGATCAGGATCTCGAAATCGAAAGTCTCCCAGGCTCCCAAGGGTTAAAGGAGCGAGGAACAGTAATGGCAGAGATAAAAACATACGACAAGAGCGGCGACAAGGTTTCGGTCACGACCGTGGACGAGACCGCGTACGGCGACAAGCTGAAAAAACGTCTGCTCCACGACACGATTCTCATGTACGAGGCGAGCCGGCGGCAGGGGACGCACTCCACGCTGACCAGGGCCGAGGTAAACCGCACCACGCGGAAGCCGTACCGGCAGAAGGGAACGGGCTCCGCGCGATGCGGCGACTTCCGTTCTCCCCTCCGGCGAGGCGGCGGAGTGATCTTCGGCCCGAAGCCGCGCGACTATTCCTACGCGATGCCTCGCAAGGCCAAAAAAGAAGCGCTCAAGAACGCGCTCTGGGCCAAGTTGAGCGACGGCGAAGTCTTTTTCCTCTCGAGCTTTACCCTCGAAAAGCCGTCCACCAAAGAGGCATCGAGCGCGCTGCAGAAACTCGAATTGTCCGGTAAGAGCCTCATCCTGACCAATGGTGTCGATGAGGTTTCTTTTAAGTCTTTCAGGAACCTCGCCGGTGTCAGGGTCATTCCGGTGAATGATGTCAACGCCGACCACATGATCCGCCACAGGAACGTCGTTTTTCTGAACGACGCTTTTGACGGGATGAAGGAGCGACTTGGAGATGGATAACCCCTATAAGATTATCTTGAAGCCGCTGATCACCGAAAAGGGAACGCTGCAGACCGAAGAGCACAACTGCTACAGCTTCCAGGTGCATCCCAAGGCGAACAGGAAAGAGATCGCCAACGCGATCGAGACGCTTTTTGACGTGCACGTCCTCAAGGTCAACACGATGGTCCGAAAGGGCAAGCGTATGGGGCGCGGCCACCGCGTCTACAACCGCGCGAACGTGAAGAGGGCGGTTGTGAAGCTCAAAGAAGGCGAAGCGATTGAGTTTATCTAACGGAACGGCGCCTCAGCCCCTTGTCGGGTGGCGCCGCGGCTGTTCATAGAGAGGGCACGAAAGAGATGCCGATCAAGAAATACAAACCGACATCGCCAGGCCGCAGGTTCGGGACGGTGCTCGACTTTTCCGGTCTGACCAAGAAGAAACCCGAGAAGAGTCTGCTCCGGCCGATCAAGAAAACGGGTGGCCGCAATCATCACGGCCATACGACATCCCGATTCCGAGGCGGCGGACACAAGAGGCGCTATCGCGTCATCGATTTCAAACGGGACAAGGATGGCGTGCCCGCGCGCGTGGCGGCGATCGAGTACGATCCAAATCGCTCCGCGTGGATCGCCCTGCTCCACTACGCCGACGGCGAGAAACGTTACATCCTCGCTCCCCACGGTCTGAAAGTCGACGATCGTGTCGAGTCGGGCGAGAAGGTGGAGCCCAAGGTGGGCAACACGATGCCGCTCAGGTCGATCCCCCTCGGTTTGACCGTGCACAACGTGGAGCTCAAGGCCGGGTACGGCGGCCAGCTCGCGCGTGGGGCGGGCACCGTGATTCAGCTTCAGGCGCGCGAGGGCAATTTCGCCAACCTGCTCCTGCCGTCGGGCGAGATCAGGCGCGTGGCGGTGGCCTGCCGCGCCACGATCGGACAGGTGGGCAATCTCGATTATCAGCATGTGTCGTTGGGCAAGGCGGGCCGCAAGCGCTGGCTCGGACGCAGACCTCACGTGAGAGGAACCGCTCAGAACCCCGTGTCCCACCCCATGGGCGGCGGCGAGGGACGTTCGGGAGGTGGTCGCCATCCCTGCTCGCCCACGGGCAAGCTGTCCAAGGGCGGCCGGACGCGCAAACGCCAGAAACCGAGCAACGCGTTCATTCTGCGGCGAAGAAAGAGAAAGTAGACCGGTCGTCACGGTTTCGAGAGACGGCCACTAGTGGCCGAAGAGTGATTGGAAAGCCATGAGTAGAAGTGTCAAAAAAGGTCCTTACATCGACCAGAAAGTGATGAAGAAGGTTCGCGAGAGAGACGCGTCGGGCAGCTTCGAGCCGATCAAGACCTGGGCGCGCGCTTGCACGATTCCGCCGGAATTCATCTCAAAGACCTTTCTCGTTCACAACGGCAAGACGTTCATGAAGGTCTTTGTCACCGAAGATATGGTGGGGCACAAGCTTGGCGAGTTCGCCCCTTCGCGGACCTTCAGAGGACACGCTGGCGACAAGAAGGATAAGAAGAGGAAATAGAGTTGAGCCGGGGCGGCTGCCCTGGCCTTGTTTTCGGAGATGTCTCAATGGAATTCAGCGCGAGTCACATGCACGCACGGATCTCCGCGAGAAAAGCGCGCTATGTGGTTGACCTCGTCAGGGGCCTGAACGTGAACGAGGCCCTCGACACCCTGAAATACGTCAACCGACGCGCCAAGCCGATGGTGGTGAAGGTCATCCGCTCCGCCCTGGCCAACGCGGAACAGAACGTCGAAGTCGATATCGACGATCTCGTCATCTCTCGTGCTGTCGTGGATGACGGCCCTCTCCTGGGCGGGCGGGGCCGCTGGCGTCCCATCTCCCGGGGACGGGCCGTGCCAATCCTCAAGAGAACGAGCCATATCAAGATAACACTCAGCGACGGGTCGGACGAGGCAGATGGCACCGAACCTTCAGTCGATGAGAAAGCGGATCAAGCAAGCGAGTAGTGAGCTAAGGAGTCACAATGGGTCAGAAAGTTCACCCGATCGGATTCAGAATCGGGATCACCGAAGACTGGAAATCACGCTGGTACGCCAACAAGCGGGACTTTCCTCGGCTCCTTCTGGAAGATCAGAAGATCCGGCGCTACCTCAAGAAGGAGTGCCACTCGGCAGCGATCGATCGCGTTGAGATCGAGCGCACCCGCGAGGCGGTCAAGGTCCAGGTCTGGACCGCTCGCCCCGGCATTCTGATCGGGAAGGGCGGCTCCCGGGCGGACACGATTTCGTCGGAGCTGGAAAAGATCACCGGCCGGCGCGTCATGCTCGAGTTCAAGGAGATCGACAAGCCCGAACTCTGCGCTCAGCTCGTTGCCGAGAGCATTGCCGAGCAGCTCCAGAAACGCGCCGCCTTCCGCCGCGTGCTCAAGAAGGTTGCCCTCGCCACCATGCAGGCTCGTGCGGGCGGCATCAAGATCAACATTGCCGGCCGTCTGGCCGGAGCCGAAATGGCGCGCCGGGAAAAGTTGATTCTCGGCAAGATTCCTCTGTCGACCCTGGCCGCCGACGTGAACTACGGCACTGCCGAAGCGCGGACCACTGCAGGCGTGATCGGGATCAAGGTCTGGATCTACAGGGGCGAGAAGTTCAGTTATAGAGAAAACGGTTAGGGAGAGCGACCGCCATGGCCATGATGCCTAAACGAACCCGGTATCGTAAACAGCAGCGCCGTAAAATTCGCGGCCTTGCCACCCGGGGCAACTCAGTTGAGTTCGGCGAATACGGACTCCAGGCGCTCGAGGCGGGCTTCATTACCGCTCGCCAGATCGAGGCCGGCCGTATCGCCGCGACGCGCGCAGCGCGTGAGGCGAAGATCTTTATCCGCATCTTCCCCCACAAGCCGATGACTTCGAAGCCGGCCGAGGTTCGCATGGGAAAGGGCAAGGGAGAACCCGAGTTCTGGGTCGCCGCGGTCAAGCCGGGCACGATCCTCTACGAGGTGAGCGGAGTCACCGAAGACCATGCCGTGCTGACCTTCAACCGGGTCGCCTTCAAGCTGCCCATCAAGGTCCGCTTCGTGAAGAGGAGGCAGAAGGCATGAAAGCGAAGGAACTGAGGTCCAAAGAGATCAAAGAGCTCCTGTTCGATCTCAAAAACTACAAGAAAGAGCTCTTTGATCTGCGTTTCCAGTCGGCTAGCGAGAATCTGACCAATCCCTCGAGGATCGGCCAGATCAAAAAGACCGTGGCCAGGATTCTGACGATCCTCAAGGAGCGGGAGAAGCAAGATTCTCCGGCCGCTTCCCAGTCGTAATGATCGACATGATCGACGGAATTAACGGCGGAATGATAGAAGAACAGTCTGAGGTAACTTGATGACCGAGAGTATTAAAGACAGACCCCACAAGATCGGAACCGTGGTCAGTAACTCGATGGAGAAGACCATCACGGTCAAGCTGACGCGCCTGGTCAAGCATCCGCGCTACCGAAAATATGTCAAGCGCTTCACACGCCTCATGGCACATGACGAGAATAATGAGGCGCGCGTGGGCGACACTGTTGAAGTCTACTATTCGCGCCCGCGGAGCAAGAACAAGTTCTGGCGGCTTGCTCGCATTCTCGAGAGAGGAAGTGAATAAAAATGATTCAGATGCAAACCCTCCTTGATGTAGCCGACAACACGGGCGCGAAGATCGTGATGTGCATCAACGTGGTGGGCTCGTCGGGCAAGAGACACGCTGACATCGGCGACATCATCGTGGGCTCGGTCAAGAAGGCCCAGCCCAACTCCGAGGTCAAGAAGAAACAGATCGTCAAGGGCGTGATCGTGAGGACCAAGAAGAAGATCCGCAGGGATGACGGCTCTTACGTTCGCTTCGACCGCAACGCCGTGGTGATTCTCGACGCGGACAACAATCCCAAGGGAACCCGAATCTTCGGAGCGGTGGCCCGCGAGCTGCGCCAGAAGAAGTTCATGAAGATTATCTCGCTGGCTTCGGAGGTCGTCTGACGACCCGTTGAGCCCGCGCTTTCCAGGAGCAAGGAGAGATGAGGCGGATTAAGAGAAACGACCAGGTGATCGTCATCGCCGGCGTGGACAGCGGCAAGACCGGCAAGGTCCTGCGCGTCGATGACGAAAGAGATCGGGTCGTGGTCGAGGGAGTCAACATGGTGTTCAAGCACGTCCGGCGGAGTCAGCAGAATCCACAGGGCGGGCGGATACGCCGGGAGAACGCCTTCGCGATCTCCAACGTGATGCCCTTTTGTGAAAAGTGCCAGAAGGGTGTCCGGGTCAAGTTCGAGAAGCAGGACGGCTTGAAGAAGCGCGTGTGCGCCTCCTGCGCGGAACCTTTCCCCGTTTAAAATAGGAAGCCATAGGGAAAGATAGCGAAAAATGGAAACAGAGACGACTCAAGAGAAAAAGATAACGAGACTTCTCGATAAATACAGGAAAGAGGTCGCTCCGAAGCTCAAGACGGAGTTCGACCTTCAGAATCCGCACCAGATCCCCAGGATCGAGAAGATCGTGGTCAACATGGGTGTTGGCGGCGCGCGCGAGAACAAGGCGATGCTCACCGCCGCCCTGAAGGACCTCGGTACGATCACCGGCCAGAAACCGGCCGTGACCAAGGCACGTAACTCGATCGCCGGATTCCGGCTGAGAGAGGGCATGCCGATCGGTTGCAAGGTTACCCTCAGGGGCGAGAGGATGTGGGAGTTTCTCGATCGGCTCGTCTCGATCGCCGTTCCCCGTATCCGTGACTTTCGCGGCTTGCCGCGGAAAGCGTTCGACGGACGGGGCAACTATTCGATGGGTCTCAACGAGCAGATCGTGTTTCCCGAGATCGACCTGGACAGCGTCCAGTTCGTTCAGGGGATGAACATCACGATCGTCACGAGTTCCGACGACGACGCGAAAGCGGTTGCGCTGCTCGAGGGACTCGGAATGCCTTTCAAGAAATAGGAACGATTTAGGAATCGACCAGAGAACCTGTTTAGAGGAACTAAAGTGGCAAAAACCTGTTTGATCGTCAAATCCAAGCGGAAACCGAAGTTCAGCTCGAGGCGCTACAATCGCTGCAGCCTCTGTGGGCGGCCGAGGGCTTATTACCGCAAGTTCGGGATTTGCCGGATTTGCTTCAGAACCCTGGCACTCAAGGGACAGATCCCCGGTGTCCGGAAGGCCAGCTGGTAGTGACGGAACAGACGACTTTTCGGTTTGGAGTATTTGAGTCATGACGATGACAGATCCGATCGCCGATATGCTGACGAGGATCAGGAATGGCAACACGGTCAACAGGAAATCCGTGCAAGTTCCTGCGTCGAAGCTCAAGTCGGGCGTAGCGGCGGCGTTGAAACGGGAAGGCTTCATCAGCGATTTCACGGTCCTTCCCGGGCATGTCCAGGGCAACCTCGAGATCACGCTGAAGTATGGGCCGGACGGCGAGAAGGTGATCAACGAGATCAAGAGGGTCTCCAAACCCTCGTGCCGCGTGTACAGGGGCGCCAAGGAGATCAAGAAAGTGCTGAACGGATTCGGTGCGGAGATCTACTCCACAACGGCCGGAATCCTGAGTGATCGCGAGTGCCGCGAAAAGAAGATCGGCGGCGAGGTGCTTCTCATGGTGAAGTGATTCGGCTCCTGCTGTTTGCGGGCAACCGTGTCAGAACCTGATTGAAGATAGAGAGTGAACCATGTCGAGAGTAGGAAAAGTACCAGTCAAGATCCCCGACGGCGTCAAGGTGGCCATGAACGAGAGGACCATCGTCGTCGAGACGGGGAAGGGAAAGCTGGAGCAGTGGATCGATCCGGCAATCAACGTGTCGGTCGATACGGACGCCAATGAGATCCGTTTCGAGAGAGATACGGACGAACGGAAGGTGAGGGGGCTTCACGGGCTCTACCGCGTTCTGGTTTCCAACATGGTCGAAGGTTTGACCAAAGGATTCGAGAAGCGTCTCACCATCATCGGCGTGGGTTACAGCGCCCAGTTGAAGGGCAAGAGCCTCGTTCTTCAGATCGGCTTTTGCCACCCCGTGGACATGCCCATCCCCGAGGGGCTCGAGCTCGAGGTTCCCAACCCCACATCGATTCATGTGAAGGGAGCCGACAAGCAACTCGTGGGGCAGTTCTCCGCCGAGATCAGGCGCGTGCGGCCTCCCGAACCCTACAAGGGGAAGGGGATCCGCTACGAGGGCGAGATCATCCGCCGCAAGGTGGGTAAGTCTCTCGGCGCCTAGTGCCGCGGTGGACCAAAGCCCTGTCGGGACGCGCGTCGGTTGTTTGAAGATAGTCGAGTTCTCTTCCATACAAGGAAGTTATCAAAGGTAAAAGAGGCGATTCGAGCCATGGACAGAAAACAGAAAAACAAGAACAGAAAAAGGCTTCGAGTGATGCGCGGCGTCCGCCGTCGGGTTCGCGGTTCCTCGTCCAAGCCGAGGCTTTCTGTCAAGAGAAGCAACAAGAACCTCGCCTGCCAGGCCATCGACGACCAGGCCGGTGTCACGATCGCCTACGTCTCCTCGATCGAGAGCGCCTATCGCGGCGGGCTTTCGGGGACGAAAACGGATCGCGCCAAGGTTCTCGGCGGCGAGATGGCCAAGCGGCTCAAGGAGAAGGGGATCGAGCGGGCCGTCTTTGACCGCGGTTGGTATCGGTATCATGGCCGGATCAAGGCTTTCGCCGAGGCGATCCGCGAGGGAGGAATCGTTTTTTAGCAATGCGGTCGGGCGACCGAGTCATCGGCCGCGAGACCGACGTCTTGGTCGAAAGGACCAGATCGTGGAGGAAACCCGTTGAACAAGAGCGACGTGGAGTTGACAGGCCCCAATATCCTGGAAGAAACGGTGATCAAGGTGAACCGTTGTTCCAAGGTGGTCAAAGGTGGCCGCAGATTTTCATTCAGCGCCCTCGTGGTGCTGGGAAATAAAGCCGGCCGGGTGGGACTCGGCTTCGGCAAGGCAAAAGAAGTACCCAGCGCGGTCGAGAAGGGCTTCAAAGACGCCCGTAAGAGCCTGCGAGTGGCTAACCTGAAGGGAACCACCATTCCCCACGCCGTGACCGGCCGATACAGGTCGAGCCGGGTGCGCCTCATTCCGGCCGCTCCCGGTACGGGCATCATCGCCGGCGCAACGGTCAGAGCCGTTGTCGAGGCGGCCGGGGTCAAGGATATCCTTACCAAATCTTACGGTTCCACCAACGCGGTGAACCTGGCCAAGGCTGCACTCGAAGGACTGACCTCGATCCGGTCCCAGGAAGAGGTGGAAAACCTCAGAGGAGTTAAGTTCTGATGGTTGATCTCAAAGATATCAAGTGCAAGGGATCGGCGCGCAAGAAGCTGATGCGCGTGGGCCGCGGCCCCGGCTCGGGCAAGGGCACGACCTCCGGCAGGGGCAACAAGGGCTACGGACAGCGGTCGGGCGCCAGCGGAAAGGTCGGGTTCGAAGGCGGACAGATGCCGCTCTACAGGCGCCAGCCCAAGAGAGGATTCACCAACGCTCCTTTCAAGGTGACCTTCTCGGCCGTCAACGTGGGGAACCTCAACGAGATCGAAGAGGGTGGCGTCGTCGATCTGGCCCTTCTCAAGGAGAAAGGTCTGATCAAGAAGAACGCCAGGCGGGTCAAGGTCCTGGGCGGAGGGGAACTCAAAACGAAGCTGACCGTCAAGGCGCATAAGTTCTCGGCCACAGCGCGCGAGAAGATCGAGGCGGCTGGCGGTACGATCGAGGAGAGTCGATGAACACGGGTATTTTGAACCTTTTCAGGATCACCGAGATCAGGAACAAGATCTTCCTGACGCTGGGCCTTCTCATCGTCTACAGGATCGGCTTTCACATTCCCGTCCCGGGAGTGAACGTCAGCATGATGAGAGAGATGGCCGAGGAGTACGCCGAGAGCGGAATGGGCATGATTTTCGGAATCATGAGCACCCTCTCGGGCGGTGCCATGGGTTCGTGCGCGCTCTTTTCACTCGGCGTCATGCCTTACATCTCGGCGTCGATCATCTTCTCCCTTCTCGTGAAGGTCGTACCCGCCCTGGAGAGGCTCCAGAAGGAGGGAGCCCAGGGGCAGAAGCTGATCAACAAGTACGCGCGCTGGACAACGCTTCTTTTCTGCGTGATTCAGGGCATGTTCGTGATCCAGGGATACCTCAAGGGTTACGTGGAAGGCGGCTCGGGACTCATCGATCCCGTGCTCTTCAGTTCGGTCTGGTACAAGCTGATGCTGATCATCGCCTTCACCACCGGCACGATCTTCATCATGTGGCTCGGCGAACAGATCACCGAACACGGCATCGGAAACGGGATCTCGCTCATCATCATGGGCGGCATCATCGCCCGCATGCCGTCGCAGTTCCAGCTTCTCTATCGCGATCTCGATGCGGGCGACCGGATGTCGACCTTTGCCGTTCTCGTGGGACTCTACATCGCCATCATCATCGGCATCGTGTACGTCACGCGCGGGCAAAGGCGCATACCGATCCAGCAGGCCAAGCTCACCCGCGGGCGCAAGGTCTACGGCGGACAGCGCCACTACCTGCCCCTCAAGGTGAATCAGGCGGGCGTGATGCCGATCATCTTCGCCTCGGCGCTTTTTATCCTGCCGCCGATTCTCGGCAAGATCTTCGGTGCGGAGAGGTTCTTCGATGAGGTCTTTGCCTGGGGTAGTTTCTGGTATGTCGTCTGCTACACCGCCCTGATCTTCTTCTTCGCCTTCTTCTGGACGGCGTTGATGTTTCAGCCGACAGAGATCGCCAACAACCTGAAAGAGTCGGGTGGATTCGTCCCTGGGCTGCGGCCGGGAAAACGGACCGCCGACTATCTCGAGAACGTCATGTATCGCGTGACGCTGGCCGGGGCGACCTTCCTCGCCGTCATCGCCGTGATACCCCACTTCATCACCAAGCAGCTCAAGCAGATCCCGGCCTACGTGGCCGTCTTCCTGGGCGGAACGAGTATTCTGATCGTGGTGGGCGTCGTTCTCGATCTCGTGGACAAGTTGAACTCGCAGCTTCTGATGAGGAACTACGAAGGCTTCACGAGCGGAGGTGCGACGAGCTCGTGGGCCAAAGGAAGGAAACGCTAGGCGGGCACGTGCCAGCTTGCGCCGAGTGAGCGCTGGCGGCGTCCCCACCGAGCTGTAAAAGTCGAGGACTTATGGCCAAGGAAGAGCCAATTCGAGTTTCGGCAGTGGTCAAGGAGGCTCTGCCGAACGCGGTGTTCCGAGTGGAACTGGAGAACGGGCACACGGTGATCGCCCATGTGTCCGGAAAAATGAGAATGCACTTCATCAGGATTCTTCCTGGTGATCCGGTAACGGTTGAGCTGAGTCCCTACGATCTGACCAAGGGGCGCATCGTCTACCGCGGTTAAAACGGAAAGGCAGGTACGCATGAAAGTCAAAGCGTCTGTCAAAAGGATATGCGAGAACTGCAAGATTATCAGGCGGAAAGGTGTTGTGCGCGTGATTTGCACGAACGGCCGCCACAAGCAGAGGCAAGGCAAGTAGGTGCCTCAAGGAGTGACGAATGCCCCGTATAGTCGGCGTTGATATTCCCAACGACAAGAAGGTTTGGGTCGCTTTGACCTACATCCACGGGATAGGCAAAACCCTCTCCTACAAGGTCCTCAAGGAACTGGACATCGACCCCATCACCAAGGCGAAGGACCTCTCCGAGGAGGACCTGGCACGCCTCGGCGCCACGATCGAGAAGAATTTCACGATCGAGGGCCAGCTCAGGAGGCAGGTGATCCAGGATATTCAGCGGCTCAAGGATATCGGTTGCTATCGCGGGTTGCGCCACAGGCGCGGCCTTCCGGTTCGCGGCCAGCAGACACAGTCGAATGCCCGGAGCCGCAAGGGGGCCAAGAAGACGGTGGCCGGAAAGAAGAGCATCAAGAGGATGTAGCAGATCAGGCGATCCTCCCCCGCGGGAACCGTCCCACGGGAAGGATGTGCCTGCTGACATAAACCTGAACTGAGGAGTTGAAATGGGAGCGTCTAAAAAGCGCAAGAAGATCAAGAGGACCGTCTCCAAAGCGGTGGTCCACATCAAGGCGACGTTCAACAACACGATCATCATGATCTCCGATCAGAACGGTGACGCCCTTTGCTGGAACTCTGCAGGAACGATGGGATACAAGGGATCCCGCAAGTCGACGCCCTTTGCGGCCCAGAAGGCGGCCGAGAGGTGCGCCGAGAAGGCGCAGAAAATGGGCGTGCGCGAGGTCGAGATCCACGTGCGCGGTCCCGGTTCGGGCAGGGAGGGCGCCATCCGCGCCCTGCAAGCCGCCGGTCTGAAGATCAAGGCGATAGAGGACCGAACTCCGCTTCCCCACAACGGGTGCCGCCCGAGGAAGAAGAGAAGGGTCTAGGAGCGATATCGGAGGCGGCGCTCGACTTCGGAGGCGCCGCGGACTCCGCGATTTTGAAAACCAGAGAATCGATCATCTCTACGTGAGGATAGAATTAGTATGGTCACCAAGACTGAAAGTGCATGCAAGCAATGCAGGCGTGAAGGTCAGAAGCTCTATTTGAAGGGCCAGCGCTGCGAGACGTCCAAGTGCGGCATTCAGAAGCGCAACTACCAGCCCGGCGCCCACCCCTGGACGCGTGGAAGGCCTTCCGAGTATCGGATCCACCTCAGGGAGAAGCAGAAAGCGAAGAGGTTCTACGGGGTCCGCGACCGCCAGTTCAGCATCTACATGAAGAAAGCATCCCGCGTGGCAGGGAACACGGGTGAGAACCTGCTCGTCCTTCTCGAGCGGCGTTTCGATAACGTGGTATTCTCCCTGGGACTCGCCACATCCCGCAAGCACGCCAGACAGCTGATCAACCACGGACACTTCACCTTGAACGGGACGAAATGCGACATTCCGTCGGCCCTCGTGAAGACAGGAGACTCGGTCCGCCTGAGGGACAAGGAAAAGATCAAGAAGGTCGTCGGTGAGGCGATCGAGCAGAACAAGAGCCGCGGCGTTCCGCCCTGGCTCGAACAGGATCCCGCCCAGTTCGGCGGAAAGGTGAAGGACCTGCCCGAGCGCGAGCATGTCCAGTTCGAGGTCGACGAGCAGCTCATCGTCGAGTTCATGTCCAGGTAGGTTTTACATGGCGGATAATCACACAGCGATGGAGGTGATCAGCGCATGAGGATCAGATGGCGCAATTTTGAACTTCCCACGGCGGTGGAGCTGGACAAGGAAACCGATACCGATACGTACGGACGTTTCGTCATCGAGCCTTTCGAGAGAGGGTTCGGACACTCGGTCGGTAATGGACTCCGCCGGGTCCTGCTCTCGTCGATCGAGGGAGCGTCGATCACGTCGGTGAAGATCGAGGGCGTACTGCACGAGTTCACCTCGATCCCGGGTGTCCTGGAAGACGTGGCCGATATCATCTTGAACCTCAAGATGGTGCTCGTGAGGATCACCAGCGGCCGCGAAGTCACGATGCACATCGATGTGAAGAAACAGGGTGCTTTGACCGCGGGCGACATCCAGACCGATGCGTCGGCCACGATCATCAATCCCGATCAGCATATAGCCTCCCTGACCGAGGAGACGGAGCTCAAGATGGAGCTCACAGCCTCGATCGGCCGAGGTTACGTCACGGCCGAGGAGAACGAGGACGAGGAGAAGGAAATCGGCGTCATCTACATCGACTCCAACTTTTCGCCCGTCAAGAGGGTGCGCTACAGCATCGAGGACACCCGTGTGGGCAAGATCACCAACTACGACAAGCTCACGCTGGAGGTCTGGACCGATGGCACGGTCTCGCCCGAGGACGCTCTCGTCGAGGGGTCGAAGATCTACCGCAAACACCTCAATCCCTTCGTACTGTACGACAGGATGAGCCGCGATATTCCCGTCCCCGAGAAGACCGAGACCGAGGCCGAGGAGGAAGAGAAGAAGCAGTCCAAACTCTACGAGTGCCTCTCTCAGCCGATCGACGACCTCGATCTTTCCGTGCGGGCGCGCAATTGCCTCGACTCGATCAGTCTCGTCACCGTGGCCGATCTGGTGGCCAACTCCGAGTCGGACCTGATGAAACTGAGAAATTTTGGAAAGACATCGCTGAAGGAAATCAAGAAAAAGCTTTCCGACCTCGGGTTGACCCTGGGGATGGATGTGGCAGGCATCATGAAAGGTCAGTCATGAGACATAAAGTACGCGGACGCCGTCTTGGCAGAAACACGGCACACAGGACCGCACTGAAAAGGAATTTGATATCCGCCCTCTTCCAGCATGGCAGGATCGTGACCACTCTGGCAAAGGCAAAGGAGTACAGGCCTTTCGCGGAGAAACTGATCACTCTCGCCAAGAACAAGACCCTTCACAACATCCGCAGAGCGGCTCGTGATATCCAGGACAAGACACTTCTCAAGAAGCTCTTCGACGAGATCGGCCCGTCCTTCGCGGACCGGAACGGTGGATACACCCGCATCCTGCGACTCGGCACGAACAGGCTCGGAGACGACGGCAAGCGCGCCATCTTCGAACTGGTCACCTACCAGCCCCCGGTGGTGGAGACCGACAAGAAGAAAGAGAAGGAGAAGAAGAAAAAGAAATAGGCGACCGCAGAGCGGTGCTCGATCGATGAATCAAAGCCCATCCCCGCCGGGATGGGCTTTTTTCTTGACTGCTCTGCCGATCATTTTTTTCTCGAGCTGATTCGGTCCGACTCCGGCTGCGCCAACGGTGTGGGCGATGGTGTCGAGGCTGAGAATGGCAGCCAGAGGCCGGCCGTTTCCCTTGTTGTTCGAGCAGGCTGATTTACGACGGTGTTGGGCTCGAGAGTACCGCTCCAGCGATGGAACAGAGGAAAGAAAATCCCGGCGCGACCAGCATATAGATCATTCACGACAAAATGCAGCACACTTCAGATTCGGGGAATGACAGAGACCGTTGTCGTGTCGTGACTACGGGTCATTTTACCCATCGGCTTCAGTTCCGTCATTCGTCGATCCCGTCTCGGAAAGATCGGCCTCAAAAATCCTTCGCACTTCGGATGCGATACGCAAACCCACCTCTTCTTCCTCATCGACGACTGTGTGAGCCCCGGCAAGGGTCAAACTGGAACGATAGATATTATAGCGCGCCCGGGCGATGATCGGCGTCTCGGGCGAGAACGAATGGGCCTGCTCGATGATCTGTCTCACCGTGGTCGGATCGGGAGTCGTGACCACGACGATCCTGGCGGCTTCGAGATTGAGCTTTTCGAGAATCTCCGAGCGGGTTGCATCGCCGATATACGTTCGAAAACCAGTCGCCTGCGCCTTTGCGGCAGATCGGGAACTCAATTCGACCACGACCACAGGGGCTTCCTGCTCCCTGATCAGCTCGTTGGCGGCACCTTGGCCGGCAGGTCCGAAACCCACGATCACGATGTGGTCGTTCAATTCCGCTCCACGATCGTGCGACGCTCCATTCGAGGGTTGCAGCTCTCTGGGACCACGGCCCCTGAGCCTTCCCACGGCCCTTGATAAGCGTGGCGCCAGGGAAACCAGATAGGGCGTGAGAAACAGAGTCACGATCGTTGCCGTGATGATCAGTTCAAACAGGTGGCTGTCGATCAGCTTCCCCTGCTGGGCGATCCCGGCGAGCACGAAGGAAAATTCGCCGACCTGGGCCAGGCAGATACCCGTGGCAACCGCATGGCCGAGCGAGGACCGGAAGAGACAGGCAACAACGGACGTCATGAGCGTCTTGCCGAGAACGATGGCCGCCACGACCGCGGCGACCGTCGGCCAGTGTTCGACCGCCCAGGCCGGATTGCTGAACATGCCGATCGAGCTGAAAAACAACGTCACGAAGAGCGTCCGCAGGGGAGCGACGTCGGCGCGAATTTGCGTGGCGTAGGGGGACTCGGCGAGCAATATACCAGCGACGAACGCACCCAGTACCGGCGAAAGGCCGAGCTTGTGGGACACCCACGCCGCTCCGACAGCGGTGACCATCGCCAGCAGGACGGGCAGTTCACGATTCCGCGCCGCTTCTTTCGCCCTGAGCAGGCGGGGCACGAGATAGTTCAGCAGAAGGTAGAGCGATCCAACCAGAAGTACGGCCATTCCCACCGCCCGGCCGATCTCCCAGCCGATCTGGGCGGATGATCCTTCGCCGCCCAGGACGGTCACGACGATCACGAGCGGAACAACAGCAACGTCCTGCAGAAGTAATATTCCCAGAGTGTTGCGGCCGTAGACACTATCCAATTCCGTGCGGTTCACGAGAAGGCGCAAGACACACGCCGTGCTGCTCAATGCGATCATGGCGCCGACGGCGAGTGCCGGGCGCCATCCCAGCTCGAAAAAGGTGCAAACCCAGATGGACAAGGCGCCGGTTGCGATTACCTGAAGGGTTCCTCCCCCGAGAGCCATCCAACCGATGCTCCGTAGCCTGCTCCAGGAGAACTCGAGCCCGATGGTGAAAAGTAGCAGCGCCACTCCCAGTTCGGCGATGGTCGCAACCTCGAGGTGATTCTCCATCAAGTTGAGCGCATTGGGGCCGAGGAGTGTACCGGCGATCAAGTAGCCGAGTATGGCGCTCTGTTTTAACCGCTCGAACAGCGATCCCAGTACAATCGCCGTGAGCAAGAGGATCAAGACGTCGAGAAGTACTGTCCAGAGATCCATTAGAGAACCCTTTTGACGATCACCTTTTCAGCCGCTGCATCAGTTCGGGAATGAACGTCCGGTTCTTTCCGGGATACCGGAGAGGCAGCGGGTCTTCACCGTTCACTCGCCTGCGAGCCCGTCCAATCCAAATCATCCATGTCGAGTCAACCGGTATCAAACTCGGGGCGGCCTGACCGGCTCTCACCTGATTTCCACGTTCTCGGCGCCCACGATCCGCTCCAGCTCGAGAAGGGCCGCCAAGGTCGGCGCGATCCGGAACCGGTTGCCGGCCTGGATCGTGTAACCCCGCCGGCCCTGCCCGTTGATGAAGAGTAGAAGGTCGAAGTCGCCGGGATGGTCGCGGCAGACCTCCCTGATCTCGTTCAGGCGCGACTCCCTTATCTGCTCCGCGCTGCCCAGTCGGAGCAGGAACGCCGACCACCGTCCCCTGAGCGCTTCGTCCATCGACTGAATCTTGGTGACCTTTATGTTCGGCTGATCGCGGGACTGGTCCACTGTGCCGTTGAAGAAGAGAATCCTGTCTTCCTGGACGAGGTGGTCGAATTTCTCCTTCTCCTCGGAAAAGAGGACGGCCGGTACCGATCCATTCAGGGTTCGGATTCTGAAGAGGGAGATCCCCTTGCCCGCGTTGCGCCCTTTCTTGACCGTTGTCACCCTGTGCTGTTCGATCGTACCGGCAAGGAGGGTCTGGGCGCCCTCGTCGTAATCCTTGAGCTCCTCCGGGCCGTAGGGCGCAAGCCGCTTCAAGATGGGCGCGTACTGCTTGAGCGGGTTGGACGAAAGAACGAAACCGAGCGCTTCCTTTTCACAGGCGAGCTTGAACGCCTCGTCCCACTCGTCGGTCGTCTGGCTGAAGGTGTCCGACTTGTCGTCGCCGCCGCCCTGCCCGAAAAGGGACGCCTGCCCGTTGCGCTTGTCCTTCTGCAACCCGACCGCCGTCGTGAGGAGCTGCTCGACCGCCTCGAAGCACGAGGCCCTGTTGATCCCCGTCGAGTCGAACGCCCCCGACTTGATCAGCGTCTCCAGGCCGAGCTTGTTCAACGTCGACAGGTCGATATGCTCGAGCATGTGGGAGATGCTCTTGAAACCGCCCTCCGTCCGCCTTGCGGAGGCGATCGCCTCCGCTGTCTTTTCGCCGAGCCCCTTGATCGCGTTCAGGCCGAAACGGATCTTATCCTCGACGATGCTGAAGTCCGGCATGCTCTCGTTGAAGTCGGGCCCGAGAACCTTGATCTCCATGCGGTCGCACTCGTCGACGCACTCGGAGATCTTGTCCGAGTTGGACGAATCGCAACTCATGAGGGCCGACATGTATTCGAGAGGGTAGTTGGCCTTGAGGTAGGCCGTGCGGTAAGTGATGAGCGCATAGGCCGCCGAGTGGGACTTGTTGAAACCGTAACCCGCGAAGTACTCGATCTTGTCGAAGATATCCCCGGCGTCCTTGTTCTTCACGTTCTTCGCCGCGGCTCCGCTGATGAAGTCCTTGCGGAACTTCAGCATCACTTCGCGCTTCTTCTTGCCCATCGCCTTCCGGAGCATGTCGGCATCGTTGAGCGAGAAGTCGGCGAGTACGTTGGCGATGCGCATCACCTGCTCCTGGTAGACGATGACGCCGTAGGTTTCCTCGAGAATCTCGGAAAGCATGTCGTGGAGCATCTCCACTTCCTGCCGGCCGTGTTTGCGCTCCACGTAGAGGTCGACCATGCCGCTGCCCAGTGGGCCGGGCCTGTAGAGCGCCAGGAGAGCGATGAGGTCTTCGAAACAGTCGGGTTTGAGCTTGACGAGCAGGTTGCTCATCCCCTCCGACGACTCGAGCTGGAAGATCCCCTTGGCCTTGCCCGACTGGAGAAGATCGTAGGTGTTCCGGTCGTCGAGCGGAAGGGTGTCGAGGTCGAGCCTCTCGCCGGTCGTTTCCTCGATCAGGTCGAGAGCCTTGTCGATGACGGTGAGGTTCTTGAGCCCCAGGAAATCCATCTTGAGAAGGCCGATCTCCTCGAGCTCGCCCATCTGGAACTGGGTGTTGATTTCGTCTTTCACCCGGCAGAGCGGTACGTATTCGGTGAGCGGTCTGTCGGTGATGACCACGCCGGCGGCGTGCGTCGACGGGTGGCGGTTCAGCCCCTCGATCTTGAGAGAGATGTCGAACCACTCCTTGATCCGCTCCTCGCTGGCGTACATCTCCTTCAGCGTCGAGTCCGCCTCGCGCGTGACGTCGAGAAGCGACCGTTTCTCGCCGGGAGGTTTCAGGGGGGGGATCTTCTTGGCCACCATGTCCACGGTGGGGAGGTCTATGTCGAGAACCCTGCCCGAGTCGCGCAGGGCGGCCTTTGCGGCAAGGGTCCCGAAGGTGACGATCTGGCAGACATTCTCGTGGCCGTACTTTTCGCGCACGTAGTTGACGACCTTCTCCCGTCCCTTGATGCAAAAGTCGATATCGATGTCGGGCATCGATACCCTGGAGGAGTTCAGAAAACGCTCGAAGAGCAGGTCGTACTTCAGGGGATCGAGCTGGGTGATGTCGAGCGAATAAGCCACGAGCGAGCCCGCGGCCGAACCGCGCCCCGGCCCCACGGGGATGTCGTGCTCGCGCGCGAAGCGGATGAAGTCCCAGACGATCAAGAAATAGGACGCGAATCCCATCTGGTTGATCACGCTCAGTTCCGACTCGAGACGGTCCATGATCCTCGTGTCGAGGGTGTCGTACCGTTTCTTCAGCCCCTCGAGGCAAAGGCGTTCGAGCATGTCGCTCTCCGGCCCGCCGTCGTCGGTCTGGAACTCGGGGATGTGATAGTTGCCGAACTCGATCTCGCACGAGCAGCGCTCGGCAATGAGGGCGGTGTTCTCCACCGCTTCGGGCAGGTCGGCGAAGAGGTCGAGCATCTCCTCCCCCGAGCGGAAATAGAACTGGTCGGTGCCCATGCGCTGGCGCTTCTCGTCGTTGAGCGTCTGCCCGCGCTGGATGCAGATCAGCACCTCCTGAACGCGGGCGTCGGATTGTTCGAGATAGTGCACGTCGTTCGTGGCCACCAGCGGAATCTCGAGCCGCCGCGCCACGTCGATCAGACGGGGATTGACCTTCTCCTGTTCCTCGAGACCGTTTTTCATCACCTCGATGAAGAAATTTTCCGGTCCCAGGATTTCCCTGCACTGGGCGCTGAACCGTTCAGCTTGATCGACTCCCTCGTAGAGAAGAGCGCGCGCAACCCGTCCGCTGAGGCATCCCGACAGGGCAATCAATCCCTCGGAATGGTCGGCCAGGAGATCGAGGTCGATACGCGGCTTTCTGTAGAAGCCGTCCACATGGCCTGCCGAGGAGAGTTTGATCAGATTCTTGTAGCCCTCGTTGCTCCGGGCGAGAAGCGTCATGTGGTAGATGCGCGCCGGCCGTCCGTCGATCTGCTTGACCAGGCGCGATGTCTCGGCCAGGTAGGCTTCCGTTCCGAGGATCGGCTTGATCGGATTTTCCCCCGAATTGGCCGAACGGTAGAACTCGAGCAGGCCCGACATGGTTCCATGGTCGGTCAGGGCGAGGGCCTTCATGCCGCAATCCCGCGCCTTGTTCACCAAATTGGGCACGGTGATCGAACCGTCGAGGGCCGAGTAGTGGCTGTGAACGTGCAAATGGACGAAATCGGTCGGTTTCATGAACAATGATCCGGTCAGGAGGCTTTTACTGGCCGGCGAGACTCCTCGCCACCGGTCGAACCGCGTTCGATCAGATTATACCAGGTCGCCTTTCAGCGCAACGAGGCAGGCAAAAAAGGCGAGCACCTCTTTAGAAGTTGAAGATCGGATGTGAATCTGATTTCATTGGCTGAAGCGGAGCCAGGCGGCCGGTTCGACGAAAGGACCGCTTTTCCGGCCGGCGCGCGGCAGGATCGAAAACCATGGAATGGAAAATCATCCCCGGAAAGGAACAGTGCACCGCGTGCGGTTACGGCTTCGAAAGCGGCGACAGTTACTATTCGCTGCTGAAGATCGATGAGGCCGAGGTCGTACGCGAAGATCGCTGCACGAAGTGCTTCGAGCCGCACGCCCACGAGGACTCGATCTTCTGGCGCACAAAGATGGTCGAGAAGGCCGCGGAAGGCAGAAAGATCGTCGATTTCGGCGTTTTGCGCGAGCTCTTCTTCAAGATGGTCTCCCACGATGGGGGGGGCTTCGTGTCGATGGCCTACCTGATCGGTCTCGTGCTCATCCGCAAACGCTATCTTCGCCTCGTCGATTTCGTCACCGTCGAGAACCGGGATGTGATGCGCGTCCAGCGCAGGCGGGGCGAGCCGACCTTCGACGTGGAGGTGCCGCTCATCGATGCGGAGAAGATCGCTCAGCTCAAGGAAAAGCTGTCCAGCCTGATGAAAGCCGATCTGACCGATGATTTCGACCTGACCCAGCTGGAGAAGGATCTCGATGAGCCGGCCCGTTCCGAAACATCGAGCCCGGAGGCGTCGATCGAAACCTCGTGAGATAACTCATCAACATTTCTACGGTAAATGTGTAATATTCCCCACATTTCGTTTGAAATAGACAGTCCTTAAGTCCCTGGTATCAGTAATTTCCGAAATTCATACCAATATTTCCAAATTGGGGCGCAATCTACTTGAAAAGTGGTCGAAAAGGTGATTAAGTGGGCGCTCGTGGTCGAATTTGGGAAAAAGTGGTACTTATCATGTTTATTGGGCAATGTCAAAGTAAGCTGGACACGAAGTTTCGGATCAAGATTCCGAAAAAGATATTAAAACAAATCCAGCGTGTCAGTACCTCAGAAACCCTCCATATCACTCTCGGACTCGAAAACTGTCTCTTCCTTTTCACTGCCGAGGGCTGGCTCGAAAGGGAGCGCCGCATGGCGGACGTTCCGATCACGGCAGGGGCCAGGAAATTCGACCGCATCTTTTTCGGAAATGCCGAGGAGGTCACACCTGATTCGGTGGGGCGGTTCCTCATCCCCGAGCACCTGAGACGCCGGTTCGGCGACGACAAGGATCTGGTCTTCGTAGGAGTGAAGAACAGGATCGAGGTCTGGAGCGCTCGGGAGTGGCAAGAGTTCAACGACGACAACGAGCAGGACTATGAGTCCGTTGCAGAGGAAATACTGAGATAAGCCGTTCCCCCTCGTGGGGATCTCTTTCAAAAAGTGCGTGGTGTCCAAGACCGTTCGGGGCGTGATCCGTGAAGAATAGGAAGTTTGACGTTCACAAACCTGTTCTCGTCGACGAGGTTCTCGAGAGCCTCGCACCGGAGGGCGGTGGAGTCTACGTCGACCTGACGCTCGGAGCGGGCGGCCACGCCGAAGCCATCCTCGAGAGATCATCTCCCGATGGCATTCTTCTCGGATTGGATCAAGACCCGGAAATTCTGGAAATCGCGAAGGAGAACCTCTCTTCGTTCGGGGAGAGAGTCACGATCGAACAGGGGAATTTCACCGATGCTGCCCGGATCTTCTCGGACCACGAAGGAGTCGTCCACGGAGCGCTCCTCGATCTGGGCCTGTCGAGTCTGCAACTCGATCGTCCCGAGCGCGGTTTCTCGATCAAAAAAGACGGACCGCTCGATATGAGAATGAACCCCGACAGCGCTGTCACGGCGGAAGAGTTCGTCAACAAGGCGAGCCGCGAGGAGTTGATGCACGCCGTGGGTGTGCTCGGCGAGGAACCCCGCGCCAGAGCCGTTGTCGAGGCGATCCTCGACGAACGCCAAAAGAGGCCCCTTTTCAGAACCTCCGATTTGCGAGAGTTGATCGAAGGAGTCTACAAACGGCGCAGTGGAAAGATCCACCCCGCGACCCGTGCCTTTCAAGGTCTGCGGATGCAGATCAACAGGGAGATCGAATCTCTCGGCGAGGGGCTCGAAGCCGCCCTGCGGCTCTTGAGGCGCGGAGGCCGGCTGGCAGTCGTGTCTTTTCACAGCGGGGAGGACCGCGTTGTGAAGGAATTTTTCAAGGCGCGCAAATCTGCCGGCGAACTGTCGATCGTGGGCGGTGGGATCATCCGGCCCACCCAGGCCGAAGTGCGCCGGAACAGGCGCAGCCGCAGCGCTCGGTTGAGAGTTGCAATCCGCGGATCGGAAGACCGATCCGAGCGATCGGAAGACCGATCCGAGCGA
>CAZUHB010000032.1:39586-60251 GCA_964620445.1 uncultured Phycisphaerales bacterium
TGCAATCCGCGGATCGGAAGACCGATCCGAGCGATCGGAAGACCGATCCGAGCGACGATCCAAGAGGACCCGTTGATGAAAGCTCTGATGGCACTGGCTTTGACCGCTCTCTGTCTTTTGGCCCTGCTCACGGTCAGGCTTCGGAACAGCGAGGTGCGTCTGGGCTATGAAATCGCCAGGTTGGAGTGTGCGCAGCGGCGCCTCTCCGATCAGTTCCTGGCTCTTCGGTCGGAGGTGGCGCGAAAAACAGCAGCGCCCTACCTCCTGCGCAAGGCCATGGAGATGAAGATAGTATTGCACTTGAACGGTTTCGATCAGTCCCTCGTGGAACTGGTTCCCGCATCGGAGGATGAAAATGTCTTTGTTGAATAGTGCAGCCCCGCGCGGCACGGCCTTCACAGAGGATTCAGAAATCATCTCTCCTTTTGGATTGTCTCTTGATTCAGCGCGCCATGGTGGCGGCATCATCGATGTTCCCGGTTGCTGGCCGCCGTTAACGCGGCCATGACCCAAGGTAGACGGCATCGACCCCGTGCAGGGCTCTGGCCCGTGCACCGGCCGAGGCCGCGAGGATGAAGAACGATGTTGCAAAGAGCTAGAGTGCTTGCTTTCGTGATCCTGATCGCGATCTTGACAGCCTTCACCATCCTCGAGGTCCGGTTGTTCTTCATCCAGGTAATCAACGGCGATCTCCACTCCGAAGAAGCCAGGGATTTCCAGATCAAGAAGGAAGATCTCGTCGCTCCCAGGGGAATGATTCTCGACTGCCGCGACAAGGTTCTCAGCGCTTCGATCCCCTGTCTCGATGTCTATGTCGCCACGAACGAACTCGAGAATCCACACACAAAGATCCGCAGCGAGAAAAACGAAACGATCGAGATTCTCTCGCTCCTTCTCGATCTCGACAGGGAACGGCTCCGCGCAAGGATCGATCGTAGTCCGGGGGCCTATCTCTGCATCAGGCGGAAGATCGTCGACCGGGCCACGATCGAAAGATTCCACCAGTACAAGGACTCGAGGAAATTCCTGCGCGGTGTTCACCTCGAGGAATCGTACACCCGAACCTATCCTCAGGGACGGCTTCTGGGACACACCGTCGGCTGGGTCGATTTTGACGGCCACGGCGAGTACGGCATGGAAGCGGCCGCGGATTCCTTTCTTCGCGGGGAAGAGGGTTCGCGCCTCTTCCGGAGGGACGGGATCCAGCAGGAGATCTTCTCCGAGATCTCGAGGACATCGCGCTGCCGGCCGGGCGGGGACCTGAAGCTGACCGTCGACTCCACATTCCAGCTCTTCGTCGAGATGGAACTGGAAAAAGTGGAAAAGAAATACGATCCGAACTGGGCCGCGGCCGTGGTGCTCGAGATAGGATCCGGCCGGATCCTGGCTTCTGCGTCGGTGCCCGCCATCGATCCGGGTGAGCGGAGCGTGGGCAAGCCGAATCGGTGGACCAACAACGCCTTCAAGGAGGAATACAATCCGGGCTCGAGTTTCAAGCCGCTCATGATGGCGCTCGCCATGGATGCGGGAGTGGTCGACGTGGGGGAACAGATCGACTGTGAGAACGGTCGCTGGAGGATCGGCCGCCGCACCGTGACAGACGATCACTCCTACGGGCTCCTTTCCACGTCCGATGTCATCGCCAAGTCGTCGAACATCGGTATGTCGAAGATCGCCCTGCGCATGGTGCCCGACGACGCCGGTCGCGGCAACGAGTCTTTCGCACCGATATTGAACCACTTCAAGCTCATGGGCCTCGGCCGAAGGACGGGCGTGATGCGGTCGGTCG
Organism: uncultured Phycisphaerales bacterium; assembly: GCA_964620445.1. GTDB lineage: Bacteria > Planctomycetota > B15-G4 > B15-G4 > CAYZWU01 > CAZUHB01. The sequence goes on from CAZUHB010000032.1 coordinate 41,376, forward strand.
AGGAATCGCCCGGCATCGTCACTCCCCTCGACAAGTGGAGCCGCGTCTATACCCTCGTGTCGGTTTCGTTCGGCTACGAGGTGGCGGTCACGCCGATCCAGCTGGCGGCGGCTTTCAGCACTCTGGCCAACAAGGGCGTCTACATCCCGCCCCGACTCATCGATTCCTACACCGATCCGGACGGCAACGTGATCGCGGCGCCCCGCGCTCCGTCGTGCCGCGTCATCTCGGAGAAGACGGCCCTCGCCGTCACGCGGATGCTCGAACGGGTCGTCGACGAAGGCACGGGAAAAAAGGCGCAAATCGCCAATTGCCGCGTGGCCGGAAAGACGGGAACGGCTCAGAAGGACTGCGACCGGTCGAAGCACACCGCTTCGTTCGTCGCCTTCGCGCCCGCTGACAGGCCCGCCATAGTCGCCCTCGTCGTGGTGGACGAACCGAAGGGCTCGATCTACGGAGGTACGGTTTCGGCGCCCGCTGTCGGTGCGATTCTGGAAAAGGGCCTGGCCCACTTCGGGATCAGATCGGACGAACTGGTCATCGCCGACCGGAGGAGGGGCGGTGATGCTGGTCGCTGAGATTCCGGCCCTCAGGAGATTGTTGAGGAGTTTCGAGGTCACCATGAAACTAAACGAACTGGTCAACGGAGACCCGACGGCACGCGTGAAATCCGGTGCCGACATCGAGGTGACCGGCCTTTCGACCGACTCGCGAACGACCTGCGCCGGCGACCTCTTCTTCGCCGTGCGCGGTGAGAACGAGGACGGCAGCCTCTACATCGCCGAGGCGCTCGAGAGAGGCGCCGCGGCCGTGGTCTCGAGCCGGGACCTCGAAATCGGCGGGATCGTACCCCTCGTGCAGGTCGGGAACGAACGCGGGGCCAAAGGACTCCTGGCCTCCCATTTCTACGGCCACCCCTCGCGGCGGCTGGACTGCGTGGGCATCACGGGCACGAACGGCAAGACCACCACGAGCTACATGATCAGGGCGATCCTGGAACAGGACGGACGCTCCACCGGGCTTCTGGGAACGATCAGGCATCTCGTTGGAAATGAATCGATCAGGGCGCACACGACAACGCCCGACGCCGTTGACATCCAGAAGTTCCTTGCCCGCATGGTCGACGAGAACCAGGACGCGGCCGTCATCGAGGTTTCGTCGCACGCTCTCGTCCAGTCGCGGTGCGAGGCGGTCCGGTTCCGCGTCGGCGTCTTCACGAATCTGAGCCGCGAGCATCTCGACTACCATCGCAACATGGAAGAATACACCAAGGCGAAGGCGCTCCTCTTCGCTTCCCTCGAAGAGACGGCCACGGCGGTGGTGAACGCTGACGACGCCGCCGCCCCATCGATGATCGGGTCGAGCCGCTGCCCCGTCCTGACCTACGGCCTCTCCGGCGCGGCCGATGTGAGGGGGACGATCAGGCGGCAGGACATCGACGGTTTTTCCATGATCCTCCATGCACCGCAGGGCGAGATCGACGTGACGTCGCGCCTCCTCGGCCGGCACAACATCTACAACGCCCTCGGCGCGTCGGCCGCGGCCCTCGCCCTCGGCGTACCCCTCTCCTCCGTCAAGGCCGGCCTGGAAGCTCTGAGGGAGGTTCCCGGCCGCGTCGAGTCGGTGGAAGCGGGCCAGGATTTCCGCGTGATCGTCGACTATGCGCACACGGACGACGCGCTGCAGAAACTGCTCGAGAACCTCCGTCCGCTGACCACGGGCCGGTTGATCACGGTCTTCGGCTGCGGCGGCGACCGGGACACGTTCAAGCGTCCGCTCATGGCCCGGTCGGCCACGACATTCTCCGACCTGACCGTGATCACGTCGGACAATCCTCGCAGCGAGGATCCCGGAAAGATCATCAGCGACATCCTGCCGGGGTGCAAGGAGGGAGCCGACGTGATCGTCGAGCCCGACCGGCACGAGGCGATCGAGGTCGCCATCGGCCAGGCAAGAGGGGGCGACATCGTGGTCATCGCCGGAAAGGGCCACGAGGACTATCAGAAACTGAACACGGGAGTCATCGACTTCGACGACAGAGAAGTCGCCAGAGAGGTGTTATGGAAGCTCTCTATCTAAAAGACATAACTCAAGCCGTTGGGGGAAAACTTGGCGGTTGCGGCACGAGTTCCGTCCGGGTGTCGGGATTGTCCACCGACACCCGGACACTTTCCCCCGGTGACCTCTATGTGGCCCTCCGGGGGGATCGATACGACGGCCACGATTTCATCGACGAGGCCGTCCGCAGGGGAGCGGCAGCCCTGATGGTCGCCGAGTCGGCGCTCTGGGCGTTGACGGGCAAGGATTCGGAGGGGAAGGATCCCCTCCCGATCGTGGCCGTTGACGATACGCAAAAAGCGATGCTCGGCCTGGCCTCCTGGTACCGGCGGCGTTTCGACATCCCCCTGGTGGCCATCACCGGATCGAATGGCAAGACGACGACGAAGGATCTGCTCGGCACGATACTCACCTCCGAGGGGGAGACCGTTTTTTCCGAGCGCTCCTTCAACAACTTCGTGGGCGTGCCGCTGACGCTGTTCAAGATCACGCCGGGCTCGCGCTTCGCTGTCGCCGAGATCGGCACGAACGCTCCCGGAGAGATCCGCACCTTGACCGAGGTGGCCGATCCGCTGATCGGGGTGGTGACAAACATCTCACCCTCCCATCTGGCAGGGCTCAACTCTGTCGAGGGGATCGCCCGCGAGAAGGGCGATCTCCTGCGCGGTACGCGCCGCGGCGGGACCGCGGTGATCAACAGCGACGATCCCTTCTGCGGGAAGATGCGCGCGGCGGCTCTCGACGAGGGCGCGGCCGCGAAGGTGGTGACCTTCGGACTGCGCAGAACGGCCGACCTCATGGCCCGGGAGATAGAGGTCGATACCCGGGGGATCTCGTTCACCCTCGGCTCCACGGCGGTCGAGCTGCCCCTCCTGGGAGTTCACAACGTCTACAACGCGCTGGCCGCCTTCGCGTGCGCTCTCGAGCTCGGCCTCGACCGGGAGAAGATCGCCGCAGCCTTGAAGGAGTTCCGCGGAACGCCGATGAGGCTGGAACCGAGCCGCGTGGGAAGTCTCTTCGTTGTCAATGACGCGTACAACGCCAACCCCGCTTCCGTGGCGGTCGCCATCAAGACCTTTACCGATTACCCGGCCAGGGGTCGCAAACTGATCATTCTCGGCGACATGCTCGAGCTGGGCAAGCGCACGCGCGAACTCCACCGCAGAACGGGCGCGCGGCTCGCGAAGGCCGGCTTCGATCTCGTCGTCGCCGTGGGAGACCGGGCGGGCGACTATGTGGAGGGAGCCCTGCGGAAGGGTGTCGAGTCCTCCACTCTCCAATCGTACGACTCCCTGGGTAAAGCTCTCTCCTCCCTGCCGGCGCTCGTGAGAAAGGGCGATTCGATCCTCGTCAAGGGATCGCGCGGCATGGGGCTCGAGAGGGTCGTCGAAAAACTGGTGCAGATGGAAAAGAACTCGGGCCGCGCGGAGCAGCCCCGTCACTCTACCGGGACGGTCACGTGATTTATCACCTTCTCTATCCTCTGAAAGAATGGATCGCGCCGTTCAACGTATTCAGGTACGTCTCCTTCAGGGCGGCCATGGCGGCGGTCGTTGCTTTTGCGATCTGTCTCTTCGTCGGTCCGCGCATCATCGCTTTTCTCAAGAAGAGGGAGATCAAGGAGAAGGCGTCCAAATCCGACTCTCCCGAGCTGGCCGGTATGCACCGGCACAAGGAGACGATTCCCACGATGGGGGGATTCATCATCCTCATCGCCATCATCGGGGCGTCGCTCATCTGCGGAAGGCTCGACAATATCTTCATCCAGCTCGGCATGCTGTGCACGGTGGGATTCGGCATCGTGGGTTTCATCGACGATTTCATCAAGCTGACCTACGCGGAGCGGCACGGGCTCAAAGCGCGCCGGAAGTTTTTTCTCCAGTTCGCGCTTTCGGCGGCGCTCTCCTTCGCGATCTTCCGTTTCCTCGTGGCGGCCACGGGACCCGATGCATTCAATCTCTACTTTCCCTTTTTCAAGAATCTCGTTCTCGACCTGAGCGTGATCGGCGGGGTGGGCGCCTTTCTGGTCACCCTTTTCGTCATTGTCGGTTTTTCCAATGCCGTCAATCTCACCGACGGGCTCGACGGGCTGGCGGCGGGGTGCGTGCTGATCGCCTCCGTGGCCATGGCCGTGGTCTGCTACCTCGTGGGGAACGTGAATTATGCAGAATACCTGAACCTCCTCTACGTCAGGGGGAGTTCCGAGTTGACCATTTTTTGCGCCGCCATCGCCGGCGCGTCGGCCGGATTTCTTTGGTTCAACTGCCATCCGGCCAAGGTTTTCATGGGGGACACGGGTTCCCTTGCCCTCGGCGGGCTGCTCGGTTTCATCGCGGTGGCCGCCAGGCAGGAGCTCATGCTTTTCATCGTGGGCGGTGTATTCGTCGCCGAGGTCCTTTCCGTGATTCTCCAGGTGGGTTCCTACAGGCTCCGGGGCGGAAAGAGGATCTTCGCCTGTGCGCCCCTGCACCACCATTTTCAGTTCAAGGGGGATCACGAGGCCAAGGTGACAGTGCGGTTTTGGATCGTGGCCGGAATCCTGGCGGTGATCGGCCTGGCAACGATCAAGCTGAGATAGATTTTACCTCGAGGACCGACATGGACGCGTTCACGTCACGAGCCGATATCGACAGGTCGGCCAAGTACTTCTTCACCATCGTCATGGTCCTGCTCTGCGTGGGGCTGGTCATGGTCTTCAGCACGACCGCCGTGAAAGGCGACCGGTCCGGGGCGGGGGAGACGGGCATGCTCTTCACGCAGCTGCTCAAGATCGCAATGGCCCTGGCCGGAATGCTGTTGATGATGAAGCTCGACTACAGGATCCTCGCCCGCCACCACAACAAGATCCTGATCCTCTTTGCGCTCCTTCTGGTGCTCGTCCTCATGCCGATCCCCGGATTCTGCTGCACCCTGAACGGCGCCGCGCGCTGGTTCCGCGTGGGCGGTTTCATGTTCCAACCCTCCGAGTTCGCAAAGCTCGGCCTGGTGATCGTCATCGCCAGCCTGGTTGTACGGTCCGGCGAGAAGATACAGAGCTTCTTTCACGGCTTTCTGCCGCCGGTGGCGGCGACGGCGCTGATCTGCCTGCTGATCCTCGTGGAGCCCGATTTCGGGACCTGCGCTCTCCTGGGATCGCTCGCCGTGCTTCTCCTCGTTGTGGGCGGCGCACGGATCATACACTTCGCCGTCATCGTGTCCGTGTGCGCCCCGCTCCTGTTCTTCTTCGCCTTCAACAACATGGAGCATGTGCGCATCCGGTTCACCAGCTTTTTCGAGCAAGGCGGATCGGACCAGGTCACGAGTGGGATCACGGCGCTCGGTTCGGGCGGGATCCTGGGCAAGGGCCTTGGCGCGGGCATTTCCAAGCTCTACTACGTACCGCTCTGCGAGAGCGATTTCATCTTTTCCATTATCGGCGAGGAGCTCGGCTTCGTGGGCGCCACCGGTGTGGTCGTGCTCTTCGCACTGCTGATCTATCACGGCATGAAGGTCCTCCTCGGCATCAAGAACCGATTCGGATTCATCCTTGCTCTCGGAATCCTTCTGCTCATCTCCACCCAGGCGCTCGCCAACATCGCCGTGGTTCTCGGCGCCGCGCCGGCCAAGGGGATCGCCCTGCCCTTCATCTCCTCGGGGGGATCGTCGATGATGGCGCTCATGATGGGTGTGGGAATATTCATGCGTATCGCGAGGTATCCCGATCTTCCGGTGCCTCGATTCGAAGAAGAGCCGATGCCGGCTCTCGTGAGAAACTCGGTGGGACGACTCAAGAATGTACTGACCTGGGGAGGGAACAATGACCGATCTTGACCGTTACGGGCTTTTTGCGCTGGCTGTAGTGATTCTGCTGATCCTTTTCATTTCCATGGGAAACATGGAATGCGACGAGGATTCAGAGAGCTACGAGTCTGTATCCCTGATTACCGAGCTACCCGTTCCCGAGGCGGTGGAGATCGACGAAACGATTCCCGGCCTGTCCCCCGGGAGGGGCGCCGCCGGAACGGCCGCGACGCGCGAGGACTTCGATTTCGGCGAGAGGCCCGCGGCCTATCCCGGCGGGGACGGGACCGACTTGCGCTCGACACCGGAGCCGGTCCGCGGAGCCTATATCCTGCACAAGGTGCGCGAGGGTGAGAGCTACTCGTCGATCGCCAAGAAGTACTATGGATCGACCGTCCACTGGGATTCCGTGCAGCAGGCGAACCCGGGAGTCACGCCGAGAGGCCTCAAGGTGGGACAGCTGATACGTGTCCCAAAGAAACCGAAAATCGCCCGGAGTACGCCTGACAGGCACAAGGCGCAGACAGCACAAAAACCGAGCGGTACGACGATCCGCCACAAGGTCAGAAGGAACGATACCCTGGCCGGGATTTCCAAGCGTTACTACGGCACGACGCGCAAGTGGCGCCTGATCTATGACGCGAACCGGTCCAAGATTTCCAACCCCGATGTTCTCACCGTGGGGACCAGTCTCTCGATTCCGCGTTGAGTGTCGACGATTGCGGGGGTGTTCGGATGAAAAAGAAGAAGGCGGCCCACGGATCGGGTCGACGTAAACGGCGCTCATCGGGCGTTGACGCGGCCGAGGACAGGGGCAATGACAGAGTCGACCTCGTCGAGATTGCTCTGAAAGGGAGTGTTGACGATCTTCTCGAAAAGGCGCAGTCGTTGAGGAAAAAAGCACCTCGGAAAGCAGCCGCACACCTCCAGCGTTGATACCCAAGGCCCCGGTGGATAGCCAGAGTGCGGATTTGATCGCCCTCGAACGATTCCTCCTTGCGCGGACGCGGAGCGCACGTAGAATGATCTCGTGAATCAACCGTTCCTACCAAGGACCTTGCTCAGATGCGGATTCTCTTTGCTGCTGGCGGTACAGGCGGTCACCTCAGCCCCGCGCTCAACCTGGCGAAAGCCCTGAAAAACCAGGATCGCGCGTGCGAGGTCTGCTTCCTCACATCGGGTCGCAAGATCGAGAAGGACTTTCTCGATGCGGACCATTTCAGAGCGGAGCCTCTTTTCCCGGAAGAAAAATCGAGGCCATCCCTTTTCAAACCGCTCCGTTGGCTGCATGCGGTCCGCCGTGCGCGGCGGTTCATCAAGGAGTTCAAGCCCGATGCGCTGATCGGCACGGGCGGGTATGTCACTCTCGTTGCCGCGGTTGCGGGTCTCCGTTCGGGCCTTCGCATCTACCTCCTCGAGCAGAACGCGATACCCGGTCGCGCCACCCGTCTCGTGAAGCTCTTCGCAAGGCACATCTTCTGCCATTACGACGAGGCGGCGGTCGGTCTCGGCCAGCGCGCGTCAGCTCCCGGAAGCCCTCTTTCGGACGCTATCCGGGCGCAGGAGCGCGCCCCGTCCGAGGCGCGCGAGCATTTCGGCCTCGAACCCGATCGGCCCACGCTGCTCGTGTTCGGCGGATCGCTGGGCGCGTTCAGGCTCAACAGATTCGTTCTCGACAATGTGGAAGCGCTCAACGACGACGTGCAGATCCTCCACATCGCCGGAGAGAACGATTTCGAGGAGGTGAGCGACCTCTACCGCCACAAGGGCGTGTCGGCGCGGGTACTTCCCTTTTGTCACGAAATGCATCAGGCCTACCGCGCCGCCGACCTTCTGCTCTCCCGCGCCGGGGGCATGACCGTGGCCGAGGCGTGCGCCAGCGGCCTTCCGGCCGTGATGGTTCCTTACCGGCACAAGGACGGCCACCAGTACCGGAACGCGCGGCTCATGGAAAAGGCCGGCGCCGGCGTGATCGTGAGGGAGGACGAGGCAGGATCGGAATCCTTTCGTCGGAGCGTGAGCCGACTGCTCGACGACAGGAGCCAGCTCAAGTCGATGGGGGACACATCGCGCGGCCTGGGCAAGCTCCAGGCAACCAACATGATCATCGAGCGGATCGAAGAGGATCTGGGCTCAAAGGGGACCTGATGCGAACTGAAGGATTGCGCGTTCACATGGTCGGCATCGGCGGCGCGGGTATGAGCTCTCTGGCCAGATACCTGCGCGACGGCCGGGCTCTGGTCACCGGTTCGGATACGAAACGGTCGACGATCTTCGATTCCCTGGTGCGGGAAGGATTTCAGGTCGCCGCTCATCAGAACCCGCGCAACGTGGAGAAGGGTGCCGACGTGGCGGTCCACACGGCAGCGGTGGGCGCGCAGAATCCGGAGCTCCGCGCCTGCGCCGAGCAGGGAATTCCCCTGCTCAAATACTCGGAAATGCTCGGCCAGATCATGGAGAACCATCTGGGGATCGCTGTTGCCGGCACGCACGGCAAGACCACTGTTGCGGCCATGACAGCCTTTCTCCTCAGGGAGTGCGGCCTCGATCCCTCCTTCGTGATCGGAGGGGACGCGTCCTGTCTGGGCGATGTGGGCGGCGCCAGGGGGGCGGGAGAGTATCTGGTGGTCGAGGCCTGCGAGTTTTCCAGATCCTTTCTCGATCTGAAACCGTCGATCGCGATCATTACCAACATCGAAGAGGACCATCTCGACTACTATCGCGATCTCGACGACCTGAAGGACGCCTTCAGCGCTTTTATCGGCAACTGCCGGGATGGGGCCGATCTGATAGCGTGCGACACCATCCACGATCTCGATCGACTCGTTTCGGATTTCGCTGGAGAGATCAAAACTTTCGGTTTCGGCGAAGGAGCGGTTTTCCGGGCGGTCGACCTCAGATTCGATCGCGAGGGATCGACATTCGACGTGCACGTTCACGGCGACCCGGTCGGTACCCTGCGCACGAGCCGCCCCGGACGGCACAACGTGCTCAACGCACTCGCCGCCGTGGCTGCCGCGCTGAGCGCGGGGTGCGCGCTCGACCGGGTCGGTGCGGCGCTTCCCACATTCGAGGGGGTGGCACGCCGGATGGACGAGAGGGGGCGGTTCGGATCGATCACCCTCTACAGCGACTATGCCCATCATCCGAGCGAGATCGCCTGCGTCTCGGAGTCGCTCCGCTTCGTCCACCCCGATCGTAGGCTGGTCACTCTCTATCAAGCCCATCAGCGGACGCGTACGGCCCACTTTCTCGGCGGACTGGCCGCCAACCTGGCCGCCTTCGACCAGGCTCTCGTGGTGGAAACCTTTTCGGTGCGCGAACAGAACGTGGACCACCTTCCCGGCGGACGGGAGCTGAGCAACGCGATCGAGGGATGCGGCGGCACGTCTTCCTTCCTCGGAACCAAGGAAGACGCTCTGGAGACAGTCCTCGACTATCTGCAGGAAGACGATGTGCTGGTTCTCATGGGGGCGGGAGATATCGATGAGATTACCCACTCGCTTGGCGAGAGCCTGCGCAATCTCTGAGCAGCCTCTTCTTTCCGCGCTCACCACGGCCGGCGTTGGGGGGGCTGCATCGGGAGGCCTCGCGGCGCCCGAGGACCCCGAATCCCTCGGCGCGTTGATCTCCTTTCTGAAGAACAGATCGATCGAGTGGCGCGTCATCGGGGCGGGTTCGAACATCCTTGCCCCGGACCACGGTATGGAGGCGGTGCTCGTCTCGTTACGCCGGTTGAAGGGGATCTCTTTTTCCCGCGGCAATACTCGACGGCTGCTCGTCGGCGCGGGGGTGAGTCTGCCGCGTCTGGTCGCTTTCTGCTGCGACGCGGGGCTTTCGGGCGCCGAGGCTCTGGCCGGCATTCCGGGCACGGTTGGCGGTGCGGTGAAGATGAATGCCGGCGGCCGCCACGGCGACGTGGGCCGCCTTCTCGATGAGGCCGTTCTCCTGGACGGCGAGGGGAAGAGGTCGACGAAGACCGCGGCCGAGTGCGGTCTCGTGTACCGGGGGTCGGCATTCGGCGAAGAGATCGTGACCGGTGCCACTTTCCGGCTCAGCCGGAGCACTCCGCATCGCGTCCGGATGGCCACGGCGCGGATCGTGAAAGAGAAAAGAAGATCGCAGCCCCTCACCGAAAGAAGCTGCGGCTGCGTTTTCAAGAATCCCCCCGATCGCCATGCCGGAAAGCTGCTCGACGATGCCGGCCTGAAAGGTCTTCGCCGCGGCGGCGCCCGGATCTCGCCAAAGCATGCCGCCTTCATCGTCAACGAGGGAGGCGCCACGCGAAGTGACTACGACTTCCTGATCGACGAGGCCCGCGCCCGCGTTCGCGAACTCTTCGGAATCACCCTCGACCTCGAAGTCGAGCGGTGGTAATCGAGTCTTCTCATGGAGCGATCGGGCTCGTTTCCCGCGAGGTCATCCGCTGAGTTCACGCGGAAGATCGGCCGGAGGGCCTCTCAGCTCTCGATCTTTATGTCCTTGACGTGGAGTTCGATCGAGGTGCGTCCGTTGAAGAAGTTCAGGCGCGGCGTGTGAGCGAGGGACACCTTTTGTGCGCGGCTCAGTTCGTCCCTGTCCTTGCCGCGTCCGAATGCGATCGCCTTGAATTCCGTGGCCCCCTGGCGAACCCTGAAGACGAGATGGTTCTGGTTGCGCCCCACTGCCTGGGGATTGGCCGCCAGATCGAGGTTGCTCGAGACGAAGACGGGAACGGGATTTCCCTCGCCGAAAGGCCTGAGGCAATCGAGCTCCGAGAGCAGGTTCCGCGTCACCGACGAGAGGAGGATTTCGGCATCGATGTCGATCGTCGGACGGAGGTCGAGGTTGGCCAGATCGTCGGCAACGAAGATGCCGATCTTTTTTCTGAAGTCCTCTATGTTCTCTTCCCTGATCTGAAAGCCTCCGGCGAGGGCATGGCCCCCATGGGCTTCGAAGAGGTCGGAGCAGTGGGTGAGTGCCTTGTAGATGTCGAGACCTTGCAGTGATCGGCACGAACCTTTGCCCACGCCCTCCTCGAGGGAGATCAGGACCGTTGGTTTGCTGAACTCTTCCACGAGCCGCGACGCCACGATTCCCACAACGCCCGGGTGCCACGCGTTGTCGGCGAGAACGATGATCTCGTCATCGGTCGTCTCGTCGGCGCGCGTCTTCGCGTTCCGAAAGATCTCTCTCTCGATCGTCTGCCGGTCCCGGTTCAGCTCGTCGAGGGTTCTGGCCAGCCTGTCGGCGTCGTCGCTGTCCTCTGCCAGGAAGAGATCGATCGCCTTGTCGACCTGCCCCATCCGCCCCGCGGCGTTGATGCGGGGCCCGATTCTGAAAGAGATGTCCTCGGAAGTCAGTTGAACACTGTCGCTGCGGGTGATCTCGTAAATAGCCCGCAAGCCCTTGTTGGACGAGTTGTGAATCGCCGGGATGCCGAACTTGGCGAGGAGCCGGTTCTCGTCCACGAGAGGTACGAGGTCGGTCACGGTTCCCAGAGCCACCCAGGCGAGGGCATCGAGCAGGAAGGTCCGAAACTCCGGATTGACCTTGTCCTTTGACCTCGAGAATTCCTGGGCCACCGCCCACGCCAGCTTGAAGGCCACACCCACCCCGGCCAGCTGCTTGAACGGGTAGGGGCAGTTCTTCTGCTTCGGATCGATCACCACGTTCGCCGGAGGCAGGATCTCCGGAGGCTCGTGGTGGTCGGTGACGATCACGTCGATGCCCTTCTCTTTCAGGTACTTGATCTGTTCGTAGGAGCTGATACCGTTGTCGACCGAGATCAGAAGGTCGATCTTCTTCTCCAGCACCGCGGCCAGCCCCTGGTCGGTAAAGGAATATCCGTCGGAAACGCGATTGGGGATGTAGTAGTCGACCTCGATGTTGAGGAGACGGAAGAGTTTCATGAGGAGGACGGTGCTGGACACACCGTCCACGTCGTAATCACCGTAAATCAGGAATTTCTTTTTTTGCTCAGCCGCTTTGCGGATCAACGCGACAGCGCCATCCATGCCCCGCATGAGAAAGGGATCGCAAAGATCTTTAAGCTGAGGATTCAGGAAGGAGTGAACTCTTTCGTAAGATCCGACCCGATTCGCCAGAAGCTTGGACAGCACGTCTGAAATTCCCAACTCCGATGACAACCTGGATTTCAGTTCCAAATTGTCAGGAAGGAAATTCCAGAATTTAGCTATCATCGAATATCAGAATCACCTTCATTAATTCAGCCTCGTGGAGTAACTCTATCTGACGACGTTGAAAACGATTATAACTCGTTGATTTTTAACGATTAATAATTATCATAAGCTGGCGGCTTTTGTCAAAAGGAAAATTGAAGGAGCTTGGACGTTCGATTTTTCTCGATACGACTTGTGGAGCAGAAACGTGTCTGTGAGCATCCAAACAGCATCTCAGCCCCGATTCGGTTATTCGCGCGTGATCAATGGAACAGGAATATTTCTTCACACCGGTCTCGGACGGGCACCCTTCTCCGAGGAGGTGGTCCACGAATTGGGAGAGGCCCTTCGGGGATACACGGTCGTCGAGATCGATCCTGAAACCGGTGAGCGCGACCGCCGCGAACGTGTTCTGATCGACATCCTGAAAGCGAAGACCGGAGCAGAGGCCGGACTCGTGGTGAACAACAATGCCGCCGCGGTGCTACTCGCCGTGTCGACCCTGGCGCGGGGCGGGGAGGTGATCGTCTCGAGGGGAGAGCTCGTCGAGATCGGAGGAGGTTTCAGGATTCCCGATGTCCTCGCGGCGTCGGGAGCGCGTCTCCGCGAGGTGGGAACGACCAATCGCACCAGGATCGAAGATTACGTTGCCGCGGTCGGTCCGGAGACGCGGCTCCTCATGCGCATCCACGCTTCGAACTACAGGATCGTTGGAGAGAGGGAAGGTGTCTCGCGGGAATCGATCGTGGCTCTCGGCCGCGAGAAGTCGCTTCCCGTGGTGGAGGATCTCGGCGGGGGACTGCTGCGGCGGTACGGCATCGACCTGCTCGAAGCGGAGCCGACCGTCGGCGATGCCCTGGCCGCGGGCGTGGACCTGGTGACCTTCAGCGGCGACAAGTTGCTCGGCGGACCGCAGAGCGGTCTGATTCTGGGATGCGCGGCGGTCGTGGACGAGATGCGCGCAATGCCGCTGTTCCGCGCGGTACGGCCCGACAAGATGACGCTGGCACTCCTCGAGCGGGTGCTGCATCGGTTTCCGGACAGGGCCGGCGAGCTGCCCGATCTTCCATTCTTCAAAGCGATCACCGAGGGCGGTGAGAGTCTGCAACGGCGCGCGGAAAAGATCCGCCGCTCACTGGCCGACGCCTGGCCCACCGCGCGATTCACCGTGGTCGCTTCCAAGGCACTCGCGGGATCGGGAGCGGTTCCGGTCGTGCCGATCCCGTCATTCGCGATTGCGATCAAGCTGCCCGGGGTGAAAGCGACAGCGCTCGCCGCCAGGCTGCGCCGGGCCGATCCGCAGGTCTGGGGCACTGTCAAGGGAGACGCGTTCCGCCTCGATGTGATCACGTTGCTTCCGGGCGATGAAGAGATGCTGTATGGAGCCTTTCGCCAGCTGAGCTCGGGCGGAGAGTTCGATCGGCATGCCCCTTCGACCGAAGCCGGCCGCTGATCTCAGGCGATAAGAAGGAACTCCTTTTCCTCTTCATATCCCATGGCGCGGAGCGCGTTGCGGATGTCATATCGAGCGCCCCGTTTTCCAACGCATCCCAGAACGAGGGGGCGTTCCTTTTCGAGGAAGGTCGGGGCATGGACAGGCCGGTCGCGTACGGTCCGACCGATTTTTCTGGGATCGATATCGACAAAACCGTCGACAGAGATCTTCTCCTGCCGCAAGGCGGTGGCGGTCTTTCGGCCAAGGGGGCCGGCACCCCAGATGATCACGTTCCGCCGGTCGGCGAGCGGCCCCCGTGCCAGATGGTGGCACCGGCAGCGGATGAACGCACGCTGGTCGTAGTCGGGATGACTCCGGCAGAGTCGATCGGGGTGCTCGCGCCAGAAATGAAGGGGGCGATCGACTTTCTCCAGGCGCGCTCCCATTCTGTATGCCCTGAGAATCAGGTCCCAGTCCTCGGGCCAGCCCAGCTGGTGATAGCCATCGATCTTGTCGAAGATGGCGCGGGTCATCAGGAGCGACGGGTGGGGGATCGGATTCTCCACGAAGATCTCGCGTGCCATCTCCGAATGGGTTTTGAGACCGTTGATCCACTCCTCGTAGGTGAGAAATCCTCCCTGCACTGCCGAACGGGGAAAGAAGCGCGTCACCGTGCCCACGAGGTCGGAACCTGTCTCTGTCAAACATTCGAGCTGGGACGAAAGCCGCAAGGGATGGTAGATATCGTCGCCGTCGGCCCGGGCCAGAACCTGTCCGGTTGATCTTCGGACACCGAGGTTCAGGGCCTGCACCAGCCCGGCTCCATCGCCGGTCGCGTAGACCGCCCGGTCGAACATCGGGGAAAGGTCGTGAAAGATCTCGGCGGAACGATCAACGGAACCGTCGTCGATTCCGATCAGTTCGAATCGCACCCTCTTTTGCCGGGCCAGGGAGAGGAGGCACGCTTCCAGGAAGGAATCCTCGTTCCTGAAGGGCAAGATCACCGATACCAGCGGATCCTGTTCCATGGTCCTCCTGCACGCCGGCGTTTGCGCGCCACGGCCGCGCCGCCAGGATGGAGAGTGAAAAAAAAGCGGGACTGAATGTTGTTACTCGTCCCAGTCCAACTATAATAACCCAACGTTCGATGAAACGGGAGTGGATAGGTGCTGGTGTGCCTCCTGGACTTCAAATCCAGTGTGGGGCTAAATAACGTCCCAGGTGAGTTCGATTCTCATGCACTCCCGCCAGTCATCAAATACATCTGTGCGCCAAAAATGAAATGGCACTCCCGCCAGTCATCAATTTCAACTGCCCATATTTCTATTCTGGAATTCCCCGGAGACGCGGCCAAGGTTGTCCAAAAAAGGCCCAAAAAAAAGACAAGGTCAATCCTAGCCAGAAAGGATTGACCTTATCATTTCCCCCGAACCTTTCTCTGGAAATCCGAATCCCGTTTTCGAATAACCACTAAGGAGGTTCGTTCCGAAAAAACCTTGGCTACTTGATAGAAGATTAACAAACAGAGTGCCAGCGGGGGGGCGGTCGACGGGTGAGCGCGGTATCAGTCGTGAATATAGTGAGTTAGGACAAATATTATTTGATGCAAAATATGGCTCATCAAAATTCGGCTTCGGGGGAATTTAAATTGTGCACCTTTGTTCTCCCTAACAAAACATTAACAGGCGGGATCGGTGTCACTTGGCGTCTTCATCCTCTCTTTGTTGTCCCCCCCCGGCTCCGTAGCCGAGCTTATCGAGTTTGTCGCTCGCCTCGCTCTCTTCCGCCTTGGGTATGAGCTTTTCGATCATGACACGCGGTTGTTTGAGGAATTTCATCAGTTCCTTCCTCTTGTCCGGGAACTGATCGATCACGTTGCGTAGCTCCCTGGGATCCTCATCGAGATTGAAGAGCATCGATTCATCTTCGTGGAACCGGTGGTGGATCAGTTTCCAGGGACCTTTGATCACCGTGTACATGAGGTCGTTGTAAATATTGCCCTCTTCGTCGGCATGTTTGGGACGGTTGTCGTCGAGGCGGATCAGAGCGTCGGCATAGGCGATCCGATCCCTTTCCGGTTTGCCCTCCATGAGTCCGATCATGCTCTCACCCGAGATCGTGGGAATCTCCAATCCGGCCAGCTCGAGCAGGGTCGGCATGATGTCGATGCTGCGCACCGTGTCGTTCACGACCTTCCCCCGCGGACCCTCGGGATGGCGCACGATGAGCGGCATGTGGATCTGCTCCTGGTAGAGGATCCGATGATACCACCAATCGTGATCGCCCAGTCCCTCGCCATGGTCGTTGGTCAAAACGATGATCGTGTCGTCGTAACGTCCCGTCTCCTTGAGGTGGTCGAAAAGCCGCCCCAGCTGCTGGTCCATGAAGAGGATCTCCGCGTCGTAGAGCGCGCGGCTCCGTTCCTTGCGCGTGGCCGTTGTCGGATTGGAGCAGAATTTCAGGAAGAGTTCCTGAGGCGGCACCAGGCTCGGATCGTGGGGATCGAAGAAGTGGAGCCACATGAAAAAGGGATCGTTCCCCTCTTCGAGCCAGGCGATCGCCTTGTCCGTGGTCACGTCGGCGCGTCGCTGGTTCTCGTCCACCCTCCAGCTCGCCTTCTTCTTGTCGTCGACGATCATCTTCTCTTCGATATTGCCCGAGATGCCGGTGTCGAACCGGTCGAAGCCGTAGTGGAGACCGAAGAATTCCGAGACGGGGAAGGAGGAAACGAAGGCGCTCGTATTCCAACCTTCCTCTTGCAGTATGGTTGCCAGCGTGGGGAAATCGCCCTCCTCGAGACGGTAATGGGTCGCTCCATAGAGAACGCGCAAGCCGTGCTCGAAGGGATTGAGCCCCGTAAGGATCGACGCGTGGGACACGGGTGTGACCGCGGCCTGGGCGATCGCCTTGTCGAACCGGACACCCTCGGCAGCGAGCGCGTCGATGTTGGGGCTCGTGGGAAGCTCATAGCCGTAACACCCGAGATGATCTGCGCGCGTCGTGTCGAGTGTGATCAGGAGGATGTTCGGTCGCGTCGTGGAAAAGAAGATCTTCCAGACGCACAGGGCGATCGCGGCCGCGATCAGAAGGACCATCAAGGCTTTTTTCATGGCAGGTCTCAGGATTTCGGTTTTCGTTCGATTACCATGAGTGTTATACGTTTCGGCGCGCCGTCGATCTTGTCTAAAGGTATTTTTTTCAGCGCATAGCCCGGGGGCACGATGCTGAACTTGCGGCACTCGGATGTGTAGCGGGAAACCTCGCGATTCTCGATCACCCTGACCTGATAAAAGGTCGGCTTCCGCGGGAGAAAGAAGCTGGGATGCACCATCTTGTCGTGTCCAGCCGACAGAATCTGCGTGCCGCCCATGGGGGGGCGTTCGGCGAGATGAGGATCGACAAGGCCGCACTCGTCGTAAACGTACAGTCCCGAGTAGTAACCGATGGCGCCGATGTTGAGGAGAACGACCGAATCCCCCTTCGACGCGTACTCCCCGAGCGCTTTACCTGCCGCGGCCCATTTTTTCTGATTCTGATTCATGTAGTGCCACTGCTCGTACTCGGTCTTGGTCTCGTGCGGGATGCGCCACCGGAACTTGAACGTTTCTCTCACCGAATCGGGCATGAGATCGAAATTGAATGCCGGCAGCACCTGCACGGCCAAACAGGCGGCCGTGAGGACGAGCAGCGCTGGCCGCGGAATGTTCGTACGCTCCGCGAAACGGGTATAGGCCGCGGCACAGATGATCGCCAGGAAAGGTGTGGCCGGAACCATGAATCGCCCCATGGCCATGAAATCGCCTCCCGCCGCGACGGAGTAGGCCGCACAGCCGAGAATCAAAACGGCCCCGTGAGCCACGGGCCGCCTCATGCAAGAGCGGCGTTCGGCCGATCCGGTGCGGCACCGGCCCTTGAGGAGCAACAACGGAATCGCCGCAAACAGCAGTGCGGGCGTCACGAAAGTGAGCGCAAAATGGAGAACGTAGTTCAAGCCGCGCTGCAGGACGGCGCTCGACATGCTGACCTTGATCTGGGCCGTGTTGGGAAGAAGCCGTTCGAAGTAAACGATCCGGAAAATCCAGAAGAGGACCGCCGTCGAAAGCAAGATCGCGGCATAAACCGCCAGGGGCCGGAGCGGGCTCGCGCTCTCCGGCCGGGCGCGCGACCGCAGCTTGTGGTCCACCAGGTAAAGTGCGCCGAGCGCCACACCCCAGATGATCCCCTCCGGCCTGGTGAGAACGAGGAGCGCAGCGCAGAGGCCGGCCTGGGCACCGTGCGGCCTCCGTTCGTCGCCCAGAAGGCGCACGTAGGCCGCGAAGAGAAGAAAGACGAAGAGCATCGTCTCCAATCCGCCCGTGCACCAGACGAACAGTGGAGGGAAGGAGGCCATGAAGAAGGCAGAGACCACGGCCCCCTCCCGCCCCGCCCGACTTCCCCGCGCCAGGCGCAGCAGGAAGCGGAAGGTCGCGGCAAGCAGCCCGAGGCCGATCAGGCACGAGATCCAGGGCGCCAGCAGAGTCATGTCCAGTCCGCCCAGATCGACCGCGGCCAGGAGAGCGGTCCAGAGGAAGTTGCTGAAGCCTTCGACAGGGGGATTCACGCCGAGATTGTAGCGCAGGCCGTCGCCGGCGGCCCAGTTGGCCGCATACCGGAAAGAAATGAACGCGTCGTCGGTGACGAACCAGAACCGGTGGATGAAGAAGCCCGCCACGCAAATGGCGGCGGCAAGAAAAAGGACGATCCTGATCCGATCGCTCGATGTCGATACCGCGCCGGGGAGAGGCTCGGCTCGATCGGATCGGGCACTGTCCAGATTCGGTTCGCTAGTGGGTATCCTTTTTCTCCACCTCGAGGAGTTCCACGTCGAAAATGAGTGTCGCGTCAGGTGGAATATCGCTGCCCGCTCCCGAGGCTCCGTAGCCGAGCTCGGGAGGAATGATCAGTTTTCTCTTGCCGCCTGGCCGCATACCCTTGATCCCTTCATCCCAGCCCTTGATCACGCCGCCCTCGCCGAGTGTGAAAACAAAAGGATCGTCACGTTCGTCGCACTTGTCGAATTCCGTGCCGTCCTTGAGCCAGCCCGTGTAGAGGACCTTGACCGCGTCGCCGTCAGCGGCCGCATCGCCGCCGCGGCCGTACTCGAGCTCGACCCACGAGAGACCCGACGGCCGCTTGAGAGGTGTCCGTCCCTCGGGAGGCTGCTCGCCGATATTCGATGTGTCGGGCAGTTTCGGTTCCACGAGATCGGGGCGGCCCTTGTGCAGCTTGGTAAAGCTCTCGCCGCTGATCACGTAGTACCATTTATCGAAGCGCAGGCGCAGCTCGTCGACGCGTGTCTTGGCCTTGTCGAGTTTCTCCTGCCACTCGTCGCGTGCCTTTTCGGCCGGGCTCTTTTCCTCCTCGCCGGAAGCGTCCGA
Organism: uncultured Phycisphaerales bacterium; assembly: GCA_964620445.1. Lineage (GTDB taxonomy): Bacteria > Planctomycetota > B15-G4 > B15-G4 > CAYZWU01 > CAZUHB01. The sequence goes on from CAZUHB010000032.1 coordinate 60,227, forward strand.
ATCGGCACCGGCATCTTCGGTGTCC
>CAZUHB010000032.1:60351-69959 GCA_964620445.1 uncultured Phycisphaerales bacterium
TCTTCGGTGTCCGCACCGGCGTCTTCGGTGTCCGCACCGGCGTCTTCGGCCGGTTCCTCGATTGCCTCGGGCGGGGGAGTCATGAGTGCGGGATCGACATTGACGTCCACGTAGATGTAGCGATTCTCGCCTGCCGAAGGATTCTTTTCCGGCTCGGTCTTTGAATTCTCGGATTCCGAATCAGTCGTTCCGGCGGTGACCGAATCGCCCGATCCGAAAATCACCTCGCCGAAATAGACGGAATAGACCACCCCGTCGTCGCAGGCGATCTCCATATGCCCCTCGTTACCGTAGACATTCCGTTCGCCATCGATGAAGAAACCCTTGCTCGCCATCGACAGGGGATTGGGCGACTCGGGTGGCGGTTTGGGGCGCACGCCGGCGATTTCGAGCTGATCGAGAGCCGAGGTGAGGTCGCGCACCGCCGACTCCTTGATCTCCTCCTCTTCGCCGATCTCCTTCATCTCCCACTTGTTCTCATCGTTTTTCGAGAGGGTCACGATATCCATTGCGCCGACCGTGCGCGTTTCCTCGTTGACCGAGTAGGAGAAGACGTTGATCCCTTCGATCTTGGAACTCGAATCGAGACCGAGAAGATCGGTTTCGATCCAGTCGGAGAATTGGGTCGAGATGTCGGAGAGGAGTTCGCCGGCCCGGCTCTGGTCCGACTGCCGGAGGTTGACCTCGTAGATCCGCTTGCCGTCCGGTTTGCGGATGTAAGCCCAATCTTGCTTGTTCTCACCCTCCGCCTTCTTGCCAACGATCAGGTCCGCCAGGACCTGGCCGGCTCCGTCCTTGAGCCTGATCCGCTTTCCGCGGCCGTTGATCGACGCGGCGTCGTTCAGGGGATCTTCGGTGAGGGTGGCTGTCTGATCCTCGATCCTGTCGGACACGACCTTGTCCTTCCTGAGGCCGATGAGTGACGCCGTCGCATTGGCCAGCCTCTCCGTCGCGTCGGCCGGGTGGCCGTGATGGGAGGGGATGCGCCAGAGTCCCTGCTCGAACCTCACGTTGAAGGGTTTGAGCTCGCCCGTTTCGGGATCAGTTTCAAAGACCTCGATCTCGCGGCTCGCGTAGGGATCGTCGAGGTCGGGGAAGAAGAGCTCGCCCATGTCGTCGAAGACCTTGGGCTCGGGGCTGCTGGGAACGGCAAAGATGGCGGCGATTCCCAGGACGGCGGCGATCAAAATCAGGATTAGTGTCGTACTTGTCTTCATCATGGCTCAATCTCTCAAAAGCCTCGACTGGGCCGCACCGCGGTTCTCCCGCTTGCGGCGAATGAAATAGACCAGTATGGCGATGATCAGCGGCGGTAGGATGGGGAGCACCATGGCCATCGCCTTCTTTTCGCTGTGGATCTTGCTGATCTCCTGTCTCATGGCAAAAAGGCTAGACTCGATTTTCTTTCCCTTTTCCTCTTCGATTTTTTCGCGCTGCGCCGCAAGACGGCCCTCCTCGACCCGTTTCACGCTGGCGATCATGATCTCCTTGGCGCGCATGTCGAGATCGGCTCTCTCCTCCACGGCGCGCACCTTGTCGTCGAAGCTTCTCTGCGCATCGGCGAGCTGCTGCTTGGCATAGAGATCGGCCGCCTCCTGTTCCTTGGTTGTCTTCTCGCGGTGCTGTTCTTCCAGCGCCTCGATCGTGGTGAGCGTCCTGAAGAGCTTGCGCTTCTTGCGGAGTTTGATGTAGCTGTCGTCGCCGGCCAGGGCGTCGACACAGTTGAGGATGAAGGGCACATTGTCGAATTCGAACCGGCCCTCCTGGCGGATCGCGAAGATCGAATCCGAGATCATGTCGCAGTCGGCAACGAGGATCACATCGATTTCGGAAGTACTGGCGGGCTCTTTTTCTTTCTCATCGCTCGATGCTTCATCGTCGCCGGGCGCCTTGTCGTCAGCCGGGAGCGTACCCTGGATGCGCGCGGCCAGAATGTAGTTCTGTGGCGAGGCCCTCCGTGGGAGGCTTTTGAGCCTCTCGAGCGGCTGGAGGGCGTGCCCGAAGAAGCTCCGGCCCACCAGGTTATCCCAGGCGATGGTGCCCGATGAATTGACGGAGGTGGTGATCAGGGGCTCGAAGGTGAGGTTCGCGCCGGGCGCACCGGTTTTTCTCAGGGAGCCCGGGAAGAGGGCGATAACCTCCTGGAGTCCCGAAGAGACCTGCTCGTCTGCGTTGAATCCCACGTTCGTCATGAGTGAATCGGTCACGAAAACGAATTCGGGCGAGAGGTGGCGCAGTTCGGGATGGGGGTTGACGATATCCCAGACGACGAGCGAATCGGACCAGTTGACTCCGAGGAGATCCATCAGCTTGCTCAGGTCGCATTTCGGATCGCCCGGAGGCTGCCTTCCCATCATCGGATTCGACTGCGGGCTCGGTCGCGGGAGTCGCGGCGAGAAATCGAGCATCCGCCACGGAAGGGGATCGGTGAGGATGAGGGCTTTCTTGCCGGAACGGATCGCCGCGATCAGGTTGTCGAGTTTCTCGTCGGTCAGAAGAGACGGCATGGCGGCGAGAACCACATCCACGTCGTCCGGAATAGGGGTGTCGGCCCTGATCGTATCGATCTCGTACTGCTTGCTCAGCTCCTCGACGATTGCCCATCTTCGATCGGGACTGTAGGTCTCGAAATTGAAGCCTCCGAAGAGTTTGAGCTCGTTTTCCACGACGCCCACCTTCGGGCGGTCGGCATTGTTGACCACGCGGATCGTTCGGGTCAACTCATACTCGATCGGTATGGTCGGTATGAAGAAGGGAATCACTTCTTCCTCGGTGCCGCAGATGAACGCTGCGCCCGCGAAGATCTCGTCGAGAGCCGCCTCGGCACCCTCGAGCGTGGGAATCACCTGCGGTGTGATGTTGAACTTGTCCTTCGCGTCGCGCGCTTCCTGGGAGTAGCGTTCGGGATGGTAGATCTTGACGCGCACGGCATCACCGCCCAGCGCATCGTATTCCTTCAGAAGCCCGACGAGGGAGTCGCGGGTCTCCACGTAAAACGGCGGGACCTCTTTGCTGATCCAGGCCTGGATATAGACCGGCTTGTCCGCGTCGAGACCGGCAAGAATCTGCTTCGTCTCTTCCGAGAGAGAGGAGAGTTTCTCGTTGCTGATGTCGAACCGTCCGCCGAATCGATTCGACAGGACATTGATGCTGATCGCAATGACGATCACGGCGGCGATCCTGAGAGCGGTGTGCACCCTGGGATCGGCTCCGGCACGGATGATTCCGCCCGGCCAGCGTCGCTTGGCGAGAACGGCGGAGTTCAAGAAGAGCATGGCGGCGGTGATGCTCAGGAAATAGATCACGTCCTTGAGCGCAACCACGCCGCGGGCGAAGCTGTCCATGTGGGTGACCGCGGCCAGCTCGTTGATCCCCGAACCGATACGTCCCGGTATGAACACGGCGAGGACCTGCGCCGAGGCGAAGACGGCGCAGAAGAGAGCTCCCAAGATGAAGCCGACGGTGATGTTGCTCGTCAGCGACGAGGCGAACATTCCCGTGGCGATGAAGGCCGCTCCCATCAGCCAGTAGCCGAGATAGGTCGCGAAGAGCAGACCGAGATCGGGATTGCCCAGGTGGCAGAGGATGAACACGTGGCTCAATGTGAAGAGGAGAGCGGCCGTGAACACGGCGAGGCTTGCCAGGAACTTGCCGACCACCACGGGAAGGTCGCCCGAGGGGAGCGTGAAGAGCAGCTCGTCCGTGCCCAGCTTGCGTTCCTCGGCCCATGTCGACATCGTGACCGACGCGACGAAGATCATGAGCAGCCAGGGCATCTGCCTCGTGAGAGGATCGAGATTCGCCTGATTGTTCGCGAAGAACTCGTCCGATACGAAGGCGAACCACGCCGTGAGGAGAACGAAGAGTATGATGAAGACATAACCTGCCGGGTTGCCGAAGAAACCGGCTAGATTTCTCTTGAAGACGGCATATACGACTGACACGATTCTATCCCTTTCTTGTTCCAATCCATCTGTCGATTAATTGTCCGGTGCGCTCGACGCTGCAGATCCGCTGTTGGTCGTCATCGTGTGGAAGGTCTCTTCCAGCGACGGCCCCACGCTCTGGAACTTCTCGAGCGAATCGTCGAACACTATCCTGCCCTCGTTGATGAGGATGATCCGGCTCGCCATGGCCTGAACCTCCTGAAGAATATGCGTCGACAGGAGCACCGTTCGCGTCTTGGCCAGGTTGGCGATCATGGTGCGCACATGGCGGATCTGATTCGGATCGAGACCCGACGTGGGCTCGTCGAGAATGAGAATTTCCGGTTCGTGGAGAAGAGCCTGGGCCAGACCCACACGCTGGCGGAATCCATGGGACACCTTGCCGATCGGTTTGAAGAGAACGGGCTCGATGCCGCAGGCCTGGATCACCTCGTCGATCCTCCCCTTGAGCTTTCCCCCTGCGAAACCGCGCGCTTCGCCGAAAAACTTGAGGATCCCCATCGGGGTCATGTCGGGATAGAGCGGCCCCGTTTCAGGGAGATAACCGATCTTGCTTGCCGTGGCCACATGTTTCTGGGCCACGTCGAGACCGCTGATGAAGGCCTTGCCTTTCGATGGCGTCAGGAAGCCGGTCAGGATCTTCATGGTCGTCGTCTTCCCGGCGCCGTTCGGGCCGAGAAAAGCCGCCACCTGCCCCCGTGGAATGGTGAAGCTCACGTCCTCGATCGCCGCAAAGTGGCCGTAGTACTTGGAAAGACCTTCTGCTTTGATCATAACATTATTGTTGTCAGACATTTCGATACTCACTCCCAAGATCCGACATCGTTCGCGAATGAACCGTCTCTGCCATTGCCACAAAAAGATGCCGACCACATAATGTGGTGAATGATATGAGGTACCAGCAGAAATCGAATTATTCAAAGAGGGATTTTTAGCTGATTACGGCCTCTTTTTTCAAGCTGTTGGGAAATTTTTCAAGACCTGAAATTCCGGACCCGAAAATCCCTGACCCACTTCAGATGATGATCCTCTTGTCATCATCAGGCGTGATGATGGACGATTCCTTCGGCGGATCGCCTTCCGGTCTGGCGATCTTCTCGTTCACTTGCTGCATGATGTTCATGTAGTAGCCCTGGGTGGCCATGAACTCGTTGATGATTTCCGATTTCTTGACCTTTTCGTTCAGATCGGCGAGCTTTTTCTTGTCCTCGACCTCTATGGCCGTTCCTTCCTCCTCTTTGCGGCGGTATTCGTTCAAGAAGACGATGTACTCGTCGAGAAGGTTTTTTGACTCCTCGTCCTGGTGCAGTTTTTCCAGGATTTCGGTGTATCTCTTGACGATGTCGTTCTGAGCGAGGAGATGGCCGAGACGATTGGCGGCTTCCAGGATCTTTTCCATTTTAATCATGTCTCCAGAAGAGGGATTTGTTTTTCGAGCTCACGAGAAACCCATACTATAGGAAAATAATTCTTCCAGGTGAAGCCGAAATCGGGGTTCGATTGGTGTGTGGCGATGAAACCGGCAAGCAACCGCCTTGCGGCCGCTCGCAGCGTATTGCCGGACTGTTTCGGCCGCCCGAGGGGGAGAGGGTGGATCAATCGTCGTCCGCGTCGCCCTTTCCGAGGAACCAGGCCGACCGGTCGCGGGCCTTGTCGAAAGGGATGTCGGCGATCCGCTCCTTGAGCTCTATGGCGTCGCGGACGCAGAAATGGCGGCCAGTGGTCTCGCGTTCGCCGAAACCGAACTCTTCGAGAACCGCGTGGGTGTGGGTGTGGTCGAAATCCCAGATGATGGCCACCTCGGAACCGATTTTCTTCAGATACTCGATGCAGTTTCTGAGCAGCGCCCGCCCCGCGTCCTTCCTCTCTCTCAGGAATTGGAAATCCTGTATCACTCCGGCCCGCTTCGTTCGATCCTGAAAATTCACCACCGTGTAGCCGAGCAGCTTGTCTCCCTCCCTGGCGACGAAGATCCGATTGTCCACGCGGGGGATGTCGACGTAGCGCCAGTTCAAAAAGGTCCTGTCGCGCACGACCCATACCGAGTAATAATCCTTCATCCGATCCCATAGCTCGTCCGCGCTCGCGTCGAAGGAATCGACCTCCCTCACGTCGATCTGGCGCGGGGCGGTCATGGGGTAGCGCAGGCTGCTCCACAGGTCGAGCAGGAATCCACCGGCGGCCGCGATCGGCTTCGAGCCTGTCTTTTTTCCGATGTAAGCCCCGTGCCTCAACACCTTGGCGAGCTTCGGCGCGGGAGCCACGCCCCGGATCTTCCAGGTCTTCGACATGATCTTGAGCGTCTTGGGTATGGTGAAGGAGCAGTTCAGCGGAACGGAAGGGACGTTCCTCTCGGCAATGAACTCGAGACGCTTGCGATAGATGGGAAAAAAAATCCGCCCCCGGCTCGCCTCCTTGTCGATAACCACGTCCACGTCGAAGTAGACCGGTCCGGTTTTTCCAAAATAACGCATCATCACCGCGATGCCGCCCAACTCGCCCACGATCCGGCCGGTGGCGGTCTCCTCGGCAACCACGCTCTCATGAGGGCCGCCCGGACTCCTCCAGTATTTCCACTCGAAGAAGTCATTGTCGCGATGTCCGCAGCCGAGGTATTTTTCGTGCAGCGCACTCAGGGCCTCATGGTCGCGGCGTTCCATTTTTCGGTACACGTAGCGGCTCATGGTCGAACCTTCTCAAATGTCGCCGGAGCCGGCTTGGCCGATCCTTCGGCTCCGCCCGAACTCCCGTCCCAGGCCGCAAGCCGCCCGGGATCGAGCAGGCTCTTTAAGCACTCGCCCCCGACCATTGCTGAGGCGCCGCGCGCGGGAACCTGTTCTCTGACCTTAAACATCGAGTCCTTAATATGTTGAAACAGCCGAACTTTCAAGCGTGTATAATAATGACAACTTGGCTTTCCTGTTCAGGCTATCGGATAAAAGTCCGATATTCCTGACAGACAGTAAATATTTTCTCGTTGCTGTACGGACACTATCTGCTTTAAAAATGGCGGTTGTGTGCGGTGAGTTCGGCGGTATAGTTCCGACAAAAGGACACGAGCGGCTCCGCTTTGATCTTCGAGCTGTAGCCGATCGATTGTTTTTGGAGACAGTGAAGTGCAGCAGCCCTTGAAAGACGAATTGTTGTACAGCGCTTTCTATACGGTTTTCCGAAGGAAGTGGCTGATCGTCTGGAGCTTTCTGCTGATCCTCGGTGCCGTTCTCTTTTCGGCCTCTCTGATCACCCCCCAGTATGACGCGACCGCTCAGGTCAAGGTCGATCCGAATCCGCGCTACCAGGTCGTCCTCTTTCCCGATTTCTCGCAACCGAGCGGGCGCAGCACCATGGTCGATCCCTCGATCGGCCTGGCCGAGATTCTCACGAATCGGGACACGGCACGCGCCGCTGTCGAGGCGTTCGGTCTCGGCGCACGGTTGAAAGAGCGCAGGGAAGACTCGGCCGAGTTTCGCGAGGTGATCAAGCGGATCTTCCGGAGCGGGGCGGAGGGCGCAAAGGGCCTTCTGGTCGCGGTGGGCCTCGGCTCGGAGGGAGAGGAGAGGACCGAGGCGTGGTGGAACGACCAGGCCACTCAGGAATTCGTCGACGACTGGAACAGGATCGATGTGGAAAGAGAAACGAGCATGCTCAATGTGACGATTCTCGCTCCCGATCACGATCTGTCCCGGGAGATCTGTGCGTGGATGGTCGAGCATCTGCGGAGCGTTGTGCGGCAGCATACGCGCGACAAGTTCATCAAGATGCAGAGTTTCGTCCACGAGAACAAGCTCGAGGCCGAGGCCGCCCTCGCGAAAGCGGCGGACGAGTTGAAAACGTTCCTCGAGGATCAGGATCCCACGTTCATGGAAAAGGAACGGGACTTCCTGCTGACACGCCAGAGCACGCTGCAGACCGATGTGATCGAGGCCCGCGCGGCCCACGAGGGCGCCCGGCTGCGGCTTCTCGAACTGCGCAAACAGCTCGAGGGACAGGACGTCCGCATCTTCACCAGCGAGGAGGTGGAGGCGCGGAATCCGACAGTGACCCTCTTGAAGTCCGAGCTCAGGGAACTCGAGACCGAAATGGCCGCGCTCGCCACGCAGCTCAAGGAAGATCATCCCCAGCGGAGGGAGCAGGCGGGCCGGATCGCGGCGACGCAGAAGCTGCTCGACGCGGAGGTCCAGCGCGAGTTCCATTCCCGCACCACGTTGGAAGGATTCAATCCGGTCTACTTGCAGACAATGGTCCAGATGGCCGACGGGATATCGCAGGAAGCCACGACCGACGCCCGGCTCAAGGGGCTGCAGACGGAGATGAACGACATCAACGCGCGCCTCAAATCCCTTTCGTCCGAGCTGGCTCAAAGCGAGAGCGCGCGCAACGAACTCGACCGCGAGGTCAAGGCTGCCGAGGACTACTTTCTTCAGATGCAGAAAGGCGGACTCGAGCTCGACGCGCTGGCCGGAAGCCCGGAAGGCGAATTCGATCTGACCGTCGTCGATCCCGTTCACAATCCGGACGGCAGCGAGGCGAGCTCACCCGAATGGGATCTGGTCTTTCCGATCGCCTTCGTGGTGGCGGTCTTCTTTGCACTGTTCATCGCTTTCTTCCTCGAATACTGGCGCAGCACCTTCCGGAACTCCTGGGAGTTCGAGGTGGAAACGGGCACAGAAATCATGGTTACCGTGCCCCACATCAAGAAATCGAAAAAGTGACAGCGAGACGCTGATTCTGGGAGCTTGAGAGAGTCATGGAAGAACTCGACGTGATGGAAGCTTTGAGCGCGCGGAGCGCCGCTCAAAAACCTGTGAAGAGCGAGGGCCGTTTCATCCTTCCCGGCTACGCTGATTCGCGTCTCTTTCAGATCTACAGCGGCCTGGCCGTGGACGTTCTGGAATGGGCGGGCCAGGAGCCGCCGGGCCGTCCGGGCAAGGCGCTCATCGTGGCCAGCCCGAGTTCCGGCGATGGCCGAACGCTCACCGCCATCAACCTGGCGATCGCCGCGTCCGGCCTCGGCGCCAAGGTGATGCTCATCGACGCCGACCTGGTCAGCCCGGTCATCCCGGGCCTGCTCGACATTCCGATTCAGGAAGGATTGGCCGAGGCGGTGATCGAAAGCAGGGATCCTCTCGAAATCAAAGCCACGATCTCGGGCACGGACGTCGATCTCCTCGGCGCCGGCAAGATCGCGGGCATCAATCCCTTCAGCATCGTGGCCGGGAAAAACTTTCTCGAGTTCCTGCAGAAGATCCGCGACACCTACGACCTCGTCGTGGTCGACACGGCGCCCCTCTGCGACAACGCCTACGTGCTGAGCCTGATCAAGGCGACGCGCGAAGTGCTCGGCGTGGTGCGTGCCGATGGTACCAAGCGTCTTCTCGTCTCCCAGTTCATCGATTCGGTACGCGGCGCGGATGGGGAACTCGCGGGCACCGTTTTCAACGATTTTCGCACCGTGATCCCCCGGCCGGTCATGAGGATGCTCTGATCGTATGAGAATCGCCTTTGTTCTCGGCAGCACACCGCCCCGCCATGACAGGGACGATGACCTGCAAAATCTTGTCGAGAATCATGGCGATTGGCTGGGCGATCAAGCCCGGGCCGTGGCCCCCCGCCGCCCCCCCCGGGCGCGCCCCCCCGATTATGGGAAAAACCGCCCCCCCC
>CAZUHB010000032.1:69969-72903 GCA_964620445.1 uncultured Phycisphaerales bacterium
GCGGCCACGACGTCTCGATCCACCTGATTTATGGAAAAGACGGCACCGCCTCGTTCGATGGCGTGGACTGGTTTTTCAATCGCCCACTGATCAGCGCGCGGCGCCTCCGAGGGGGAAAGGAGTACTGCCCCGCGCTCAGGCGGTCGATTCGATCATGGTCCCCCGACCTGGTCCACTACCAGATCATCTCTCACGCCCTGAACTACGCCTACTGCGCCCGTCTGGCGCGCGCCATCGGCGTTCCGCTGGTAGGCCAGCATCACGGCGATCCGATCTCCCCGTTCTTCTGGAACAACTGGGCACTCTCCTGGGCGGCGGAACGTTCGGACAGTGTCCTCTTCCTCACGCGCTACCACCAGGATCTCTACTGTGGAAAGCTCGGAATCGATCGGTCGAAGACACGCGTGATTCCCGTGGGATACAATGAGTATTTCTTCTCCCGCGACCAGGCCGCGTGCCGGGACAAAACCGGCCTGCGCGGCGACCCGGTCTTCTTCTGGGCCGCCATGCTCAACAAGCGCAAGGATCCGCTCCTTCTCTTGCGCGCCTTTCGCAAGGTGAGCGACCGATTTCCCGGGGCGCGTCTCTACATGGCCGGCAGCGGCCCGATAGAGGAGGAGGTGAAACATCTCGTGTCGAGCCACGTCTCCCTCTCCCGTTCGGTTACCCTGCTCGGTTACGTGGATAATCGTGATTTGCCCGACTATCTGTGCGCTGCCGACGTCTACGTGATGGCCAGCCACTGGGAGGGCTTCGCGATCTCGTCGATGGAGGCGATGGCCTGCGGCGCATTTCCGGTTCTCACGCGGATTCCCTGTTTCATCGAGCAGACCGCGGACGGAGCGATGGGGCTGCTCTTCGAGCCCGGCGACCAGAACGACCTGGAAGAGAAGCTGTTGCGCGTTGCGGGCGATCGCCCGTGGCGCGACAGTGTGCGGCGCGCGTTACCCGACCACATCGCTCCCTTCACCTGGCGGGCCTCGGCGCGGAGATTGGATGAGCTTTACTTGTCCCTCGCTTCCGGTCGATAAAAACAAGGCGTCCTGATTTTGTTCGAATTCTCGGAAGAGAGAGATGAGTCAACGTCGAAAAGTCCTCGTCATCGGCCTCGACGGCATGACGTCCGTTTCGCTTCATCATTTCGTGCGCGGCGGTCACATGCCTTTTGTCCGGAGTCTCATCGAAGAGGGCTGCGAGGGGACCTTGATGAGCACCATGCCTCCTGTCACGGGGCCGGCATGGGCGAGTTTTTTCACGGGCCGAAATCCGGGCAGCCACGGAATCCTCGACTTTTTCACCACCACTGGGGACGGCCGCTCCCGCCGCCTTGTCAACTCGCGCGCCCTGTCGGGACGGACTCTCTGGGATATTCTGAACGAGGCGTGCAAGACCCAGATCGTGGTCAACACGCCTCTCACCTATCCTCCCACACCGGTGAAAGGGGCGATGATCACCGGAATGCTCACACCGGAGTCGAAAACGGAGCTTACCTGGCCGCCCGACCTGTATGAACGGCTCAAGCCCGAGCTGGGCGAGTACACGATCACCGTGAACTGGCAGGACTATTCCCATCAGTCGGCGGCCCGCTTTCTCGAGGACCTGCGCCGGTGCAACAACCAGCGGACCAGATACGTACTACGGCTCATGGACGAAGAGGACGCCGATTTCACGATGGCGACCTACACGGGCACGGACAGGATCCACCACGCCCTCTGGCACTATGTCGATCCGGCCGTCCGCGAGCGGCTTGGCGACCGGTGCGATCCTGAAGTTGCCGATGGGGTCGACCGGTACTTTCGCCAGCTCGATGGCAACATCGAGAAGATCGTGGAAAAGGCCGGGCGCCGGAGCGCGGTGTTTTTCGTTTCCGATCACGGATTCGGACCGCTCGAATGCAAGGTGTACGTCAACAACTGGCTCGAACGGCAAGGGCTTCTCAAGATCCGCCACGGCCGACTCAGAGCGTACCGTCTCGCGACCGCCGCAGCGCGGCTGATCCACAGGCTCGGGAAAAAAGTACGACCCCCGAGGATCGTGGGGCGTTGTCGGTCGAAGACCGGACATCTTCGGTCGAAGACCGGACGCCTTCGGTCGAAGACCGGACAGCTGGCAGCCCTGGCCAACCTGGCATTCTACCACGTGTTCTACAACTCGATCGACTGGAGCCGGACCAGGGCTTACATGGCTTCCAACAGCGAACAGGGAATCTATGTCAATCTCAAGGGGCGCGAACCATTCGGAATCGTGGAACCCTCTGACTACGACGCTGTCCGCAACGAGGTGCATCGGGCGCTCGGCGCGTTGACCGACCGGTCGGGCCGGTCTCTGCTCACACGCTTTCACAAAAGAGAAGATGTTTACACCGGCCCCTTCGTCGATCGGGCGCCCGACGTGATCTTCGCCCTCGACGAGGGCGCTGCGCTGGCTGAGATCCATCTCGGGGGCGGAAAAATATTTCGAGATATCTCGTGGAAGACAGGATCGGGAAATCACCGGATGGAAGGTTATTTTCTCGCCCGCGGAGAGGGGATCCGCCGCGGCGCGGGTTTGACCACGAGCATCATGGACGTGATGCCCACGATACTCTACTATCTCGGCATTCCGGTTCCGGACGATCTCGACGGGCGCAGAATCGGCGAGATCTTTTCGCCTGAGTTCCTGGCCCGCGAAAAGCCCCTCTTCGCGCGTTCTGCCGCTCTCAGCACCACAGCGCACGGCGGAGAGAACAATCTTTCGGGCGTCGGTGCCCCGGGAGTATTCGATCAAAAGGAGGAGGCCGAGCTCCAGGATCGGCTCCGAAGACTGGGCTACATGGATTAAACGACTTATAACTCGTTACCCGTCTGAAACTTCCCCCTAATATGTTCGACGATTATATAAGCCAGTTCCGAGGGGTAGGCTGTTTGACCAGCGGACCACGCTTCGCGCGCGCCC
>CAZUHB010000033.1:0-69326 GCA_964620445.1 uncultured Phycisphaerales bacterium
AGTATCTATCTATTTCTATATTCATCCAATTGCGTAGACCAAAAATTGCACCCGTGGCGATTTTGTTCGGCACTCTTCTAACATTTTTTGATATACTCAACTCACACCGGTATCACGCGACGTGAAGGACTCTCTGCGCGGAGGAAAACTCATGAAAATCACGATCGTTCCACTCGCTCTTCTTGCCCTGTCCACAATGGCGTTTTGCGCCACGATCTATGTCCCTGACGATCACGCCGCCATCCAGGACGCGATCGACGCTTCCGCCAACGGGGACACCATCATCGTACGCCCGGGAACCTATGTCGGGAAGATCGATTTTTCCGGCAAGGCGGTCGCGCTCCGGAGCGAACAAGGAGCGGAGGTGACCACGATCGACGGAAACCGGGACGGGAGTGTGATCACCTTCGCCAGTGGAGAAGGGTCCGATTCGGTGCTGGACGGATTTCGTGTCACGAACGGAACAGGGACGCAGGACGGTTTCTACCGCCTCGGTGGAGGGATCTACTGCACCTCCTCCTCCCCGACGATCACGAACAACACGATCGCGCAAAACTCAGCCGGGCACGGTGGGGCAATCTACTGCACCTCTTCCTCCGCGACGATCACGAACAACACCATCTGGCAAAACTCGGCCGGGATCGGCGCGGGTATCTGCTGCGAATCATCGTCCGCGGCCATAACGAACAACACCATCGCGGGCAACTCTGCCGGCTACGGCGGCGGCGTCTACTACATCTCCTCATCCGGGACGATCACGAACAATATCATCTCGTACAACGACGCCGAATACGACGGCGGGGGGATATATTGTTCCTCCTCGTCCAGCGTGGCAATCACGAGCAATATCATCTCGAAAAACCTGGCCGAGAGCGGCGGGGGAATCTACTGCGACCACACCTCCCCCGTGGCCATCACGAACAACACGATCTCGGAGAACTCGGCCGACGGTTTTATCTGCTGGGGCGGCGGGATCTGCTGCCGCGGATCTCAGACCATCGTGAACAACACCATCTCCAGAAACACGGTCGGATATGTTCCCCTCAAAAGAACGGCGCCACAGGATGATATCAAAAGCGCCTATTCGTTCCTGTCAGGCTACTGCTATGGCGGCGGAATCGTTTGCCGGTCCGACAGCTCTCCGACCATCACGAACAACACGATCACGGAGAACTCGACCAACAATTACGGCCGCGGCGGGGGGATCTACTGCGACTCCTCCTCCACTGTCATTACGAACACGATCCTGTGGGACAACTTTGCGGGAGTCGGTGGGCCCGAAATTTACGGCAACCCCGATGTCACCTACAGCGACGTGAAGGGCGGTTGGCCCGGCACGGGCAACATCTCCGACGGTCCGCGCTTCGCCGGTCCGACCAACGGCGATTACCACATCACCTGGAATTCCCCGTGCAAGAACGCGGGCGACAATTCCGTGGTAACCGAACTCCACGATTTCGAGGGCGACCCGCGCATCGCGCTGGGCGCCGTGGACATGGGCGCCGACGAGTATCACTACCACCTCTATTCCATGGGCGACGTCGTCCCCGGCTCGACCATTTACGTGAAGGTCATCGGGTATCCATCGGCCCCTGTCATCCTCTATCTCGGCTCCGGAATCTCCGATCCGCCGATATCAACACAGCACGGCGACTTCTGGCTGACATGGCCGCCGCTGTGGCACGGGAACATCGGGAAGGCGCCGAGTTACGGTGTGCTCGTTTTTTCGGCCACCGTGCCGGCCGGATGGACCAGCGGCTCCGAGCACCCGCTTCAGGCCCTCGTCGGACCGTGGGGTGGCGCGTCGACGCAGCTCACGAACCACATGGTTCTGACCGTGGAGTAGCTTACCGGTCGTTCCCTCGAAACGGGCGTCTCTGTCCCGTTCCGGATCGCGCGGGGCTTCTCGTCATTCGGCAAGGCTAGAACTTTTCAGCGGCCTTTTCGAGGCGCTCGCGGGTTTCGTCCGAAAACCAGCATTCGAGAAAAATCTTCTCCTTCTCGTCGAGGTGGGCGTTGATCCGCGCCTGGGTCCGCTCCACGCGGTCCTGCTTGATCCTCCCGAATGCCTGCACCGGGTGGGCGCCGAGCGCGGCGGCTCTCTCGATCGAGTCGGGCAAAACCTGCTCGAGCGGCAGCACCTCGTCGACGAGTCCGAAGCGCTCCATCTGCTCCGGCCCGTGGAACGCGCCCATCTCGACGATCTCGCGCGCGATCCGATCGCCTGCCAGGGCGCGCAGAATACAGTCGGCCGGATAGGGAATGGGCACGCCGAGCTTGATCTCGTTCAGCCCCATCAGTTTCCGGCCCTCGGCAATGAAGCGATAGTCGCAGCAGAGCGCCACGATGCAGCCCCCCGCCGTGGCGTGGCCGGTGATCGCCGCCACCGTGGGCTTGGGCAGGGTGTAGAGATCGACGCACATCCGGCAAAAGGTCCGGAAGAAAAGGACGAAGTCGTCCCTGGTCAGGGTGAGCAGCTCGGGGAGGTCCCAGCCGATGGCGAAGAACTTGTCGTTCGAACCGCGGAGCACGAGCGCCCTCGTATCAGGGTCGTCCTTGAGGTCGCGCACCGTGTCGCCCAGCTCGGCGACGAACTCGAGGTTGAGGGCGTTGGTCACGCCCCGGTTGAGCGTGACCAGGGCCACGCCTTCGCGTTGATCCACGTCGACGTATTTCATGTCCCACCTCCTTTCGGCGGCTCGTGCCGCGATTGTTTTTTTCAGGTGAGCCAGTCGGCATAGAGATCGGGGCGCCGGTCGCGCAGGAAGAGCTTTTTCGCGTGCGACGAGTCGACTTGATCCGGATCGATGTCGCACAGGAGAATCTCCTCGGTCCCCTCGCCGGCCCGGGCGATCACCCTGCCCGCTGGATCGCACACAAAAGACTCGCCCCCAAAGGTCAGCCTCGGCTCGGGACCGACGCGGTTGCAGAGCGCGGTGAAGTAGCCGTTCTGGAAGGCCGCCACCTGCAATTCGGCCTGGTAAAGCCCCTCGGGCCACTCCCCCACCGCGCCCGCCTGGGGGACGACCACGAGCTGCGCCCCGCCGAGACCGAGAGCGCGCATGTACTCGGGGTAGTGCCGGTCGTAACAGATCGCCACGCCGATCCGGCCGGCGCGCGTGTCGTAAACAGGCGCGGTGCGTCCGCCGGGCGCATAGAATCCCTTCTCGTGAAAACAGTCGTAATCGGTGATGTGGATCATCCGCGTCTTGCCGAGGATCGAGCCGTCCCCGTCGATCACGGGCGACGTGTCATAGGTCTTGTCCCCGTCCCGCTCGAAGAGGTTGAGCACGATCACAACGCCGAGCTCGGCTGCAAGCGCCGCGAACATCCCGGTCGTCGGCCCCGGGACCGGCTCGGCCAGGGCGAGGGTTTCGGCCGTTGCGTGCTCCTGGGGGTAGAACGGATCGAAGGCGAGTTCGGCAAAAACGACGAGCTGCGCCCCCCGCGCGGCAGCGGAACGGACAGCGTCGATCCCCTTGCGCCGGTTGGCGTCCCGGTCGGGTGTCGCGGCCTGCTGGATGAGTGCGATCTTCACGGTCTACTTCTTTCCTGTCAGCTCCAGGATCAGTTCGATTTCGGCCGGGTTGTGGAGATCCCGGAAGAGCACCCGTTCGTCGCGGCCGAATGTCCCGATCAGGTCCTTGACGTAGCGCTCGAGCCTCGGCCACTCCTTGCGATCGTTGACGATCTTCGTGCCCGGACTCTGGAGCCAGCCCGAGTTGTGGACGCCCGGTACGGGATCGGGTTGCGGGCCGATCGCCGGATCGTCGTTCCAGCAGTCGTCGAAGATCACGAGGAGCGTCCTGATCCGGTGGGAATCGGCGATCTTCAAAAAGGTGTCGATCCGCTTCTTGAAACCTGCCGCGTCGGCCGCGGCCGAAACCGCCGTGAGAAGGATCAACACCAGAAGAGCGCCGAGAAGTCCCTTGCCCATCAGACCGCTTCTTCCTTTCCGCCGAAGTGTGCGGCAACGAGGCCGTCGATGTCGTTCCAGAAATCGTCGAAGCTTTTGTCCAGCCCGGCGGCGATCTTCTCCTCGAGGTCGCGGTGGTCGCGGCGCGTCGCAAAGAGCCCGGCCAGAAGCCCGGGCCGTGTCTCCTCGAGGAAGCGCGTGATCCAGTAGCCGCGCACGAATGGGTAGAGGAACGCATCGCGATCGACGTCGGGAAGGTCCTGATACCTGCGGGGATTCAGCTTCCGGTCGGCGTTCTCGATGATGTCGATCGTGGCGGTCTGCACCGTGGGCCTGCCGGCGAGCCGGTCCACGGTCACCATCGCGATCCCCTCGTGGAGCCAGACGGGCAGCCGGAGGTGGCTCGAAAAGGCGTGGGTCAGTTCGTGGCACGCGATCCGGCGGACCCGCTCGTCGAGATCGTCCTCGCGGATGAAGACGCGGTCGCCGATCGTCGTGTCGGTCGCGGCCAGGATGCGCGGGGGCTTGATTCCCACGGTGCGTCGACCGCCGAAGGCCTGGGCCCAGCCGCCCGCGAAGCGCCACACCTTCTTCACCTTGAACGCCAGCAGGGGCATGAGGAACGCGATGAGGATCTTCCAGTGCCAGGGCGGCGCCCGGAGGAAGAAGCGCACCCACGAGGTCATCACGTGAACGCGCAGGTCGGGCGGCGTTTCGAGGCCCCAGCTTTCCTGGATGAGCCGGGCGCTCTGCCGGCAGGCATCCTCGATGAGCTCGGCCGCGGCGCGCTCGTTCGCGTCGAAGTGGACGGTCATACCGTCGACGGTGAATGCTTCCATGCTGTTCTCAATCGCCCTTCACGAGTTTGTAGTAACGCCTCTTGCCCAGGCGGATGAGTACCCCCTCGTCGGGAATGCGCGCAACCGCCTCGATATCCTTCACAGGCTGCTGCTCCACGTAGAATCCGCCCTGCTTCATGAGCCGCTTGGTTTCGCCCCTCGACGGGCTGAGCGAAAAACGCGCGCAGAGCTCGATCCAGGTGGCGCCTTGCAGCTCGCTCGGGACGGCGATCTCGGGCACCTCGGCCGGCGCCTCCTTGCGCTGCACCACCTGCTCGAACTTCTCCAAAGCCTCGCGCGCCGCGTCCGCGCCGTGATACTGCTCCACGAGATTGAGAGCGAGGCGTTTCTTCAGATCCATCGGGTTGGCGCCGGTCTCGAGCTGTTTCATGAGCGCGTCGATCTCGGCCGGATCGAGCGAGCTGGTGAGCTCCACGTATTCGTGGATGTGCTCGTCGGCGATGCGCATCGTCTTGCCGTACATGTCGAAGGGATCGTCGTGAACGTTGATCGTGTTGCCGTAGCTCTTCGACATCTTGCGGCCGTCGGTGCCGATGATGAGCGGATTGGTGATCATCACGTGCGGGGTTCGGCCGAAGTGCTCCTGGATCGCGCGCCCCGCGAGCAGGTTGAAGTGCTGGTCGTAGGCGCCGACCTGCACGTCGCACTCGAGCGCGTGGGCGTCGTATCCCTGCATGAGGGCGTAGAGCGCCTCGTGGAAGCGGAGCGATTCGCCCCGGTCCATGCGCTGCTTGAAGTCGCGGCGCGCGATGATCTGCTTGAGCGGGAAGATGCTGGCCAGCTCGATGATGTCGGCAAAGGAGAGCCTGGCGAGCCAGTCGCCGTTGTGGCGCACCTCCGTCTTGTCAGGATCGAGGACGCGGAAGGCCTGCTCGGTGTACGTCCTGGCCAACTCGAGAACCTGTTCGTGCGAAAAGCGCCGCCGCTCGTTCGACTGGCCGCTCGGGTCGCCGATGGTGGCCGTGTAGTCGCCGATGAGAAAGACGACCTGGTGGCCCAGCTCCTGGAACTTGCGCAGCTTCTGCAAGGGGACGAAGTGCCCCACGTGGAGATCGGTGCTCGTGGGATCGACGCCGAGATAGACGCGCAGCGGCCGGCCGAGTTTCAGCTTGCGGCGGAGCTCTTCCTCCATCTGGGCGCGCAGGCTCCCGGCGGCTTCAGCGGCTTCGAGCCCCCAGTCCTCGGCCTCGTCGGCGAAGCGTGTGCCGCGCATGAGGATGGCGACCTGTTCGTCCAGGGTGTATTCTTTTTCGGGCATATTTCTCCGGTCCTCGAAAAGGGTGATGCCTGCTCGGAATCGTGTTCGTTCCCATGCAGCGATGAGGGGCTTGCGAGAGGAAAGAACACAAGGTGCGAGCATACCGCGACTCCGCGGACGGCGCAACGATGAAGGCGGTCGGCGGCCCGGCCCACACGAGACTGACCAACCTCGAGGTGGAGTGAGCGATTCGGCTGAATGATCGGTTGGGTCTATCCCCCGGGCAGCAGCTTTTCGCGCCACCGGCCGGCCACGCTCTTCGCCACGGCCACGCCGATCCGCTTCCGCCCGGGTATCTCGAACCAAAAACCCCTCTTGGTGAAAAGAAGCGTCCCGTTGAACCAGCGGCACTCCCGAGCAGACCCGACCTCGCCGAGATCGACGGTCACCATCTCGCCGAAGAGAGGAACCAGAAAGAGCGCGCCCTCGCCCAGGTGGGCCACGCCCGGGGACTGGAGCGCCCCGTTCACCATGAGGCACTGGGCGGCCTCGCCCGTTTCCTTCTCCAGGCGGGACTGGAGCGTCTCCAGCCTGTTTCCAACGAAGCGCATCAGAAACCAGAAGAGGATGCCGCCACCGGCGATCGCCAGGTAGTAGAGCGCCTCCCGCCCGGTCGAAGGATATAAAGCGGCGGTCAGTGCCAGGGAAACGGCGCAGGCCGAGATCACGATCAGGGCGAGAGGTCCGCGGTTCCAGAACCACTGTTCGTAAAAGGGGAGCGTGTCGTTCATTGC
Source organism: uncultured Phycisphaerales bacterium (assembly GCA_964620445.1). GTDB lineage: Bacteria > Planctomycetota > B15-G4 > B15-G4 > CAYZWU01 > CAZUHB01. The sequence continues at coordinate 6,769 of CAZUHB010000033.1, forward strand.
GGAGATCTCCTCGGTCACCGTCAAAGGACCTTCCTCAGCGTTTCGAGCGGGATGTTCGCGCCGCAGATGACGATCGCCACCCTCTGGCCCGCGAATCGATCGCCCATTCTCCTGTAAGCCGCCACCGGCACGGCCGCGGCTCCCTCGATCAGCATGTGGTGCTTGTCGATGAAGAGACGCACGTTCTCGGCGATCTCCTCCTCGGTGACGGCCACGAAGTCGTCGATGAGTGTGCGGCACAGATGAAAAGTGATCGCCCCCGCCTCGACCCCGCCGGCGGTCCCCTCGGACAAGGTCGGCAGGGAGGGCAGATCGAGAATCTCGCCCGCGCGCACCGACTCGATCATGACCTGCGAGTTCGCGGGCGAACAGCCGATCACGCGCACATCGGGCCGCACCGACTTGAGGTAAGCGGCGATCCCCGAGATCAGCCCCCCGCCGCCGAGAGCGACGAAGACCGCATCGATCCGATCGAGCTGGTCGACCATTTCGAAGGCGATCGTCCCCTGCCCGGCCACGACGAGCGGATCATTGTAAGGCGAGATGTAGGTCACCCCCTCCCGCTCGCCCAAAGCGCGGGCCGCGGCCTCGGCGTCGACGCAGTCCCTTCCGGCGAATCGCACCTCGGCGCCGAGACCCCTGATCGCCTCGATCTTGGACGCGGGCGTGTCCTCGGGCATGTAGACGATTCCCGAGGCGCCGACCTTGTTCGCGCCGAAGGCCACGGCAGCGCCGTGATTGCCGGTCGACGCGGTCACCACGCCGCGCGACAGCTCCTTCTTCGAGAGGGAGAGCACCTTGTTGAGAGCGCCGCGGACCTTGAAGGCGCCCGTGTGCTGCAGATTTTCGAGCTTGCAGAAGACCTCTGCCTTGCCGAGCGCGCTGAGCCACGCCGACCGGTCGGCGGCGGTCCGGCGCACGTGAGGCCCGATGCGCCGCTGGGCGATCTCCACTTCTCGTGCCACATCTTCCGGCTGGAACATCTTTTCTCCCTGTTCAGGGATTCAACTCCAGGATCAGGTCATGAATTCTGTCGAGAGCGGGGAGCAGGATCTCGTCGGGCAATCCGAAACTGATGCGCACGAAACGATCCATGCCGAAGTGATCCCCCGGAACGATGAGCACGCTCTTGTCCCTGCTCAGCCGGTCGGCCAGCTCCGACGAGTTGATGTCGAGACGATAGCGGACAAAGGCGATCGCCGCCGCCCGGGGCGGCACCACGCTGAATGTCCCCTCGTGGCTGTCCATCCACTCCTGCAGACGACCGTACCCCTCGCGGATGTAGCCGCGCGTCCGCGCGAGTATCCGCGGCCGCACCCTTTCCGAGAGCGCCACGGCCGCGAGCGTGTTGGAGAGCATGGTGGCGCTGAGCGTCGTGTATTCGTGCCGCGCCCAGATCTCGTCCACGACATCTGCCGGACCGACCGCCCAGCCGAGTCGCAGGCCGGGCAGGCCGTAGGCCTTGCTCATGCTGCCCACGGCGATCACCTTGTCGTACCGGCCGTAAAAAGAAGGGGTGGTCCCGTCCGCCAGACGCTCCGCGCCGGAGTAGACCTCGTCGGCGAGGATCCACGCCCCCGCCCTGTCGGCAGCGTTCACGATCGCGTCCATCTCCGCCTCGGTCAGGATCGCGCCCGTGGGATTGTTCGGGTTGCACACCGCGATGAGCCGGGTGCGGGGTGTGACCGCCTCGTCGAGCTCGCCCAGATCGACTCCCCACCCCGTCTCCTCGCGCAGGTGAAAGGTCCGCAGCTCGAGGCCGCAGTTCTTTGCGATCCCCCAGATCTGCATGTAGTTGGGCAGCATGAGGACCATCTCGTCCCCCGGGGAGAGTAGGGTGCTCACCGTGTTGAAATTCGCCTCGATCGCGCCCACCGTGACCAGAACGTTCCCGGCGGTCGCACCGTCGTAGAGGCCCGCGATGTTCTCGCGCAGCGCGGGGATCCCGTTGGCGTGGGCGTAGTTCAACTCGGTGGCGAGCAGCGTCTCGATGAGGGCTTCGTCGTGCGCCGCCAGTTCGCCGAGCGTGATCGGATGGACGCCGCTCTCGGAGAGATTGTACTCCACCTCTTTTTCGAGCTTGGACATCATCCGTTCCATGACAAAGGGTTGAAACTCGTTCATCGGATCACCTCTTCTTCTTTCGTGCGAATCGAAGACCGGTCCAGGTCCTGTCCACGCTGCAGACCTTGTAGTCGACGAGCCCCGATGCAAGAGCCGCGGCGCGGATTTTCTCGGCGCACGCGGCGCCTTCGGCCTCGTTCCAGTGGATGAGTTTGATCCGTTTCATCGGTGCTTCGCGATCTCTTGTTTGAGCTCCCTCACCACCGGATGGCGGTTGAATCCGGAAAAGAGCCGGTACTGTCCCATGAACACGATTTTTTCGCCGAACTCGGTGGGGTCCTTGAATCGGATCCAGATCAGCTCCGGATTGATCAGGATCGAGCCCGAAACTGAAGTCACATCGCCGAGCGGGACCTCGATCGTGGCCAGGTAATTCGAAATGCGCAGGACTCCGCCGGAGAGCTCGACCCTCTTCAGGGGCACGAAGAGCCACGAAAAGACCATCAACCCGAACACCGCGGTAATGAGGAAAAGGTTCTGCACGAGCGGCGTTTCGAACTCCGCCGGCGACCAGGACTGCGGCCGGAAAGCGAGCAGGGTGGCGCCGCCGAAGAGCACGACCCAGGCAGGGACAGAGACGAACTTGTAGACGAAGGTCCATCTCGACGAAAGGACTCTGGCCATGGTCAACTCCTCCTCCACCGCGGATCTTCGAACCGCTGAATCTCGAGCCGGTACCCGTTCGGGTCGCGCAGGAAACAGTGGTAGATGTTGTATTCGGGATTGAAGGCCGGCGACGTGTCGAAGGCGACGTCCTTGGACTTCAGTTCCTCGTACCACCCGTCCACGTTTTCGGTCACGAGGGTCAGCACCACATCGCCGGGCGCCGCGCAATCCTCGCCCTGGCAGAATCCCAGGTAAGCGCCGCCCGCCACCGCGTAGATCCGGCAGTGCGCCTGGTCGAGAACGAGGCGCAGGCCGAGCTTCTCCTCGTAGAACCGCGCCGTCCCGGCCAGGTCGCGGGTGTAGCAGAAAGTGATCTGGCTGTCGAACTTCACCGTGATTCTCCTCGCGAGGTCAATCGGTTCACCATATCAAAACGGAGCGGAAAGCTTCACTCTCCCTCGGCCGGTCCGATCATTTCTATCATCGCATCGGCAAATTCCTTTCCCAGATCGATGTAGCCGGCGCTGTCGTAGTGCCACGGATCGGAATATCCGTAATTGTCGGTGCTCGTCACGAGGCGCGCGGCGCCGTCCTTTTTAACGAACGCGGCCTGGCCGTCGCGGACGATCCCACCGTGATCCCAGACCTTGCCGTCCTCCTCGTTCCGGCCCGAATCGGAGATGCGGCCGATCACCACGGGGAGGTCGTCGACGCGCAAGGCGGCGCGGATCAGATCGACGAGACGTTTGAGATTCGCCTCGTAGCGCGACGCGATCTCGGCGGTGAACCGCGCGTCGCTCTCCCCCTGCATCCACACGATACCGGCCGGAATCAGCCGGTCCTTCTCGCCGTCGCCGTCGATGTCGTCCACGCTCATGGCGCGGTGCACCGTGGCCAGGAAGTGATCGTACTGATTGACACCCTTGCCTTCCCCTTCGCCGCCGGTGAAATCAGGCTCCCAGCAACCGAAATAGTCGGCCGCTCCCGCGGCGATCGATGTGCCGCCCCGCGAGTATTTCACGAGGGCGATCGGCTGATCGGGAAAAACCTCGCGCAGGCGGCGCGCGAAGGTCAGCTCCACGCCGAATCGATCCGAGTAGGTATTCGTCTTTCCGTCCGAAGCGAAGCGCACCCCGTGGCCGGGCCGCAGAGGTTTCCACACGCCGCGGCCGTCGACAGCGGCCCCGTCGGGCGCCGTGTTGCCGTGGAAGATCATCGTTCCGCCGACGGTTGCGGTCAGTTCCTCGGGGAGCTCCTTCACCGTGCCGTAGCCGTCCATGTTCGACTGGCCGCCGAGATAGAAGAGCAGGTAGTCCCGTGCCTCGCACGGCCCGCTGCAAAGAGGCGCGATCAGGGCCGCCAAAAAGAGAACGAACAGAATCGACTTTGCCATGCCACTCTCCCGGATTCGTCTTCTCATCATCTTGTTGCGCGGCCGGCTCCGGCCGGCCTCGTTTCATTCTGGCCGATGCGGCCCGGAAGCTCCAGCAGTTTTGTCGCCCCCTGCTAAATGCTTGAATTGCGGTTCACCTGGCTGCATCCTGGCCGCATGGTGATCGATCCTCTTCCGATAGACAAAACCCTGCCCGAGATCGTGGATGTGCTCGGACGGAATCCGAACCTCGTGATCGTCGCACCGCCGGGCGCGGGAAAGACCACCCGCGTTCCGGTGGCGCTCGTCAGAGCCGGCCTGGTCACGCGCACCCTGATACTGCTGCAACCGCGGCGGGTGGCGGCCCGGGCGGCCGCGCGCCGCATCGCCGACGAGAACGGGTGGACACTCGGGGACGAGGTCGGTTACCAGGTCCGTTTCGATCGCGCCATGACCGACCGCACGCCGATCCAGATCGTGACCGAGGGAATCCTGACGCGCCGGTTGCAGGGCGATCCCCTGCTCGACGGGGTCGACGCCGTCCTGCTCGATGAGTTCCACCTGCGCAGTCTCGAGGGAGACCTGGGGCTGGCGCTCCTGCGCGACGTGCAGCGGTCGGTCCGCCCCGATCTCAAGCTGATCGTCATGTCGGCCACGCTCGAGGCGCGGCCCGTCGCCTCCTTTCTGGGGGACTGCCCCGTGGTCGAGAGCGAGGGGAAGCTTCATCCCGTCGCCATCCACCACGAGCAGCGCCGGGCGGGCGGATCCTCTCGAGGGGGGGGCTCGCTCCCCGAACGGGTGGTGCAGGCCGTTCGCGAATGCCTCGCCGCGACCACCGAAGGCCATCTGCTCGTCTTTCTTCCCGGCATGGGCGAGATCGAGCGATGCCGCGCGGCCCTCCAGACCCTTCCCGGGGTGAACATCTTCCGCCTTCACGGAAGCTTGACCGCCGCCGAGCAGGACCGTGCGGTCAGGCCCCGGTGCGAACGGGCCGTCATACTCGCCACCAATGTGGCGGAGACATCGATCACCATCGACGGCGTGACCGCCGTGGTCGACAGCGGCCTCGTGCGCCTGGACTTTCACGATGCGCGCACGGGGCTCGGCCGGCTCGAGCTGAAGCGGGTGAGCGCCGATTCGGCCGAGCAGCGGGCGGGGCGGGCCGGGCGGACAGCGCCGGGGCGGGTCCACCGGCTCTGGACCCGCGGAGAGCAGCAGGAACTTCTCGCCCGCACGCCGCCCGAGATCGAACGGGTCGATCTGTGCGGCACAGCGCTCGAACTGTTCGCGTGGGGCGTCGATCCCTTCGCGTTCCGTTGGTTCGAGCCGCCCGAGAAGGCGGCCCTGAGCCGGGCGGTCGAGCTGCTCACCAGGTTGGGCGCCCTCCGCGGCGGCTCGATCACCTCACTCGGCCGAACACTCACCAGGCTCCCCCTTCACCCTCGCCTCGGCCGCCTCCTCTTCGAGGCGCACGGCCGGGGGTTCCTGCAGAGCGGGGCGCGGCTCGCCGCTCTCCTCGCGGAGCGGGACCCTCTTCGGGATGCGGGCGGCCCGGCGCGCCGGCCCCTCGATCGGCCGACAGGATCTTCCGATCTTCTCCTGCGCTACGACCTCCTCTGGGATCGAACCTCCTCCACGCGCGCCGGCAGCGCCCTCGACAGGAGCGCGGCCGCCCGGATCAGACGGGCCGCAAAAGAGATTCAGAAAGCGGGCTCAGCCCTTTTCGGCCGGAGCCGTCAGCGGCACCCCTCCGAGGAGGACCTTCTGCGCCTCCTCTTTCTCGCCTTTCCCGACCGCCTCGTGAAACGGCGCGCAAAAGGGGACGACCGCGGGATCATGGTCGGCGGCCGCGGGGTGCGGCTCGGCGCGCGCAGCGTGGTGCGGGACGCCATGCTCTTCGTGGCGCTCGACGTGGACGGCGCTCAGGCGGACGCGCGGGTGAACGCCGCGAGCGCGGTCCGGGCCGACTGGCTCGATCTCGCCGTCGAAACCCGCCTTCACTACGACGAGGCGCGCGAGCGGGTCGTGGCCAGACAGTGTGCGTTCTTCGAGGACCTCTGCGTCAGCGAGCACCCCGTTCCGGCCGATCCGGCCGGGGCGCTCGATCTTCTTCTGGAGAAGGCATCGGCCGATCCGATCAAGGCGCTGCAACCGTCGGATGACGCGATCCGCTTCATGGTCCGGGTCGAGTGCCTGCGGCAGTGGATGCCCGATCTCGGTCTGCGCGTCCTCGATCCGGAAGCGCTCGGTACGATGCTGCCCGACCTGGTGCGCGGCGCGAGCGAGGGGAGACGTCCTCCGCGCGGTCTGGCCGATCTGCGCCGGATCGACCTCCTGGCCCGGCTGAAGGGAGCGCTCACCCACGACCAGCTCGCGGCGCTCGACCGGTTCGCTCCCGACAGGATCACCGTGCCGAGCGGGGCATCGTTCCGCCTCGAGTACGAGCCCGGACAGCCGCCGGTCCTGGCCGTCCAGGTCCAGCACCTCTTCGGCCTTTCCGAGACCCCCACCGTGGCCGGGGGCCGCGTGAAGGTGTTGCTCCATCTGCTCGCGCCCAGCATGCGTCCCGTTCAGGTCACCGACGACCTGCGCAGCTTCTGGGACAACACCTACGAACAGGTCCGCAAGGATCTCCGCGCCCGCTACCCCAAGCATGCCTGGCCCGAGGATCCCTGGACCGCCGAACCGGAGCGCAGGCCGCGGCGCAAGAAGAAGTGAGGAATCGATCCCGGTTCAGGGCGCGTCGGTGAGCAGATACACGGCAAAAGAAGCGAGCCAGTGCTCGCCCTCGTAGTGGCCGCTCGTCACGTGAGCGAGCGTGGCATCGGCATGAGCGCGCGCCGAACCGATGAGCGTCCTTGCCAGGGGATGGTCCGCGCCGAGGGTGGACGCGATCCCCTTCATGCACCAGGCGCGGCTCAGATTGAGTCCGTCGAGGTGGACGATCTTCGGATCGGAGCGGTCAGCCACGACAGCCGGTTCGAGCAGCGATCGCGGCTCCCCGCGAGCGAGGGCGGGCAGGAAGCGCCGGAACCACCTGGAAAATTCGGGGCGGGGCAGGACGCGGCGCATCAGGTCGGCTTCCATGAGACTGGGCGAGAAGAAATCGTCGCCATCGGGCTCCCACGCCGCGGGGTAGCCGGCGTCGTCGCAATAGTAGGCCCGCGCCCGATCGACGAGCAGTTTCTCCAGCTCGGCCCGCCCCGCGGCGCGGGCATAGTCGAGACCGAAGGCGATACCGAATGCCGTGTTGGGATGAACGCCGCGCCTGATCGGATAGGTCTGGCGCGGCAGAAAATCGATGTAGCGCTTCTCGAGCGCGTCCGCCAGCGGTGCGAGCGCGGATGCCCATTTCTTGGCATCCCCGTCTTCCCAGCCGTGCAGTTCCTCGGCCAGCTTCAGGAGCCACGCCCAGCCGTAGGTGCGCTCGAAGGACTTTCTGTTCGGCTGAGCGAAGTAGGCGACCTCGGCCGCGATATTCGCCGCCGTGAGATGCCTGCCGAGGACCTCGCGGATGGCGTTCCCCTCGGGCAGGTCGGGAAAGAGCTTCAGGAGGCGCACGAGCATCCAGTGCCCGTGCACCGAGGAGTGCCAGTCGAAGGATCCGTAGAAAGCCGGGTGCAGGGAGGCGGGATTCTGCACTTCCGAGGCGTCGTTCATCACGTGGCCCAGCTTGTTCGGGAATTCGCGCTCGATGCCCCCGAGAGCGAGGCGGGCGAACCGCGACGCGGCCTCCCGGTCGAGTGTCATTGCGGCGCCCTCCGGTCCAACCGGTGCCCGGGCGTCGCGCGGGTCGCCGTCCGATGCACCGCAGGCGCCGAGGAGCGGAAGACAGGCGAGAAGGAGAAGGGCGATGAGATGTTGTGATGCGTTCCGCATGTCGGCTTCCATTCAATCATGATGGAGATCGGACACCGGCGGGATGTCCAATCGATTTCCGACGCCCCGGGTCACCTCGGTGAACCACGTGTCGTACCGGGCGGCCATCCGGGCGAGGCGCGCCGGATCCTTCTCCGCCAGGTCGACCTCTTCGCCGAGGTCGTCGTCGAGATTGTAGAGCGCGCCATTGACCAGTTTCCATGGGCCCTGGCGCATGGCGGCCTGTTTCTTGTAGGACCAGAAGAGGGGCCGCGGCTCTCCGAGCGATCGACCGTCGAAAAGGGGCGAGATATCGACACCGTCCAGTTTCAGACCCGCGGGGAGCGTGCCCTTCGCGAGGGACACCATGGTGGGAAAAAGATCCATGGTCATGGCGGTCTGATCGGTGGTCGTTCCCGGCGCGATCCGTCCCGGCCAGTGGGCGAGGGCCGGCACCCGGTGGCCGCCTTCATGGAGCGAGCCCTTCTTGCCGCGCAGAGGACCCGCACTGCCCGGCCCCGCGGGACCGTTGTCGGAACAGAAGAAGATAAGCGTATCCTTCTCGAGGCCCAGCTCCTGCACTCTTCGCCGGATCGATCCGATACCGCTGTCCATGGCGGCGATCATCTCGGCCAGGGCAGCCTTTCGATCGCGCCGGCCGCCCTGCGTCTTTCCCGGTTCGCCCGCCCGGCGGACAGGTTCGTCCGCGCGCGCCTGGTAGGGATAGTGGGGACATTCGTGGGCCAGGTAGAGGCAGAACGGCCCGTGCCGGTTCTGCTCGATGAAGCGCAAACCGTGGTCGGTGATCAGGTCTGTCGTGTACCCTTCCTCGTCGTGCAGTCGATCGGCGTGCCACCAGTCCTCGTACCCGACCTGGTCGATGTGCGAATGGTAGTCCACGTTGCCGCTCACGAATCCGGCGAACTCGTCGAAACCCTGTTTCACCGGACCGAACGCCCGATCGTACCCGAGATGCCACTTGCCGAAGAGAGCGGTCCTGTACCCCTCGGCGGCCAGGACCTCGGCGAACGTGACCTCGTCCAGCTCCATGCCGGTGTGGCGATGGCTCTTCGCGGTGACCACCCCGCTGATTCCACAGCGCTGCTGATAGCGGCCGGTCAGCAATGCTGCGCGGGTCGGACTGCAGACCGCGCCGTTCGAGTGGAAGTCGGTGAATCTGAGCCCCCCCGCGGCCAGGGCGTCGAGGTGCGGCGTATCGATCGCCTCGCTGCCGTAGCATCCGAGATCGCCGTACCCGAGGTCGTCGGCCATGATGATGATGAAATTCGGGCGCCCCTCTCGGGGCGATCCGTCCGGTATCGACGAACAGCCGCCGTATCCGGCGCCGAGGGCGGCTGCCGCCACCGCTTTCACGAAAGAACGTCTGCTCATGTCCGGAGTCAAGAGTGCCCACCCCGCAAAAAATTGATGTCCAGCTTGCGCTCCCGCGCGCCGGCGACAGCGTCCATCCCGCTCATGGCGCCTCTCACTTCTTGGTGTCCGGTTCGATGAAGCACCAGGCGATCTCGGGAAACCGCTCCCTCAGTCCCTCCTCGAGCCGGTTGATCTTGGCGCACGCCGCCTCCACGGTGATGTCGCCGCGCAGCTTGATCTTCGCCGCAAGAATCACGTTAGGCCCCATCTGCATGGTGATCACGTTGAAGACCTCGTCGATATCCTCGTCGGTCCCGATCTCCCTCTCGATGGCGGCGGAGAGCTCCGGGTCGGCCGACCGCCCGATGAGCAAGGCCTTGATGCGCGTCGAGAGGAAGAGGGCGATCGCGATGAGCAGGACACCGATGCAGATCGATCCGCCGGCGTCGAAACGGCTGTCGCCCGTCCACGATGCGACCAGCAGGAAGACGAAGGCCACCACGAGGCCGAGAAGCGCGGCCAGGTCCTCGCCGAAGACGACGATCAGTTCCGATCCGCGCGATTCGTTGAGCCATTGCCAGAGGGTGCGCTTGCGGCGCACCTTGTTCACTTCCACGAGGCAGCCGTACATGCTGAACGCCTCCAGGATGATCGACAGTCCGAGCACGAGGAGCGCCACCCAGACCTGCTGCAGCGGTTCGGGCTCGTGCATCTTGTGCCAGCCCTCGTAGAGCGAGAAGAGCCCGCCCACGCTGAAGAGCAGGATGGCGACGATGAAGCTCCAGAAATAGGTGACCTTTCCGTAGCCGAGCGGATGCTCGGCGTCGGCGGGCCGCTTGGAGCGGCGCAGGCCGAGGAGAAGGAGCAGCTGATTGCCCGTGTCCGCGTACGAGTGGAGCGACTCGGCCACCATGCTGCTCGACCCGGTCATCACGGCGGCCACCGTCTTGGCCAACGCGATGCCGAGATTGGCGCCGAAGGCGTAAAAGATTGCTCTCGTCGGGGATCCTTTTCCGGTCGCCATGCTGTACCGCCTCTGCTGCTCGTTTTCAGTCGGTCTCCACGATCTCGATCCTCGGCAGGGAGATGATCAAGGTCGGCATCTCGCCATCCTCGGTCGTGAAGTAGGGAATATGGTAGATGCCGCATCCGAGTTTTCCGCCGCCCGTGGCGTCGACCTGCTGCCAGCCCTTGCCGGGCAGGAAGACCTCGGCCCAGACATGGCCGCCCACGCCGTAGAACCATCCCCCCACCTGACGGCAGGCGATGCCCGACGCACGGGCGAGCGTGACGAAAAGATCGGTGAAATCCCAGCACCGTCCGGTCTTTTTCCGGAGCACCGTGGTTACGCCCCAGCGCGACCCGGTAACACCCCCGCCGTACCGGATGTTCTTGCCCGGCGTGAGCCACTCGAGGATCGCCCGAACCTTTCCCTCGGTCGAGGTCTTTTTTGCCGTGATTTCTTTTGCGAGAGCCACGATCTCCGGATCAGTCACGGGCCAGAAGGCGGTCGGGCTCAAGAGCGGCTCCATGTCATCGCGCGCCGTCCTGAACAGGCCGGTGTCGTTCACGACGATTTCGGCCGTGACAGCCACGTAGGGGATCCCGTGCCTGACCGGAAATTTCTCGAAGGTGAAAAGCGTCGTCCCCGTCCGGTCCGGTCCGTCGACGGCGATCGGCTTCGGATCGAACCGGAATCCGGCCTCCTTTCTGTCGAGAAGGGGTTCGCGCAATCGGAGACTCTTTCCGAATTCGAAATTTGCCGTCGCCTTTTCGATATCGCGCAGGGTCTTCCTGTCCGGCTCGCCATCAGCTGCCCTCAGAAAAAGAGTGAGCACCTTGGTGAGCTTCATGTAGTCGGCCTTGACCAGGGGAACCACCTCGGCCTCGAGGCGGTAGAGGATCCTCCTCGGTTTCTTGACGAAGCCCAGCTCGAACGACGCCTTTCTGGCAAGGGTCGCGTCCACTCCCACGAATTCGATCACCCGCTTTCCCCTGCGCAGGCAGAAGGCGGGATCCTGTTTCAGCTCGGACAGTTTCTTGGCGATGCGAACCGCATCGCCCTCGGTGCGCGCGTCGACGAAAAACAGTTCGATCCGCTTGCCGTGGAGGACGAGCGTGTTTTTGGAGATCTTGGAGATCGCCCCGCCCAGTTTTTTCCCGACCGCCGCCGCATGCTCCCTCGACATGTCGCTCGAACCGGCCAGATAGCATCCATAGGATAGATTCTTGAAGCAGGGATCGGTCTTTGCCTCCCCGGCCACCGGCCCGGCAGCCCCCCCGGGCAGACCGATTGCCGACATCGCGATGAGCAGGGCGAATGGAATGGAGATTGATAATCTAATCATCTTTGGTCCCGTCCAGGTGCCGGCCGGTCAAATTTGTCTGGCCATCTCGATAAAGTCCACGTACTTCCCGTCCACCTCGACAGCGTCGCGCTTCGTGCCTTCGACGACGAATCCGAGGCGCTTGTAGAGTCTCTTCGCGGCGGGATTGTTCGCCATGACCGAGAGCTCGAGCCTCTTCATACCTTTTTTCCCGGCCCAGTCCATCAGTGCGGCGATCAGTTTCGAGCCCACTCCCCGGTTCCGGTACTTCTCGAGGATCCCGACTCCGAAGGAACAGGCATGCTTCAGCTGAGGGTGAGGATTACGAACGGCCACGAGCATTCCGGCGACAGCTTTCCCGTCGACGCAGACCAGCGCCGTGCCCCTTTCGCCCGTCCTCGCTTCGAGCCATGCGCGCTCTTCGTCGAGGGACGGAATCGTTTCGTGGCGCAAGATCGTGTCGAGCCGCTCCGACTGTAACTTCTTGAAATAGTCGAGAACGATCCCGGCATCTTCGGGCCGGGCGTGCCTGATTTCCACTGATTTCCTTCCACCTTGAAGCGGCCGGCCGGCGGGGCCGGCTGCCGTTCTACCAGTTCTCGCCGAGCAGTTCGAAGTGGGCTTGCGCGTGAGCGCACGCAGGACAGACGGCGGGAGCGTCGGTGCCCTCGTGCACATAACCGCAGTTGAGGCAGCGCCAGTGGACTTCCCCTTCTCTTTTGAAGACACGCCCCTTTTCGATGTTCGCCCCGAGGGCGACGAAACGTTTCTCGTGCTGCTTCTCGGCAACGGCGATCGACTCGAAAACCTTGGCGATGTCGTCGAATCCCTCATCGCGCGCCACCGCCGCAAAAGTGGGATACATGTCGGTCCATTCGTGGTTCTCGCCTGCAGCCGATGCCTTGAGATTGTCCACGGTGTCGCCGATCACGCCGCTCGGAAAGGAGCCCGTGATCTCCGCCTCGCCGCCGGGCATGAACTTGAAGAGCCTCTTGGCGTGTTCCCTCTCCTGGTTGGCGGTCTCCTCGAAAATCTCGGCGATCTGCCTGAAACCGTCCTTTCTCGCCTTGGCCGAATAGTAGGTGTACCGATTCCGCGCCTGCGACTCGCCGGCGAAAGCGGCCATCAGGTTCTTTTCCGTCTTGCTTCCCTTGAGTTTCATCCTGTCCTCCTTCCGATTGCCTTTCGAGCCTTCCCCGTGGCGGGCCGATCTAACCGGATCGCCGGCCTTTCGGTTTTCTCGGCTTGTGAACCTCCTCGACGCGGGCGATCAACGCGTCGACGCTGGTCGCGGCGATGACGTCGCCGATGAGCCGCAGCGGGAGGTCGTCGAGTTTCCTGAAGCGGACGCATGATTTGCCGGCATCGAGCCTCTTGCCCGTTGCCTTGTAGGCTTTCTCGAAATCCTTCCGCGAGCTTTCAGACATGTAGATGCCGGTGAGGTAGACGGCCATGTAGTTCTTCTGCGACGCGAGGGCCGCGTACATGAGCGGCTGGCCGTTGTAGGTCTCCGGGTAGGTGTCGAGCGGGACCTGATAGGAGATCATGCCCCAGTTCATGGCCTCCTCGTACCCTTCGGGGAGGTTCTTCAAGATCGTGCGGCGGACCGCGTCGATGGCGGTCCTCCGTTCCTCGGGGAGTTCGGCAAGATACTGGTCGACTGTCTTGGCGCTCGATTTCATGGTCCTTGTTCCGTGTTACACGTCTGGTGCGGATTCCGCAAAGAAATCAAGCTACTTCAATCGACTGCCTTTTTCAAGAATCCCGCGCCCTTCGGGCTCAGATCGCATCGGGCCAGAGCCAGCCGAAGGTGCCTGCCGTGACGAGGCCGTAAACGATGCCGTCGAAGATGAACTTTCCAGTGGAAAGCCAGGCGGCGCCCTTCCAGATCGACGCGGGAATTTCCGAGATTCCGTAGACCAGAACCGCCACGGTCCCGGTGATGCGGAAGACCTGCCTGTACTCCGCGCCGTGGTCGAGAGCGAGATCGGCCAGATAGGCGACGAAGACGCTGATCAGCACCGTGTAGAGGAACCACTGGACGAGGCTCTTTCCGATGTTGGGTGTGCCGTTCGGCAGAATGTTCGCGTACCCCACCGGCCCGAGCGCGTACTTCTCCGCCATCTCGGGTGTACACATTTCCTTCATCGAATCGGGGCAGGGAAACATGTACTGGCCGGGCCGAAGGCCATGTTCGCGCATCGCGCCGAGCACGGCCGCCTCACCGGGGAGCTTCTTGAAATCCCCCTTGTGGATCGGAATCACCATGTGGAGGATCGAGCTCGCGATGAAAACAAAAACGGACGACAGTAAAATCGGGAGCCAGAGATCTGCCAGGAAATCCATTTTTTCGCACTCCTTCTCGAACGGTCAAAAGGGTTGTGGGATCGTGCTGCCCCGGGCGACATTTCCGGGGCTCCGGATATATTCGACTAAAACGGCTGTCTCCGATCGACTCTCGCTAATAGCGCCGGCGCTCCGCTTTACCACCACCAAATCAGCTCGATCAGCCATTCCCAGAAAGACCTCCGGATGTAGAAGACGATGATGGCCGCAACAACGCCGATCGTCACGCACAGGGGGATGGGTAGCTGCCCGAGCCGCCAGCACAGGAAAAAGAGACCCGCGGCCAGGATGAGCGCCGCGAGGAATTTCCATTTCAGAATCGATCCGAATCGGGGTTCGAGCATGGCTCGCCTTTCTCGGGTGCCTCTGTGCGCGACCGGACCTGTTCGAAACCTCTCTCCAGAGCCTTCCGCGCCGCGGCCGCGTTCGGTGCCATTGTATCGAGTGGATTCTCCTCGGCGCCATCCGATTTCAGGTCGTAGAACCGTCCATCGCCGTAGAGCTTCCAGCGCTTGTCCCTGACGAACTCGGAGATCTTGTCCCTTTCCCTGCCCCTCTTCCAGTAGTGGCAGAAAACCCAGTCCCGCGGCGAGCCTTTGGCGCCCTTGATCTGCGGGAGGAAGGAGCGGCCGTCGATGACGCGATCGCGCGGAAGCGGAGCGCCCGCCGCCTCGGCAAGGGTGGGCACGAAATCGGAAAAATCGATCAGATCGTCGCAACGGGCGCCTCGCGGTGCGACGCCCGGCCACGATGCGATCAGCGGAACGTGCGTGCCCGCGTCGGTCGTGTGCGACTTTCCGCCCTTCACGATGCCCTCTTCGGTGTTGGTCTCGATCTTGACATCCGTTCCGTTGTCACCTGTGAAGAGAAGGAGGGTGCGCTCGGCGAGACCGAGCCTCTCCAGCTGGTTCGCGATCCGGCCGACGATCTTGTCGGCGTAGCGAACCATATCGGCGAAGTTCTTCTTCTTGTCCTTCTTGTCCTTCTTGTTCTCCGTCCCGCCCGCACTGTCCGGCGTGGGCACGAAGGGAGAATGGGTGAGGATCATCGGATAGTAGACGAGGAACGGCTCGTCCCGATTCCGTTCCATGAAGGAACAGACGAAGTCGCAGCAGATGTCGGGGCCGAAGTCCCGTTCGCCATGCGCGATCCACTCGCCGTTCACGTAGAGCGTGGGAGAGGCGTAACGCTTGCGCCAGCCTTTCGGCTCCCGCGCATCGGGGCCGTCCCCCATGTAGGCGTGCATGTTCCAGAGACAGTGTTCGTCGAATCCGAAATCGCGCACCGTGGACGCGTCACCGCTGAGCTGCCATTTGCCCGCGACGCAGGTGGCATACCCTGCCTGGCGCAGGAGATTGGCAAAGGTGATCTCCCGCGAATTCAGGTACCCGAATCCCTCGTAGTTTCGATGGTTGTACCGGCCGGTCATGATCTGCACGCGGGACGGGGTGCACACCGGTTGAGAGTAACAGTGATCGAAGCGGACGCCCCGGACGGCGAGCTCGTCGAGGTGCGGCGTGTCGTAGTCGATTCCGCCGCAGCATCGGAGGCACTCGCGGCCGAGATCGTCGGCCATGATCAGGACGATGTTGGTCCCCGGTCCCGGGCCGCCAAAACCGTGCGCCAGGGAGTTGGCGCCGAGGGCGCTCAGTCCGGCCGCGGTCGTTTTCAGAAATTCCCGTCTCCTCATCCGCTCCGCTCCTGGGGAGGTCGCGTTGCGATCCCTGGCGTTGGATCCTCTTCGAAGATGAGGCTGCAACAGGTCACTCCTGCCTCGGCCTTGGCGAGCTCCGAGAAATCGAGGGGGACCGTCGCGATGCCTGCCCGGTTCAACCGTTCGAGAGTGCCCTCGAATCGCGCCGGAAACACCACCCTGTCGTTGACGAGCAGCGCGTTGGCCGCTCCCGGTTCGGCAGGATCGACATCGATGAGTCTTGCCCGGCCGAAAAGGGCTGCGTCCACCCGGTTCCGGTTGAGGAGCAGGGTGTCCAGCGCGACGGGGCAGACAGCGGACTTGAGATGAAGACAATCTCGCACCCGCACCCCGGTCACGGAGTATCCCGCCGGACCGAGGGCGGCCTCGGCCTGGCGCACGCCGTCCCGGTTGGTCCGGCTCGACAGGCCGATATACACGTTCCGGCCGAAAAGCAGGATGTCTCCCCCATCGATCGTTCCCGGCTCCTCGACATGAACGAGACGCCGGAAGCGGCCCAGAACAGCGGCGATCCCGTTGACCTCGCCCCGCCGCGACCGCGCGCCCGGCCGCGTGAGCAAAGCGAGTTCATCGACGACGAGGGCCGTGTCCTCGACGAAGACCGAATCGGGCAGATCGGGCTCGGGCGGAAGGCTCCGCACATCACAGCCGAGCGATGCGAGACATTTCTCGTAGCGGCCGTGTTCTTCCCTGGCGCGTTCGACGTCGATGGCCTCCCGTTCGAGGTGTGTGAGCTCACACTCCTCGATGCGGGGGCTGATCCCCCTGGTGATCGCGATTCGCACGGTTCCTTGCTCCTGCCTGCCTCTTCACCGGGTGGCCTGGCGCCGTCAATTCCGCGCCTCGTCATCCGATTGGGACGACGTGGTGCGATCCGATCGGTTCGAAGGCGGCGAGCCTTCACGCCAGGCCATGATTATGGCAACAATGATGATACCGATTCCGAGCAGGGTGGTCATCACCTGATAGGGCATCCAGTCGGGAAGGGTCACCGTGCCCCCGAAGGAGACGGCGCCCATCGCGGACACCCACATGATCACATTGGCGAGCCAGGGACTGACCGCCACGACGCAACCCGCGGCCACCAGCGCCAGAATGGTTTTCTGTCTCATGGGGATCTCCAAAGGGCGACTTGCCCTCTTTTTATATCCGACCCAGGTCCCTGCTGGCCCGACGAGTTTTTTTTCTCTTCGACGACCGCCCGAATCACGGGGCCGTGGTGTTCTGCCTATAAATTTTTCGCGGGGTAGCGTACGGCCAGATAATATCGACCATTCCGTTTGCCGAAGGGGAGATCGGAGCTCCCGAGATCCGGATCATTACCTTTTATCACGACGAATCCGACAGGTTCGATGTTCCAGACGAACTCCTTTCCCTGCGCTTTTATCGGTTCTCGTTCCTTGGCGGACATCTCTCGAATCGTGCAGCTCGGTTCGTCGTAAAGATCGATCCATCGCCCGATCTGCTCGCCGAGCTTTTCCCTGAGATCATCGGGAGCCCTGTCCCAGCACCCGAGCCGCACGATGAGGCCGGCGTCTTTTTCCTCGAGGCCGTCACGCACTTTTTGTGCGAGATCCTCCGGCGAGAGGGCTCCGCCGGGATCCTGATCGGCGCAGGCACAGAGCATCAGAAAAAAAAGAAGAGCGATGCCGATTCGGTTCGCGCTCATGGTGTTCCTCCTCGCGCCCGAGCCCGGATGGGTCAGCCGGTTCTCATGAGATAAAAAACATACCCGTAGTAATCGGAGTACTTCCGAAATAACTCGATCTCCTGTTCGTGACTCTCGACGACACCGAGCGCCGCGGTATCATTGGCGTACTTTTCCCGCAGGGCGGGGAGTTTCTTTTCGATCGGTGTGTAGTAATGGTCCCACCACGCCGACTTGGGAAGGACGAAGTGTCCCGCCGCGGTGTATCCGGCGCGCCCGATCATCGCCAGGTTCCCGGCGACATTCGTCATCGGGGGGTACTCGTCATCAAAAAAACGCTGCAACTCGTCGGGCCGATCGGGCTTCGTCCAGGTGATCTCCGTCACGGCGAGCGCGCCCCGCGCCGCGATGAGCGGTTTCCACGCGTTGAGCGCGTTCTCGAATCCCATGCAGTAGGCCGCGCCCTCCGACCAGATCAGGTCGAACGACCCCGGCTCGAAATCGAGAGAAGCCATGTCCGCATTCAGGGTCTTTACCCTGTGGGCGACCCCCTTCTGTTCGGCCGACCTGGTGAGCTGATCGAGAAAAGGCTGGTGGTTGTCGACGGCGACCACGGTGCCGCCCGAGGCATCGACGAGATCGAGGGTCTGCATACCAGGGCCGCAGCCGATGTCCAGGATGCGCGGTTTCTTTTTCAGGCCGCCCAGCAGGGACAGGGCTTTTCGAGTCGAAAGGCGATTCCCCGGCCCCTCGCGCGGCAGGCCGCTGTGGATCTCGAAGAAAACGCGCATCATCTCTTCTTCATTCATCGATTCACCTGAGTGCTGTTCGGCCGATCAAGTGATCCACTTCCACAAGAGATAGGCCAGGAACAGGATCAACATCATGCGTGAAAGGAAACCGTGGAGCGAGTACCGGAGCCTCACTTTTCGAGATTCCACTTCCACGGGAAGATGCTCCAGCGGTCTGGACCATGGATTGAATCCGAACTGGTAGGTCTGCTCCGGGGTCGTCAGCTCGAGCACCGTGAAGGGTATGAACATCCAGCTCGTACGGAAGGCGGTCGCCGATTCGATGTCGTGATAGGGAATCGTCCAATCCCCGTTTTCAATGCGATCCTCGTAGATCTTGAACCATGCTCGGCGCGAGGTTTCCCAGCTTCTGGAAAAACGGGGCGCACCGCTTTCCTTGTCCGTCGATTTCGCCAGGCATTTGTAAAGCAGCGCGCTCACTTTCCGATTCCCTCATCTGTCCAGACGTTTTTCCGAACCGCGACTTCCCGCCGATGGTGCGTCACCCGACCCGGCCATCGCCGTCGATATCCAGGTTGTGAATCTCCTCGAGCTTTTTCACGAGCTTGCGGATCGTGTCCTGAGTTCTTTGAAGGTGGTTCTCGAGATCGGAGACCCGCTCGTCGATCGAGTCGGATCGCTTCTTCTGGCCGTAAAGGAATCCCGATTGGACGATTTCCCAGAGTAAACCCATGAGTGCTCCTTTCCAATTAATGAACAGGCCGCCAGGGCGACCTCCTGCGGGAATTATATTCCAGACGGGAGCAATAGTACTGCAAGAATGGTGACGTGGAGGATCGTTTTTTTGCCGGTGCCGGCCGCGCCGGTATCAGGATGACCGGTCGTCTGGCGGTGTGCGTTCGAAGGGTACCCGATCCCCTTGATGGTCCTCGTTTCCCGGATTCACGTCGTCGACACGCAACAGAACCAAGCCGCCCACCTTTTCGGTCGATATTTCGAAACGCACAGGCTTGATCTCGTTACCGAAACAGATATCCGGGTAGGCGGGAACCCTTTCGAAGCTCTTTCCCGTTTCGTGGGTTTTCAGGACCGTTTTTCGTATGGTGCAGCTCTTGCAGTGAATGTCCTCGCCGCAGCCGCCCGGAGTTCTCGAGTATTTACATTCGATCACTTCTCCGCCTCGACGCCCCTCGACCTCTCCGAGCGTTTTTTTGAGAAGCGAGCAGGCCTGGCGATTCGCGGTGTGCACCTCCGCGTCGGCGTCGAGCACGAGGACCGGCGCGTCGAGAGTATCGAGAAATTCTCGAAGGGGCACACCGAGTTCCTCGAACATCAATTCTTCGCCGCAGGCGTCGCAGATTCCATGCGTTATGACAGCCTCGTCGAAGATATCCGCGCGCACCCGCCCCATCTCCGCACCGCAGCGGCAACAGACTTTTTTCATGATCGCGACTCCGCTGTCGTGTACATAC
The DNA here is from genome assembly GCA_964620445.1 of uncultured Phycisphaerales bacterium. Taxonomy (GTDB): domain Bacteria; phylum Planctomycetota; class B15-G4; order B15-G4; family CAYZWU01; genus CAZUHB01. The sequence goes on from CAZUHB010000033.1 coordinate 26,362, forward strand.
AGACCGGAATCAGACCCGAAATACCTAGGATCCGCGTCCGTTCAAAGAGTCTTGCCCCGGGCGAAGGGCGCGGAGATGCTCGCAAATGTCCCTTCGCTCGAGGTCGACCCAAACCTTTATTCCATGACTTGTCAGATCGTGAGACCGGTCGGCGTTCGCCTCGTGCCGCTCCCGGGAACAACCCGATCCGTACGGGTCAAGAGGCTGCAGCGAAGTGCAAGAACTCGTGGGATGTCCGGCTAGCGCCCGGCAGTTGGACTTTGCCGGCAGAGCACTCACCTTTGTGAAGTGGGCAATCATCGCTTCTTGCCTGACGTTGTGTGCCACCGGCGCTGTGATGGTGCGTCTCCGCGCAACCATTTGCTCGTGTCAGTGTACCCTTTCCACGGCGAAATCAAGTAAAAGAATCTCGGCCTTGTTGCGCCGGATGCCCGCGAGATCCTACCGGTCCGACATGAATCCGAATCACTCGAGACCTGATCCCGGCCGATCTAATCCGCGACATGCAGGTCCTGACCGGGGGCAACGACGAGTTCGTCGCGATCCATGGTCCTCAGTCTGATATCACGGCCAAGGACATCGCCCAGAATCCTGGTCCCCTCGATGCGCACGTTCTTGCAGGCCGTGAAATTCAGCATGTTGCGGTTCCAGTGCCAGGGCTGCCGGTCGTGACTGCGGACGATCGTATTGTCGCGGAAAACGACTCCCTCCGTGGAGAGCGCGTAGAGGACGGGATAATCGAAGGCATGGAAGGTGTTCATCACGATGCGGATGTTGCTGTGAAAGGGCACGTCCCCGTCCACCTCGGGGATTTCGGGGAAGATGCTGATGATCCCTTCGCAGAACTGATAGGACGAGCTCAGGCAAGATGATTCGAAGATGTTGTTGCAGATGAGCAGGTCGGTGACCGCGCCCGATTCGTACCACTGGTTGGCGTCGCCCGCGATCAGGACGGCTGCTCCGCTCGAGCGGAACAGGCACTCTTCGATGATCGATCTCCGCGGCGTGGAGAGCAGCACGCCGCGCGCACGGCAGCTGTCGAAGGTGCAGCGGGCGATGTGCACCTCGGGCGCCCAGGCCAGATTCTCCAGGGCGTCGCCCACGGCAAGCCCCGCGGGCACCGGCTCCTCGAAAGAGACCTCGAAGTCGGTGACGCTCGAGGGCTGCCACGACTTGATGATGCCCTTGCCGAGCGTCTGCAGGTTGCGGGCGCGAAGGAACCTGATCGATTCCCCGGGCCGCCCCCAGATCTGGCCCACGCTCATGGAGTGCGCAAAACGGCAGACCAGCCTGTCCGGCGCCGGCTGCTCGACGATGCGAACGCTGGTCCCGTGGACGTTGATCGGATCGTCCATCAACCCGCCGAAGGTACAGTTCCTGATCAACACCGTGCCGCGGCAATTGGAAATGTGGATGCCGTCGTCGTGGCCGGAGAGGTAACGGTTCTTCCGCGCGTTCGGCACAACCCGGACCCGCTCGAAGCGGAGATTCTCGGAGTATTGCCCGAGCAGGCCGAGCCCGCCCGTGTGATACACGTCGATCTCCTCCAGCGCGATGTCCTTGCTGTGGAAGAAAAACATTCCCGCGTGCTGGCGCGAGTTGTGGCGCAACACCAGGTAGTTGCCGACCGCGGGTTTGCGTCCGAAAGCGCGGTGCAAGCGAACGAGACGGGGCTGAAGTTCCTCGGCGCTGTAGTCCTGCCAGCCGCCGCCCAGGCAGCCGTCCCCCGATCCTTGCGGTATCAGGTGAGAGTCCTTCTCGAACTCGATCGTGCCCCACCACCCGCTCTCCCAGTTTTCGCCCCGGAAGACGATCTTGCCGTCGCGAATGACATAAGGGGATTCCTCGGCGATCCTGAGATCGATAAAGTCGTCCGCAACAGCCACGATCTGCGCCTGGGCCGTGAGCGGAATATCCCAGTCGACGCTGAAATTTCGAAGGAGGATGTTCCGGCTCCTGTCGACGGTGATCGGCTGCATCGGGCCGTGGAAAACGAACTCGCTCCCCTGGCCGTCGATGATCAGGTTCGCCGTATCTTCGATGACGATGGGGCAGATCCTGCTGTCTCTCAGGAAGGTGTTCGATTCGAAGTATTCCCGATTCTGGCTCTCCGCCGCAAAAAAGTCGTACCGGCCTTTCGGAAAAACGAGCCGCACCCGATCGCCGCGCGCGGAGACATCCCGGGCGCGGTCGAGCGCCTGGCGAACGGCGGCTACCGCGTCCCGACCGAGATCGGGCCGAATCCCGAAGCGGCTGACATCGATCTCGATCACCGCCGGCGCGCCTTCGCGGTCAGGAGCCGCTTCGCACGAAAGGAGAATGGCGCAAAGGAGTGCGACCAGGACGCCTCGGAAAAGTCGCGGGTCATCGGATTTCATGGTCTTGCCCTTTTCTGAAGAGATCGCGGAATTCAACAGGCCCTTCGAAGCGGCTCTCACCGGCCGGCATCGGAGTCGGGACACGTTTCCGATTCCAGATCCCGACCGCCTCATTCGGGAAAGGCTTCCTCGAAAGCCTCCATCACCTCCACCCCGATCCGGTCGGCCACGAGCCGCCCCTTCCGCGTGAGACGGATCCGATCGGGCTCGCCTGGCGCAACGATCCCCTCCGCCGCGAGATCGCGCCAGAGCCGATCGAGGCAGGAGAGGTCGACACTGCCGAACCGCTCCCCCAGGCGACCGAGGGAGATCCCCTCGTTCATGCGCAGCCCGAAGATGATCGCGTCCTCGGCGAGAAGACGCTCGGTGAGCACGGCCTCGTCGACGTGCACCGGCGCACCCGCCTCCACTCCGCGCAGCCATTCCGCCAGCCGGGCGGGATTGGAAAATCGTCTGCCGCCGTACTGGGATGCGGCGGACGGACCGAGTCCGATCCATTCGCCCATGGCCCAGGTGTTGATATTGTGAAGGCACGCACGGCCGGGACGCGCAAAATTCGAGATCTCGTACTGCCCGAAACCGGCCCCGTCGAGAAACTCCCAGGCGCTCTCGAAAAGCTCGGCCTCGCGATCGGGGTCGGGTTCGCCCTCGGCCGACAGGATCCTGTCGCGCAGCGGCGTGCCCTCCTCGAGCGTGAGGCAGTAGGTCGAGATATGCTCCGGCCCGAGCCGCGCCGCCTCGTCGAGGTCGGCAACGGCCATGGAGGCGGTCTGGCCGGGCAGGGCGAAGATCATGTCCACGTTCACGTTGTCGAAACCCGCCTCCCGGATCAGGCCGAAGGCGGCGCGCGCGCGGTCCGGCTTGTGGCCCCGACCCATGGCGCGCAGCAGATCGGGATCGAATGACTGGACCCCCATGGAGATCCGCGTCACGCCGATCTCCTTCAGCGCCTTCATCTTGTCCGCCTTGACCGTGGTAGGCGCCATCTCGACGGTCCACTCCGCGGGCGGCCGCTCGAGCCGGTCAAGGATCGTCTCGCCGAGCGCGACGAGGTCCCTCGTGGCGAGCAGCCCCGGGGTGCCGCCGCCGAAGAAAAGCGTATCCGCCGCGAGCGGCCGGTCGAGAAGGGCAATCTCCTTCTCGACGCCGCCGAGAAAGGCGACCACATCCTTGCGAAGCGGTCCGGTCCTGTAGAATCCGCAAAAATCGCATCCCCCGGGACAGAAGGGCACGTGGCAGTAAACGCCGAGCGGCATGTGGCACTCCTTCGCAAGTCGATCGCGGTCGATCTTCGCTATTATAGAGAAAGGCCGGGAGCAGAGGTTGACTAATAACCGGATCGCGCTAATATGACCTCCTTTTCGACCCGGCCCTCTTTCGAAACCTCACGGAAACGTCCGGGCCGGGCGAGATGGAGCGCGAAAAGCCAGACCGTGTCCCGCGAACTGATCAGGAACTTCAGCATCATCGCCCACATCGACCATGGGAAGTCGACCCTGGCCGACAGGCTCCTCGAATTGACCGGCGCCCTGAAGAAACGGGAGGTCAAGGCGCAGATCCTCGACAAGATGGATCTCGAACAGGAGCGGGGCATCACGATCAAGGCTCAGACGGTGCGCCTCAAGTATGTGGCCCGCGACGGGAACGTGTACCGTCTCAACCTGATCGACACGCCCGGCCATGTCGACTTCCACTACGAGGTCTCGCGGAGCCTGGCCGCGTGCGACGGCGCCCTTCTCGTGGTCGACGCCACGCAGGGAGTCGAGGCGCAGACCCTGGCGAACGTCTACATGTCGCTCGACAACGATCTCGAGATCGTGCCCGTTCTCAACAAGATCGACCGCCACAACGCCGATCCGGAACGGGTCCGGGACGAGATCGAGGATATCATCGGCATCGACGCGAGCGAGGCGATCCCGATCAGCGCCAAGACCGGCGAGGGGGTGGCCGATGTGCTCGAGGCGATCGTCACGAAGATCCCGCCGCCGCGCACGGGCAGCGCCGAGAAGCCTTTTCGCGCCCTCGTCTACGACTCGTGGTTCGACTCGTACCTCGGAGCGGTGGTGCAGCTCCGCGTGATCGACGGATGCGTCCGGCCGGGCGACCGGATCCGGTTCCTGGCCACGGGCGGCGTGTACGAGGTGTTCCGGATCGGGATCTTCACGCCCTTTCAGAAGGAGGTGCCCGCCCTGTCGAGCGGCGAGGTCGGATTTCTGTCAGCGTCGGTCAAGAAGCTCCGCGACGTGAAGATCGGCGACACCATGACCCACGCCGCCGCGGACGATGTGGAGCAGCTCCCCGGTTTCCAGGAGATCCAGCCGATGGTATTCGGCGGCCTCTTTCCCACCGACGCCGACGACTACACCGACCTGCGCCACGCCCTCGAGAAGCTGAGCCTCAACGATCCCTCCTTCACCTTCGAGCCGGAGACGTCGGGCGCTCTCGGGTTCGGATTCCGCTGCGGCTACCTCGGGCTCCTCCACATGGAGATCATCCAGGAGAGGCTCGAGCGGGAGTTCGAGCTCGACCTGATCACCACGGCGCCGACGGTGATCTTTCGCGTCGTTCTCAAGGATGGGCAGGTGGTCTTCATCGACAATCCCTCGCGCCTGCCGCCCGCAAACCTGATCGATCGGATCGAGGAGCGGATGGTGCGCGTCACGATCCACAGCCCCAGGGAATACGTGGGGACGATCCTCACCCTCTGCGAGGATCGGCGCGGCCGCCAGGTGAGCATGAACTTTCACGGCGCCAGAACGGTGATCGTCTACGACATTCCCTTCAGCGAGATCGCCATCGATTTCCACGACCGGCTGAAAGGGCTCACCAGCGGTTACGCGTCGTTCGACTACGAGGTGAAGGGCTACGCGGCCGCCGACCTCGTCAAACTCGACGTACGCATCAACGGCGAAAACGTCGACGCCCTGAGCGTGATCCTGCACAAGGACCAGTCCATTTACCGGGGACGGACCCTGACGACGCGGCTGAAGGAGCTGATCGACCGGCAGCTCTACGAGGTGGCGATCCAGGCGGTGATCGGAAGCAAGGTCGTGGCGCGCACGACGGTCAAGGCGCTGCGCAAGAACGTGACCGCCAAATGCTACGGGGGCGACATCACCCGCAAGCGCAAGCTCCTCGAGAAGCAGAAGAAGGGCAAAAAAAGGATGAAGCAGGTCGGCAAGGTGGCGATTCCGCAGGAGGCGTTTCTGGCCGTGCTCAAAACGAACAACGGAAAGTGATCGGCCGCCCCGCTCGAGGCGATCGGCGCATGCCTTCGATCGCTATCAGCGCCTGCGGGCCGTCCTGCGTGTCTCCGGCTTCTCTCCCGCGAAGGGCCAGCACCTGACCTCGTCCGAGGCGGGAAAGAGCGCGTAGAGCGTCGAGAGCACGCTCAGCGCGAAGAATGTCGCCGGAACGATCGCCAGAATTACGGGCCACACTCCTGCCGACCCGCCGCGGATCATCGCTTCCGGATCGATCCCCCTGTCGAAAGGGGCGAGGACGGCGGGCGTGAAAATGGACAGGACGAAGAGCAGGCACCCTCTCCAGAAATATCGGGGCCGCTCGATCCTCTCGGGCTTGAACAGAAGCACCGCCACAAGAGCCGCGAGCAGCGCCACCTCGAGCCAGACCTGGTTGGGCCCGGCGAACAGCTGACTGAACATTCTTGCCTCCTTCGGTTTTGCGATGATGTCGGTCGTCCCTGCTCCCCCTGATTTCGGGCGCTCCCGATTCCGGCTCGAATCGACTTTTCAAGAGGCCGCCGTTACGAACAGGAGGAACGTGTCAGTTTCTCGGCTTGTTCTCGAAATGCACGAAATCGATGAGGAAGACGGCGCCCAGGAAGAGGGCCTTCAACGAGGCATCCCATTCCCCGGGGAAGGCGACGCCGAAATTATCGGCGTCGGTGAAGCCCTCCTTCATCAGGCCGCTCCATTTTTTCGTGATCTTGCCGTACTCGATACCGTCGTTTTTTATCAGAAACGTCCAGGGGTGCAGTATCGGGCCGAAGAGCTGGTAGATCTCGTCGCCCTGACTGTCGAAAACGGAATAGACGCGCCGCAGGATCGAAAAGCGCCGCTCTATCGTGCCGAGCACTCGACCCTGCGGATCCACGATCTCCGCCCGGTGAAAGTAGAAACGGAAGGGCCGGTTGATGCGAAGGACGGGCTCGATGTCCTCCGAGAAAACGGTGATCGTGAAGGGGCGCAAGCCTTTCAGGAACAATCGCAGAAGGGTGTTCCCCGCCTCCTCGGCGGCCAGATACAGTTTGTTGCCCGACTCGTCCAGGACAGCGTAGCTGTTCGCCGTTTCGAAACCGGAGAGGATCTCGCCCCATTCCTTCTTCTGGTTTATGACAAGACTGCTGACGGTATTCAATTTCTCCACGAGGAACCTCCGCTGTTTACCATGACCCTGCCTCCGATCCGCCTCCGGGCGATTCCCAGGCAGCCGCGCCCGGTGTGGATGTACGTTCGGGATTCGGGAATCTGGATCGTCATCTCAAACCTGTTCCTCTCCGCTCATCGTGTGATCGCGCCGGCGATCCGTTCCGCCACCTCGACGCCCTTGTCCCCGATATCGTCGGGCGTTGTACAGAAAGGAAGAATGAAATTGCCCCTCGCCCCCAGCTTGACGTACTCGGAGAGGCCGGCAAAGATCGACTGGATGGCGTCGCAGTTCCCCTCGATCGGGCCGGCGCATGTGACGAGCAACGCGGCCGGCTTGCCGCACAGCAGGGAATCGTGATCGGGGGTCCCGTACCCCTTGACCAGGCAGAAATGGCGGTCGATCAGCGGTTTCAGCTGGGACGTGAAGCTCCAGCAATAGAGCGGGGTCGCATAGACGATCCCGTCGGCGGCGATCATCTTCTCGAAGATCGCCGGGGCATCGTCCTTTCGGACGCAACCCGGTTCGTCCAGGCGCTCCTGACACTTGTAGCACCCGACGCAGCCGCCCACGTCGTGGCGGATGATGTCGATCCGTTCCACCTCATGATCCTTGGCGACCCTCTCCTCGAAGAGGGAGACGAGAGCCGCCGTGTTCCCCTTTTTTCTCGGGCTCCCCATGATGGTGACGATTTTCATGGCCTTTCTCCGTTTCGTCCGCCGGCTATCGGTCAGTTCGACATCTTGATCGCCGAAAGCTTTTTGGTGTTTTCGAGATCCTTCTTGTTCCTGATCTCCAGGCGTACTCCTCTGCCCTCGGCATATTTCGGCGCCTCGTCGATGACGGTGAGCACCGGTTCGGGCAGCTTGCTCGCGTGAGCGGCGTCGACCGCTTTCTGTCCGAGAACGAAGCCGACGATGAAATGCTTCTTGCACGGGGTCATGTAGAGTACGGTCCGTTTCTTCTGCTTCAGACGCAGCGACCATCCCCACTTCGCGCCGGCGAAGTTCCACGTCTCGTCGAGAGGCGGAAACTCGGCCGCGAGGTGGGAGATCAGGCCGTTCCAGTGGGTGAAGGTCCGACCAAGCATCTTCTCGAGATCGCCCGCCCGGGGTTCGTGCGATTTGTCGTCGAACGCACTGAGCGCCATCGTTATTCCTCCGTCCGTCCCGCGGCCCGAGATCGCCGGGTGTTCCACACTTTCCTTCTATTTCGATTTCCTGGACAGGACGGCAGGAACGACTCCGCCCACCACACCGCCCGTTATGCCGCTCACGACCGCGGGGCTGATGTCGACCTCCACGATCTTGAAAAGAAAAAACATCACGATGCCGACGACGATCCCTGAGATCACGCCGACGAGGAGAGTCTTGCCGAGAGTCATCGCTTGTCTCCGTTTTTCATGGTCCGCTCTCCCTCCCTGTCCGTGAACAGATCCGACGTTGCGTCCGTCGGCGAGGAAGAATTCCCTTTGCTCGCATACAGCCGTCATCGTACCCGTCCGTTCCGGCATGTCACGGGAAAAGGCGCCCGGCGACGCCGTCGCGCGTCTAGTCGGTGCGGACAAGAGCCCGATTTCGACCACATCGAGAGCACTTCCCCACTATGATCCCTTCGTCGAAGAATCCCGCCACCCCGCCGTCTCCCTCGATCCGTTCGCATTCCGCGGCGATAAAGCTTTCATTCCGGCACACGCACACCGGTGTCTCCTCGCGCAACCGTTCCCTGTGCGCGCCGGTGAAACTGAAGAGGCGCTTTTCGCTGCCGCATTCGGCGCATGCGCCCCGGATCACACCTTTGAAGTCCCCTTCTTCGGAGCCGGTATGATGCTCGATGGTCAGCCCGAATGCCGCCACGCCGCACGCATCGCACGCGAAGGGCCTGAAGAGATGGTGGTCATCAGGGTGGTGATGCGCGTCGAGGCGATCCCTGGCGAACGCCTCGAGCTCGGAGAGCGAATTTTGGCCTGTCTCCGCCCGGAACCGATTGACCAGTATTTCATCACCGATGATGCCCTTCCAGGCTGCCGCTTTCTGCAGCTCGCGGACGACATCGAAGAGGAGGTCGAAGCGGAGGCGATGGTTGATGACGACATTCACCGCCCGATCCCCCTTCGTCGTGTCCGGATTCTCGGGCCCCACTATGGTGATCTTCCCAAGGAAATCGGTGTCTCCGTCGCTGGGATCCACCTCCTCCAGATGAATGTAGAGATCGCGGCAGGAGACCGCTTGATGGGGCGCACCGTCCCTCCGACCGACCCTGGCGAAGCATCGGTTCTCCAGATCGAGCAGGGCGGTGCGGTTCGTCCCTTTCCGGAGCTTGATCCCGCACCACACGGCCAGCGATGCCGCGATGAACGCGCCCAATCCGCCGAGCCATGTCGTGGCGTCCTTCACGTTCTCCCTCAAGCCCTCGTTCTCGAGAAAGATCCCCACACCGACACCCGCGAAGGCCAGGGCGAAGAAAAAGGAGAGCATGGCAAAGGTCTTCTGCCCCACATGGCCGAACCAGACGCGGCCGGCGTCCCGCCCGACGATGCAGAAATCCCACTCGCTCGAGTCGAAGGCGCGCGGGCCGGCGCCGGAAGCGTTCTCCATCGCTGAGTTCTCCAACTGGTAACGGCTTGTCCCGGCGGGGCAGGCCTCGCGTCGATCAGTTCTCCTGTCGGTGCACGGGATCGGGCGCCGCCACGGAGATCACCTCGTCCCGGTGCAGGGCCACCTTGTGCCTCACCGAATCCAGATCGGGGACGATATTGGTGGTCGCTCCCGGCCGGGCGTAGAAGAAGGTGGCCGCCGCGTAGTTCATCTTCTTTCTGAAAGGGTGCCAGATCTCCATGTCGAATTTCACCGATTTTTTGAAGGGGATGTCATCCAGAAGGTGGTAGCGGTTGTTGTTGGTGTAACCCCATTTCTTGTTCCCCTCGCCGCGGGGCTGGGAATTGAAGGGTGTATGGAATCGCTGCGGGCGACAGTAGGCGTATCCGAAGTAGTCTTCCGTGCCGGTCCCGAAAATGGAAGGAAAGGTCTCTCCGTCGACATAGACTTTATCATCTCCCTCTCCCCACCAGGTCTGGTTGTTCGGCAGGGTGCACGTATTGAAAACGGTGATCGATGTGCCCACATAACGGCCCGAGCCCTTGACCGTGACGTAGTTGAGATCGCTTCGGTATTTCGTGTCGATGTTGCGCAGTTCGAACCATGTGGCGTGGAAGTAGAGGCTGCGGTCATTCCATCGGTAGTCGTCCACGAGCACCTCGAACCGGTCGATGGTGACGTCCTGCCTGCCGTGGTTGGTCAAGGTGATGGCGGCCGTTTCCTGAAAAGGCAGAACGTAACAGGAACACACCGTGCCCGCCGCCGGGTCTGTTTTGATGTAGAAGGTGTCGTTCTTCTCCTTGCTGTAGCCCACACCGCCGAGCGCGCCAACGGGGATCCAGGCGGTCCTCTCGCCGTCGAAAGTCATGGTGACGACCGTCGATCGAAGAGCCTGTCTGTAGTCCTCCGCCGCCAGTTGCACGCGCAGTCTGGTGATCGCCCCGGGATCGCTCGACGTCAAGGTGGTCGATTCTTCCGGCGCCAGCCGAACAGCCGTTCGGGCGACCGCCCTGCCGCCCGCCGTCGCGCTTTCCCCGGTCAACCGTGCGGTTACCTCATTCATCGTGCCTCTCGCATTCTCGAACCGGTCGATGGTGAACGTTTCGACTTTCGTCCCCGGGGCATACCTGCGATAACCGATCTGGTAGTAGAACGGAGTCCCTTGCCAGGTCACCTTGCAGCTCTTCCGGTAAGGGATGGGGAGATAGAGATTGTGCCCCCGCCAGCCCGGATTGGTCTTGTCGTCCGAGGCTTTGAAGGAGAATGGGTAGGACGCCAGCCCGTTCCCGCCGACCAGCTCGGCAGGTTTCATTTCGATCACCGGTTCCGCGGCATCGTCCAGGTATATCCGGATGGTCCCCTCGTTGTTGGCCGTGGCCCACCACCTGACAATCGCCCCCGGTCCCTCGTCGTGAAGAAGAACGTTTTCCGTCCGGCCGTCGATCTGTTCCACGCGGACGCAAAAACCGAAGTCGCGATTGGCGAACCAGCCCTTGCCCCAATCGCGTCCGTTCGTCTCGATATACAGGCCGTCTTCCGGATCATTGACTTTCGATTCCCGGTCATAGCTGGTCGCCGCCTTTGCCTGATAGGGCGGATGGCAGGTTCTGCTCAACTCCGCGCGATCGACCATTTCGTTGAGGAGACTTTCCAGGGTGACCGGTTCGTCGGCCGGGAGGGAGGCGCCGCACGCGACGGTCAGGAGAAAAAGGGTGATCGTCTGTTTCATTTTTTTGTTTCTTTGGCGAACCAAAATACTTTACGAACCGGGCGCGGCTCTTGATCGCCGGACGCTCCGGACACACGACGGAAAAGTCAATGCTGCTCGATGAGTCTCTTGAGCACTTTCACCCCCTCCTCGAGAACGGCATCCCTGCCGGAGGCGATGTCGGCGCGCGACGGAACGACCTCGACGTCCGGCGCGATCCCGATACCCACGAACTCCCTCCCATCGGGGTAGACATCGCGCTTCGTGCAAATCCGGGCGCCCCCTCCCTGGGGAAGTTCCAGCATCAGAGGCTGCCCGGTCGTCCCGGCGGTCTTGGAGCCCACCAGTGTGACCCTGTCAGCCGCATCGAGAGCGACCACGAAATCCTCGGCAGCGCTCACCGTCCCCGGTCCTATCAACACGACCACGGGCCCCGAATAACGGCCTCCCCACCGCGGGCGTATCGTGCCGTGGTCGCCGTGATGCCACTCCTGGTCGCGCCCCCACGCTTCGTATGCCGCCCGGTACTGCGGGGTTTTCCAGCGGGAGCTCTTGATCGCTCTGTCGATCAGAAATTTTATGATCCCATATCCGTTGTTGCTACTGCCGCCTCCATTGTCGCGCAGATCGAGCAAGAGCCCCTCGGCCCGCAAAACTTCAGCGAAGACATCGCCGAATTTCTCGACGATCTCGTCTGATGTGAAGGAACGGAGTGAGATGTACAGGATCCCGTCTTCGACTTCGCGGCACTGAAACCATTCGGGCGCCGAAAATCTCCACCTGGAGAAGGACAGCCTGAGATCGTGTGTCTTCCCCTCGATGTCGACGAAGCGGGCACTCACCTCCTCCTCTTTCTTACCTATCACGAGACGTCTGGAAGCGTGGCGGTCTCTGTACTGCCGGGGAGAAGCCGGGAGGAGCGGATAGATCTGCTCGGCAAGAATCTGCTGGATTGCGCGCCCCCCGAGGTGGGTCAGTTCGAAACCCGGTTTCAGATCGGGGTAGTCCTTGTTCGCGCTCTGCGCCAGTTCGCTGACTATCGCTTTCCGGTCGATGAACACGACCCGTATCGGCAGGCGCGTCCTGCTTCCGAACACGGGCGGCATCCAGACATCGGTGTGCCCGTCGTTCAATCGGGCGACGCAACTCTGGAGCAACCGATAGTATTCCTCGGTCGTCTGCTCTTTCATCACCTTGGGAAGGTACTCGTCGAGGATGCCGTCCCAATCCAGGTCGGGCACCTGATCGAAAAAGGCGAAGTTGTACTTGACGGCGCTCCAGAGCCGTACGAAACCGCTGACGCGTTCTTCAGCACTGATGACGGTGATTTCCCGGAGCCGTTCCTCCCGCGCTTTTTCTTGTTTCCGGCGAATCTCATCGGTCGTGCTCGGGGACCATTCGGCCATGAAACCGATCGTGACCTTGTCCGCGGCATCTGGCGAGACCGCTATGTAGCCGTACAGATGCGATCCGAGCCGCCACCTGATATCCCGCACAGTCTCGTATTTTTTCCCCGACGTGCTGCACTTTTCTTTCCCGTCGATCGTGTAGACGGAGTAGATCCTGAAAAAATCCTTCTTCGGCCAGAGATAAATCTCCGTGATCCTCGGCTCTGTCGGATTCTCGCCAAGACGCAATCGCAGGGCTTCTCCCTTCTTGAGCGCGATTTCGATTTTCGCGCCCAGTTGATACGACCGGTCGAGCACAACACTGCTTCTGACTTCGCCGAGATACTGGGCGGAAGTCTTGCGCGTTTGGGCCGTCGCACTGAATGGGCCGCAGATCGATAGTAGCAACGCGATGAGTATTGATCCGGTAAACAACCTTGCACCCGTCATCGTGAAAACTCCTCGAAAGGGTTGGTAACTGCGGGGGTCTCCGTTTTATAAATCCCTTTTCGCCTCACTTGTTGAATCCGGCCGCGCGGCATGTGATGCCCCTGTCCCGCTCCACTCGCCTCCCGTTCAATGAAAGCTGCCGTGCCGCAAGAAATTCAGGCTGTGCTCGAAGGTGTCCTTGCAGTTCATGATGAAGGTGTGCGTATGATGGACAATGACGAAGTCGCTCATCCCTTCGAGGCGGGTGGTCTGTACCGCGACCAGCCCATCGTTCGGTTCGTCGAAAGTGAGCCTCTGGCCCTTGTCGCCCGCGATGACCCCGAACTCGACCTCCGGAACCGGCAGATCCCGGTAGAAGTCCGCCTCCGACAGCTTCTGGCCGCTGTCTCCCGTGATCCATCCGAAAAGCAGATTCCCCTTGAGTTTCTGCGCCAGAAGGGCGGGCCGATTGGGCGGCGCCAGCATCACGATCCTCCCCAGTCCGGGAGGGTATCCCTTCTTGAACGCCTCCCGGATGATGACATTCCCGAGAGAATGGCCGATCAGGTGATAACGAACGGTCTTCACGTTTTTCCGAACGAAATCGATGAAGCCGGCCGAGATCTCGTTGAGAGACCTGCTCGATTGACTGTAAGGAAAACTCGCCGTTTTATAACCGGCATCGTGGAACCGCTTCTTCAGGATCAGCATCGATGCCGTGGTGCGTCCCATTCCGTGCACGAGGATCACCGTTTCCTTCTCCATCGGGCACGATCCGTCCGGTCGGGGATCCCGAGCGAGACAGCAGGCGACCCACAATGGAAGAAGGAGAACCAACCATATACGGTGAACGATCATTCCGTGATCCTGCGAGCAGAGACTACCGTGATTCAACAGCAAGGTCGAATCAACCCGTTGAACCGTCTTCGCCCGAAGTGGGCGCCGAGCCGGTTTCGAGCGCTCCCCGCCCGATCCAAGTCGCCGCGGCCAGACAGCACGCGGGGCCCACGGTCATCGCGAGAAGGATCAACACATTGGGCGCGGCCGACAGGGAGGAAAACAGATAAAAGACTGTCCCCGCAATCGTCGCAACCGACAGGACGGCGCACGCCGTGAGAGCCGTACCGGCAAGAACGGCGTTGATCCTTCGGCGCCTGACGTGGCTCATGGCCACCTCCACGAATGCGACCGCGCTGAACATGCCGGAAAGCAAACCGAGTAGACCTTTCAGCTCGAACCTATCCGTTCCGGCCAAAACAAAGAGAAGATAGCTCCCGCAGTTGCAGGCGTACAGAATCACCAGAACGCAGACGGAAATCTTCCAGGTACGGACGGGATTCAACATGAATCCCAGGCAGCCTGTCAGAACCAACACGACGCCGGCGCTGACAAGCTGAACCCTGTCGAATCCTCACCCGCCACAGAGCATCTGCCACCCGGCGATCAACAACGCAGCGCTCGTCAAACCCAGTCCGAGCGCACTGAGTGTTCTCATGTATCCCTCCTGTCGAATCCCACGAATGTCAATCGACAAGGTCGATCGCCATCATGTTGCCAATAGTCTTGAATCCGAGGTGCCTGTACATCGCCACCTCTTCGTTGCCGCATCCGATTATCACCGAGCGGCATCCCCTTTGCCCCGCGTCCGACAGAACGTGCTCCACGATCACCCGCGCAACGCCCTTCTTTCTCATCTCGGGCACGATGTAGAAATCATCGATCACGCCGAAGGGTGAGGCGCGATAGGTCGAGAATCCCACGGTCAGGGAACATACGCCAACGGCCGACCCTTCAATACGAGCGATATAGAAAAAGATCTTGTCCTCTCCCATCGCTTTCCCGAGTCGAGCCGAGGATCGGTCGTCAAGGGCCGCCTCGCCGATGGCGGTCAAGAATCGGTCGAGAATGCCGAACAATCCCGAGGCGTCCGGCTCCGAAACAAGCTCGACTTCGATATCGGGTTTCGCCGGTCGGTTCACGAATTTATCTCCACTCGAGGCTCGGAGCGCCCCACGTCACAGGAGTTCTCGAAGAACACGCCGGCGCCCGCGAACGGTCGGTCCCTCAACGAAGTATCTCGCGATAGGTCACTCTGATGTTACCATTCTTCATCGCGACCGCATCCACAATGATATACCTGCTCTTGTTGTCCCACTTCTGGCGCCAATACATCCCCTGGCTGCCACCCTTGCCCCGCCCGGTAAAATCGGCTTTCCCCGCAAGATACTGATCCCAGGCGCTGAAGTCGAACAGAAGGTCAGCATCCGGATCTTTTGGCTTGTACGTCGCGGTGAAGGTTTTGTCATATCCGCCGCTGGAGGAGCTCGAGCCGCATCGAGTGAAGTGAGACGGCTCGAAGATACTATCGGTGACTTCATCGAATTCGGCCTGCCCGACGAGCAGGGAATTGCCGCCTCAGCATCCGGTCAGGCAGAGTAAGAGCCCAATCAAAACCGGCATTGTTGTTCTCACCATGGTTCGTCCTCCTTTGCCCGTTGGTTTCAGATTACGCGCAGACCGCGGACACCGGGCTTTTTCGTCCGTTGATCGTGTGGTCCGCATGCATCCGCTCGGTTTACTCGGTGCCGAGTGCTTCCAGTTGCTCGGGGTCAACAACGACATGCTTTATCGCCTTTCTGAGATATGTATACGTAATGTGAATCAGTCCATCCGATGACTGAATGACCGCCGGATAGGAGAATTCGCCTTTCTTGTTCTCCAGCACGAGCACGTTCTCCCAATTCGCGCCGTCCGGGGAAAGGGCGACGGTGAGCGGCGAGCGGCCTCTGGTCGTGTTGTTGTAGACGAGCAACTGCGTGCCATCGGAAAGGGTCGTGGCGTCGATCCCGGCATTTGGATTCGGCAGCGAGGTGGCGGTCATCTTGCTCCATGTGCTGCCGCCGTCTTCCGACCAGCTTTGCGTGACGACGCTCTTCCGGCTCCGGCAGAGCACCTGCAGCTTTCCATCGCCATGAGTCAGGATGCTGGGTTGAATGGCGCCGAACCCCTTCTCGTCGTCGATGGGGCCGATCACGTTCCAGGTCTTGCCGCCATCCCCGGTGATTTCGAAATGCACGCGCCAACCGTCGTGTTCGGTGCTGGAGGGGCAGAGGATCGATCCGTCCTCGAGACAGACCGGCTTGTTCTTGACCGGCCCGATAAGGTGGCCCACCGATCGGTCCTTGCCCAGTTTCCGTGGTTCGCTCCAGGTCTTTGCGTCATCGCTCGAGGTCTTCAGCATTCCCCACCATTTTGACGGACTGGGACCGACCTTGTAGAAGAGCATCAACCGGCCGGATTTCGATTTGAACAGCACAGGATTCCAGCAGGGATAGCGCTCGGTCGGTGACTGCGCGCCATCGGCCACCTCGACGGGCGCCGACCAAGCCTTGCCATCATGCCGTGACAACCAGATCCCGACGTCCCTGTTCCCCTCGCCCGCGCCGCCGAACCATGCGGCGACGAGGCCGGAGGAAGACTCGACGATCGTCGAAGCGTGACACTGCGGAGTGGGTCTCTTGTCCAGATCGAAAACCATCTCGCCCTCGAGATAGCCCTTCCGGTCAGCACCTGCTTGGCAATCATCCGGAGCGAGCATCGGTATCTGGATCGCGCAGAAGAGGCAAAGTGCCAGCCAGATCCAGTTGACTTCCATGTGCGTCACTCTTTCTTTTTACCTTCGCCGGCCGGACAGCGGGTATTCTACTCGAAAAGGAGCGCCCGAATAGTCAGATGCCGGCTCTCCCGATCGAACCAGCCGAATTTCCCTTCGAACCTGGCTTCGACGGCACCGCAAAATCCGCTGATCGCTTCGGTCACATTGTGCGGGATCGCGAGATCCGCCACCAGCGTCGTTTCCACATGCGGCTTTCTGTAGTAGTTCCAGAGGGTGCGGCCGTCGGGGTCGAGTTTTGGGTAATAGCCGGCACTTCTTTCCCGGGAGAACTGATCCATGACCTCGGCGACCTTCTTCAGGTGCCACCTTGGGGGTCGGTCGTCCGCGAGCCGTTCTCCGCCCAGCTGAAAATCGTGTGTCACCAGTCTCTTCTCCAGCGTTCTGCACTGGAAAACCACCAGGCTCACACTGTTGATGGCGATCTTGGTGCCACCGAGACCCTTCGAGTGCTCGGCGCAGATACTTCTCAGTTCGTCAGCCTCGGAGGGTGAGAGCCGCTCTCCGTCCATCAGGCAACCGAGCGTCGTCTTCGGCCATCTGCTTCCGGGATTCTCCGGTTTCAGCTCCGGGATACGCTGCTGAATCATTGACTTCATCTCGAGCAGCGATGCGCTGAATCCGGAATAGGCCAGAGTGACGACACTGTTCCAGGAGACGAAGAACCGCGAGGGCGCCACCTCGGTCGGCCCGAATTTCTCCACCAGGGAGTCGAGTATCTTCAGCTCCGTTCTCGGCATCGTCTTCTCCCTTGTTATACATCTTCCACGAAGAAGACTCTGACACGATCGGACAACTCCCTCGCTCGATGTCTGTGCACCGCACCGCTTGGAATACAGACCCCGTCACCTCATCCCGAACGGTATCTTATCAAATGGCCGGGGGGAAGAATCCCAAAATGCGCAGCCCCCGTGCGGCGAGAACCCGCGGTAAGGTTCGACAACGGGATCCGGCAGGAGACATCAGGGTCACTCCAGTCGCGGCAGTCCCGCCACTCACGGCGCGAATCCGGGCAAAACAAGAGTACACCATCATAACCGCTTGCCATCCACCGGTACCGCCGATTAACATGCACGTCACGAGGGAAAGCTAGCCGATCTCAGTGTTCGATCAGTGACAACTCTCGCGACGCCCGTTTCAGCTGAGGGGGCAGTCTTTTTCGGCAGGGAGCAACAATATGGAACAGAAGCGTTTCAGGCTCATCAAGCAAATCTTCAGAGATGCCCTCTCGCGCGATCAGCGGGAGCGATCGGCATTCCTTGATAAGGCTTGCGAGGGAAATCGATCGCTCCGGGCCGAGGTCGAGAAGCTGCTCGACAGCGCATGCGAGGAAGACAGTTTCCTCGATCCCCCATCGATCAAGCTCCTTCCGGCCGCCGACCCCGGCGCCGAGCTCGTGGGCGCCCAGATCGGCCGATACACAGTCACGCGCCTCATCTCGTCCGGCGGCATGGGCACGGTCTACGAAGCGCTTCAAGATCACCCTCAGCGCGCGGTCGCCGTCAAGGTCATGAAGCAATCTATCCTCACGCCCTCGATCCTGCGCCGCTTCGAATACGAAGCCCAGATCCTCGCCAGCCTGAAACACCCCGGCATCGCTCAGGTGTTCGAATCGGGCACCTTCCCCGTCAACGGCGGGCAGGCCGATGGCGAAGGCCCGGGTGTCCCCTATTTCGTGATGGAATTCATCCCCGACGCACGGGCGATCACCGATAGCGCCCGCGCGAGCGATCTCGACCTGCAGGAACGGCTCGACCTCTTCCTCCAGGTCTGCAACGCCATGCATCACGGGCACCAGAAGGGGATCATCCATCGAGACCTCAAGCCGAGCAACATCCTCGTCGACGGCCAGGGTTTCGTGAAGATCATCGATTTCGGCGTGGCGCGGGCCACCGACTCCGACATCGCGTCCACGACCGTGCAAACCCAGGTGGGCCAGCTCATCGGCACGCTGCAATACATGTCGCCCGAGCAGTGCGAGGCCGATCCCCACAACCTCGACATCCGCAGCGACATCTACGCCCTCGGCGTGGTGCTCTTCGAGCTGATCTGCGGCGAGCTCCCCTACGACGTGCAGCGCGCGTCGATCATCGAGGCGACCCGTCTGATCCGCGAAGAGCCGCCCAAGAAACCCTCGACCGTGAAGCGCACGCTGCGCGGCGACATGGAGACGATCGTTCTCAAAGCGCTCGAGAAAGAACGCGAACGCCGCTACCAGACCGTGGCCGACCTGAAAGACGATATCCGCCGCTTCCTCGCCGGCGAGGTGATCCACGCGCGGCCGGTCGGGCCCGCCACCAAGATCTGGAAGCGCGTCCGCCGCAATCCGCTGCTGAGCACGGCGCTCGCCGCCGCGATCATCGCCGTTTTGACCGTGGTCGTGGCGATCCCCTGGACCATCGCGGCAGCCGAGTCGGAAAAGAGCCGCGTCGAAACCGAAGCCAGGATCGCCGTGGAAAAAAAACGCATCGCCGCCGTGGCTGCCGAGAAAGAGGCCAAAGAACAGCGAGCGATCGCCCAGCAGCAGGCCGAGCTGGCCAACGAACGTTACAGCAAGATCATCCGCCTCTCCGATGTGAAGCGGCTCGCCGACCTCGAGCAGAGAGCCGCTCTTCTCTGGCCCGCCTGCCCGTCAAACGTCGATGGGCTCGAAGCATGGATCACCGAGGCCGAGGACCTTCTCGAACGCCTCGACCTCCACGTGGAGACGATGGACGCACTCCGGCAGATCGCCCTCCCCTACGGCGAAGACGAGGCACGATGCGACCGCGAAACCCACCCTCGCTGGACCGAGCTCGAGGAGCTCCGCGCCGGACGGAAACACAAGGCGCCCGTGGTCGAGTTGATTTCGAACACCATTGCGGAGGTCGGGCCCGATTTCGATCCGGAAATACTCGCTTCTTTGAAATGGGAGCTGAAAAAGTTCGAGGGGGAGGTTGCCGACCTGGACAGGGATATCAAAGAGCTCGAAACCCTCATTGCCCGGCGCCGCACCTGGAAATTCGAAAACATGGAATTCCAGTGGCAGCACGACGCACTCCAGGGCCTGGTCCGCGGCATGAATCAACTCGCCGCACCGGATACGGGAACCCTCGAAAGCATCCGAAAACGGCTGGACTTCGCTTCCACGATAAAAAAGAAAAGCATCCTCGAGTTTCAGGACGCCTGGGATCATACCCGCGATTCCATAGCGGATCGATCGGACTGCCCCGCCTACAACGGCCTGGAAATCGCCGAACAGATCGGTCTCGTGCCCCTCGGCCGGGATCCGCAATCGGGCCTCTGGGAGTTCGCACATCTTCAGACCGGAAAGATTCCGGTGCGCGGGCCGGACGAAAAGTTGGTGCTCACCGAGGAAATGGGTCTGGTCTTCGTGCTACTCCCGGGCGGCACATACCGCAGGGGGGCGGCCAAACCGCGCGGCCAGAACACGGCCGGAATGCCCAATGTCGATCCCATTGCCCAACCCTACGAGGGGCCGGTCAAGGAGGTGACGATCGGGCCTTTCCTCCTCTCCAAGTACGAGATGACCCAGGGGCAGTGGGAGCGATTCCGCGGGCACAATCCCAGTTACTATTTTCCGAAATACGTGCTCGGCGGAAAGCAGCATTCCCTGCTCCACCCGGTGGAAAACGTGAACTGGTTCGACTGCGCCGAAACGCTTGCACTGTTGAATCTGCGCTTTCCGACCGAGGCGGAGTGGGAGTACGCCTGCCGCGCCGGGACCACCACGTACTGGTACACGGGAAACGACCAGCGCTCCCTGATCGGCGCGGCCAATATCATCGACGACTTCTGCCGGACGCACGCGGGCCTGCCTGACCTGGCGTACGAGACATGGATCGACGACGGCTGGGCGGCGCACGCGCCGGTCGGATCCTTCCGGCCGAACGCTTTCGGTCTTCACGACATGCACGGGAATGTGAGCGAGTGGTGCCGCGACACGATGAGCAGTTATTTTTCAGCACCTGTCGACGGGACAGCCTTTGTACAGCTGAGCTTGAATCGCCAGATCTACCGCGGGGGCAGCTACCGGGACATCGCCGCCTACACGCGCTCGTCCAACCGGGAGAGGACCAATATCGACGATCGGACGATCACCACCGGTGTGCGGCCCGCGTTCAGCCTGACCGAATAGCCGGCGCCGTCCGCAGGGGAAGTTCGGGAGTACGGTTTACCGCGTCGGTGTGGAGCCTGTCCTTCAGGTCCGAGAATGCGTCGCCCGAGACCTGCCCACGGGGTGCTCTTGACTCGTGGTCGACGTGATCCGTATCGATCACGCCCACACAACCCGCCAACAGGACCGGGAGCAGCAGAATCCCGGGGAGCAGTCGAATTGTCTTGTTCATGGTGCCTATCTCGAAAATAACAATGAGACTCAGCGGTGCCTTTTGTGCTCATCGGTCGAATCGTCCGGTTTCGGCCCGTTCTCACCGCGGCCGAGGTGCTTCTCGAAAAACGTCAACAGGCTCGGCAAGTGAATCTCGTGGCCTCCCTCGTGGGCGACGAGAGCCACCTTCGCGGGCTGTTCGAGATCCCGATATATCAGCTCGATTTCCTTTACCGCCTCGCGGGCGATCGATACGGGAAATTGCGACGGAGGCTCCTTCAACCCGTTCTGGCAAAGCAACGCCCTGGGCGCGATCAGCGAGTAGATATCGGAGAAGTCGACCAGTTCTCTCAGCCCCGGGAACTTCCAGCACATGCAGTGGTTCTTTTCCATCTGATCCATTCTGGTCAGGAACCCGGAGCTCAATGCGGCCTTCAGACGCTCATCCATCGCGGCGAGCCACATGACCATCTCCCCGCCGAGTGAGTTCCCGAGGCACCCGATCCGTTGTGGATCCACCTCGTCAAGCGATGTCAGGAAATCGACGCAGCGCATGAGATCCCACAGGCGCTCGCCCATCAGCGTTCGCCCTTCCTCGCGAACCTCGTGCTGGCTGACGCGGGTCGAGATGGTGACGTATCCCTGTTCGGCGAGGAGGTGGGCGCAGCGGTGATAGCTGGCTTCCACATAGCAGGTGTGGCGATTGCCGCCATGTCCGGCAACGGCCACGATCGCGGGACATGGAACCCGGGCGCCGGTCGGCAGGGTGAGCACTATCTTGATGCGCCGGGCCGGCGTGGTGTTGATCTCCATCTCGTGGAGGACGTATTCGCCCTTGTCTTCCGAGGATTGCGTCCGCGGGTTCAGGGGATTCCCGGCATCGCCCGAGAGCAGATCCTCCATTTTGAGAAGTCGTGCGAATCTTGTTCGCAACCCGCCTTGCCAGAGCACGGCCTGCGACTTTTCTCTGGAGGAATACTTCAAGGTCCTGAGGGCGTCTTCACCGGCGGTGGCTTCGTTGGCTGGCAACCAGCAAGCCAACGCCGCACAGACAACAACCATGCTTCCGGCTAGGCGATAGGAAAACATATGACATTACCTTCCTGCCTGTGGCGGCCCCGCGCCGGGGACCGGCAGTTGACGAGAGAGCGCAGATCTTTGCCTGTCGGCTGGATCCTGGCGATGGCTCTCTGTGTCATCTGGACTCCGCCCTGTACGCCCCATGGATACTGTTAAGGATTTTTGACTTCTTTCTTCTCCGCATCAACGATTCCGGCGATGTCTATCATGTACATCTGGCGACCGTTGCCTCCGTGAGGGGAATCGATCACGACCTTGCGGCCGCCACGGCTCAACCGCGGGTGCAGGTCGCAGCGCCATTCGCCCCTGTACTTTGCAGGCGAGCGGAACCGGCCGAGTACGACTTTCTTCTTGCTCGGAATGTGGTAGACGCAGAGCGCCTGCTCGCGATTCTTACCCTGGGGATAGGTGTCGGTCAGCAGCCACTCATTATCAGTGCCGGGAACATATGTCTGATGACCGTTCGGGTGGCTCCAGAGAAGCGACTTCGGCTCTCCCGAGCCGTCGTCTTTGTAGAGCCGGTAGCCGCCTCTGGCCCAGATGAGAACATGATCGGGATCCCGCCAGGTCCAGTGCGACGCGTTTCGGGCTGAAAGCAGCCTCAGCGCGCTTCCGTCAGCGGCCATCGTGAAGACACGGGTCGGCTGGCCGCCTCCGGACCAGCGATTGAACATCAGGAAGCGCTCGCCGTCGGGGCTCCACGCAAGGTGGTTGACGTAGTGCCTGTCGTTCGGAGTCTGGCCGGGATAGGGAATCTCGACGAGGTCGGCCACCGAAACGAGTTTCCTCGTTTCGCCCGTGTTCATGTTCATCCGCCAGACACCGACCTGGGTCGGCGCCGGTTGCTCGGCATACGGGTCGGATATGCCGGCGTAGCCGTAGCCGGAACGGAAGTTCCAGACGCGGCTGAAATCCTCGCAGAGCGCGGTCTCGCCGTCGGGACTGATCGTGCCGACCGCCCGCGGCAGCGTCCGCATCTCGAGCGTCTTCACGTCGATGATCCGGCAGACGAACTTGTCCTCTTCGCGGTCGTTCCAGACGACCTCGCGATCCGAGCCAGGCCTCCATTGCAGCATACAGCCCTGCTGCCAGCACCACGCACGCGATTCGCCGAGCTCGATCCATTTGTTGCCGTCAGCCAGATCAATCATGCCGACCTTGACGACATCCTCGTCCGTGGGCAAGCGATGTTCGAAATCAACCCGCATCCCGAGGACGTAGCGATCGGTCGGATCGAACTGGAACTTGTCGTAATAGCCGAACCAGTGGAATCCGGGGCCTTTTGTCAACGCCACCGCCTCCGCTTCCGTGTTTGCATCGGGAGCGGCATTTGCCAACGCGCACATCGCGAAGGCCAGTGACAGACAGGCGGTCAGTCTTCGCTTGGCGTTCATTTCTTGTTCTTTCTTTTTCCGTGACGGCCGGAATCGGCGGACCGGTGCGAGCACCGCTCGTTCAGCTTCTATTTCGTTGTCTCGACGAATACGCCCTTGTCATTCCTGACGAAATCGATGGGAACGCCGTGGTACGCGCGTGCGAGAACGGCGATGTTCCGGTCATCGCCTTTCAGTCCATTGACGGGGCGCTTCAACAGGTCGTCCAGCGGCAGCAAAGAATCAGCACCAGGCTTCGCGAAGCCATACAGTCCAATGCCTTTCTTCAAGGCTGCCGGAACGATGGAGGTTGCGTCCTGCTTGTTCCAGTTGGCCAGGCAGGTGATGAGGCGGGTGTGCGTGCCGATCATCGGTTTCACGGCCTCGATGCGCTCGAGGTCGCCGCCCTCGTTCATCAACCAGTCCACCTCTTTGTACATTCGCGAATCGACGATATGTGGATGGGTCGGTTCAAAGGCCGTCAGCCAGATGATGCACTCGGGATTGGCGTCTTTGGCCGCTTTGCGGATGGTCGTCCACGCACGGTCAATGGCCGCTCGGCCATACTCGATTTCGTTCTCCTTGGATAACTTGCCGTCGCCCGGGTACACCTCGCCCATGAGTTGCTCATATAATCTCGTCTCGCACTCCTTCCAGTTCTTCCGCTCCGGCTGATAGAACCAGTCGATCATGAATCCGTCGATGCCGGTCTTCCGTACCGCATCGCCGACGGCCATGGAGAGGTAGGCGAGATACTCGTCGGTAAAGGGGATATGACGATTGGCCGGGGTACCGTAGCTCAGATCGGGATGATCCAGTCCCCATTTGGTGTTGGCTCCGATGCAGAAATAGCCCATCACGAGCAGACCCTCTTCGTGCCCCAACCGAACCATTTCGGGAAGAAAATCGTGCTTCAGCCCCGGCTGCTCGGGCACCGTGCCGTTCTTGTACCAGGCATAACCGTTGCAGGAGACAGCGAATGTCTGAATGACATTCGCACCCATCGCCTTGTACCAGGCCACATGCTTCGCAGGATCGGCATCAGCCCACAATCCAGGTCTCGCAAACCCGTTGGGACCGCCTTCCCCCCAGTTGAAATCGAGGCAATAGGCTTTGATCTCCTCGATCCTTGCAGGTTCCTCCGTCGGTCTCGCGGTGTGTGGATGGGTCGCACATCCTGCGGCCAAGCAGGCACATGCAAGACAGGATAACACTATGCTATTTGCCATTTGGCCAAGCTTTCTTCAAATCTTTGCCGCGCTGATCAAGGAACCGCTGATGCATGGCAGAAACGATCTCCCGGTGCTGGGCGGCGATGTTGTTCTTCTCCTTCGGATCATTACTCAAATCGAAGAGTTGCCAGGCGCTGGCATCCGCCGGTTCATCGCGCCCGTATGTGACGATTTTCCAATCACCGTAACGCAGGGCCCATCGATTGGTTCGCTGGTTCCAGATCCAGTAGAGATCCCGTTTTCCGAGCGAGCCGTTGCCGAAGACAATCTCGGAGATGGAGATTCCGTCCCACGGTATGGGTTCTTGCGGTTGATAACCGAGCAGGCTCGCCAGCGTCGGAAACCAGTCGATGATGTGTACGGGATCGGCGATCTTTTTCGGAGCGATCCTGCCAGGCCAGTTGGCAAAGGCAGGCACATGAATGCCACCTTCCCAAACATCGCACTTCTTTCCCTTCATGGGCAGAGGCTGATTGAAGTCGGTCAGCTCGAGATCGTCGGGATAGGCGTTTCCGCCCCAGTTGACCTGAGGACCGTTATCGGAGGAGAAGATAATCAGAGTGTTTTCACGTTGACCGGTGCGTTCGAGCGCTTTGACGATTCGACCGATTGCGTGGTCGAGGTGGTGAGCCGCTGCCAACAGAAGGCGTTTCTCGGGATCCGGTTCGCTTTGTATCTTGCCCTGGGGATCGTTGAACCACCTGATCTTGTCTTCGTTGATCCAGCGCTCGGAATTATTGGGATCCAGCCTGGTCGGCTGATCCACGAACTGCCCCCGTTCGTCCAGAGGTGTATGAACGGCATGAAAGGGAAGATAGAGGAAGAAATTCTTCTCACGCTTCTTCTCGATTATCCTGACCGCCTCCCGGGCCACGAGATCTGTTGCGTGCACGCCGTTCTCGTGCCCTTCGATGAGCTCATGGTCGCGATGCCAGGTCTCGAAGAACTTGCCCTTGCGATAGCGGTGGTCATACATACCGACCGCCCCGGTAAGGGAACCGTAACTCCTGTCGAATCCAAACTGCTCGGGACCATGTTCCGTGGAGGAGCCCAGGTGCCACTTTCCGCACAGGAAGGTCTCATAGCCCGATTCCTTGAACATGCTCGCGATCGTCGGTGTGCCGAGAGGAAAAGCCGGGGCGTTACTGGCTTGCAGGGCCTGGGGCCCGAAACGTCCCGGGTAGCGCCCGGTCAAAAGGGAAACGCGGGTGGGCGTACATTGCGGCATGACGTAGTGATTGACAAGGGTGGCCCCTGTTTGGGCCAGCTTGTCGAGATGAGGCGTGTAGACCTTTGGATTGTTGTAACCGATATCGGCCCATCCCTGATCGTCGCTGATGATGACGATCACATTGGGATGTTCACGCGCAGTCGGTTCGCCGCCGCGAAGAAGAGACGGCATGAGTGTTGCGAAACAACCGGCACCTCTCACGCTCAGCCGAAGGAAATCACGCCGATTCATACACATCCTTTGCAGGCGAACGCTCGCCTTCGCTATGGTTGTGGTCCGTCGATTCTCTTGTTCGATTATCCCCTAGTCCCACCACCAGTAAAGAAAATCTGACGGCGCCAGAAACATCCACGGAACAAATATCCAGAAAGAGACGCCCAGACAGACGACCTGCGGCAGATACCGCCTTGCTTTCGGGAATACTGCAAACAAGCCGACCAGGACAGGCCATGCCAAGAAGGCGAAGAGCAAGAACCAGGTGAAGTAGTGGAGAGCAACGGCCGCGTGGGTGTTGAGTGCCGGCGAGAAGCCATGATTGCCGATCCGCTCGGGCCATTTGCCCAGGCTGTCGTGCATGTGGACAGCCAGGGAGTAGAAGAGCGACAAGAACAGGACGCCGGGCACGACTGCGCAAATGGCGACAGACTTCCAGCTGGTGACCACGGCACTTCTGGCCGATTCGCTTCCGAAGAGGTAGAAAAGGCCACCGATAGCAATCAACAACGAGGGTGCTGCCATCAGGAAGAGTGGATTGATCGAAGTCATCTAAACCTTTCCGAATCGAACGTGAGCCTCGAGCAGCGCGGCTCGTCCGCGTTCGTTCCAGGGCATTGTTCGACGGCCTTTGATACGAAGCTGCGACAGCAATATCAATCCTGCATCTCGATCGCACCCATGTCCGGGCAATGATCTACAGGGTTGCCGAAGAAATCCTTCTCCACTTTCAAGCCGATTCTGAGTCCGACCTCATCATCCGGGAGTTTCTCGATGGGGATGCCCTTGTCCCTCACAATCGCCGCGTTGCGAGGTGTGAAGTCCTCCGGCTCGAAGCCGCCGGGATTCGTGAACCCGGCGTCGCCGGCCAGCGGCCTGCTGTCGCGCACCGGAAGATCAGCCGGCAGTGTTGATTCCCGCACGTAGAGATTGTTCTTGAAGACGATCCTTTGCGGACCTGTGACCGCGCTCTTTCGATCCTTCCGGGTGCGGGCCGCATTCCGGGTGTCGCCGAGGATATGGAAGATATTGTTGGCGATCAGGACGCCATCGGCCGTCGGCTGCAGCCAGAAACAGGAGCGGCTCTTCGGTTTCACGTAGATGGTGTTGTTATAGATGTACGTGTTGAACGGGCCTTCCGGGGGGTTCTGTCTGCCCACATACCCGCTGAGCCAGAGGATCTTCCCCTCATGCGAGGCACCGTTCAAACCTTTGGTGCGAAAACCGTCGTTAATGCTGATGTTGTACCGATAGGCACAGTTGTGATTGTTACCGAGGACTTCGACGAATCCGCCCTCGTTGTCCACGCTGAGATTGTATTGCACCACGACATCACGGCAGTTGAAATCGATATGAACGCCGCAAGAGTCCGCCCGCCCGCGGGCATGCATGAAGCGGTTGTTCTCGATCAACACATTCCGGGATGACCATGGCCAGATACCGCTGCCGCGGCCGTGCATGCGCGGATCGGAGGAGGCCCCGGAATGGTCGACCACATTGCGCCGCACGATCATGTCCGTCACGCGGGAGGGTTGTATGCCCGGCCCGCCGATCATCTTCAGCCGGTTGCCGAGCACGCGCACATCGTGAATGGGAGGAGCCGAAGCAGCACCTGACCCTCTCAGTATAATACCCGTATGCCCCGTCCGCTCGATCCGGCAGTCCTCGACGAGAATGTCCACGAACGTGCCTTCCTGGAACGATTGAAACATGACGCCCATGCCCATGTTGGAAGAGGCGTTCTTCCCCCTGGTCCGCAACTCACCTTTCTGTTCGGTGGCAAAGATGTCGTGTATGTAGAGGTTCTTCAGGTGAATGTGCGCAAGCCGGCGCTTCCCGTCTGCCGTGGCGTAAACGCCGTAGCGCCTCGTGCGCGCGGCTTCTTCCTTTACCGCTCCGCCGTCGGCGGTGATCTCCACGTTTCCGATCTCGAGATAGCTGCAGTTTGCGAGGAAGATTCCGGCCCGATACCCTTTGGCATCGATGACCGGGAGCGAGGCGGTGCCATCGCCGTACGCGTCCACCACGATCGGCTGCTGCGCGCTGCCCTGGATTGACAGCTCGAGCTGACCTTCAAAAACACGGTTCCGGCGCAACAGCAACCGATCGCCGGGCGCGAACTCGGCGCGACTCGCCCTGTGCAGCGTCTTCCAGGCCGTTCGAGGCGAAAGGCCGTCGTTGCCGTCGTCGCCCCCCTTGCTGTCCAGGTGGTACGAGACTCCGAATGCCGAAACCGCGGTACTGAAAGCGATGCACAGAAGCGCGGCTATCGTTCTTTTTCTGATCATTTCGTTTCTGTCTCGCGTTCAGGATCACTTGCGGTATTAAGTCAGGTGAATTCTCCTGTTCGACATCGTGTCTACCTGGAGATCAGCACATGGGCTCCGGAACCGATTCCGTCCACGAACAGATAGCCGTCTCGAAGCTCACCTGTTACCTTCTTGCCATCAACAAGAAGAGCCGTTGATCGCTCATCGATCCGAGGAAGTCCCACGGTTGCCGTCATGTTGACGGGAATCTCTGTTCTCAGTTCGAAAAGACGGGTCGGCTCATTCCTGAAGGAGACCTTGACAGGGCCGCGAACGGTGGGGATTGTTCCTGATGCCGTCTTTAAAGAAGCCGGTTGCGGCTGAATGAGAACCTTTCTGAAGCCGGGCTCAAGCGGGCGGACACCCAGCAGGTATCGCGGTATGATATTGCCCGGCGCGGCACCCCACGCGTGATTCCAGTCCTGGTTGTCCTTGAACCTGTCGTCCCAGGCTTCGAGCGTGATGGTCGAGCCGACTCGCAGCATGTTGTACCAGCTCCGGATGTCTTTCGAGGTCATTCGCTCGAGTGCAACGTCGGGCCTGCCGCTTTCGTATAACGCTTCAAGAAGGTATTGAGCCCCGTATACACTGCACGCCATGCCGCGAGACACCACATAATCCACCACCGACTTTTTACGATCTTTTGGCACCAAACCGAAGGCGAGGGGCAACATGTTGGCATGGAGCGACGCATGTTCAGCACCTTCTCCATCGAGATAGATACCCCGCCCCGTGTCAAAAAGGACCTCGTTGAAAACCGATTTCACATTCCCGGCCTTCGCCAGGTATTCGTTCGCGTCCGACTGCTTGCCGAGAGCCGCGGCGATATCGGCCATCTGGAGGAGCGTCTTGTAGTAGAACGCGTTGACCACCGTGTTGACCTCTTTGAATTCGTAACCGTCCCGCTCCTCCTTGGGCCAGTCCACGATGTCGCGAAGTCCCTCGGTATCGAGCAGTCCGTCCGGGCGCGCCCGATGCTCCAGGGTCTTCTCCGCCTTGAGCAGATCGTAGTGCTGAGCGAGCGACTCGCTATTGCCCGTGTACATCCAGTCGGCCCAGGCGATCAACACCGAATGCTGTTTCCATTCCGTGGGCCACGTGGGATGGGCCAGGAGGTATTCATGACTGTAGCGTGCCAGCGTGTATTCACGGTCCACCGCGTAATGAGAGAGCTGGTTGATGTAGGCATCGGCTTCATAGGGGATGCGCTCCCGATCGCCGTCGACATAGACGCCGCAAAAACTGGTCGCCTTCATGCTGTACTTGCAGAGATCCCAGATCCTGTCCAGCACCGGATCGCACGACTCGAAGGAACTGTTTGTTTCCACAAAGGGATAGTGGACGGCCACCTGCCGGATCATCGATGTCTCGAGCTCCGCGGGGCAATTCACCAGTTCGACATATCGGAAGGGAGCGATCACGCCGATCTCCGGCGGAATTGTGATCGCTTTGCCACTGGTGTTGCGGCGATCCTTGGGTGGATGAATGTCAATTTTCCGGCTGCCCGATTTGAGGTGCTGCACCGTTTTGTAGTAACGTACGGTTCCTCCCGGTTGCCTGTTGACGCCGTTTGCATCACCCCTTTCACCGAAGTGGATCTCCATCGGATGATCATTTTCTGGAGAATCCAGTTCGATCTGCAAATAACCAAAGGCAACCTTCCCGAAATCGACAAGATAATGCCCGTCCGTCTTCTTCTCGAGGCTGACCGGAGAAACCGGTGTTTGCCGGAGCGGGTAACGCGTCGTGATGGACTCGTTTTTCAGGTCACCGGTCGTAAAACGCATCGGCTCCGACCAGTTGCTTTCACCACCCAGCTTGCACCACGTTTTGACTTTCCAGTAGTAGGTTTGTTTGGACTGTAAAGGCTTACCGTTATATGAGACATTTTGCGATCTGTCGGAGTCTGTCCTCTTGCTGTCCCACACATCCGCCTCGTTCCGGGCCAGCATCCTCTGATCGCCGGACAGCAGAATGCGGTAAGCGATCTGAAAATCATTCTCGTGAGTCGAATTCACGATCCAGCCGAACTCCGGGGTGGAGTCTGTGATTCCGATCACGGCCGGTCCTTGAAGGAACTCGATCATCATGCCGTCAGGGGCTCTGCATTCGTTCACCGAGATCGATTTCTTCGCTATTTCTATCGCCTCGCCGAGAACGGGATCTCGTCCCTGGATCACATCTATTCGCGACCGCCTGACATCGATATCGGGTTTTGTACCCCTGCCTTCTATCAGGCGTCCATTCGGGCTCCACACATGCATCACACAAACATGTATTTCGGCGCGGCTATGGACCAGTGTGGCGATATTCCTGGGGGCTCCCGTGCCGCCATGAGTCCCGCTTCCGAGGAACAGTGCGTTTGGATGCAGGTCGGCCATGCACGCGGCGAAATTGTCTGTGACGCTGAAACAACCCTCATTTATCAGAATGAAGATCTTCCCGCGAAACGGGCTGATCCCTGCCTCGACCGGCACTTGGTGGCACGATTTGGACTCGGCAAAGCGTTTCCGATCTTGCGGGGACA
Organism: uncultured Phycisphaerales bacterium; assembly: GCA_964620445.1. Lineage (GTDB taxonomy): Bacteria > Planctomycetota > B15-G4 > B15-G4 > CAYZWU01 > CAZUHB01. Next base: position 57,219 of record CAZUHB010000033.1, read on the forward strand.
TGGCGCTCAAATACTCGAAGCCCGGAACGGACAACAGCTCGTTCGATATGTGGGTCTTGAGTTGAAAGTAAACGAACGGTGCCTCGAGAAGATGCCTGGCCACGTGCCGACCCATCAGGTCCGTACCGCCCTGATTGTCCCGAACATCGATGATCAATGCCTCGGCATCCCTCAGATCCGAGAACGCTCTGTCGATCTCCTCAAGAGTCGGCTTCAGAAGGTCCCTTCTTTTTTCCGGACCCCTGTTCTTTTTCCACGCCGCCGGAATGGGCTGGAAGGTCGGAATTCGCATGTATCCGATCTGAGGTGACAGGAATCGCCAATCGAAATTGTCGTTACCGAGCCGGTCGACTACCCACCCGGTCCCGGCGTCGATGGTAGCACAGGAGACTTCCGCGACCTGATCGTCGAGATTGCTGGCGGTAAAGCATATGGAATCTCTGTCTGTCCAGAGCATACTCTTCATGGCAAGGTAGCGCCGGCCGCCATCCGTCGATGCTGGAACGATGTGCGCGATCTCCCCGATGATTTCCTCCATGGACTGCCCGTTGGCGCTCAGCAGTCGGTCGCCGACCCCTATTGTGTTCACCGAGGGATGAACTCCGGATACGATGATTCCCTCCATCGTATCAACCACTTCGAGAGGCCAGAGGCGTTTCTTCGCCCAATCCTTTTCGATGCCTGGGATGTATACTCTTGCGTGCCCGTCTTTCAGTCGCGCAATAAACTCCTTCAGTATTCTGAAGAAGGTTTCCTGGTTCATGGACCCATTCAGTCTGGCCACGAGATCCTTCCGAATCATTTCAGGATCGACATGAAAGTTCTTTCCTTTGTCTTCCATGTAGGACCAGGCACTCTGAACCACCCGTGACAATTGCAGGAGATCTTCTTCCATCTGCTGTTGAGAGAGGGTGATGCTTTCATTTTGTATTTCATCACACTCACCATCAGCACTGCAGAGAGTGACAGCCATAATGACCATCGAAATGCAAAGCGCGTGATACCAGTTCATTCCTTTTCATCCTCTGATCAGCAATAAGGTCGGCATAACGTGCAGAGCGCGATTCAATGATGACGGCCCGCTCGGCGGCGAGCTTTGCGGACCGGCCGTTGACTCTGCGACGCCTTGTCAGGTTCATTGCCCGGTTCGGTGACGGTCATTGCCGCTTTCCCACGATGGCGAATTCCGAGGCGGACTCGGTAAACGGTGCCCCTGCCACATTGCCGTAGAACTCCTGTCGTGTAAATCCCGCTTTCTCGAACTCGCTCTGCAGGGATCCCGGGGAGAAGTACTGGAGCCAGTTGTAGATCGTCCGTGTACGGGCAGCCTCGACGATGGTGTACTTGTCCAGGACCACCGCGGCGTCGTCATACTTGAAGGTGTTCAGGAAACCGTAGTACTTCTCGGCTGACCAGAATCCATTCAGCTGGTTCTCCTCGAAAGCGGCAGCCTCCTCGCGTTGTTCGAAAGCATTCATGGAATAGACGTCGAGGAGTACCGATCCCCCCGGCGCCAGAAGGGCCTGGAACTTCTCGAGCATGGTCATGCGCTGCGCGGGGCTGAGGGCGCAGAAGTCGCACATGATCATCACGATGATGTCGAACCGATCATCGGTTTCGAATTCCAGGTAGTTCCGGTTAACGTATGCCACGGTCAATCCCTCCGCCGCGGCAACCGTGCGTGCGCGCTCGATCGAGCGCTTGGAGAAATCAATGCCCGTCACGCTTGCACCGAGCCTTGCGAGCCGGTTTGCGTAGAGTCCGGGGCCGCAGCCGAAATCGGCAATCCGAGAACCGGTGCCGACACCAAGCTGCGAGCCGATCCATGCGACCGATTGGTCAATGAACGCGCGTCGACGGGATGACACATCGATATCGACGTCGAGATGGCAGGCGAGCATCTGCTCCGAGGTGTGATCGTCGGTCCACAGATCCGCCGCCGTATAGCACTCAAACGGTTCAGGCCGTTTGTTGATGTCTTCAAGTTCTTCAAACATGTCCATACTCTTCACTCACTGAACGGCGCGGAAATAGGGATACGTCCCGATCGAAAACCATGCGCGCCGAGCACTGCAGCTTCCACGCCGCCCCCCCCTCATTCATTATCTGATAGTCGTTCCAGTTCAGCCTGTAGCGCGGCGTTGAACGCTGCCGGTCGTTCGAGCATGACGAAATGACCGCTGTCCGGAATAACGACGACGCGACTGCGCGGATAGGCCGCCCTCAGGGCGTCGACGTTGGTCGGTGTATAGTCAGCATTGATCAGGATCAGCGGAACACCATCGAGTTTGCGAAGCGCCGCACCGACGTCAAACGTCGCGTGGGCGATCCCGGCTTTACCACCCACTGTTGGATCACCAGCGGCCATGTCGCCGGCGATTTCATCGACCAATTCAGCTGGCGCGTCATCGGTGAACAATGCCCGTCTGACAACCGCATCCATCCTCACGGGAAATTCATCCACCGACGTGGTGAACAACTTGGCGGCCCGTTCGGCACTGACCGGCCTTGCCGAAGCGTCCTTCAGTGCATCGACGCCGATGATCCCGGCGACTCGATCGCCCAGACGCGCGGCCGCGTCGAGGACGACCGGACCGCCCATGGAATGACCGATCAAAACGACGTGATCCGCATCGACGGCGGCAGCCACTGCAGCGACATCCTGGCCGAAGCTCTCGATCGACCAGTCGTCGCGATCCGCCGGAGACGCCCCGTGCCCGCCGAGATCGATGGCAACGACACGATACGCGCCGGCGAACACCGGCACCTGTTCTCGCCAATAGGACCGGTCGCAGGACCAACCATGTACGAAGATCAGCAAGGTATCGCCCGATCCCATGACATCATATGCGATGGGAACGCCCCCAGCTCCTGCAGTCGTCCGTGCAGTGTCGAGATGTGTACATGAAGCCAGCCCCAGTGACATTTGCCCAATAATCAGCATTGCGAAGGTGAGCCGTAAAAGAGTTGGCCGGTTCGCGATTGATCTCTTCGCACTGCCGCTCATTGCTCAGAATCTCCGAATAACCGATGAATTCTATCGATTGGGGCCGCCGCACGATTCCGACCGACAGGTTCTCGAGATTGTATCCTAACCGATCTGCACGGGATCTGCAGCTTCGGATCTTTGGCGGTGGGTCGACGGATATGAGAAACGACGCCTCACGGTTGAGATCACCAGCAAGCCGCGAAGTGGATCGCCTGGCGCATTCTTTTGATGTTTTCTGTTCAACAGTCTACATTACGAGTGACGATCAGCGAAACGCCTGTCCTTATCGACGTGACGCGGCCTTCGCTCCATCTTGGTCCCCTTGATTGAAAAAAGCATGGGTATTTCCAGGTCGGTGTCCTTGAGGACCCACCGTCTCCCCTCCTGTCGCAGGTGGCCGGGGAAGAGGTTGATGTTGAGGTAGGGGTACTCGTCGACGGAATCGATGGCGATATCGTTTTTGAGACAGGCGCCTATGATCTCACCCATCCCGTGATTCCATTGATAACTGACCGTGTGCTCGAGTGTCGTGTCTCGACCGGCGTAGGAATGAGGGCTGTCCACCCGCTCGGGTCCCGCCTGTGAAAAGTACGAACTCTCGATGTAAAACTTGCCGCTCTTCCCGTCGGGCTCGAGGGTCGTGAGGACAGGGTGAAGTTCAACAAGAACAAATGTGCCCCCCGGCTTGAGACAGGCCGACACCTGCTTCATGTACAGATCGATATCTTTGAGCCAGGCCAAAATGCCGTAACAGGATGTAACGATATCGAACATCTCCTCGATAACAGCGGAGGCCTCGTTCACGTCGGACTCGACGAATCGCGCGTTCAGTCCGGTCTTCGCCGCCAGATCCCGCGCGACCTCAATGGCCTTTGAAGACAGGTCAAGTCCCGTGACCTCAGCGCCGCGCCGCGCCCATGACAGCGTATCCAAACCGAAGTGACACATCAGGTGCAGAAGAGTCTTGCCCCTCACATCCCCGAGCAGCTCGGTTTCGATGTCTTGGAGGGTGCACCGCCCCGCCAAAAATCCTTCCACGTCGTAGTACTCCCTGTCAGTGAGATGTGCTGCGACCCGATCGTTCCAATTCTCCCGATTCGCCTTGAGGTACGCTTCCATTTTCGAGTTCGCTTTCTGTTACACAAATTAATCTTGTGGTCATATTCTCGAATCAAGCACAACAAGGAATCGCGTCATCACGGTCCGGAACAGCGGCCGCAGTCCACGCCCGAAAGCCGTCCCTGCAGCACCGGAAGCCTGATGCCGTCCGCCGTATCCGTTAGGCGAAGTCCTCAAATGCTTGTCGTGCCTTACGAAGACAAGCGACTGCTTTCTGTCTATACTTCCAGGGCTTGACGCGTGCAGGCAAGCGACTCAGCCAATGCGAGTTCGGCCCGGCTCTTGTACCCAGTTCACGACACAAATCGATCGGCCTCGGCAAAAGTCGTTTCGAAAGGATTTCGATACAAACGTGAATCTCCGCAATCGAGGAGAACTCGAAGGTGAACCCGTCGCATTCCACCTTGAAAACGGGAAAACCCTTTCCGGGAACGGCTGCTTGCCTCGGCGGATCGAATGCCTTGGCCTCGAACCACGGTTTCCCGCCCACAGGCCGATGAACCCACGGTGTCATCGGGCAGTATGGTTGGGTGTCCTGAAACTCGATCCAGTGTTTTTTCATACCGTCCGTTGATTCTCCTGGCGACAGGAACCACTTGTCGGCGCGTGAGCGGCGATCAAACGCGTTCCCCTGAAGGTCGATTCCCGGCCCGTTGTTTCACAGGGCAAACTGCGGGATCGTCATCCGTTCCCCATCGCGCAGCGCCGACTGGTGGGCCACGATACCGGCCACCGTCATGTTCAGCGCCTGCGCCACGTCCACCCACGGCTTGCGGTCGCGCAGGATGGCATCCACGAATTCGGTCGTGAGATGACCGTGCGATCCGCCGTGCCCGCCGGCGCCGACTCCGGGAGGAAGGGGCGGTCTGCTCGCCGAACCCTCGGCCTTCTTCTGTCCATACACGCGCCCCTGTTCTCCGCCCGCGGCCGGCAGATCCCAGCAGACCGCCATGCGCGACGTGCCGCCTTCGCCGGTTCGCAGCAGCGCGATCTCCGATCCGAAGGGGTTCTTGTACGCATTGTTCTCCGCGCGGAGATGCGGCACGATGCTGGGCACGCCGTGGCACGACACCTCGGTGAAACTCCCACCGGTCACACCCACATAATACGCGTTCGAGTGGGTCGGATACCATTGTGGCGGCAAACCGTTGCGCCATCCTTCGGTGTCCACGCTTTTCGTCTTCGGGTTGTAGCCTGCCAGCGGCGATCCGAAATAGTGGTAATACTCGCCCTCCGAGTAGATGATCTTCCCGAGCTGCCCGGCCTGGTATTGCCGGTGCCAGGTGTAGAGAGCGCTGTGGAAGTAGGATGTCTCGAACATCATGTACTTCAGGCCGCTCTTCTTCACGGCGTCGAAGAGCCGGTCCGCGTCCTCGAGCGAACCGAAAACGGCCGGCACGGCGGAAGCGACGTGCTTGCCGCGCCGCAAGGCGGCGATCGCCAGCCGCGCGTGACTCGGTGCGTCGGTGGCGATGAAAACCGCCTCGATCTTATCGTCCTTGATCATCTCCTCGCACGACGGATAGGTTTTCTCGCATCGGCAGGCCTTTGCCAGAGCGGCGCGGTTCGCCGGGATCAGATCGGTGGTCGCGACGACCTCGACGTTCGGGTGGTTCTGAAAACCGAACGCCGCTCCGAACTGGCAGAGGCCGTATCCGGCGATGCCGACACGAATCTTCCGGTCGGAAAAGGGCTTCCAACCCGTGGCGGCGTTCGGATCGGCTTGCGTCTGCTCGAAACCGGGGATGACCTTGCCACGGTCGTCCACCGGCGGCCGGGAGGATTCCGTCACGCACGCGGCTGTGACACCGCCCAGTCCGAGGACGGCCCCGGCAACGCCCATCCGCTCGACGAACTCCCTCCGAGTGATTCCTGTCGACCGCTTTTCGTTCATGTCGATGCTTCTCCTTTCACTCGGCTTGCCTCGGTCAAGACTCGGCGATCACCTGTGGCACGCAGCGCCTTCCGGTATCAGGCCTCCCGTTGTGCAGCATCTACAGATGCCTTTCGACAATCACCTCGTCTATGAATCTGCCGTCGATTTTCACGTGTTTCTTCGCGACTCCGACTCTACGAAAACCATGCTTTTCGTAGGTGGCCAATGCAGCCGGGTTGTCTGCCCGTATGTAGGTGAAAATCTTGGCGTATCCCTTGCTTCGGGCTTGCGTGAACGTGGCGCTGAAGAGACACGAGGCAACGCCACGGCGTCGACAACCCAGATCGACATATGTCCCGAGGACCCCGACATGATCGAAGGCACGGGTGTAAGTGGCAAAAGGTTCCATGCTCTGAAACCCGATGATCCGCTCCTTCTCGGACGTGGCTACAAGGAAGATCCCGCGCGCGGGAAAAGTGCTGATATATTCTCTCTCGGCTTCGATAGTCAAGGGCGTGTCGAACGCACTGAACTTGCCGGTCTCGATGATGGGGTTGAGAATAGCCACAATCGATTCGGCATCGTCACCCCTGACGTCTCGGATCTTGTAACGCATGTCGGTTTTTTTCTTCATGCCCGGAACGCCCTGATGAACCGTGAGCGTGGCCGGTCGGCTCCGTCAATTTCTTCGGCGTTTGTCCTTCATTTGCTTTTTTACAGATTTTATGAATCGTCCCAAGGCTTTGTCCTTTTGCCGCTTTTCCAGATATGACATCTCGTGGTGCTCCGACTCCGTCTTGAGCTTGATATAGCTGTTATAGCGATCCTCGGACAATTCACCATTTTCAACCGCGGCTCGAACAGCACACCCGGGCTCATGTTCGTGGCTACAATTTGCATATCGACAATGAGCCGAAAGCCCGGCAAATTCTTCGAAACCCATGTCGACCCCGTCACTGGCACCGATGATTCCCAGTTCTCGCATACCGGGGGTGTCGATCAACATCGCACCCTGACCGAGAACGATGAGCTGCCGGCGCGACGTCGTATGTGTGCCTTCCCCCGTACCACTGACCGCCTCCGTGGCAAAGGCTTCCTGTCCCATGAGGCGGTTGATGAGGGTGGTCTTCCCGACACCGGACGAGCCAAGCAGGCAATAGGTCTTACCTGGATCGAGTCGATCCCGGAACTCATTCAACCCAAAGCCCGTCGTGTTGCTGAGCGGGAGGATATTATCAGAGATGCCGGAGTTTCTGATCTCATCGATCAGTCGCGTCAGTTCATCCTTCGAGATCAGATCCGTCTTGCTCAAGATGATCTGAGGCTCGATGTGCCCATCGTTGACCATCACCAGGTATCGGTCGAGCCTGGGTAAGTTGAAATCGTACTGACACCCCTGCACAATGAAGGCAACGTCGATATTCGCCGCAATCATCTGGTAGTCCATGGGCTTGCCGGGGTACTTGCGACGGAGAAATGTCTTTCGCGGCAGGACCTCGTGGATGATGGCCGGGCCACCTGAAGATGACCACTGGACGCACACCCAGTCACCGATGCACGGCAATTCAGTGGTTGACTGGATCTGGAAGCGGAGCTTGCCGGCGAGTTCCGCATGAATCTCCGCGTTCTGGGTTCGAACGAGAAATGCACCCCTGTCCACGGCGGTGATCCGCGCGATGCGGTGTCCCGGTTGCAGGGATTTGGCAGCATGTTCCTCAAACCAGTCGTCATATCCTAAAGCGGTCAATTCCATGATCTTCTCTTGATCTCTTGATGTCGCACGCCCGGCTTCGACTGAAGCGCGTGGTGCTGCCGGCTGAAAGCCCCGGTTGGGCATCGGTTCTCAATCCTGCTCCCGCACTGCTGGAATGATCCACCCGCTGTGATTCAAAGTCAAGCCCGCGATGCGCTGCTCGGAATCTCGATCGAAGGTGATGGTCATGCTCGTGAACTCCCCGTCGGCCGCGGTCAGGAAGCGGTCCGCCTCCTCGGGGCGGAGCGAGAACTCCAGCCTGTCGCCAGTCGAGAAGTCGATCCTCATTTCCAGGCCCGCTCCGTCCAGACGGACGATCACATCGCTGTCGATACGATCGAACGAAGAAGCTCTGTATGTGCCGACGTACTCCTCCAGCGTGCGCGCGTCGCGATCGATGACATCGCCATCGAGCAGGATGGTGAGGATCTCCGGCACGAGGTCCTCCATCGGTGTCTCGTCATGATTGGTCAGCACGATCACGGCGAGACGATGGGAGGGCATCGCAACGAACCCGGAGCGGAAGCCGTAATTGTGGCCGTAGTGGAGTCCGTTTCCGAACACCTTCATCGACTGCTCGGAGAGCAGGCTCTGCTCGTACAGCCCTTTGTAGAACAGGTAGAGGTCGCGGACGCTCGTGACCACGCCGCCGGCGCCGAGCGTGAAGTCCGGATCCATGTCGGGCGAGGGCACCAGGCTCCTTCCTTCTCTCACGTAACCCGTGGCCGCACCGTCCGGCTCGTCGAATCCCAGGTGCCCGGACTCCCCCATGCCCAGCGGCCCGAAGAGATGCTCCCGCAGGTAGGCGCTGAATGCCTGTCCGCTCGTCTCCTCGACCACGCGTGCGAGGAGCACGTAGCCCGGGCTGCTGTACCCGAATCGAGTCCCGGGCTCGAAGGCCGGGGTCAGGTCCCTGAAGAGATCCACGAGCTCGTCCGGCGTGATCGGCCCCGCGAAGTCGGACGCGCGAGCGAACCGCTCGTCATTGTAAAGGTCGGGAATGCCCGACGTGTTGTGAATGAGGTGCGCTATCGAGATCGTGTCACCGTTCGGCATGCCGGGTATGTACCGAGACAGCGTATCGTGCACGTCGAGCGCGCCGCGGTCCGCCTCGAGCAGGACGGCGACCCGCGTGATCAGCTTGCTGGTCGAGGCGATCTGGAAGGGTGTGTCGGGCGTGTTCGCACGCTTGCGGTCGCGATCGGCCGGCCCGTATCCCTTTTCGAGAAGAATCTCTCCGTTCTTTGCGATCAGGACCGCGCCAGTGAAGAGACCGCGGTCCTCGTACGTCAAGAGCAGCCTGTCGATGCGTGCGCCCGGCGGGCCGCTCGGAGCCTTCTTGCGAGTACAGCAGCTCAAGGAGATTGCGCAGATCAGCATGGCGGTGATCAGCTTCAGGGCGGTACGGATTTTCTCTCCTCCCGAGGCTCGTTAGTATGGGCCGTACTTGTCCTCTTGGCCAGGGATTCAGACTCCTTTTGCTTTCGAGAGAGCATTCTACCCTTATTTGGCCTGCTTAACGCGCCGCTTTCCGAAAGAGCAATGCCGATGCGACAAACAGCAAAACAAAGACCGCATTCAGAACGAACACGCCGAACACACCAGCTGCGCCCCATGAGGCAACTTGGGGCGGCCAGGCAATCAGCGCAATCACGGGGACCAGGAATTGAGCCAGCGCCGTGGCGAACATTGTGCGTGCCATCCCATCAGGCCGAAAGCGCGCGATGAGGGCACCGATGATTCCGGTGGCGAGCACCCCAAAATAGATCAGGTTTGCGGGGTTGGCTTCGTTGCCGATGATGCCGACGGCGCCGTTCACCCAGCCGAGGAGAAGCGCTGCCGCAAGCGCAACGCCAACGGCGGTTCGGTACGCGATCGGGCTCGCCTTCGTCGCGACCACCTCATACGCGAGACCGGTGCCGAACAGGAGGGTGCCCATGACGGCGAAATCAAACAGATCCCAGTTCACTTCCTCGGTGAACCGCATTGCGACCAATGGGACCAGCAGGATGAGCGCCGCAACGAAGGCCCAGGCCGCTATCCGAAAACGGCTCTTGCGCCGTCCGCCATCGTTTGCCCTGATTTCTGCCATTGCGTTGGCTCCGTCATGATTCTATCGGGTAGTCAAAGCCATTCGCTGGCCTTCCGAGTAAACGACACATGGCCAGTATCTGGCCCTGATGATGATAGATGTGGACTTGTGTCCGGACAATCACATGCGCTGGCACCAGGATCTTCTTCTTTCCTCCCCATGTGATCATTTCCCTCGGTTTGCCGAGTTCTTCGGTTGAAGATTCGCGGAGATATTGCTCACACTCGCCGGCCACCCCTTCTCGAAAGCGCTTGAGTCCCAGGATGTCAGGATACAGATCCTCGTCCTCGTCCACGTCCATCCGCCCCTGAAGGACGCCAAGCCAGTACCTCTCCGCGGCGATCACATGGTGGACCTGGAGCTGAACGGTTGAGTATCCGAATCCTTCCAATTTCCGATGAAGCTCTTCGCCCGTCAGGCAGCCGCAATGTTCAAGGAGCTTGGAGAAGCTCTGGTGGCAGCGCCTGTGAAACTCTAACATCGACTCTGGTCCGTTCATTGCCCCAATCCTTTTAGTGTCACCGAGAGAAGAAGCGCAAGGCTTCTATGGTCTGGCACTCGGGTCGCTATATATTATTAGCCCACGACGTATCGTTTCCTTGCTCATATTGGAATAAAAGAGTTGCTCGATCTTATTCCCTCCCCCCGCGAGCGCCACATCACCGGGCTGTGTCAAAGCGGAGGCGATGTAGAGGCCACCCTCCTTTCGAAAGAATCGCATGGTGAGAGTAACAGGGCGGTTTTTCCACAATGCATTCACCACGACGCGTCCATTCTCGGAACCGGAAGCGTCGTAATGGAATCCACACTTTTTTGCCACAGTTACTGCGGATTCAACAGCCGCGAGAATCTCTGGATCATCGCAACCAGCGATTTCGACGCTAGGATTGTCAAAGGACTGCGAGCCCATTTGCTCTTCGGTCGTTCCAGCGCAGCCAATAACTCCGCAGAAAATTGGAATTAAAATGTTGCGCAAGATAATCCTGTTCATCTTTTACTCCATAATTCTGACGCAGCCAAACAGGTAGGTGATTACCCGCGTGCCGTTCAAAAGAAAGGAAAGTGAATCTTTTTGAAGGTTTCACTCACGAGCAGACAAATGAGTGTATGGTTATTGTCGATCTTCCTCAGGCAGCGTGAATCTAAGATCCGTTCCGCCTTCTGCGTTTGGAATCAGTTGTACGATGTAGATCACCTCACGATCTCCTCGCTCCACGTACCAATGTTCCGTGACGACATCGTTCTTGATGGAAATGACCTTTGTGTCCAGTACTTTGCCACCGAATACATGGCCACGAACAAGCTCATTCGAGTTGATCATGTTTTGAATCTTCCCCTGAACAAGATAGCTTGTGTGCGTTTCGCCCGGCGTAGCGCATCCTACGAGTAGTAAGCAAGCAAGCAGAGGAAATAAGAACATTTTCGCTGACATTACCAACCTCCTATTAACCAAAAGTCTGAAGTGTGATGAACCTGGCGCTCAACGGTCGCGCGGCGTGCGGTCCGTCTGGAGCGGTTTGGACCGCTCAGCCAGTTGCTTGTAGCGATTCTGCATGACACCCATCCCGAGATTCAAGCCTCCGAATAGCATCAGGAACTCAAAGGCATGTGTGCCGCCCGTGAGATCCTCGGCGATATACCCACCAAGTGCCATTGCGGCTCCCGACCAGACATACACCCCCTTGAAAAGGGTTAGAACTCCGCTGTTTTTCTCTTTGGTGATCATTACTTCTCCTTGCCATTCAACGTTTGCCTTGAGGCGCGACCTTTAGGACGTCGCCTCGAAGGCTTTGTTGGGCCTCCGTCACTTCGGATTCGATCTCAACAGAGACAGAAGTATTGCTATGCCTGCAACGATGAGAAGAATGGGCGCCAGAGGAAACTCGGGCCCAAACTGTCCAACGCCGGCTAGAACAAGAAGCGCACCGACAAAGATCCAGGAGCCCTCCACTTTGATTCGCAGGCACTTGCGTAGCGCCTGGTCCCCGAGTGCAATGGCACCAGCGCCGATCAGGCCCCACCCAACAAGGTCCAACCAGAATGCAATTCCTATCCAAATCAGGAACAAGCCCAAACCTACTGTATCCATTGTCGAAGCCACATTGCCCTTTCGCTTGTTCCCTTCCTGCCATTCGCTACCGTTGCACACTTCAGACATGTTTATCTTCCTGTTCCGTTCAGACAGATTAGCGCAATGCTGTGCCGTCCATGCCCTCACACAGCCCAACGTCCTACGATTGATTAGCGAGGCGAAGCCTCGTCTAAATCGAATCGGTTGT
>CAZUHB010000033.1:69426-70542 GCA_964620445.1 uncultured Phycisphaerales bacterium
CAACGTCCTACGATTGATTAGCGAGGCGAAGCCTCGTCTAAATCGAATCGGTTGTTATAGGGTCACCTGCTTTATCAACAATTCTTACTATCCAGCGGATTGAAAACGCTCATACCGCCGACGTAAGAGCTCCGGATCCGGCCGTTGGACCGTCCGTGAAGGTACGACAATCCTACCGCGGTGCAATCCTTGAAGGCCGTGAAGGAGCATCGGACCATCTTGCTCCTCAAGGACGTCATCCCTGACTACAATTGTATAATCCGGGCGAACGCCAAGAAAGTACTTATCAAATGCAGCGTGGTGGAGTTTGCAGAGCGCCAAGCCATTTGTGACAACCGGATCGCCGCCCGGCTCGTTGTCCGGCACGATATGAGCCGCGTCAAGTAGCTCAAGGTGTTTGAGGCGGCAAAAAGCGCACTGGTCCCGATACGCTCGAAGCACTTTTTCGCGAAACGATCGCTGATGCAACCTTTGGCGAACGGTTGTCGTGATGTATACCCTGCGCGACTGATCCTCAGAGCTATCTGCAATCCGTAGACTATCCCAGTCTGCCTGGGTGCACTCGTTGACAAACTTGACATCATCAACTGCCACGGTAAACGTCAGGGAAGTCGGATTGTCTCCAACGATATAGACCGGCCACACAGCCAAGTATTTGCCTCTGAAGACAGCGTGAAAGTAAACTAGAGGAACCCGCTGTTGCATAGCCATACGGAGTCCGACATTATCTGAGTGCATCGGGTCCGTACCTCTATATTTATATTTTAGCAGTCCGTCCGAATCGAAATTGTCATCGTAGGGACCAGACATTGTCGTAGTGATGGAAAGCGGGATCTTTTTGAATACTCTCGGTTTGAAAATACCTTGCTGACTAATGAGCGATATCCTCTGACCTTTGCTCTCGAATCCCCAAGACAGGAGAGGACGTGGCAATACATCACCATAGATGTCAACCTGATCCGCCAGCCAATCAAAGGTGGCCATGCGAATCTCGTGCTCCCTGCGTTGAGTTACATCCATTTATCTGTTCTTCGATCTGGGTGAAACCAATCGCACTAGTATTTCCTTATAACGGCCTCGCGCTCAGCGGCCGAACGAAGGCCGGTCCGTCTGGAG
>CAZUHB010000034.1:0-70236 GCA_964620445.1 uncultured Phycisphaerales bacterium
GGTCGTAATGAGGATTGCGATCCAGATTCTTCCGAGATGGTTCATATTATACATGTATTTATATTAGATACTTATGAGAAACGGATTTTACCGCCGAACGCGCCGAAGAATTAATTTTGTTCGCCGCCTGCAAAAAGGAGAAAAACAATCCCCCGCCAAGATTCCGGCGCATATCATACGATCAGGCAGGTGTAGCGGATTTCGAATCACCACAGGCGATTGCGCGGGGCGCGAATGGGTGACATCACACGAATACTCGACGAGGTCCGGAGCGGTGATCCCCGCGCCACGGATCGTTTGCTCGCCACGGTTTACGACGAGCTCAGAACGCTCGCCGCCCGGAAGTTCGCCCGCGAACGGCCGGGCCAGACCCTGCAGGCCACGGCGCTCGTGCACGAGGCGTACCTTCGGCTTCTGGGCAACGCTGCGGGACCCTTCGAGAACAGCTCCCACTTCTTCGCGGCCGCGGCCGAGGCGATGCGCCGCATCCTGGTCGAGGCGGCGCGGCGCAAAAACAGGCTGAAAAGGGGCGGCGGGCGGCAGGGGCGCGAGATCGACGAGGCAGATATCGTGGTCACCGAGGATCCGATCGACATGATCGCCCTCGACGAGGCGCTCGAAAAGCTGGCCCGCGAAGACGCGCGCAAGGCGCAGCTGGTCAAGCTCCGCTTCTTCGCCGGGCTGACCGTGGAGCAGGCAGGCCGCGTGCTCGGCATTTCGCGCGCAACCGCGGACCGGTACTGGACCTTCGCCCGCACGTGGCTCTACAACGAGATGGCCAGGGGCGGGTGAATCTTCCTGTTCGGTGAGGCATCGCGCGTACCGATGGCGCATAACGGAATAGGACGCAACGCCTCTCGATCGGAACAACCCCGCGCGGCGCAGACCGGAAAAGTCTAACGGAAAGAGGATCGTGACAAGCCAGGACCACGACAAGCTCGAAGAGCTCTTCACCAACGCTCTGAAGATCGACACACCTGCCGATCGATACGCCTATCTCGACGAGGTGTGCGGCACCGACTCCGATCTCCGGAAGCAGGTCGACGAACTCCTCTCCTCCCACGACCGCGTCGGGACCTTTCTCGAGAGCCCGCCGATCGACATCGATTCGGTCGATTGCTCCCCCTCTCAGGCCGAAACGCCCGGGACCATAATCGGGCGGTACAAGCTTCTCCGCGAGATCGGCGAGGGCGGTTTCGGAACGGTCCACGAGGCGGAGCAGGCCGAGCCGGTCCGCCGCAAGGTGGCGCTCAAGATCATCAAGCTCGGCATGGACACGAAGCAGGTCATCGCCCGCTTCGAGGTGGAGCAGCAGGCGCTCGCCCTCATGGACCACCCCAACATCGCTCGCGTGTTCGACGCGGGCGCGACCGAGAGGGGCCGGCCCTACTTCGTGATGGAACTGGTCAAGGGGATCAAGCTCACCGACTACTGCGACCAGAACAAGCTCACCGTGCAGCAGCGCCTCGAGCTGTTCCTCCCGATCTGCCAGGCCGTGCAGCACGCCCACCAGAAGGGCATCATCCACCGCGATCTCAAACCGAGCAACGTGCTCGTGGCGCTTCACGCGAACCAGCCCGTGCCCAAGGTGATCGATTTCGGAATCGCCAAGGCCACGAGCCAGCGCCTCACCGAGAAGACCCTCGTCACCGAGTTCCGCCAGTTCCTCGGAACGCCCGAGTACATGAGTCCCGACCAGGCCGAGATCAGCGGCCTCGACATGGACACGCGCACCGATGTCTACTCCCTCGGCGTGATGGTCTACGAGCTGCTCACGAGCGTGACACCTTTCAGCGCCAGGATGTTGCGGAAGGCCACCTACGAGGAGATCAGGAAGATCATCCGCGACGTGGAACCGCCCACGCCGTCGGCGCGCTTCCATGCCCTCCGCGCCACGCAGGCGGGCGTCGAGAGCGCGCGCCTCCGCCAGGCCGAGCCGGCCCTGCTCGAGCGCCAGCTCCGCGGCGATCTCGACTGGATCGTGATGAAGGCGATGGAGAAGGACCGCACCCGCCGCTACGCCACCGCGAAGGACCTGGCCGACGACATCGGGCGGTACCTGCGGCACGAGCCGGTCATGGCCGGCCCGCCCGGGGTCGGATACAAGTTCCGCAAGTTCGTGCGGCGGCACAGGGTGGGCGTCCTGACCGGGGCGCTCGTGGTCGTGGCCCTTCTCGTCGGCCTCTCCCTGGCGACGGTCGGGCTCGTCCAGGCGAAAAGAGCCACCGCCAGAATGCAGACGGAGAAGGTCGCGGCCGAGAAGGCCCGCACCAGGGAGAGGGAGCAGCGCGCCCTGGCCGAGGCGAGCACGATCGAGGCGCTCAGGCAGGTGGACAAGTCGGAGAAGGTGAGCCGCTTTCTGGAGGAGATGCTTCGCAGCGTCAATCCGAACAAGGCGCGGGGCCGCGAGGTCACCGTGCGCTATCTCCTCGACGAGGCGGTCAAGGAGATCGACGCGGGCGCCTTTGCGAAGCAGCCCGAGGTCGAGGCCGACCTGCGCATGACGCTCGGCGAGACCTACAAGGCGCTCGGCCTCTACAGCGCCGCCGGGATCCATTTGCGCGCGGCCAGAGCCTTGTGGAGCGCGCTCAACGGCGACCGGGATCCGGACACGCTCCGCGCGGACCGGGCCCTGGCCGGCCTGCTCCGGCTCGAGGGGAAGTATTCCGAGGCGGAGGCGCTTCTGCGCGAGACCGCCGAATCGCAGGAGAGGGTTCTCGGGAGCGAGGACCCTGAAACTCTGGTCACCAAGACCGAGCTCGCCCTGGCGCTGTGGGGTCCCGGCCGGTTCGCCGAGGCCGAGAGGATGCACCGCGAGATCCTGCGGATTCAGAAAGGGCTGCTCGGCGAGAGAGCTGCCGATACGGTGAAGTCGCTCGGCTACCTGGGAGCGGTCTGCCGCGAACTGGGCCGGTCGGCCGAAGCCGAGACCCTGCTCTTGCGCGCACTCGATCTCTGCCGGCCCGTTCTGGGGGAGGATCATCCCTTCACCGGGGCGGTGCTGAACAACCTGGGGCTCCTCCTCGAGGACCGGGGACATCTCGCCGAAGCCGAGGAGAACTACCGGCAGGCCTACGAGCTCTACCGCCGTGTTCTGGGCGTGGACCATCCGCGCATTCTGATTCCGCTCAACGACCTTCTGCGCATCCTGCGCCTCCAGAAGAGAACGGAGACGATCGGAGTGCTCATCGCCGAACGCATGGCCTACCTGCGGAGGGTGGCGCTCCGTCCCGGCGCCACGGCGCTCGCTCTTCATGCCTATGCGTGGGAGCTGCTCCATTGCGAGGTGGCCGGCGAGCAGGATCCCAAGGCAGCGCTGCGCGCCGCGGAGCGGGCGGTCGATCTCTCCGGGGGCCGGGATGCCACCATCATGGAGACGCTCGCCCAGGCCTGCCAGAGGACGGGCGACCTCGAGCGCGCCATCGAAACGCAGATCCGCGCCATCGGCCTGGCGCACCCCGGCGGGATCCATGACGTGGCAAAGATGGAGGCCGCCCTTCTCGACTACCGCCTTCAACTCGGGGATATCACCGGTGCCATCGGTTTGAGCTGGGACAGCGTGGCCAGGGGGCTGGGGCGGATGTTGCTGCCGGGCGTCATTCCCGACATGGCTCTCGATAGGCAGGCCGCCGCGCACATGGCCGCGGGCCGCTTCGTGGAGGCGGAAGAGCTCCTGCGTGGCTGCCTGTCCATGAGACGCAAGGCCCTCCCCGAGGGGCACTGGCTCACGATCGATACGCAGACCCGGCTCGCGATCGCCGTTGCCGGAAGAGGCGATCTCGCCGGGGCCGAGACGCTCATGCTCGACGCGTACGGGGAACTGAAAAAGAATCCCCTCCTTCCCGTGGAACTCGAGAGGCAGGTGCTCGATCGGATCATCCGGCACTACGAGACCTGGCAAAAAGCGGATGAAGCCTCACGGTGGCGCAAAGCTCTCGGCAGGCTTCCGGTACGGGGTCGACAGCCGCTCGAAGAACGGCCGGAACCGGGCGCCGCCGACAATTGAGCCGGCAGCCTCGGTGGGGAAATTTTCCTTGTCTTAATCGCAGAAAGGGTGAGGCGCGCCGCGTCCGCCTGTCGCATGACAAACCAGAAGGGCCGACCGGATTCGGCCGCGGAGAATCGAGATCGGGCCGAAAGGCGAAGTCAGTCGAAATCGGCACCTCATAGCAAACAAGGAAAAAAGTCATGAAAACAACGGGATTCGTCATTAGCCGCACACTGGTCATGGTTCTGATCGCATCGGCACTGGTGACGCCCACGTCGTGGGCCGATGAGGACCGATCTCTCGCACAGATCCTGCCGAACGATGTCTTCCTCTATGTCCACGAGCGGAACAACCCGGAGAAGGATTTTCTCGATCTCTACTGGGGAGAGGTTCTCGAGGCGCTCGCGCAGAGCGGTATCCACGAGGATGCGATCGACCTGATCGGCACGATCATCGGTCTGACCGGCGGTGACGGGACGGATGAGCTGATCCGGATCAAGGAACGGTTCACTCAGCTCGTGGCCGGTGTCGACTGGAGCGGGCTGGAAGGCAAGGAGTCGGTCTTCTCCGAACGGTTCGTTCCGCCGGCGCATTTCTCCGACAAGAACCCGCCCGTGATGATGCCCCAGATGGTCATCATTCTCCGCGGCACTTCCGAGGGGGCCGAGGCGAACTTCAAGGGACTGGCCGCCATTCTCGACGCCATGGTCGAGGAGATCAACAACGCCGTGGGGCGCGAGGTCGTCACCGTCGACAGAATGACGCGGAAGGGTGCGGCCGTCGCCCAGATCGATATCCTGAAACGTCTGCCGGGCGCTCCGTCCCTTCCGATCGCCGTGTGCCAGCGCGACGATCTCGTGCTGATCGGCATTCGGGACGGTCTCATCGACGACGTCCTCGCTCTCCTCGACGGGAGCAGCGAAAAGAAGGCTCTCGCCGACTCACCCCGCTTCAAGGCGGGCTTCGCGAATCTCCCGCCCGGCGAGAACTACTTCACCTTCTTCGACATGCAGACCATGATGAAGTCGCTCCGTGCCACGGGCGACGTTTTGGTCAGGACCCTGACCGCGCCGCGCGACGTGTACACCCATTCGAGCATGACGGCCGACATCAACGGCCTCGCGGGCAAGGCGATGTCCGCCTATGAGAGCGGCGACTACGAAAAGGCCCTGGAACTGATCCGAAAAGCCCACGAGATCGCTCCGAAAAACTCGGTGGTCCTTTACAACCTGGCCTGCTTCAACGCGTGCGCCGGCAACAAGGCAGAGTCGCTCGCCTGGCTGGAAAAGGCGGTCGAAGGCGGCTTTCATGCGCCGCGCAAGATCGGGAACGATCCCGATCTGGCCACCCTCCACGGTGAGCCCGGGTACGCGAAGGCGCTCGACAGGGCTGCCGAACTGGCGCTGATGGTGCGGGCGCGCGACATGGTTCTCAACGAGTCCGGCGAGAAGGAAGTGCACAGCCTGCGCATTCAGATCCACCAGGCCTGCGAACAGAAGAACTACGAACAGGCGCTCAAGCTCGCCGAACAGGCCTACGCGATCGCACCGACCGATTCGCGCGTGCTCTACAACGTGGGATTCCTGCACGCTCTTCTCGGAAACGAGCAGAAGGCGCTCGATTTCCTCGAGAAGGCCGTCGACGGAGGTTTTTACTGCCCCAATCACATCGCAAGGGATCCAGACTGGGCGAGTGTCCGGGAGAGCGAACGCTTTCAGGCAGCGCTCGCCAAGTCCAGGAAGTATTCGGCCGAAGTCGCGCTGGGTCAGACCAAGAGCTGGGCGGCCATGGCGTTCCGGATCATCGACCGGGTGGCCGACAATGTGGCCTTCCTCGATTATGTCGCCGCCATCGAGGCCACCGACGGGTACACGACCACGACGGAGTCGATCGCCGTTCTCGCGCCCGGCGCCAAGGATCTGCCGATCTACGAGATCTTCGGGAACAGGCCGCCGCTCACCGACTTCGATCGCTACCTGCCGCAGGAAACCGTCTCCTTCTCGATCTCCCAGGGCATCGATTTCGTCAAGCTCTACGAGTTCATCCTGGACACGATCCGCGTGGTGGGGCCGATCGGCGAGGAGTTTCTCGCCAAGTGGGAGGGGCTTCAGAAGCAGATCGGAATCGATATCCGCAAGGACGTGGTCGGCTGGATCGACGGAGACGCGATCAGCATGACCCTCGAGGACGGGAACACGGTGGCGTTCATAAAGGTCACCGACGAGGAAACGGCTCGCGAGAAGATCGCCGCGGCGATCGATTTCAGCGCCACCAAGCTCTCCGAACTGGTGAGGCAGAATCCCGCCATGATGGCGCTCAACATGATGCGCATGAGGAGCACGCCGGTCAACGACGAACGGCTCGCGGGGTTCCAGAGCCTGCGCTTCGCCATGTCGCCGAAGCCTGTCATCTGGGGAGTGAAGGACGGCTTTGTCATCTTCGGCACCTCGGTCGACGCCATCGTGCTCTCCCTGGCCACGGCCGCGGGCGATCATCCGAACATCAGGAGCAACGAGCGCGTCATGAAAGAGGCGATCGTGCCCGACGGACCTTTCGCGGCCCTGTCGCTCACCGACATGCGCAAGCTCGGCGAGGGATTGGAAGAGGGTTTCGGAATCGCCGCGATGGTGACCGGCATGATGGGGGCCTTCATTCCCGAGCCGAAGGTGCAGCCGGTGGTGACCAAGATCTCGGTCATACTCGGCAAGCTGGCGCCCGTGGCGCGCAAGATCGACTTCTACAAGTCGAAGGCGTCGTGCACCACCTTCGAGGGGAACCTGTGGCGGACGCGCACCGCAACCCACTACTTCTCCCCGGAGGAACGGAAGTGATCCGAAAGGGGTAGGAGAGAGTCTGACCAGTTCCTTTCACGGAACCGACGAGGGCGTGCAACTGGCTGCGCGCCCTCGTTGTTCGTTCCGATCCGACGAAGGGGTGTGGGGAGTCACTTTTTCGAGGCGCCATCCCGCCTCCCGAATCCGATGCGACCGCGGGGGTAGTCGAGCACGAGCTTGAATTCTCTGAGAAGGTCGTTGCAGATGATCCCGGCCGTGAACGGATCGGCGAGAACACCGGCCTCGCGCGTGGAGAACTCGGCGGTGACGGACGAGAAGCGCCGCCCGCCGAACTCGATCCATTCTATCTCGCCCCGCTGTATGGAGAACTCGCCGTCGATTCCGCCCGCCTCGATCGCCCACGTCTCCCTCCCTTCGAGCAGACCGAGGCGCCGCACGCAGGGTGTGTTGAAGACGAGCGCGCTGTTGGCGCCCGTATCGATTCTGAAGAGCTCCTCGTGGCCCTCGAACCGGGCAGAGATCGTCGGTACGATCTGACCGGGAACGAGCTCTTGCCAGAAGATGCCGCTCGATGCGTACTCTTTCGGGTCGTGGATCGAGAGGGTGGCGGCCAGGTCGTCATATTCCACAACGCATCGGGCGAACAGGCTGTAGCCCACCAGTCCGATGCAGTCGCCGCCGAGCCCCGCGGAAGCGATGGCGCGCATGATCTGGTTGTCGAAGGTCGCCGGGCCGAGCTGTATCGTGTTTGCCCGGCAGGTCTTCATGGCGATCTTGACGCCGGCCGTACCGGTCGTGGGCGACTCGCCGATCACGTCGAGGCCGGCCGCTTCGGCCGCCGCCGTCGCAATCGTCCATCCCGCGGCTCCCGTGTCGAAGAGGAACCAGCCCACGTCCTTGCCATTGATCAGCGGGTGAACGAGCAGCCTGTCCCCGCTGTGAGAGCGCTTGACCTCGAGCGCGGCCGGGATGGAGCTGTCGAAGCGCGTGTCCTTGGGCGGACCGAGGCGCGGCTCGTACCCGGAGTCCGTGAACGACCGTGCCTCGGAGACCGACTCGGTGGCCGACTCGCGCACGATCTTGCCGTAAGCGTGGACGGTGATGCGGTGGGGCACCTTCCAGCCGTCGTGGTCCGCATACTCTTCCAGTCGGATGACCGTCTCCCGCCCCACGAGATTTCTCGAGACCGAGACGGGGAGCCAGGTGGAACGATCGATCCGGATTTTCCAGGGCACGAGGCCCTTCTCGAGTTTCATTCCGACCTGGAGCGGTTCGGCCGGGTCTGCGCTTTTTTCCAGCGTCAGATCGAGCGGCGCCTCGGGATGAAGCCAGTAGTTGGTACGGATCCACGTCCCGACCAGGTTGGTCTCGCGCCCGGCAAGGGCGAGTTTTCTGACCGTTCCCCACGAATCGAGCCAGGGTGTGTTGCCGTCGAAGCCGCAAATCCGATCGACAGTGCCGCTCGTCTTCAGAAGGAAACGGCCGTCGGACGCAAAAGTCGTTTCCACGACCGATTCGTGCCCGCCCGAATCGCGGGTCCGGCTGCGGATCGTGACGTGCTTGCCGGTGGCGGCGATCTTTTCGTAGCCGATGGCAGCGCGCACTCTGCTCAGAACGTCGTCGAGATTTTCATCTGCCGGGCCCGACGCCATCGGTTCCGGTTCTTCAGCGCAGAGGTTGATGGCGAATGGACAGAGGAGAAGAAAATAGAGCAGAAACTTTTTCACGGCTGTTTTCCTCGTTCGAACCGGTTTTCGGATAGCGGTGCACACTTTCGAGATCAGTATCAGGATACGCCAAGGGCGCGGGCGCTTTGAACAGTTTGTGACGAATGTTGCCCGTGGAGGGACGAAAGCCGGGCGATCAGTGTCCGCTTTCGTCATCGACCGCGTTTTGGTTGTCATCAACCGCGTTTTGGTTGTCATCAACCGCGTTTTGGTCGTCATCAACGGCGTTTTGGTTGACGAGGTTCAAGTCGACGAGGAGCTGCAGGCCCATGTTCGCGCCGTCGGGACCAACGAAGTAGGCTTCGTAACGCACGAGCCGACCGTCGCCGTCGCGCCATTGCCTCACCTCGGGCGGATCCCCCTCCGGTTCTGTCCCCTCATCGTGGAGGCAGGTCCAGACGGACTCGAACCAGGAAGGTTCCAGGTCGTCGTGGTCCACGAGAATCATCCGCGCCCTGATGCCGCCGCTCGAAGCGGCGATGTAGACCGAGGCGCCCTTGATGGCGGGGTGCGACATCAGGTCGGGCCGGCTCTCCGATTTCTTCGACCATTCTTCCCAGACCAGGTTGAATTCTCTCCACGCCTCGACCTGCGCGTCATCGTCCGAATCGAAGGAAGGAGGTTTGGTCGGCTCAGGGCAGGAGAGGGCAAGCTCCTTCAGGAAAGCGATCTGTTCGGCAAAGGTCTCTTCCACGACCTCCGGGTCCGCTGCCGTCGGGAGATCGCGGACGGCGATGACGAAGAGGCCGACCACCACGAGGAGGACGAAAGCACCGATCGTGACCGCGACCCAGACCGGCCGGCGGCTTGTCGCGCCTTTCGAGTTCATGAGCCTTTCCTTCCTGTGGGTCCGGGGTGCCCCCGTGAATACTACTCGATCGGATCGGGTCCGGAAAGAACCTGATTCCTGAGCGCCACCTCGACAGGATGGGGATTCAGAAAGACCTGATCCGCGAAATCGGCCCGCTCGTACTTGCGCACGAAACGATTGATGATCGTGATCGGCCCGTCGAGGGAAATGTGGCGCGCGCGGTAGCGGTCGAGCGTATCGAGGAGCTCCCGCCTCTCATCAGCCGAGAGCTGCTTCTTGAAGGCTCTCGCGATCCGCTGCAGCACGTTCAGGTTCTTCCTGACCGTTGTTTTCAGCCTGAGCGCGGCCGAGAAGAGTTCCAGGTACCGCCGGTGGAGTTCCTTCGGATGGATACTCTCGGCTCCGGCCACGAGCCTGTTCATCAGGCGCGCGTGCTTCTCGCCATGTGCACGGAGCAGAAGCTCGTGGCGGCCGTGAAAGCCGATCAGGTTTGCGCGCGTCCTGCGGCGCGCCACGGTCTCGCGCCAACCGTTGAAGGCAAAGATGCGCGCAACGAAGTTCTCGCGCTGCCCCGGATCGCGGAGCCGGTCCGACTCGTCGACCGGGATCAGCGGGAAGCGGTCGACGAAAGCGCGCGCGAAGAGGCCGACTCCTTTCCGGACCGGGATCCCCTTCTCATCGAAAACCTTGACGCGCGACAACCCGCTGCTCGGCGAACGGCTCTTGAAGATGAATCCCTGAAGATCTTCCTTCTCCAGCGCGCGCACCCGCTTCCGGCACCACGCGCGCATCCGGGCGGTCACGTCGATCCTCGTGCGGATCGTGATCAGGCGGGGCGCCTCGCGCGGTTCTTCGAGGCGCATCGCCTCGCGCGGCACTTCGAGGCGCATCGCCTCGCGCGGCACGCCGAGGCCGCACTCGTACTCGGGGCAGACCGGCACATAGTCCACGTACCCGCCCAGTCCGCGGGCCAGGAAGGGATCGAACTTGTGGCCGCCGTCGTAGCGAACCTTCTCGCCCAGGAGACAGCTGCTGATTCCGAGCCTGATCTTGGGTTGCATCGCCCTCCATTCCGCTCCAATGGATCGAGCCAAAACTGCCGATATCTACATCAATGGAAGCTTAAGCTCCCTTTGGTGCGGTTTCATCGGGACCTGGAAAAAAAAGTGAATTTTTTACGTACAAAAAAGCGTGCTTCTGCGCCTCGACCAGTGCGCCGGGGATCGGGCGCTGCTGTTTCCTGTTGAATGTACACGCCCGCTCCCGCGAGAATGGACGCTCCTCGAAGCGGAGCGACCGACGAACCGAGACGCATCGAACGGCCACGAGCCGGAGGATCCAAGAAACATGACCGAACCGGACCGCGACCTGGACGACAGAACCTTGCACATGGTGGCACGCGCCCGGAAGGGCGACCAGGAGGCGATCGCCGAGCTGTACGAGCTCTACGAGCAGAGGCTGAAAGGCGCCGTTCGCAACGAACTCGGCAGCCGGCTGCGCGCCAAGATGGAGAGCGCCGACCTGATCCAGTCGGTCTGGGGCGATGTCCTCTCCGACATGGAGGGATTCGAGTACAGGGGGGCGGACTCCTTCTTCCATTGGCTCTCCTTCAGAGTCGTGCGGAAGATCGGGGACAAGGGCCGGTATTTCAGCGCCCGAAAGCGCGACCGCGAGGTCGAGAAACGGCTGTTCGGTAAAACCGTCCGGTCCGCGATCAGACGCCCGATCGCAACATCCGATCCCTCTCCCAGCGAGGCGGCCATGGCTGACGAGGATCTCAACAAGCTGATGAGCCTGCTCGGCCATCTGCCCGATCCGCAACGCCAGGCCGTGGTCCTGCGCACGAGAGACGGCATGGACTTCGACGAGATCGCCAGGATGATGGACCGATCGCCCGGCGCGGTGCGCCAGCTCTACAACCGGGCCCTGAAAAAGATCGACCAGCTCTGGAACAAGGACGACCGGGACTCGCGCGGTCCGTGAAAGGACAAGTCACATGAACAACCGGGACGAAGAGAAATCCCGAGACGAGACAGGGTCGGGGGCACCACCGGAATCGAACGCCGATTCCGAGGATCTCTCGCGCCAGTACTCCGAGATCGAGGAGAAACTCGTGTCCCTCTTCGGCAAGGTGAGGCGGAAGGCCGCGCCCGAGGGGGATGCCGAGGCGTCCCGGGGCGACACGCCCCTGGTGCTGGGTGATTTCAGGATCCTGGGCGAGATCGGCTCGGGCGGCATGGGTACCGTCTACGAGGCGGAACAGATCTCGCTCAACCGCAAGGTGGCGCTCAAGGTACTTCCGTCACATCTCAGCTTTTCGAACGATGCCGTGCTCAAGTTCCGCCGCGAGGCGGAGGCGGGCGGCAGGCAACGGCACTCGGGCATCGTGGCGATCCACGCCGTGGGCGAGCACGAACGGATCCATTACATCGCCCAGGAACTGGTCGAGGGAGGCACCACGCTCAACGACAGCCTCGACGAGTTTCGGGCCCGCGGCGCGCAGCCGCCCGGCTACTTTCGCGAGACCGCCCTGCTCACCGCCGAGGTGGCCGACGCCTTGCAGCACGCCCACGACGCGGGCGTGATCCACCGCGACGTCAAGCCTTCCAACATCCTGCTCACGCCCGACGGCATTCCGAAGATTACCGATTTCGGCCTGGCCAAGGTGGAGGACGCCCTCGCCTTGAGCCGCACGGGCGATCTCGCCGGGACGCCCTATTACATGTCGCCCGAGCAGGCGGCCAGCCACCGCATGGGGATCGACCGCCGCACCGATATCTTCTCCCTGGGCGCGACCTTTTACGAGCTGCTCACTCTCGTGCGCCCTTTCGAGGGAACCTCTTCCCAGGAAGTGCTCAAGAAGATCCTTCTCCACGATCCGCGCGATCCGCGCAAGATCAACAGCAGCGTGCCGCGCGACCTGGCCGTGATCTGCCTCAAGGCGATGGAAAAGGACCCGAACCGCCGCTACCAGTCGATGGCCGAACTGAGCGACGACCTGCGCCGTTACCTGAGCGGCGACGTGATTCTCGCCAGGCCGGCCGGCGTGGGCGAACGTCTCTGGAAGCGCATCAGCCGGAACCCGGCGC
Source organism: uncultured Phycisphaerales bacterium (assembly GCA_964620445.1). Classification (GTDB taxonomy): domain Bacteria; phylum Planctomycetota; class B15-G4; order B15-G4; family CAYZWU01; genus CAZUHB01. Next base: position 12,411 of record CAZUHB010000034.1, read on the forward strand.
TGAGCGCCGTCACCGGCATCGCGCTGCTCGCGACCTTGGCCCTGATCGTGACCCTGCCCTGGTACATCGTCCAGGTCAGCAATGAGAAATCGGAGGCGCTCCAGCAGCGGAAAAATGCCGAGAATGCACGAGCAGCGGCCACGGGCGCGATGAACGAGGCGATCCGGGAGCGGGACGCGCGCGAGCAGGCATTGGTCGAGAAGGATGCGGCTCTGAAAAGAGCACAAGGCCTCTACCTCGCCACCCAGTCGCCGCTCGTTCTGGAAAGCGATCCGGGCCTCGCCCTGCTCCTCGCCATCGAGGCGGCAGAGCGCGCGCCCGGGCTCGCTGCCAACAGCGCGCTCATTGGCGCCTTCGGGGAGAGCCGCGAGCGGCTCATCGTTCCGCTCGGGCGCAGTGTGAGCAGTGCGGCTTTCAGTCCTGACGGGAAGCGGGTGATCGCTGCCTCGTACAGAAGGGCGTATATCGTGGACGCGGCCACGGGCGAGATCGTGACCGAACTGCAACCTGAAGAACACTCCGTTTTTCGCGCGTCGTTCCTTCCTGACGGGCAACGGGCAATCACACAAACCAATTATAATGCCATCCGGGTCTGGGATCTCGCCAGCGGGGAGTTGACGCTCTCCTACCGGCCGGAGGATGGCTCCATCTCCCTCCCGCATCTCTGCGACGACGGCAGGCTGCTCGTCGTGGTACACCGGGACAGAGACAAGCACACCAGCCCGGTCCGCATCGTAAACGTGGCCGACGGCAGCGAGGTCGCCACTCTCGACAACCCGAAAGGAGATCTGTCCTTTGCGGCGTTCAGCCCCGGCGGCGCCAGGGTGGCGCTGCGCGGTTTCAAAACGTACGAGTTCGTCATCTTCGACACGACGAGCGGTGAAAGGCTGCTGGCCGTGGACGGTCAATTCGCACGACCTTCGGCGGCCGCCTTCAGTCCCGACGGCGTCATGCTGGTGACCGGCGGTCACGACAAGGAAGCACGCCTGTGGAACTCGGTCACCGGCGAGTGTCTGGCCGTTCTCGATGGGCACACGCAGCCGATCACGGCGGTCTGTTTCAGCCCGGACTGCCGGTTGGTTGCCACCGCGTCGAAGGACGCCACCGTGCGCGTCTACAGCGTGGCAACGGCCGAGGAGATCAGTCTGCTCAGGGGACACGCGTCGGATGTGGTGTCCGTCTCCTTCGCGCCCGACAATCGAAGGGTTCTCACGGCGTCGAAGGACGGCACGATCCGCATCTTCGATGCAACGACCGAGATGCTCCCCTTCTTTCCCACCGAGTCCTGGGAGGGTCAGGTGGTCCTCCCGAAAACGAAGGCCCAGTGCACGGAGGGCTCGACCTTCGGGCCCGCGTGGGGTTACCAGGTGGTCGATGTCAGCCCTGACGGCTCCAGGCTGCTTACAGCCGCGAACAAGGTGGTGCACCTCTTCGAAGCGGCCACGGGAAGACGCTGCGCCCTGCTCGACGGGCACAAGGGGCCGGTGTGCGACGCGCGTTTCAGCCCGGACGGTAGCAAGATCGTCACCGCCGGGTCGTGGGACCAGACCGCCCGCGTTTTCGACGCGGCCACGGGCGAGTGCCTGGCTGTTCTCGGCAAACCGGAAAAGGACACTGTTCGAAAAACGATGCGGGCTCTCATCGGCGCACTCGATTCGGAACTGATCGCACCAGGCAGACGGCAGGACGCGGTGCGGACCGCGGTATTCAGCCCTGACAGCAAGAAGGTGCTCCTGTCGGGACGGATCATCGATACCGACGACGGAAAGAAGGACCGATCGGTGTCGGCCGAGATCTACGATGCCGAAACAGGACATAAACTCGCCACCCTCGAGGAGGAAGGCACCTTCATCTGGACCGCCGCGTTCAGCCCTGACGGAGGTCAGGTGGCCACGGCGTGCGAAATGTCCCAGACCGCGATCTGGGACGCGAACACAGGCGAGAAGCTCTTCACCCTCGTCGATCGCGACGCGGCGATTTACGGCGCGCACGCCGTGTACACCGCCTGCTTCAACCACGACGGCACCCGGCTCGTCTCGGCCGGAACGCGCGACTCGACAGCGCGGATCTGGAACGCCGAGACAGTGGAAGAGATGTTCGCGCTCCGCGCTGACAACGGATTCATGCTGTGCGCGGCCTTCAGTCCCGACGGGGCCAAGGTGGTCACCACGTCGGAGAAGCGCAGCGCGCCATTCGATACCCAGATCCGTGTCTGGTGCGCGCGGACGGGCGAGGAGCTCTTCGCCATCAGTGACGCTGTTACCCACAGCGGCGTGGCAGTCTTCAGTTCGGACAGCGCCAGGCTGATCGCCGGCTTCTCCGACGGCAAGGCGCGGATCTTCGACACCGGCTCGGGCGAGATGGTCGCCGAGCTGGGCGGGCACGCGGCGCCCGTGCTCACTGCGTTGTTCAGCAAAGCGGGCAACAGGATCGTGACCGTTTGCACCGATGGTCAGATCAAGATCTGGCCCGGCGATTTTCTCGCCGCCGCAAAGTCGATCCAATCCCGCGAACTGTCGCACGAGGAACGGGTGCGTTATCACATTCTCGAACCCGCGGAAAGCGCGGCTATGGAGCTCGTCGATCGGCTCTTCGAGAAACATGTCGTTGCCGAGGAAGTTCTCGCCCGCCTCGGCGAGGAGGGGCCTCTCGGCCGGGATGTCTTGGAGGCGGCGGAGAGATTCGTCGCGCTGCGCAAGCGTCCCACGATGCAGCTCATAAAAGAGAGCCTCAAGACGGTCCGCTCGCCCGGTAAGCCGACCGAAGTCTACGAGAGAGCACTGTGCAAGGCGCGGACCGCGTGCGACCGCGAGGACGCTCTCGTGGATTACCTTCTCACACGCGGCATCGCCGAGTACAGGGTCGGCCTCCACGAGCAGGCTCTCGAGACCCTGGCGGATTTCAACGCCCGGTTCGCTCGCGAAGGCAGGGGGGCGGCGCCCTCAGCCTATGCCTATTTGGCCATGGCCCATGCCTGTCTCGGCCACGATGCCGAGGCTGCGACCTCCCTCGAAAAATTCCGGAAACTCCTGAAAGGCGTACACGCTGCCTCACAACACAGGTACCTCCTCATGGCCGAGGAAGCGGAGGAGCTCGTGGGGAAGTGAAAACCCCGGCGCGCCGCGATCGCCCATTCTGCGGAAGAAAATCAGAAAAAGAGGGAATAAAGCTACAACTGTAGTAGTTAAAAAACTACAATTGTAGTAGTTCTTTCGTGGGAGGTGCCTCATGGTTTTCGACGCGGATGCTCTCGGGCCTTTTTTGTGGCGTTCGGGCTTGCTCATAGGGCTCGCCTACTTGCTGAACGCCACTCTTTTCAAGCGCTGCCCGGCTTACAGGCGGGGAGCGCTCCTCGCTGTTCTCCTTCTCGTACCGATCGTGTGGCTCTCGGCGAGCGTCCCTCTCGAGGCGCCCTCGTGGTTGGTCTCGCTCGAATCGGTCCGAGCGGCGAACGACGAGGGGGCGCCTTTTTCGATCGGCGCGGAGTTGGCGCGCGCGAGCTGGCGCGTGAACACACCCGGCATGTGGGCCAGTCGGGGTGCCGCTTTCGGTTCGAACCGGTCGATCGGATTCAGTACACACAATGCTCTCTTCGCGATCTGGCTTGCGGGTGCTGCGATCTTCTTTTTTCAATACGCTCTTCAGGCCGTTCGCATGCGGCAGCTTCTTGTCGCGGCGCGGCCCGTATCAAAGGGCCCGCTCCTGCGGCGGTTCGATCGGATCGTCCGGTCGTTCGGGGCATCGCCACGGCTCAGGCTGCTCGGGTCGCCGGACATGGCCGGGCCTGCGGCGGCGGGTGTGTTTTTCCCGGCGGTTCTCGTGCCGGCTGATCGGGAAGGGGGTGGGGCGGACTGTGCCGAGCAGGGGCTGATTCACGAAGTCCTGCACCACACACGCCGCGACCCGCTGATCCGCCACGCGGCCGCGATCGTGCGCGGTCTTTTCTGGTTTCAGCCCCTGGTACATCTTGTCTGCCGCTCCCTCTCGAACGAGTCGGAACGGGCCGTGGACCTGGCCGTGATCGAGGCCTCGGGCGACAGGGAGGGTTACATCGACCAGCTTCACCAAACAGCACGCAGGGCGGCGCTCTTGCCGGCTCGCACCGTGCGCACGGCGACTCTTTTCGGGGAACGGATTTCGCTGATCAGAAGGAGGATCGAGATGCTTGTGAATCACAATAAATTCCGTACCGCGCGGCGGCCCTTTGTCTTTGCAGGGGTCGTGTCGCTTCTGCTTTGCTCGGGCCTGCTCTTTCTGGCGATCGGATCGTGCTCCGTACCCGCCGAGGAAAAGGACGCGCCCGATGTCATGGTGGGGATCGGGGGGGGGCCGGGGCTCGTGATCGGTGATGATTCAGCGGATAGCACGGGGGAACAACACGACAAAACCGTGATCGTGTGCAGGGACGAGAAAGGCTTGTACCGCTTGAGAGACGGGTTCGAGAGCGTGTCGTGCGTTACGACCGCCCCCTTTGACAGGCTGACGGCAAAACTCGACAAGGAGCAGTTGAAAACTCTCGATCCGGACAGGGACTGGACATTCGATCGCGACGCACAGGCGCTCAGACTCACCAATCCGATCGATCTCAAGGAGAACATGGTTTTTGCTTACGGTCGCCGGGCGGTCCCCTGGGTCTGGTCCACGCCGAACATGACGAAACGGACCGTTGCGCCGATCGCCGCCGGCACGGTCGAGGTCGTCATCAACGGACGCGACGGCCGGTTGGGCGAGGACTTCGAGGTGGACCACGAAAGGGGCTTCATCCGTTTCTTGAAGGAGGATGACTGCACGCCCGAGACCTCCTACGAGATCAGTTACGGTTACTATCCCTACCCCGACCGTCCCCAGTTGATAGCGAGCATGGGTTTTTGCAGGACGAAAAGCGATAAGGCCGCGAAGGGCAGCGAAGCTTCGGCGCCCGCGGAGGATTCGAAAGCCAAGAAGTCCGAGCTCCTTGTTCTTTCCGAGCTCTACAAGAAAGTGGCGCCCGAGGCCGAACCGATCGGCCTCTGGAAAACGGCGGACAGCAACCTGTTCGTTCCCAAGCGGCCCCTGGTCGGCCGGGAGTTCAAGCTCATGCTCAAGGAACGCGGCATGCAGGGGAAGGGACGCTTTCTGGCACACAAGGAGGAATTCACCTTCGATCCGTCGGCGCAGAGGATCGTACTCTCGGACCGGGTCGTGATCGACGGGCGCAAGCAGGTTCTCACCGCCTGGGGGATTCCCGAGGACAACCGGACCTACCAGTTTCCCGGGCCGATCGAGAAGGGATCGATCCGCTACATCTACGAGGGCGACGAACTTGCCGAGGGAGAGGGATATGTCGTCGACTATGCCCGGAGCCGGGTCACGCTCGAGGGCCGCGAATTCGACAAGGTCGAGACGAAAAAGGGTATGGTGATGCAATCCGTGTTCCGCCACGTGATCACCGCCGGCGAATGGACGATCAGGAACTATCCGGAGGAGAAGTGAAAAGGAACGAGAACACCCGATCGCCGGGACCGCTCGAAATGGCCATCCTCGAAATCCTCTGGCGACAGGGCGCATCCACGGCGCGCGCCGTGCACGATGCGCTCTCCCGGGAACGGACCCTGGCCTACAGCACGGTGCTCACCGTCCTGCGCAGGATGGAGGCGAAAGGAACGCTGAGCCGGCGCAAGGTGTCGCGCAGCCATGTCTACGAGGCCAGGACCGACAAGAGCTCTTATCGGATGAGCTCGGTCAGCGACCTTCTGGCCAGGTTTTTCAGCGGCTCGCCCAGAAAGCTGATCGCCCATCTCGTGGAGGAAAGAAAGATCTCGGCGAAGGAACTCGCCAAGATCGAGGACCTCATCGCTCAGCAGAAGAGCAAGAAACGGCGGTGAGGCCGATCGATCGAGCCGGCCCACGTCGAATCACGCCTGCCGATGCAGAAATCGATCGAGATTCCGCTCCACCCTCTCGGCCAGTTCATCTGCGCCGAGTCCGACGATCCGCGCCATCTCGCGGACGACCCGGGCCGCCCAGGCTGGCTCGGCGTTGTCCGGCCCGGGGCCGTAAGGCACGGGGCTGTCCGTTTCCACGAGGAGCAGATCGAGGGGGATCGTTGCCGCCACCTCCCGCGTTTGATCGTGAAACAGGACCGAGGGCCCGACGGAAACGAACACGCCCTGGTCAGCGCAGATCCTGATCAGCTTCTTCGACGCGGTGAACCAGTGCATGAGCGCGCCCAGACCGGTCCGGGCGGTGAAGTGCGCGGCGCGCTCCATTGCGGCCCGCTGGGCGCGGCGGGAGTGGATGTTGACCGGCATGCGACGGGCGGCGGCGATCTCGAGGAGCCGATCGAACAGAGCGGCCTGGTCGTTCTTCTGCGCGTCGGTCACGGCGTGCTTGAAGTCGAGTCCCACCTCACCGAGAAGATCCGCCTCTTCGAGGTGCGACTCGATGAAAGCCAGTTCGCCCTCGCGATCCTCCCGGGAGAGCGTGACCGACCGGGCGGGGTGAATGCCGAGGCCGGCCAGCACGATGCCGGGGTGCTTCTTCTTGAGCGCCAGTGCTGCGTGCATCGACGGCAGGTCCTCGCTCACCGAAACGATGCGCGTCACACCGGCGGCCCGTGCGCGAGCGATCGCCGCGGGGGGATCGCCGAGCTGGTCGAGGTGGCAGTGTGCGTCGGTGGCGCGCACCGGGTCGCTGCTTCGCACCGGGTCGCTGCTGTTCTTGCCTGATTCCATTTCACTCCCTCGGACAGATCATGAGCTGACCCCACCCATTGCAGGGCGCCATGAGCGCTTGCACCGTGTAGCTGGCTTTCGGATCGTGCCGTTTCAGGTCGAACCGCCATCGGCGGGCGGACGGGTCGCCGCGGCTGTCGCCGGCGTGGAGGTCGGCGTCGATCTCGCGGCCGTTCTCGTAGAGCTTCATCCAGGCGAAGACTCCCTTTTCGTAGGAACTGTAGCGTGCCTCGAGAAAGATGGGCCCCGGTCCAAAGAGGTGCCCGGTCAAGTCCGCCACCTGGACAACCTGCCACGGCCGCGCCGGATCGGCCAGGTCGAAGAGCTCCTTGCCCCAGCCGCCCACGCGCCCGGACTTTGCGAAATCGGGTCTGGGATCGATGCGCGCCACGATGCGGCCGGCGAAACCGTTGCCGCCCGGGGCGCGCCACTCGAGACGGAGCTTGACATTGACGCGCTTCTCGTCCGCGGGGAGCTCGAACGGAATGGCGGCGGGCCGCGCGCCCTCGCGCACCTCGATCGCTTTGCGGTGCTCGGCAAGGACCCTGTCTCCACGGACAACGGCGGCCCTGTCCACGACCAGGACGTGCGGCCCCTCGGTGGGAACGAACATGACCTTCAGCGTTGCGGGACCGTGGATCATCCGCGCCAGCGCTGTGAGGTCGAAAAGGACCGTTGCGGCCGCGCCTCCGTCCAGATCTCTACTCGACCAGGAGCCGATGCGGCGCGCCGCGGAAAAATCGAGATACCCGGACAGTTCCCTGGTGCAGGCGATCCGCTCGCCGAGCGACGTGACCGGCACGGCGGCCAGCTTCTCGAGCAGGCCCCGGGCCACCTTCTCCGCGCGGAGAGGGTCGCCCGCCTCGAGTTCGAGCCGCGCCCTTCCCAGCGCGACGAGCGCGCCCTGCTGCTCGGTATCGTCGAGAAGGGAATCGAGGTGGGCGGCGATGGTTTTCGGCCTGGTCCCGGCCGTCATGAAGCGCATCTCGCGACGGACCACGTCGAGGAGCAGGTCTCCTCGGTCCGGCACGGTGTCGAGCAATGCGCGGCGCAGCGCCGCAAGCCGCTTGAGGGCGATCCTCGGTGAAACCGGATCGAGCGCGCGCTTCTCCTCGAGACGCCAGATCCGGCCGAGAAGGTCGTGGAACATGTCGGCATGCTGGGGGAGGTATGCGGCCTCGGCCGCCCTGGCGAGAGCGGTCCACTCCCCGGGCGCGACACCGTCACCGAGCTCGCCGAACCGGGCCGTGGCACGCAGGAAGGCGTACGGATTGCGCCCGCCGCGGAGCACCGCCCCGAGAAGGAGCCGCTTTTCGAGCGCCCCGCGGCCCTCTGTCTCGCGCGCCGCGCGAGCCGCGCTCATCCAGGCTTCGGTCGCGCAGAGGTCGCCGCCGTGCAGATCGGGCAGATGGAAGAGCGTGGCGCGCGCCTGGGAGTGGGAACCGTCCTCGTACCAGTCGTCGCGATAGGTGGAGTTGGCCGGGTTGTACCATCCATTGCCCGACAGCACCCAGCCCTTCTCCTCGGACGCTTTCCACGCGGGCCAGCCGTGGCCCGGGCCGGCCTGCTTGGCAGCTGGGATGCCGTGGGCCTGGGCGCAGGCCTGGAAAAAGTCGGACTGCCCGCCGCAGACCGCGCCGTTTGCGGTCATCTCCTCGAGGTGGCGCGACATGTTCCCGCCCCAGGGCCAGATGTAGGGAACGGCGTAGAGGACGGAGATGAAACCCCGGCGGATCTCACCCCCGGGTTTTGCGAAGAACTCCTCGAGCTTCGCGTGCAGTCCGGTCTGGGCCCAGTCGAGATCCTCGTCAGGGCGGAATGTGTTGACCGCGTACTTGAGCTCCCAGGGACTGAAGGCGGTCGGGTCGGTCAACATGTCCCCCGCTTCCCAGCGGTCGCGATACCACGCGTAGCGGCTTGCCGGTGTGAGAAGGGCGGTTTCGATCTTCTTCGGGTTGTCCTTGTCCACCTGGGTGCGCACGAGGATCGCGCCCTGCTCGTCGATCCTGTGGTCCCCGGCCACGGCCCGGCCCGGTTCGGCGTCGAAGTGGAGAGCCACGGCCAGCATGAGGTTGTCGTACTTCGCGCGGAGCCGCGCGGACTCGGAAGCGTAGAGGTCGGCCCAGATGGTGATGACAGGCGCGATGCGGTCGCGCGCGGTGGCATTGGCGAGCAGTTTCTCGAGGCGATAGCGGTCTTCCCAGAGGCTCTCGGCAAAGGCGGCGTGGATCGGTTTCGTGCGGAGCGCGGCCAGCCCCTCCGGGCCGAGCCTACGGAGCAGCTCGTGGCGCGCCAGGGCGAAGCGCGCCCCGTCGACGATCCCCGTCCAGGCCCCCGGCACCACCGGATCGCGTCCCGGCTCGAGGCGGAGCACGGCGTCTATCTTGCGCCGCGCCTCGTCCATGCCTGCCTCGTGATCCACGGGCAGACCGGCAGCAGCGGAGGAGATCAACAGCCACAGTGCCGTGGCGCCGGCCAGGCAGATTCGATGCCGTCTCAATTCGTTCTGTTCTCCTCCCCCTTGGGGCGCTCCGGTCCCGCGCGGATCATCGGGCTCGATTTTCCTGTTCCTCATCCAGAAGAGCCCGAAACTCGGCCGCCTTTTCGGGCCTCTCGAGCGTGTCGTAGAGCCGAATGAGGACCCGGATGTTTTTCCTGGTCCGCCGGTGGCCGATTCCGGCCTTGTTTTTCAGAAGGTTGAAACTCTTGAGCAACTGCGCCTCCGCCTCCTCGTAACGCCCCAACCGGATCAGGCAATCCCCGTAGTTCAAGCACAGGAGGGTGAATGTGTTGAAATCTGAAAACCCATCCCCCCCGGTATTTTCCATGGCCTCACGGAACAGCTTCTCCGCTTCGTCGAACCTTTCCTGTTTCTTGAGCACCACACCGTAATTCATCATGGCCGCCACGGTGACGGCGCTTGTCTTGCCCGAGATGCGGCATCGGATGTCGAAGATCTCCTTGAACAGTGCCTCCGCCTCCGGAAGGCGGCCCTGATAAAAACGCAGATTGGCCAGATTGGTCATGGATAGGAGCGTTTTCAGGTCTTCCCGCCCGAGGACCCGGGTCCGCAGTTCCACCACCTCCTCCGCAAGGGGTTCGGCTTCGGAAAGCTTGCCCGTCTTCAGGAGCACGGCCACGAGGTTGTTCATGAACTTGGTGGTCACGGGATGTTCCCTGCCCAGCCGGCCGAGAGCTGTTTCGTATGTCTCCCGCATCAGTTCCTCGGCTTCATCGAATCGGCCGAGCTCCTTGAACAGCATGGCCAGGTCACTGGTGATCTCGAGGGCGGATGGATGATCGATGCCCAGGTTTTGCCGGAACAGGGCCAGCGACTCCCTGTAGAGTGTTTCAGCCTCGGCGTACCTTCCCTGATTGATCCACGTACTCGCGAGGCTGTTCATGGTCACCAGGGTATCCAGGTGATCGTTCCCGAGCGCCGTGCGCTGCAGTTCGAGGAGATCGGCGTATTTTTTCTCCGCTTCCCTGTACCGGCCCTGCTGCCTGTCGATTCCCGCAAAGCCGCCCAGGGTTTTCAGGGTATGGGGATGGCTGTCGCCGAGAGTGCCGCGCTGGCGTCTCAGCACTTCCTCGTACAGCGCTTCCGATTCGGTGTACCTGGCCTGGGAGGCCAAGACCAGGGCCAGGTTGCTCATGGACAGGAGCGTGTCCGGATCCTCTTCGCCCAAGAGCCCGGCCTGCTTCTCGAGCACCTCGCGATGCAGGGCTTCGGCTTCCGAAAACCGCCCCTGGTCTTGAAGAACGGAGGCCAGATTGTTGACCGATATGAGCGTGCCCTGATCCTCGTCGCCCGCGAGCCGCTTCATCCTGTCGATCACCTTGCGGTAGATCGACTCCGCCTCGGTCAGACGCCCCTGGGCCCGGCACACCATGGCCAGGTCGTTCATGATCTTCAGGGCGCCCCTGTCCTCCTCGCCCGATTCAGGCTGCTTGATCTCGAGCGCTGCCAGGAGCTGATCTTCAGCCTCCTCGAACATGGATAGGCTGTAGTAGGTTCTGCCCAGGGTGATCCGGAGGGAGGCCTCGACCTCGGGCTGGTTCTCGAAAGCGTTCTCGATCTGCTCGGCCGCGTCGTCGAGCACATCGGCCACCTTCATGTCCTTGCTCTTCATCCTCGGGTCGGCGGAGGAGAGCATATCCTCGAGGAACTCGTTCACCGCCTTCGCCTTGTGCGCTTCCTTTTCGGCCTCCGCCTTGGCCTCGAGCGCCCGGTTCCGCTCCTGTCGGATCTGCGGATAGGACCACAAAATGTAGAGAAAGAACACCACGAGGGTGAGGACCGCAAATCCCACGGCCGCGCTCAACAGGGGATTCCGGCGGATCCGTTTCACCAGGCGCGTGGCCATGCCGGCCGGCTTGGCCCAGATCATCTCACCATTCAGGATGCGCTGGAGATCCCGGGCAAAGTCATCCATGGACCGGTAGCGGCGGTCCGGGTCCTTGTCCATGGCCGTCAAGATGACGGTGTCCACATCCCTCGAAAGGGAAGGAACAAGCTGACGCGGCGGGACCGGTTCGCGCTCGAGGATCTGGTGGAAGACCTGTTCGGTGGTTTCCCCCAGGAACGGTACCTGTCCTGTCACGCCTTCGTAGAGGGTCACGCCGAGTGAATAGATGTCGGTGCGCGCATCGATCGACCTGCGCTTTGCCTCCACCTGTTCGGGGGAGGCGTAGTGGGGCGTTCCCCGGAAATCGCCGGTCAGCGTCAGGGTCGACAGGTCGCGGTGGCGCGCCACGCCGAAATCCATGAGCATCGGCTGGCCCTGGGAGGTGATGCGGATATTGGAAGGCTTCACATCCCGGTGAATGATCCCGGCCTGATGGGCGCAGTGGAGGGCATCGGCCACGTCCCGTATCCAACCGAGCAACTCGGGTCTGGAGATATTTTCCTTCTCCGAGGCGGCCTGAAAGTAGATTTCATCCAGCCCTTTTCCCCGGACCAGCTCCATGGCAAAGTACCGGACGCCCTGCTCCTCGCCGCTGCCGTATACGGTAACGATGTTGGGGTGCCGCAGATTGGAAACGGCTTCCACTTCCCGCTTGAACCGGGACTCCGCTTCGAATGATCCCATGCGCTCCGAGCGGATGACCTTCAATGCCACGCGTCTGTTCAGGGACTCCTGGATGGCCTGGTAGACCACACCCATGCCCCCTTCGCCGATCCGCCGGATCAGCCGGAACTCTCCGAGCCGTTCATGGGGAAGCCCGCTCTCGATCTCGAAATCCGCGCCACCGCCTCGTGAATCGTTCCCCTCGTCGATGAAGCGGGCCCAGGCCGGCTGACGGGGAAAGTCAGGGGCGCCTTCGTGGGCGGCAAGAAGGGTTTCCACCTCGTCCTTCAGGGAGAGATCATCGCCGCAAGCCTTGGAAAGGAAAGATGTGCGTTCCCCGGGAGGCCTGTCCAGCGCCTCGTGAAAGAGGAACTCGATTTGCTCGTTTCGATCGGTTGTCATCGCGTCTCGCCCCCGCGTGGCAGAATAACAAATCGATCGCCCTTCTCGAAAACCATTGATGGAAAAGTCTTTTTTACACGACAACAATATCCCTGAATCACCTCTGCAGGCACTCCGGGTTCTGCATCTCTTTCCTGCTGTCACTGGGGGGCGCGTCTCTTGCTAGACAGGATTGTGGGAGCGGGCCGATCAGGGAATTCGACACCCCGATCGCCGCTGCCGGCCGTGGATACGCTTTCGGCAACACCGGTCCGTTGCTCCTCGGGCGACACCGGTTCGTCATGCAAGGAGAGAGAGATGCGTACCTCTGGGAAAGTCCTCGTACTGTGTCTGGCCGCCCTGTTGCTCACCGCCTGTTCCAAATCGTCGAGCAAACCGAAGGACAAACCGTTCTTCAACGTTCTCAACACCCTGAGCGGGACCGAGCTCGCGATCTGCGGCGCGGCCAACGAGTTCGGATTCGGTCTCTTTCGCGAGATCGCGGCCTGGGAAGCGGTGGAAAACCCGGGAACGAACCTTTGCGTTTCGCCCATCTCGGTTTCCTATTGCCTCGGAATGCCTCTCAACGGCGCCTCGGGACAGACGCAGCAGGAGATGCTCGACGCGATGGAACTCTCCCCGTTCACGCTCCAGGAGATCAACGAATCCTACCGGCGGGTGATGTCCCTCCTTCCGATCGTGGACCCCGAGGTCACGATCGGGCTCGCCAACTCGATGTGGGCCACCATACCGCTGGACTTCGATCCCTATTTCGCGAACGACTGCCGGGATTATTTCGGTGCGTACATGGACGTGATCGACTTTCAATCGCCAACGGCAGCAGAGATCATCAACGAGTGGGTCGCTCTCAACACGAAGGGAAAGATCACCGAGATCATCACCCACGACGAGCTGAAAAACTACGTCTGGGCCGCGCTCAACACGGTCCACTTCAAGGGCGACTGGGCGGACAAATTCGATCGCGCCCATACCCACACCGACCTGTTTCACCTCGCGAACGGAAACACCGTGCCCTGTGCCATGATGGTCCACGAGCTCCGCTGCGGATACTTCTACGAGACCCTCTTCGAGGGAGTGGACCTTCCCTACAGTCATGGCGCCTTCAGCATGGCGATTCTTCTTCCCAGGTATCCGCTCACCGCCGATGAACTGATCCTCGCCATCGACTCGGAGAGCTGGAACGCATGGCTGGAGAAGGCCGCCAGCTGCCTCGTCGACCTCGAGCTCCCCAAGTTCTCCTTCGATTACGCCGTCGGTCTCGAGGAGAGCCTGATCGCCCTGGGGATGGAGAGGGCCTTCGATTCACAACTCGCCGAATTCGACAAAATGTTCAACCCGCCCGTTGCGACGTGGATCGAGGAGGCCAAGCAAAAGACCTTCATCCGCGTCGACGAGGAAGGGACGGAGGCTGCCGCAGCGACGGGTCTCTTCGGAGCGTCCGGTTCCGGCGCGGTAGTGAAGGTCGACCGGCCCTTCGTCTTCGTCATTCACGAGGACGTGACCGGCCTGATCCTCTTCATGGGAAAGGTGGAGGAGCCGCTCTGGTAACGGCTCCGGCCCGCGCTCACTCGTAGAGCCGTCTCGAGGGACGGACACCCACACCCGGATCGCTCCGCCCCGGCTGGGTGTCGACGCGGAACGACACACGCGTCGCCAGGGCCACGCCGTCCCAGTTTCCGCTGCGCACGATGCGCGTTTTCGGGTCGGGAATATCGGGGGTCCGCTCGCCGTCCCCCGGGCGCACGGGGGACGTGTAGATCACGAGCCAGTCGCGACACCATTCGTAGACGTTGCCGATCACGTCGTGGATGCCGAAGGGATTCGGCTCGAAGCTTCCCACGGGCGCCGCCTGCGCGAAACCGTCGTCCAACCATTTCTCGTAGGGCAGGGCGACCAGCGCGAGCCCGTGCTCGTTGGCCATCCGGTCCCGAATGTTTCCGTGGCCCTCGATCGACTCCTTCTCGTTTCCCGTGTACCAGATCGTTCTGGTGCCGCCCCTGGCCGCGTACTCCCATTGGGCCTCGGTGGGTAATTCGAGGCCGACGTGAAGGAGTATGTCGCGGCACTCGAACCAGGTCATCCGCGTGGCCGGTTCGAGATCGATGCTCTGCTCCTCGTCCTTCGCCTTGTCGGCCTCTCCCGGCGGGCGGCTGGGGATCCGGTAGTTGATGCGCCGCCACTGTCCGTTGGTCAGCTCGTACTTCGACATCAGGAAAGGATCGAGGGTGACCGTATGAACAGGCCCCTCCCGTCCGGGCGTGTAGAGCCCTTCCTGGCCCGGGCCTTTCTTTACCCTGCCCGCTTCCTCCGATCCCATCTCGAAGGTTCCGCCCGGCAGAAGAACGAGCACGATCGCCGACCGGCCGGTGAGGGCGAGATCGCCGCGATCATCCCGCACCGGCACCTCGCCCGAACCGCTCACGGCGAACTCCCACAGCCCCGAGCGCCGATCCCGGCCGATCGGGATCAGGCCGAATTGCGGCACGATCCGGAGCCCGCCGTACACGGGGCACTCCGCGCGGTCGGCGATCGATGCGATGGCGCTCTCCCACTCCGCCCTGTACCTGACGAAGATCTCCTTTTCGATGCGCCCGACCAGGCTCCGGCGTTCGGTCAAGTCGGCGATGACTCCGACCTCCGGATCGGGGTCGGCAAAGGCTTCGAGCTCGCTCACGAGCCGGGCCAGTTTGCTTTCGAGCCAGTGCTCCTCGTCCCCGTCCAGCCGCTGGCCGGGTGCGGCCGGCGCGGTTTCTTCCGGTAGCCGTTGCTGCATCTCGCTCAGCTTGGCCCTGTAATCCTCGAGCCGGCCGGCGAGTTCGCGTGCCTCTTCGAGCCAGGCGTCCATGGCCGAAACCTTCTCGGGCCACGCCGGCCAGAGACGAGCGGCCTCGTTCTTGAGATTCTCGATCCGGAAGATGTCGGCCAGATTCCGGTAGTCGCTGAGCCGCCGGTCGGCCACGGCCTTGAGGCTCTCGGATGCGACGAAGAGCCGAAGGCTGGTCGTCAAACCGATGGCCAGAACGAGCACCACGGCGAGAACGGCCGCCACGGGCCCGCGGTTCTTGGCCACGAATTTCTTGAGCCGGTAGATCGTGCTCGGAGGCCCGGCCAGGACCGGCTCGTTGTCGAGGTGCCGGCCGATGTCGGCGGCGAACTCTGCCGCCGTGCCGTAACGCCGCGTGCGGTCCTTCTCCATCGCCTGCATGGTGATCCAGTCGAGGTCGCCGCGGAGCTGCCTCTTGAGAGTCTGGGGCGCCGTGCGCCTCAGGCGCGCCGTGGCGGCGATATCCCCGCCGAGCGAGCTGACGCGCCGGCTCGGCACCTGGGGGTTCTCCTCGCTGATCCTGCGCTGGATGTCGGAGTAGGTCGCCTGCTTGTCGGAGCGGAAATCGAAGGGCAGCTTTCCCACGAGCAGTTCGTAGAGGAGAACGCCGAGAGAGTAGATGTCGGTGCGCGTGTCCACGTCGGGCGCGCCGCTGCCGGCCTGCTCGGGGCTCATGTATTCGGGCGTGCCGATGATCATGCCCTGCGCGGTCCACGCCGTCTCCTTGGTGAGCTGCCTGTCGGTGGCGCGCGCCACGCCGAAGTCGATGATCTTCGGCAGGTGCCGGCCGCTCTCGTTGGAGACGAGCACGTTCGACGGCTTGATGTCCCTGTGGATGATCCCTTTCTGATGGGCGTGCTGGATCGCCTCGCAGACCTGCATGAACAGTTTCAGGCGGGCGAAGGTGTTCAGGCGGTGATCGTCGCAGTACTCGGTGATCATCCGGCCCGGCACTCGCTCCATGACGAAGTAGGGCTGGCCCTGCTCGGTGCTTCCCGCATCGAAGACGCGGGCGATCCCTGGGTGGTTCATCATGGCCAGCGCCTGGCGTTCCAGCTCGAAGCGGTGAACCACTTCCTTGGTGTTCATTCCCAGCTTGATCACCTTGATAGCCACCTTGCGGCTCACCGGTTCGGTCTGCTCGGCGAGGTAGACCGTTCCCATGCCGCCCTCGCCCAGAACCTCGAGTATCTTGTAGAAGCCGATCCGGTCGGGGTGCTCGAGCGGGTCCGACCTGCCGGCCCCGCCCGGATCGGAGCCGAGGGCGGCCGGCGCGCTCACGGTCAGGGCCGACTCCTCGAGAAAGTCGCCGGCGGCGTCATGGCTGGCCAGAAGGGACAGGACCTCGTGGAGCAGGGTCTTGTCGCGGCCGCACGCGTCGCCGACAAAGGCGGCACGCTCCTCCTTGTCGAGATCGAGCGCTCGGCAGAAGATTTCCCTCGCCTTCGGGCCCTGTTCGTTCACGGCGTGCTCCCGTCCGGTGTGGATCGATCAAGGCTCATCTCCCTGAAGAGCCAGGCCTTGGCATAGCTCCAGTCGCGCTCCACGGTGGCCGTGGACACACCGAGCGTGCTGGCGGTCTCATCGATGGTGAGGCCGGCGAAGAAGCGGAGCATGGTCATTTCACAGAGCCGGCTGTCGTGGGCCTCGAGCTTGATGAGGGCCTCGTCGAGGGCGAGCAGGTCGAGATCGCGCGATTCGCAGGCCAAGGTGATGTTGCTGATCGGCACCCTTTGCCGGCCGGCACCGTGCTTGACCCGTCCGCGCTTTCTGATCCGGTCCACGAGAATGTTGCGCATGGCGCGCGCCGCCGCACCGAAGAAGTGGGCGCGGTTCTGCCAGACGACCTCCTCCTTGCCGAAGAGGCGGAGATAGGCCTCGTGGACGAGAGCCGTGGGCTGGAGGGTGAGGGAGGGAACGTTGCGGCGCATCTTGCTCGCGGCCAGCTCGCGCAGCTCCTCGTACACCAGGTTCCAGAGACGGGCGGCAGCGTCCTGGTCGCCGCTGCCCGCTTCCTGCAGAATCCGCGTCACCATTCTCGGTTCGATGTCAGCCAAGTCAGATCCCTGGTTTGCTGGTTATGGCGATCGCTCCGTTCCTCTTACGAGGTAATTATACGTATTCGGTATTACTCAGGTTTCATGTGATAAAAAAAAAACGGGCCTCTGCCTTCCGCTTCTAGAGCTACGGAAGACAGACGCCCGGGGATCTGATGTTCAGTCCTTGTCAGTTTCTGCGGATGGGGATCTTGTAGAGGCCGCCATTGACGGACGAGCCGCTATGGCCGGCCGCCAGAAGAAAGCCGGGATTCTCCGGATTGATCGCCAGATCGACGATTGTCTTGTGAACGATCCAGCTGAAGGAGAATTCTTCCCAGTTCTGGCCGCGGTCGACAGAGACGTAGATACCGAGATCGACGAAACCGGCGAACATCCTGTCGGGATCGACCGGATCGTGAACGAGGCACATGATTTCGGCGCCGGGCAGGCCGTTGCCGATGGGGAACCAGAGGGGCGCGCGCGTCTTCGCCGGGTTGGTCGTGTAGAGGTTGGGCCCGGCCGCGGCCTTGACGAGGCCCGGGACGGCCGGGTCGGCGACCACGGTGAGCACCGTGGCCGGCAGGCCGCCTCCGAAGGATTGAAATCTCTGCCCAAGGTCGTCGGTTCTGTACACGTAGGAATTCGTCGTGCCGATGTAGAGCATGGGGGGGGTGCTCTGATCGAAGGAGATTCCGAGAACGCTCGCCGCGCCCGGAACGGGGATCGGCATGTCGAAGGAGCGCGTGGCCCAGTCGTAGATCCAGAGGTCGCCCGTGTAGCCTGACACGACCGCCTTGAGACTGTCCGGCGCGTTGATCGCCATGTGGCTCATGCCGGGCGAAGGCCAGCCGTGCGGGTACCAGCTCATTCCGCCGTCGTCGGACCAGTAGGTGCCGGCCATGGTCACGGCGAGCCCGTTCTGGGGATCGGCGTCGCAAAAGACCACGTCGCGCACCCACCAGCTCGCCGTGTACTCGTCGATATAGAAATCGTGATAGTTCCTGTACCAGTCCTTCCCACCGTTCAGGCTGTACAGAAGCCCGTCGAAAGTGGAACCGACGAAGAGACTCTCTTTGGATCCGGGTCTAAAGGCGATCTGGGTCGGGCAGCTGTCCTGGAACCACGGGGGAGAGATGTCCCCCCAGGGGATGCGGACCGGAGCGGAGGGGGTCTGTGTGGCGGAGAGACTCGGGGCGACGACCTGGGCGCCGGCCGTCACGCAGACCGCGCACACCCAGAGGAGAGTGCAAAAAATGATGGCAGTGCTCTTTGTGTTCCTCTTGTTTTTCATATACGGGCTCCTTTGTTGAGGGCAGAGAATTCGGCAATGGGCGCCTCTGCAATGTTCATTCGCCGCGAGTGGAGGCGATCCCTCAAAAAAGCGCTTTTTTTTGATGGAATCGGGGAGGGGAGAGCGAATGGGCTCTCAGAGAGGAATCGAAGATTTTGCCCTTTCAAGCCCATTAACCAAGGAGTCACAACCATGAAGAACTCGATGCGGACCGTTTTGTTTGTCCTTTTGCTTGTCATTCCCATGTTTCTGATCGTTTGCGAAAACGTTGCCCTTGCCCAGGGGCACGACGACCTGCTCGGACTTTACACGGCCCCTGACGACACCGGCAAATCGTACATGGAGATTGCGCCCTACGTTTACGGAAAAATGTACCTTTGCGTCAGGAACGGCACCGACCTGAACGGTGTCTGGGCGTGGGAGTGCCTTTTCGATATTCCGAGCAACATGGTCGTGTACCAGTGGGACATGACCTGGGGATGGGCCAATCCCTACGGCCCGCTCAACATCGCCTCTCCGCCCGAGTTCATCGTCGGAGTGGGGGTCAACCCGGTCTTGTGGGACGAGCTGACCTGCATAATGACGATCTATTTCTACGTCACCGATTCGAATCCCGCCGACGTCTACATCCATCCCTGCAGCAATCCTTCGATCCCCGGATATCCCTGCTACGTGGGCGGCGCGAATCCGGGCAATCTGCTCGCCCTCGATTGGGCTTGCGGAGCCGAACAGGTTCCGGCGTTCACCGTCAATGGCGGCGTCGAGACTCTGATGCGCGATTGCCGTACGATCTCGAGCAGCGAGGGGTGCGTCGTCGACTTCCACCTCGAGGCGGGTTCCGGTTATGCGAACAGGGATTTCTTCCTCGCGGGGAGCGCCACCGGCACGTCGGGAATCGGCCTTCCCGGCGGCGGCGTCCTTCCCCTGACCTGGGATAACGTGACAAACTACATCCTGAACAACTACAACAACGCCATGCTCGTGAATTTCCGCGGCCAGCTCGATCCGAACGGCTACGCCAAGGCCACCCTGGAAAAGAGCGGCCCCTTTCCCATGGCCGCGGGCAGAACGCTCTTCTTCGCCTACACCACGGAGAATCCCTACGATCTTCAGTCGAACCCGGTGGGGGTCGTTGTGGTGCCCTAGTCTTCCCGAAAACGTCCCTTTCCAGAAGTGAACCGGACACAGAGCCCGATGGAGCGATTCATCGGGCTCTTTTCGTGGAATCGAAAAACCATGCTCCATCGACGGCGGCCTTCGTTTGCGGAGCCTGGGCGCGCCCCGATCGCCGGTCGGCTGAAGAGAAAGTTGTTTTCTTTGTCGATTCGAGGGGTGATCTGGTTTTCAATGGTGTCGGGTTGAGCAATTAGGGATTTTTAGCGGGCCACGGGTACTTTCGAAGCGGCCGGACGGTCCACGCAATCACCGCAGGGAGGATTCTATGTTTCAGGGGAGCCGCCGCATCGTGTTCTGTCTGATCCTTGCGGGCATCGTGGTTTTCGTCCCCGCATGCGCCATCACCTACTTCGACGAGGAAACCGGCGTGGCTCATATCTGGGGATTCGGCCACATGAAAATGAAAGCCTCGGCGCCCCTCGAGGAGTGCCGCGCCACGGTCGCCGGGGTGGAGACGTTGGGGCTCGCTCTCGGTGTGGGCGCCCAGGACTATTATGTGCTGCTCGGCTGGGACAATCGGCGCCTGCTCCGGATCCTGCACCGGGACACGAGCGTGCGCCTCGAATGGCCCAGCAGCGATTTCTTCGATATCCGCGTCGGTTCCGAACCGCCGAAGCATTGAAAACCGGACACAAAGGAGCTCATCATGAAGTACATGTCGATCGTTTTGCTGCTCTTCTTCGGCACCCTTCTCCTTCTGCCGGGTTGTGCCGGGTACGACAGGATGCTCTTCTTCACCAAAACGAACGTGGGGCTCGATCTGGACACGACGCCCGCCACGGTGGACGCCACGGTCGCCCGCAGGGAAGGTGTGATCGCACCGACCTTCGAGGAGGCGAAAACCCCGCCCGTGCTCGCCAGCTTCCGGTCCGACCAGAGCGGCTTTTTCCGATTCTTCACGGGAATCGCGTCCTCTTTCGCCGTGGGGGACGCGGCGGAAACAATGGCCGAACTGTACGACGAGAGGGACTCAGACGAGAGCGCCGACTCGTCGCTGCATCTCATGAAAAAGCCGAGCGGCGGATTCTGGAAACCGGAACCCTTCGAGGTCGACGACGATGAAGGATTCATTGCACCGCTGATCTTCGGGACGGACTCCTCATTCGGGCTCAAGGTGGCATGGTCCGGCACGGGAATGGGATTCTCCACGCTCCGATTCGGCTTCAACCGGAAGGAACTGGCATGGGCGCCGGTCACCCTGTCCGAGCGCTCGGGCGAGGAGAACGGGTACAAGTACACGGTCAAGGTGCCGTCGCTCCTGGCGACCGTGGACAACACGAGCACTCTCGGAAAGTTGTACAGCAGGGAGCTCGGTGCGACCGGGAACGGCGGCGGCGGGGAATTCGATATCCAGTACCTGCAGTTTTTCGCCACGGGCAAGGCCGCGACAAACCTCGCCAAGAAGAAACAGATCCGCCAGGTCATGCTGGCCCGCATGGATCCTGACTATCTGCCCGACGAAAAAATGTATCACACGCTGGTGCAGGTGAACCGGGACCTGGCCGAGGATCTCGTGGAGAAGACGGGCGAACTGGATTCCGCGGTGAAGAGCGATCGCAAGAAATTGACTTCACTCTACAGGGCGGCCGTGGGCCTCGGTTACATCGACCCGATCTCCGATTTCAAGGAGATGCCCGATCTGTCCCAGGACGAGCAGAAAGCGGAAGAGTTGAAGACAGCGATTGTGAAACCGCTCGAACAGCGCGCCCAGAGGGACCTCAACTCGACGATATACACCGATCTCATCAAAAGCTTGCTCATGGTGCTCGAGTAGGCGCGACGAGCCGAAAAAGGAGAGTTTCAGAAAAAAGGAGGGATGAACCGATGGCCGCCGAATATATCGACCTACCGCCCAGCACGTCCACCGAAGCCTACCTGACGATCAAGAACATTCTCGACCTCTGGCAAAGCACGACCGGTTCGGCCGATCCTTCGAGGCTCGATGAATGGAAGGAGCTGGAAGGGGAGCACCCCAGCGGCGTGCCCAAACAGCTCAAATTGATGGTTGAGCCGATGAATCAGGCTTAGGCCGGTCCGTTTCCCGGAGAATGTAGCTCGTTGGGTACGTCACAGTCGGATTTTTTTGCCTCTGCTCGGCAGTCTCCGTAAAATTTTTGGAATGAGTTGTGTTGCAGCATTAATTGAAACGCTTCGGTGGGAGCATTTTCTACAATCAAAGCGACTACATCACTAGCGTCTTGGTCGAATTCCCGCATCTTACGTAGTCTTGCTTTAATTTGATTGGTTGGGTCTGTAGTTGCTGTTCTAAGTTGGGCTTTCGGAAGGTTTATCGTTTCAGCAAGATAGCTCTGCATGAGACCTAGCCAGTGCTCCGTATTTCTTACCGCAACTCCACATACAAGTATTGATTTGGCCGGCTCTGGGAATATTTCAAGTTCACTTCGCTGCACATCTTGCCAACGGCTATTGTCGGCGTCAGTAAAACGAATTATCAAATCCACGCCGTTCTTTTTGAAAAATGCCCAGGCGTTCTTTGCTTGTCTCCGCGTCATGGTTGTGCTTTTACCAACCACCGCAGGTGCTGGGATTAACTCTGCTTGGCATTTCAATCGTGCTTTCAAGCCTTTCAAGAAACCCAAGCTGTTTGCATCTTGGCAGATGACGCCTATTTTCTCTATCAATCCAACAACTCCGTGGCGTACTGTTCAGCCAGAGTCAAGCGGTCCGGTCCTTCGTTTTCGGGCGTTACCGGCGGAGGCGAAACAGGCTCTGTTCTTTTATCTCGCTTGAGCAAGAGTGTCACGCACTCCCGAGCCCCATCAAACCTGTCAATAACATACGGAGAGTGAGAGGTCAGAATAAACTGAGCACCCGGCGCGCGTTCTTCGAACAGATCGAAAACTCGGCCTAAGAGAGTCGGCGCGATTCCGTTTTCAGGCTCTTCGATGATCTGGAGGAGCGGGGTCGGCAAATTTTGGTTGGGAAATAATCCACTACTCTCGATGATATATGCAAGAGCCAAAAGTCGGATAGTCCCGTCAGAAAACCCAAACCAAGATCCCTGCGACCGGTTACGTAGCGCAACCATCGGCACAATACCCTGCTCCGGCGTTGGCACAAAATTGAGCGCCTCGAGATCGGGCTCGATCAATTTAACATGGTCTATGAGTCGCCTATACCGGATTTCATCCAGATTTTTGAGTCGAAAGAGGACGTTTGCGAGATTTTCACCGAACGGATAAAGCCCTGTATCGATCGCGGTCTTGCCCTGCCACCCGGTACGCATCGCCATAGGGCTCAGGTTATAAATCATCCAACTGGACAAAAATTGTCTAAAGAGAATCGCGCGTCGATTTGATTCCAGTTCGTAGAGTCTTGAGAGCATGGTTGCATTGGGAGGCGCCAACGTCTTGGGCTTATGCACGTCAGGTTCGCCTTTTGCCTCCTGTTCCTCGTGGAGCATTTTGGCTTCGTGCCCATCGTTCTCCAAAAGAACAGCACTCTTGATTTTCCCTGAACGAAGCAATAGCCGCTCGTTTGAAACCCGCAGCTCCATTTGACCGGAAGATTTGACGCCTGTTGTTGGAACAACCTTCATCGCCAACTCGTATTCAAATTCGCACAAATCACCTTCGTATTCGAGTTCGCAGACACACGTCATCTCGATCGCTTCCTGGTCGAGATTCCAATTCCGCATCTCCAGAATTCCTCCCGGTACCCAGCCCGATGCGGTATTCAGATCATCCCTACTCGTTGCACCCAGGAAGCGGATTGCGCTCACTAAGTTCGTTTTTCCACTGTTGTTACGACCGATCAAAAGATGGCGTTGCTTAAAATCGATCTCGGCGTTCAGGTAAGTCCTGAAATTATGTAGTTTGAGTTTCTTAAGCATATTCGTGCTCCCAAGCTCCGGAGTACGGATGGTCCCGCCGTTTGGAACCGTCGATTTCGAAATTATCGCATTGTCTGATCGTTCTGTCGAGAAGGGAGTCGATCGTCAACGCGTGATTAAATTTTACTATCTATAACAAGTGGATAGTAAACACAATTAATGAGGAAGAGATTGCTCGTTTTCTAGTTTACTGTGGGAAATACTCTTTCAGTGAGATGATAAAATCGGGGTGACAAAATTCGTTTCCCATTCGTTTTCGGTTTCAAGGGGAAGAGGCAAGGCATTTTTTCCGGTAGAAGAGGTTCGAGAAACCATCGGTGCCAGTTTCAGGTTGATGGGAGTCCGGATTGGTCAGAATCCGATCCCTGCCGAGAGCATCACACCCGCCAGGCGATCGTCGCCGATGAACGCATCGCCGCGGATATCGATGAGATCGGTCGAGATCGAGTTCAGCCTGAAGCCGAGGTAGAGCCCGGCCGAATGGAACCAGTAGTCCGAGTCCCGATCCCTCGGGCCGGCGCCGTTGATATGAACATTGGCATCGGCCTGTGTGTCCCCGGAATCGCCGAGTCCCAGAAGAATGACGAGCCCCGCGTGCTTGAATCCCTCGCCCACGTTTTCGCCGACCGCCTTGTAATAGGCGCCGCCCTGCATGGAGAGGAGGAACGCGCTGCCGAGCGACAGGCTGCGGCGTCCCCCGAAGCGGGCGTCGAACCTGTAACCGTCATAGTCCCAGTCCGGGTCGACGGCCCTGGCATCCCGATCGAAGTGGAGGTCGTAGTATCCGAGCCTGGCGCTCCAGTCATAGCCCCATCCCGGGTCTTTCGGTTTCGGTTCCCTGATGCCGATGCCGAGATCGTAACCGAACGCGTCGAGGCGGGAGTCTTCCCTGTCATCGACGGTGAACGTGCCGAGGTCGACGAACGCGTCGGGACCGCGTTTCGAGCTGCCGACCACCTCGATACTCTCGATCGTGTGATACTGGCCGAAATCACCGTCCCGTTTCTTGGTGTCGAAATCGACGTGGACCGCGTAGCGCTCGTATCGCGGATTGACGGACACGGAATGGCAAGCGCTGCCGAGCACGATCGGAAGGAGAAGAAAGACCAAATGACGTGTTTTCATGATTTGCTCCCCGGTAAATCGGACTCTGCACCCGAGCATAATTGCTTTCCCACGAAGTGGGAAGTCTCTCTCGCGGATATTTCACCCGCCCATCCCGGCGAGACCGCCGCCCTCGAATAAAAAACAGCATAGTTTTGCCATGTTCGGCCCTCTTTCTCGCTTTATTTGCAGGACGCCAAGGTGTGGGTCGGAGGCGTTCCGTTTTCGTGGTTACGTGATTCAATTGAAAGGAGCCGAGAATGAATGGAGCCAACCTGGTGTTCAGGGCCGGCCTGCTGCTAGTTCTGCTCGCAGCCGCCGCAACGGGCACGACACAATCAACCGACGCGATGAGTGAAAACGACCTTTCCCCGGCAGGTGGAGGCGAGGAGGCGAGAAGTTACTCGCACACCATACTCGGCGAATTCGGTTCGAAGTCGACATGAGACTACTGTCCTTATGCGCATGGTGCGCTGAAGGAAATCGAGAACGAGAGTATTCATCCCTTCTACTATGTCACCCTGGTGAAAGACCTCAACGCCAACGCCTACGACCGCATGGTCAACGACTACAACTTTTACAGATCCCCGATCCTGTGGTTCGACGGGGGGTATGAAGTGCACAGGGGCGCGAGCAGCATCCCCGACGCGAAAGCCACCTACGAGACGGCCATCGTCAATTGTGGAAACCGCACGGTGCCCGATATCGACGCGGCGATCACCGTTCTCTGGACCGGCGATGCCGTGCTGGATATCTCCCTGTCCGTCACGAACAACGAGGCGAGCTCCTATTTCGGCCACGTGCGCGTCTTCGTGAACGAGATCGTTTCGACGATGGGCTGGAACGACTTCAACGGCGAGCCCTACACGAATGCCTTTCTCGATTTCGCGGTCGACGAGCCGGTCGCGATCGCGGGCGGCGGCACGTGGAGCACGAGCGTGGTGTGGGACGGTTATCTCCACGACGACGGTTACGGGAACCATTTCGGCACGATCACACCGGGCAACGTGAAAGTCGTTGCCGCCGTCTACAACTCCGAGTGGCATCAGGGTTATTCGAATCCGCCGAGCGGCAATCCCTTCGACGCCTACTATGTCGATGAGGCGGTGGGAGATGTCCCGTCGATCGTTGTCGACAACACCGACGCCGAGTGCATTGTCATCTCCGGCTGGTGGAACTCGATCAACCACCAGAACGCGTGGGGCGGGAGTTCGTTCTGGACCCATGGAGGTTCGGGCAGCCATCTCATCGGTTTCCGGGTCGACCAGATCGTTCAAACCCAGGGGACATACGAGGTGTTCGTCCACAAATTCGAGCACCCCTACATGTCGATGATGGCCACGAACGCCCTGCACAAGGTCTATCACAGGACGGGAACGTCCTACTGGATACCGGTCGACCTGTCGACTCCGGGTAACGAGTGGATCTCGCTCGGGGTCTACGATTTCGACAGCAGCGCCACCCAGGGTGTGCTCGTTTCCAACATCGGCAACGGTGTCGTCACGGCCGACGCCGTCAAACTCGTTCCCATGTAAACGGGCCGCGGGCCGATAATCACCGCCGCCCCGGGGATCGTCGAATGGACAACCATCTCCGGAGGCGGTGGATCGGCCTGCTTCGGCCGATTTCGCGAACGCCCGCCGGCGGAGTACTTTGCAGATTCAGAGGGAAGAAAATCTTGCCGCCGCCTGTCGAAGGACCGGAAAGGAAGCGAGCCGACGCGGTTTCGGAATCACGTCACTTTTGGCGATCGCTCATCGATTCTGTTCGGGAAACAAGGAGGTCGAACATGTGCACACGATTCGTCTCACCCCTTCTGATGGTCGCTTTGCTCCTGTTGATCGGCACAACGGGGTGCGGCACCGTCGATCGACACGCCCCCGGCCGTTGCGCCGGAGCCTGCGCCTGCGCGCCCGATGAGGGCGATCTGCTCGGAGCCACGACCTGTCGCGTGTTGAAAACGCTCGGGATTCCGGCCGGCTGCTGTGGCGGCAGCGGCCACTCCTTCTGGGCGTACGCTGATCGCGATGGAAAGATGCACGAAAAGGCGGTCGCCTTCTGCGGCGGCCGCGTGATCCGGATCGACCCGACCATCGAAGAATTCGCCGATCCCGTCCCTCCGCCGGAAGGGAAACCATATCCGGGCCAACCGGTGGAACAGCTCGTTCGCCTCCTCGGTCAGCCGGACAGGATCTCGGTCGGGTCGGCGGCTGTCGAGCTCTACTTCGGCGAAAGGACCGTCACGATCCAGCATGGAAGGGTCGCCGGCATGAGCGATTGAAATGTAAACCATTTAAGATACTTGATTGTTGAGCCCATTCCGGTTATCTTGTTCCCGTCTTCTTGTCGCGAGACATGAGTGGGAATAATTTCAATGACCAGATGTCGCTATGGATCCTGATTGTTTTCCGCCCCGGCGGGCTGGCCCTGCCGGGGCGGTTCTCTTTTCTGTCGGTCCTTTCTGTAATCTTTTGAATGGAGGGAATCATGAAAGTGTTCGTTCTCGCAGCAGCAGCTCTTCTCTTCATGGGCGGCGGAGGGCTTCTGGCCGCGCCTCCCGATCTCGAGGCGGGAGTCCTCATCTACGACGGGGCAGCGCCTCTCTCGGTGAATTACCATTCGTCGGTGACCATCGTCGACTGGAACAACGACGGCAAGAAGGATCTCGTGGTGGGCCAGTTCTACTACGGAAACGTCTGGCTCTTTCTCAACCAGGGAACGAACAGCGCGCCCCTTTTCGACGGCGGTTCGCTCATCGAATCGGGCGGGACGGAAATCACCACCAGCTATGGATGATGCGTCGGCTCTATTCCACGAGTAGTGGATTGGGACGAAGACGGCAGAAAAGACCTCATCCTCGGCGAACGGGACGGCCACGTGAGAATCTACTTCAACACGAACACCGACGCCGATCCGGTATTCAACGGCTACAGCTACGTACAGATGGGCGGCTCCGACCTCGACGTGGGCTACACATCGTCGCCCTACATCTGCGACTGGGACAATGACGGCGACAAGGATCTGCTCTGCGGCGAGGACGGCGGAACGATCTGGCTCCTCATCAACACGGGGACGAACGCGAGCCCTCTCTTTCCGACATACAGCATCATTCAGGACGGCGCCTCCAATCTCGACGTGGGCACCCGCGCCTGCCCGGTGGTCGTCGACTGGGACGACGACGGGAAGAAGGATCTTCTCGTGGGCGAGACATACGGGAACATCAGCTTCTTTCCGAACACCGGAACGGATCCGGCGCCCCTCTTCGCCGGTTCGACGCTTCTCGACGCGGGCGGCTCCACGATCGACGTGGGTTACTACGCGCGCTTCGAGGTGGCGGACTGGGACGAGGACGGCACGAAAGATCTCCTGAGCGGCTACTACGACACATCGTCGTCGCCGATCGCGGGCGTCCTCTACTTTCACGGCCAGGCGGGCGGCGCGCTTGCCGACCTCGCCGTGACCTCCTTCACGTCGCCGTCGCAGGCCGATCCGGACGAGACCGTCGGCCACCTGCTCGACCTGGTCATCATCAATCAGGGCTCGACGAACGCCGGCGCGTTCACGGTGGGAATCTACATCTCCGACGACCAGGAGATCACCACCTCCGACCAGCTCCTCGTGGGCGGGCGGGAGCACGTCTCCTCTCTCGGCGCGGGGGTCGAGTACAACGTTCCCCTCTACGCGGGGATGCGCATCCCCTCGGGCATTGCCACGGGAAGCTATTACATCGGCGCCCTGGTCGACGAGTTCGATGATGTGGAGGAATCGATCGAAACGAACAACGACAGGTCGAACGAGATCTGGATCGGCGATCAGCCGCCCGTGCCGGACATCAAGATCGACGACGAAGACGGCCCGCTCACCATACCGGGCACTCAGCCGGTGAAGATGACGATCGCCCTCGAACCCAACGACTGGGCGGGTGTCAACATGGACTGGTGGGTGGTTGCCGAGAAACACACGGGCGACGTCTACTCATGGGTCTACTCGATCCCGTGGCACTGGACGGCGGGCATTCAACGCGCCTACGCGGGCCCGCTCATCGGGGTGAAGGGGTACTTGCTCCACGAGGGCACCATTCCCCTGGGCAAGTGGAACATCTTCTTTGTCGTCGATGAGCTGAACAACATCTACGAAGGTACCTTTTCCGACGACATCTGGGTCAAGTCGATCTGATCCGATTTCAACCACACAGCGTTGCGCCGGGCGAACAGTGCCCGGCGCAGCGCTTTTTTTGGGGACGCGCCAGGAACGCGCTGTTCGCTCTCTGCGCGGACCGGCCGCCGAGTCCTGTATGGCGGTTGGCGAAGAAAGGAAAGAGCGTGTTGTCAGCGGAACCGACAGTGGGTATGGGGCAAGCACTCGGACAAAAACGATAAAAAGGTGAGCAAGCATCGGATCTCCCGGTCTTTTCTTGCGGATGAAGAGGCGATCTTCATCTGGCTGGAGTGTTATTTTTTTATTGGGATCCGGCGGCCGCCCGGAATCGCGCGGCCTTCTGCCGGACATCAAGATCGAAGCGAGGAGGTTCTACGATGAAGCGAATGAGAGTTTTGTACGGCATCTTGATTCTACTTTGCGCGCCCTGCGTGTGCGGTGCGGCGACTCTCCTAGTGCCGAGCCAGTACGCGACAATCCAGGACGGCATCAACGCGGCCGTGAACGGCGACACGGTGCTGGTCGCGGACGGCACCTACAGCGGAACGGGAAACTGGGACATCGACTTCCTGGGCAAGGCGATCACCGTGCGATCGGAGAATGGAGCCAAGGTCTGCATCATCGACTGTTACCAGATCGGCGCGCCGCACCGGGGTTTCGTTTTCGCGAACGGCGAGGGACGCAGCTCGATACTCGAGGGATTCACCGTCAAGAACGGCTTCGTGACCAACAACGGGGGCGCGATCTACTGCCTGGGAAGCAGCCCGAAGATAACGCGTTGTGTCTTCACCCTCTGTCAGACATTGCACGGCACCTGGGGAGGCGCGGTCTATTGCGAGGAGAGCAGCCCCGAGATCTCCTACTGCCTGTTCCGGAATAACATGGCCGGCGACAACGCCGGCGCCGGGATTCACTGCTACAACGAGAGCAGCCCGCATATCTTCGAGTGCGAGCTCTACCTGGGCGAGGGAAGCGGAATCTACTGTCACGGGTACTGCGATCCCCTCATCGAGAATTGCACGATCGGGGGGCTCAACTACGAACATTTCTGGTCCTTCGATACGGGGGGCGGGATCAGCCTGGTCTGGGAATGCAATCCGGTGATCACGGGATGCAAGATCGTGGGCAACAGGGCCGACAACGGCGGGGGAGGTATCTACTGCGGCGAATACTGCAACGCCCTCATCGTCAACTGCATGGTGCAGGAAAACCACGCGCCCGCGGGGGGAGGGATCTGCCTGAACAACTGCGATCCCACGATTACCAACAACACGGTCATCGAGAACAGCGCCGACTACGGCGGGGGATACTACGGGGTCTATGCCTCGCCAGCCATCACCAACTGCATTTTCTGGAACAACCAGGCCCCGGTTTCGCCGGAGCTGTACAATTCGGTGGGCAATCCGACCGTGACCTACTGCGATGTCAAGGGCGGTTACGCCGGAACGGGGAACATCGACGCGGATCCGCTGCTCATGCAGACCAACATCACCGATCTGCACCTGACCTATCCCTCGCCCTGCCGCAACGCGGGAACCAACGGCGCTCCCGGATTGCCCTCGACCGATTTCGAGGGCGACCCGCGTGTTTCGAAGTACGTGCGTCAGCCGGCCGATCTGATCGCCGACATGGGAGCTGACGAGTTCCACTACCGCCTCTACTTCACGGGCACTCCGACACCGGGCTCCCCCGTCGACGTTCGCATCGTCGGTTGGCCCGGCGAGGCAGTCACGCTCGCTATCGGCACCGGTGTTCTCGACCCGCCCATCGGCACGCTACACGGGAATTTTTACCTCGATCTGCCGGTTTCCATCCTGTACATGGGTTCCATTCCGGCCAGCGGGATCGCGGTCGTGTCGGGAACGATTCCATCCACGTGGAATCCGGGCGAAGTCTACCCGCTGCAGGCACTCGTCGGGTCGTGGGGGGGGATCTTCACGCACCTGACCAACCTCCTGCTGATTCAGATCGTTTAGAAGAACACCTCGATCACGAGATTCGAGAAAAGCTCAATGGGCGGGATTCCTGATCCCGCCCATTTTTCAGCCTTCGCCGCGGCCGTAGACGACAAAGGAGCCCCAGAAATAGGGAGACCGGTAGTCGGTCGGCTTTTTCACCGGTTTCAAAAACGTGCCTCGGTCCGCGCCGCTCTCCTCGAGAACCAGGGCTCCGCGCATCATATCCATCTTTACCCTGCGCAGCGCCGCGGCGGGATTCATTCCGTCCACCCAGAGATAACGGTAGAAGGCGGTGAAGAAAAGGCCCGCTGCCTGGTCATCCACTTTCCAGAGGGAGGTGATCACGCAGCCGGCTCCTGCCTGCCGGAGTGCCCGGCCCAGTCCCAGCATGCCTTCGCCGCTCGTGGGAGATCCCAGCCCGGTTTCACAGGCCGAGAGCACGGCAAGCCGAACCCCGGACAGGTCCATCCACGAGATCTCCTCCGCCGTGAGGAGCCCGTCCTCGCGGAGCTTGGCGGGCGGTGCGTTGGTCCCGGAAAAAACCAGGCCCGAGAGATAACCCGGGAGCAATCCGGCCGCGTTCCGGTCGATCCGGCCCATCTCCTGTCCGCGCTCCTCGTTCTGCTTGATCTCGTCCCACAGCGACGGAAGCCACCGCGGCTTGAAGAACCCATGGGTGGCGATATGCGCCACCTGGTATGCGGGCAGTTCGGTCTTGATCCGCTCCTCGGTGGCTTCCGCGCCCTTGAGCTCGAGCCGATCGGCCCGGTCGAGGAAGAGAACCTCGTGCAAACCGCGAATAGCCTCCAGCTCGCACAGGGTTCCCGGCAACGGTTTCCAGCCCGCGGCATCCCCCCTGGTGCGGCCGCCCTGGGCGAGGATATTCGGAACGATCCCGTCCGGTCGATCCCCGCGCGGCGCGGATTCGGAATCCGCATCCCGCCAGGAGAGGTTCGCGCGCTTCTCGTAATCGACGGCGCCAACCGCCAGAAGGGAAGGGGCGCTGTTCGCACCTGCCTCTATCACGGGCTCGACCAGATCGGCCACGTTCTGGAGATAGACGAAGGCGTGATCGTCGATGAGGTAGTTGCCCTCCGCCACCCGGATCGTTTCCAGAGGCAGGGTGCCGAGAAAGGAATCGGGAGAAACGAAAATCGTCTCTGCATTCCCCAGATGGGGAGCCAAAGGTTCCCACAGCAAGGCGCGCAGAACGTCGGCGTCTTCGACGTCCCCGTCGGCGTCTTCGACGTCCCCGTCGACGATTGCGGCCAGATGAGCCCGGGTGGCTTCCTCGATCGGCGCCGCAGGGCCCAGGTCCAGATGGCGGACTGTCTCGTCGTTTTTATCGAGGATCCAGGCGCTGAGATGGGGAACGCTCCAGCGCCCTTCGCGGACAAGCATTCCGTCTTCGCACAGGGCGGGCGAGTACCATCTGTGAACATAAAAATCCACGAGGGCTTCCTTGGGCCGCAAGGAGGCCCGAATCGATCGAACGGACCTGGCCGGTCTCGGCCCTTCATCCTTGCCCACCAGGCGATGGAGCCGGGTCTCGAGCGACCGGGTCTCTTCTCTGAGCCGGCTCAACCGTGCCTCGCGCGCCTTCCGATCCCTGATCTCGGTGTTGTACAGCTCATTGGACAGTGCGGCCTTCAACCTTTTCAGGCCGTCGACGACCTCGCGAACCTCGGCGCTCCGGTTCTGCATCAGCCGGTCCCGGCTTTGAAGAAGGCTTTCCGAAACCCGGCCCTTCCAGCGCAAGAGGATCTCGTAGGCTGCCTGGTCCGCGTCGTCGGCGGGCTGTCCGCGCGCCAGGCTGAGGAGGATTTCCAGTGTGCGGTTCTTCTGGCCCGCGTAGCGCAGGCGCTCGTGCTCGGTGAGGGACCAGAGAAGCTGGTGCTGGTGTGCTTCGTCGGTGGCAACGGCTTCCTGGGATAGTGCCCAGGCTCGCGCCGCTTCGGCCCGATCGGCGAGGAGCAGGGCCAGGTTGTTGAGGTTTTTCGCCACATGGGGATGTTCCGCACCCTGGATCTTCCGCCTGATCTCCAGGGCGCGCGTGTACAGGGGTTCCGCCCTGTCGAGTTCGCCGAGGGAATGATGGATCGCGGCCAGGTTGTTGAGGCTTTGCGCCACATCGGGATGCTCCGGGTGGAGCGCCTTCTGCCTGATTTCCAGGGCGTGCTCGTAAAAGGACCGCGCACCGGCAAGGTCGCCGAGGGATTGGCGGACCAGACCCAGGTTGTTCAGGGTAGCCGCCACGTCGGGATGCTCCATGCCGAGGCTTTTTTTCCTGATCTTCAGGGCGCGCCTGAAAAGGGGCTCCGCCCGCGCAAAGTCGCCCTGGATCCTGTAGAACTCGGCCAGGCTGTTGTTGCTCTTGGCTACCTTGGGGTGCGACATGCCGAGCGCTGACTGCCTGATCTCGAGCGCGCGTTCGTACAAGGGCTTTGCCCTGGCATGGTCGCCGAGGGTGTTGTAGATCGTGGCGAGGTTGTCGAGGGCGGTCGCCACATGCGTATGCTCCGGACCGAATCTTTTTCTGGCGATCTCCAGGGCGCGCCTGTAGAGGGATTCGGCGCGCGCGTAGTGGCCGAGTCTGTCATGGAGCGTGGCCAGGTTGTTGACGACGGCTCCCACGTTCGGGTGCTCCCGGCCTTGAACGTTTTCGAGGACTTCCAGGGCGCGGTCGAAAAGATCCTCCGCCCCGGCGTAGTCGCCCAAAGACTCGAGGCACCCGGCCAGGTTGCTGAGACTGTTCGCCACCGCGGGGTGTTCCGAGCCGAGCGCTTTCTTCCTGATCTCCAGGGCGCGCTCGTGAAGGCGCAGCGCGCTGTTGTAGTCGCCGAGGATCACGTAGAGCTCGGCCAGGTTGGCGAGGCTCTGGGCCACATCGGGATGTTCCGGACCGAAGGCGTTTCGTCTGATCGCCAGGGCGCTCTTGTACAGGCCTTCGGCCCCGGCATAGTCGCCGAGGGCGACATGGATCGCGGCCAGGTTGTGGCGGCCGACAGCGATGAGGGGGTGCTCCGCGCCGAGGTCCAGTATGTAGATCTCGAGGGCGCGCTCGAGAAGGGGCTTTGCGCGCGCATGTTCGTCGAGGGAATTGTAGAGCCCGGCCAGGTCATTGAGAGTGGCCGCCACATCGGGATGCGAAGGGCCGAGGACTTTTTGCCTGATTTCCAGAACACGTTCATAGAGAGCTCTGGCCTCGCCCGGTTTTCCCTGGGCCTGGAGCAGGCCGGCCATGTTATTGAGACTCGAAACCGTGTCGGGGTGTTCGGCTCCGAGAGCCTTCTGACGAAGAGTGATGGCACGCTGCAGGTACTGCTTCGCACCGGCACAGTCTCCCCGGGCCCAGTGGAGCACCGCCAGGCTGTTGTAGCAGGTGGCAATGTCGGGGTGCTCCGGTCCGCGTGTATTCTTTATGATCTCGAGGGCCCGAGACAGGAGGCGGCCGGCCTCGTCGAACTTCCCCCGGATCCCCCGAAGCAGTGCGAGGTCGTGAAGACTCGCGCCGGTCAGGGGATGATCCTTCCCGAGAGAGCGCTCCCGGAGTTCGAGGGCGCGCTCCAGAAGGGGGCCGGCCTCGGCGTAGCGGCCCAGGTCCCGCAACGCGTTGCCGTATTTGCCGAGTACGGTTGCCGCGAGCGGAGCGTTGTCTTCCTCCCTTTCCTTGGAACTCCTTTCGGCTTCTGCAACCTCATTCAGAAAAGCCGCCCGTTTTTCGGGAGGCGCGAGCTCCGGCACCTCGCCCTCGAGAAGTGTCAAAACGAAGGGACCCCGGTCCCCGCCCAGAGCGCACGCATCCAGCCGGTACGCGCCATCCCCCGGATCGGCCTCGAAAACGAGGCGGGAGTGCGAGTGATAGAGACCGTTGTCGTCTTCGGCGACCACGTCGCCCGCCCCGTTCCGCAGCACGAGATAGGTGTCGCAGCAAAAGGAGCGCATCTCGATGGTGTAGGTCCCTGGAGCCGCTGCATCGAGGGTGTATCTTTTTCCCACGGTTCGCCCCGACGGGTCGATCGACTCGAGGGCTGCCGTCTCCACGATCCGATCGCCATCGTCGATGACGTCGGAGATCGCCTTCTGTCTTTCGAGCAGGGGGTAAGCGTCCTGTGGGATTGTATTGACGAGGATCGTGAGTAACAACAGAAAGGCCATGGCGGGTGCTCCTTGATCATCGAGGCGAAGGCCTTGTCTCCCTCTATTAATTGCAAAATTCCTGGAAATCGGAAAGCCAATGAGTACCACTTTAGCCGAACGAAACGAAAAAGGCACATGGGAAGTGGTAGATCCGCCCGGGCAGGTTTGTAACCGCGGGCCGGTTGCGCGCGGAACATTGCCTGCCCCTTGCGGACAAGGCGATCCATGATCGAAGACCCTCACGAAGCCATTCGGGAGTTGGCCCACGGCCGGTTGCGCGGCCGATCCTTCGAGGCGTGGGAACTCGTGGATGCCGCGTGGACCGTGCTGCAGGGGTTTGTCCGGCGCCAGTTCATTTTTTCCGGATTGCCCAACTATTTATGGGAAGACTGTGGGCAAGCGGTCCTGGAACGGGTCTGGAAATACAGAAGCACATACCGGGGTGACTCGGAACGCGCTTTCTGGGCATGGCTACGAACGATCTGCAGGAACGAACGGAATCGTTGCATGGTAAAGGAGAGGAACCACCCCATGAGCCTGACCGCGGCCTCGGCTTCTTGTGCCGCCGAAGGGGACGGCTCCGGCGAACGGCAACCCTTCGACAGATCCGGGGCGGGCGAGCGCAATCTTCCCCTCGAGGAAGCGATGGACAGGGAAACACGCTCAGCGCTGCAGGCGTGCCTGTCCCGGCTGAACGAAAAACAGGGGACCATCATCCACCTTCTGTATCTCAGATCCGAATTGACGGAAAGGGAGGTTGCGGCGGTGATGGGATGTTCTCCTTCTTATGTGCACAAGATCAAGGAACAAGCGATCGAACTTTTGCGGAAGTGCCTGGAGAACAAAGGTGTGCAGTAACGATCTTCGAGCACGAACATGGAAGAGAGCCGACCATGAACTCCAAGCGGGTTGAAGAGCTTTTGAAACAGTATTTCGGGGAGGTCGGCTCCGAGAGCCTGCTGGCGCCCGACGTGGATCGCCGGCTCAGGGCGAAGCTGAAGCGCCTCGCGGTCGCGGAGGAACGCGGCCGTTTCGTCCGCAAGGCGATGCTCGTGGCGGCGGCAACGGTCCTGGGCTTCCTGAGCGTGCTCATCTATGATCGCGCCATGCCCTGGAAAGCGGCGTATCTCGTCGAAACCTTGGCGGTCACGAGGGGAGACCGGGAGTACTGCCATTTCGAGATTCAGCCGGCCGCGGATGGATTCTTTTACCTGCTGGCCGTGGACGAGGTCGAGGGCTTCCGCATCATATTTCCGTTTCTCGACGATCAGGGCAGCGACGACTTCGGCCTTTCGGGTCCTTTCGAAAAAGGCCGGAAGATCCGGATTCCGCCTCTCGCCTATCACGGTTTCGAAATCTCCGGCGATCGGACGGACACCTCGTTCTTCCTGATTCCCAGCGCGGTCGAAAGGACCGACACGCAACTCCGCCAGCTGCTCGACGAGGCGGCGGACGCGATCGGCGTCGAGGCGAAGAGTGTTGATCGTCTTCGAGACGACGTGGGGAAATGGCTCCGGAGCCGCTACCCGGGTGCCTTCCCGATCGACACCGGCGCTCATGACAGCCGCTGAGAGAACGCTCCGGATCGTTCAGAATTTGCGTTCCAGACGGATCACGCGCTCGACGAACTTCCCCGGTTCGACCACGACTTCCTGAACCGGAAGGGGCTTGAATTCCTCGGGAGTGGGAAATTCGAAACGATAGGTGCCCGGGTTGGAGACACCGATCCGGACACCCCCTTCCCCGTAGGAGTATGACCTGGTGGATCCCTTGCCATCCACCTCGGTGGCTTTCACATACCAGTCGGAATTCAAGGGCATGTCGATCTCGCCATCCTTCACGAGCAGGACGAAACCGCAGGCCAACTCCAGTTCGATTTCGAACTCGTTGAATCCGGGCAGGACGGTGAAGGACCTGTGACGCGATGTGTGCTTGTCGGACCAGATCGCGATCTCGATCTCTCCCTGCGGGGCGAGGAACTCGAAACGGTTCGATTGCGTGTTTTTCGCCGCGCTCTCCAGGCCGCCGCCAGTGACCCCGGGGGGGCGCTTCGGGTGCCATGAGATCTCGTCCAGCGCGACATCGGTCCGATCGAAAGCGTCGATCACGCGCACGGAGACCCGCGCGGGCAACGGGACTTCGATGTAGGCGTCCTTCAAACCCGCCTCGCCGACGAGGACGGTGACGCCGTACTCGGGAGGATTCAGGATCAGCGTGTACCGCCCGGGCTGCACCGATCCGGCGCTCCAGTTATAGAGGCCCTCCCGGCCGGGAACGGGATCGAGGTCGCGCTTCCTGATGTAGATTTCGTCGCGGTTGCCCGGAAGGGGATTGCCGAGCAGCTTCACGTTCAGGGTCATCGATTCGAATCCCCACTCCGCGGGAACCATCAACTGTCCCTCGAGGGGCACCGTCCTGTGCCGGGGCGCATCGGTCAACGGGAGCGTCAGGTAGGCGCGTTGCGCGCTTTCGATCCGGACCGTGCCCTCTCCAAGGCACAGAGGGGTGCTCCAGTAATCGCCGATCTCCACCGTCACCCGATAACGCCCCGCGGGGAGCGAGTCGGCCGTGATCCTTGATCTTCTCCCCAGTTCGAGATCGAGCGTCGGTTGATAATCGACTTTTTCTTTTTCCCCGGGAGGTGCGTCAGCAGATCCTTCGTTCGATGGATCGATCGGCTCGGGATCCTCGAATCGCCGCATCCGGAGCCGTGCCTGCCGAGGCGGCTCGGGACCCGTCAAGACGACGTCCAATCCTCCCCCGGGGTGGAGCAGCAATAACCGCTCGTTGCCGCTGGAAAGGTCGATCTCGATACGCCCCCAGGCATGTCGCGGACTGCGGCAGAAGAAAACCTTCGTGCCAAATTCGAAATTGTCCTGCGTTGAAGGATCGATCTCGATCGGCGACGCGGCCGCCCTGTGGAACACATTCTTCTCGCCGTAGTTTCCGGGATGGACACAGTCCGACGCGGGCCACCCGATACCGGTGACCATCTCGATCCCGTCGAGGTGTTTGCCGCTGACGGCCGACTTGACGAGAAGTGTTGTTGCCGATAACCACCGTGCGCGCAAGGGCAGAAAAGCGGTCTCTGGAAAGGGGATCCTCTCGTCCTTGTTCTCGACGACCGCGCTCCGTCCGCCCAGTTCGAGGTCCATGACATTCAGATGCAGATCACCCGCATCGCATTCCTTCAGGAGATCGCTGTCGAGAAGCACCGACCAGCGGCCCTCCTCGACAGCGACCTCATCGCTCATGCCCCTGCCGCCTTTCCAGACGATGAGCGAGAAAGAACCGCTCTCCTCGCCGTGGGAGATTCCTGCCCCGTCCACCACGGTGATCGATCCCTCCAGCCTGATGCCGTCCTTTTCGGGCGGACCGCTCTCCGTCCGAGTGGAAACGTCCGCCGGGAGCTGGACGCGCTCCGTCCCCTCCTCCACGGAGGAATCGGAATCGAGCTCCCCGATAACGGGCTCCTCGCGGGCCGCGTCCTTTCCGGTCGAGGAGAAACCGATCACCCCCTCTTCGGCCCCCTTTTCCGCGAACAACCACCAGAGAGCGGCGGCCGCCGCGAGGAGCAAGATCACAACCAGGGCCATGAGGCGATTCACCGTTTCATCCCTTTTTTTACCGAACCATCGAAGAGCGATCCTGTCCCGACTTGCAGAGCGGAGGAAGCGTTCGGAAGGGAACCATCCTTACCTCTGTTCCCTAGTGATTATAGCGCGGCGCCATCCCTTTGTGACCTGCGATTTGCCGGCGTTTCGGGTTTGACGGAAAGAACCGGGTATCGGAGTTTAGTTGTTGAGCTTGGCCCTTCTTGTGTCCATCATGATAAGAGAGCCGGGGTATCGAGGGAGGGTGAGCCGCGCCCATTCTGCAGGAGAAACAGACATGGCCCGAGAATCCCTCTTCGTCGTCGCGTTCCTGATTCTTTTTCTACCCGTCGCGGCCGGCGCGGACGGTCTCGACTGCTATTCGATCGTGGCCGGCAGAGCGGCCACGGCGGACGGGTCGGTTCTCGTGGGCCACAACGAGGACAACGCCGTCACCGACATCGCCGCCTTCAAAAAAATACCGCGCCGGAACCGCGGCCGGGGAGAGTGGATCGATCTGGAGGGCGGGGGGCGGCTCGCCCAGGCGGAGATCACCTATTCATGCTGGTGGCTCCAGATGCCCGACCAGGATCATTCCGACGCCTATCTCAACGAGTTCGGCGTCGTCGTGGTGAGCGACAGCTGTCCGTCGCGCGAGGACAGGAACGATTTCACCGATGGCGGCATCGGCGGGCCGCAGCTGCGGCGCATCGCGGTCGAACGGTCACGCACGGCGCGCGAGACGGTCGAGCTCCTGGGATCGCTGGTGGAGAGATTCGGGTACACGGCCTCGGGCCGCACCATGATCGTCGCCGATCGCGACGAGGGCTGGCTCGTGGGTCTGGTCCAGGGGCGCCGCTGGGCCGCGGCTCGCGTGCCCGACGACGAGGTCGCCGTCATCGCCAACACCTACACCATCGCCGAGATCGACCTCGATGACAGGGAGAACTTTCTCGCCTCCGCCGACCTGATCGACTATGCGATCGAACGGGGCTGGTACGATCCCGCCGACGGTGCCTTCAGCTTCGAGAAGGCCTATGCGGCGCCCGGAAGCCGCAGGCACACGAGCAACATCCACCGCCAGTGGACCGGCATCCGCCTCCTCGCGGCCGAACCTGTTCCGGCGGTCCCGCCCGAGGTGGGCCCGCTCTCTTTTTCCGTGAAACCGAAGGAGCCGCTCGCGCCGGCTCATCTTGCCGCCGTGCTGCGCGACCACTACGAGACGGCGCCGGTCAGGTTCAAGCGCCGCAAGGGACGGACCTCTCCCCACGAGGCGCACACCTCTCCCGTCTGCAGTCCGAGGGCGAACTCTTCGTCGATCTTCCAGCTCCGCTCGAAGGTGCCTGTCGAGGTCGGAGCGGTCTGGTGGTACGCGCTCTGGCAGCCCTGTTCCACACCCTACATGCCCCTCTATCTCGGAACGGCCGACGCGCCCGCGCTCCTCCGATTCGGGGGAACCCGCGATGCCGAGGCGGCCCCCGCCTATGCGATCTTCAACGAACTGGCCCGGTGGGTCGACAAGGACTACGCCGCGCGGATCGGTCCGGTGGCCGAGGCGTGGAGGGTGCTCGAGGCGGCGAACTTCCGTTTTCAGGAAACCTTCGAATCGCACCTGGTCTCGCTCTGGAAGGACGATCGTTCCCAGGCGCGCGCCCTGATGACCAGCCACTGCTACGGTGTGGTCGCCCGCGCCGTGGAGCAGGCGCGGGCCTTTCTGGCCGACGGGTGAGGCGGCTCCCAGACAGCCGCTCAACGCAGGACGATGTAGATGACCGCCTGCACGACCAGGATCGCCACGGCCCATGTCCTGAGATCGCGCCCGATCCGCCAGCGTCCCGAACGATCCCGCGCGTCGGCCCCTTCCTGTTTCAGGGTGAACACCCAGGCGGCGAGAACGAGGAGAACGAGGACGTACACGATCGCGGCCGCGCCCGGACCCACCGCCTTCACCGCCTCGAAACAGGTCTCCGCGATCGGCTCGAGCAGGCTGATGATCCATTCTCTCATCGTCTCATCCTCCCCTCGTGTAGGTCAGGTCCTTCAGTTCCTCGGCAGGGCGCGCCGGTGTGAGAATGCTCACGGCGATGGTGGCCAGCATCGCCGCGGCGAACGACCACCAGGCGATGTAGAGAAAAGGATCGGAGGCCTGAAAGATCCCGCTCTTTAGCCAGAAGAGGGTGGAGCTCGTGGCCACGCCCACGATCAATCCGGCCATTGCGCCCGGCCCGTTGGCCTTCTTCCAGATCATACCGAGCAGCAGGATGGCGAAGGTCGGTCCCTGAAAGATGGAGAGCAGGGTCTGCATGGCGCTGAAGATGCCCTCGAACTCCCGGGTCAGCGGCGATAGAAGGATCGCCGCGACGATGAACACGAGGGTGAGCGCCTTGCCCACGCGGAAGAGGTGTTCGGGCGAGGCGTCCTGTTTGACGTACCGCCTGTAGATGTCCATCGTCCAGAGCGTGGCGGCCGAGTTCAGGTATGAATCGACGCTCGACATGAGCGCCGCCAGAAAACCGGCGAACACGAGCCCGGCCAGCCCAGCCGGAAGAAGTTCATGGAGCAGGGTGGGAAAAACGTCGTCCCCCTTTTCGAGGTCCGGAAAGAGTCCGAAGCCGATGATCCCCGGAACCACTATCAGGAAAGGGATCGTCAGCTTGAGAAAGGCGCCGAAGAGGACCGACTTTTTCGCGTCCCGCTCGCTGGCCGTGCCCAGGTTGCGTTGAACGATCGCCTGATTGCCTATCCAGTAGGCGGGGGAGAGCACGAAGGCGAGCCCGAACAGTACGGCCGACCAGGAGAAGGGATGGGGCGTGTCGGCGGGCAGGATCAGGTTGAAGAAGCTCTCCCTGCTTTCTCCGCCCTTCTCGGCGACCGCGGCGACGAGCCCGTCGATTCCGCCCACTTTGCCGAAACCGAGGACCACGATGACCACGCTTCCCACGAGGAGGACGATGTACTGTATCGTGTCGGTAAACACGACCGCCCTGAGACCGCCCGCGAAAGTGTAGAATCCGATGACCGACGCGGTCACCACGATCGACACACCGGTGGGCCAGCCGAGCAGGATCTTGAAGACCGTGGCCGCCGCCCAGAGAAAGATCCCCAGGTTGGCCACCATGAAGAGGCCCCAGAGCACGGCCACGATGGCGCGCACGGCATCGTTGTAGCGCCGGCCGAGGTATTCGGGGATGGTGAAGACGCCCGACCTCCAGTAGAAGGGGATGAACAGGAACGCGGCGAGCACCATGGCGGGGATGCACCCGATCCAGTCGAAGTTGGCCACCGACATACCCACCACATAGGCGCTGCCCGCCACGCCCACCAGTTCGAGAGCGCCGATGTCGGACACCACCATGGAGATGCCCACCATCCACCACTTGAGCTTGCGGCCGCCGAGGAAATAGTCCTTGTCGGTGCGCTGCCTGCGGCCGAGCACGAACCCGAGGACGAGCATCCCGGCCAGGTAGGCGAGAACGATGGCGATGTCCACATTGGACAGGCGCTGCATGGATGAGAGTTCCTCTTCTCGATTTTGTGCCGGGTAGACGATCTGTGCCCGCTTGGGCGATCATGCAAAGAATCGATCAATATTGCAACGCACATGTCGTGTGGTTACCCTCGGTTCTGTATGCCCCGTTCGCGCAATAGGATCAAGGAAAAGGTCGGGATGAAAACAACCGCCGCCATTCTGTTTGTCTGCGCGTTCCTGTGCTGTCCGACCGCTGCCGGCGAGGACTGGCCGCAGTACAAGTTCGACGCCGGCCATTCGGGCAACGTTCCCGGCAGGCAGCTCGACACGCCGCTCGGACTGGTCGCGGCCGTTCCTCTCACCGACGCGATTCTCACCGCGCCCGTCGTGGCCGACGGCAGGGTTTACGTGGTGGATGCCGCGGGCGCGGCTTTCTGTTTCGACGCGGAGAGCCTCGAGCTGGTCTGGAAAGGCGCAACATGCCCGACCCGCGCGAGGTGCAACAACGTTTCTTCCCCGGCCCTGTGCGGCGACTATGTCCACTTCGGCACCATGGGCGGAACGTACTACGTCCTGAGGAAAAGCGACGGCTCGGTGATGAGGGAGATCGACTGCGGGGAACCTGTCTTCAGCACGCCCGTCGTGGGCAATGGCCGCGTCTACTGCGCCACCCTCGGGTCGCGTGTCCTGGCGCTCGAGCCGGACGGCACCCCGTGCTGGGAGTGGGATTTCGTCACGGACCATCTCGGTTTCGACGGGGATCGGTGGAGCGGCGCGGCGTGGCTGGCGCACAAGGGCGGGCGTGTGACCTGGCGCGATCAATTCTGCTGCTCGAGAAACCTGGCGCTCCACGCGCGGA
Source organism: uncultured Phycisphaerales bacterium (assembly GCA_964620445.1). GTDB lineage: Bacteria > Planctomycetota > B15-G4 > B15-G4 > CAYZWU01 > CAZUHB01. The sequence goes on from CAZUHB010000034.1 coordinate 55,062, forward strand.
CCCTCGTCGTGCCCGCCGGAGGATCGATCGTCTGGCTCGACGACGCGGGCGACAGCGCGCGCCTCCGGCAGATCTACGCTCCCAAGGAAAGCCCCTCGACCCTCGGCCTGAGCGTGGACGGTTCGGGCCGCGTGTACAGGCAGTGGTACCGCCGGGACAACTGCGGCAGCGTCGAGTTGCTGACCCTGGACAACGGCGAGGTGCGCACCGCTCTCGTGAGCGGGACCGAGACGAGCTACAAGGGACCGGAGAGCATGAGCTTCTCGTCGGTGAGCGTACGCGGCGACGCGGTTTTCCGCACCAGGCCCGAGGGGGGGGCGGGATTCTGCCGGCATACGGCGGGCGCACCCGCCGTGGTCCTGAGCGGCGCACTGAGCGTCACCGCGCCGATCCTTCTCGCCGACAAGGGGGTCATCGGCGGACTCGACGGCCGGCTCTACGTCGTTTCCCTCTCCGGCGAGCACGAGGCGTGGTCCTTCGAGACCGCCTTCGGGAAAGCGATCTCGGCGCCCGCCGCCGTGTGCGACGGCCGTGTCTACTTCGGCTGCGAGGACGGATACCTTTACGTTCTCGGGCCGGACGGTTCGGCACCGCTGCCGGAAAAAGATCTCGAGCTCTGGCGGATCCGCGGCCCGCTGACCGGAACGCGCACCGCGTCCGACTTCGACTGGCATACCGCCTTCGGAGACATGGCCAACACCAACTCGAACAGGCAGGAACTCGCACCACCCTTCGCGATCCGCTGGATCCGGCCGTTCAGCGGAACGGTGAAGCATTTCTCCGTTTGTGGCGGGGGGCGCTTGTACACCCACACGGCCGAGGGCCAGATCTTCGCCGTGGAGCAGGAGACGGGCCGGCTTCTCTGGCGGACCTCCTTTCCCGGGGTGCACGTCTCATACACGGCGCCCCTCTATCTCGGCGAGCGGCTCTACGTGCCCCAGGCGGGTCTGGACGGATCGTGCCTTCGCTGCCTCGACGCGTCCACGGGCCGCGTTCTGTGGGAGGCGCCATTCACGGGATCGCCGAGCTGGAACCGCCAGCAACCGCCGGTGGTGCACGACGGGCTCGTTTTCTACATGTTCGGAACGGGGAGGTACGATCCGAAAGGGTGGCTCTTCGAGCACCAGGGGACGTTCGGCTTTCCGGAGGATCACAAGCCGCTGCTCCGGGCGTGGGACGCCGACACGGGTCGTGAGAAATGGACCAGGGATTTCTCGGAGCACGGCGCGGGCGGAGACGATGCCTCGATCTGTCTTCTCGACGGCACGCTCTTTTACTCGTGCTACTTCGGCAACAAGACACCGCCCGGAATCACGGCCGCCCTCGAACCGGCCACGGGACGCACGCTGTGGCTGAACGACCGCCACGCGATCCACTCGGGCTGCGCGATCTCGGGCGCCAACGGCCGGCTCTACCTCGGGGGATACAATTCCGTGGGAAACGACCGGAATCGTATCTGGTGTCTCGACGGATCGGACGGCTCCCTTCTCTGGCAGTCCGATCCGGTGGAGCGAGCGATCCACGTGGTCACGATCCGGGACGAGACACTCTTCGCCCACGCCCAGTACAGGAAGAGCTACCTCCTCTCGCGCGATGCGGGCAAGATCATCGCCACCATGGAGAAGGGGTACCGCTGCACGCGCTTCACCGTGTCGGAGCCCTATCTCCTCGGCGCGAATCTCGATCTGTACGAGCTCTCGAAGGGATTCTCCCTTGCGTCGACCGGCCCGGCCGTGGACGTGCTCCTCTGCGTGGGCGGCATCGTGTCGAACGGCCGGATCTTCTTCACTGCCAACGGCGGGGGATTGCAGGTGTCTCTCTGCTACGGGGAGGAGGCTGCCGCCTTCGACCCGCCATGGGCGGGCGCGTGCTCCGGGAGCGGGCCGAGGGACGGGTGACGATCGTTCAATGGCACGCCGTGCAGGCCATTCCATTGTCAGCGTGGGGCACCGGCGCGTGGCACACGCGGCACGAGTTCGGTGTGGCGCCCAGGTGGGTGGCGTCGACCGGCTTGGGAAGGGTCATGTGCCCTCCCGTGCCGATCCGGTGGCAGGCCGCGCAGCGGTTCGCCGAGCGCGGTACGTGGCAGTTGAAGCAGTGGTTCTGCTGTCCGTGATCGAACTGACCCCTGTGCGAGGGCGGCTTCACACTGGTGTGACAGTGGATGCAAAAGGACTGCTGGTGGCAGGTCTTGCACGACTCCCTGCCGAGGCGCGCCTCCAGGCCGTGGGTGCGGTTCTTGAATGACACCGTGTGCGACCGGGGTTCGCGCTGCTTGTGGCACGCGTCGCAGCCCGCGGCTTCGTGGCACACCGAGCAGTTCGCCTCGGCCAGCGATTTATGATCGAGACGGATCAGGTCGCCGTGGTGCTCCTCGAAGTGAGGACTCGCGTGGCCGGCCGGGGGATTTTCACGGTGGCACCTTTCGCAGGCCGAGACCTCGTGACAGAAGAAGCACTTGTCCTCGGGGAGCTGGCGGAAGTAGGGTTTCACCATGCCTCGATGCGCCTGGCCGAATCCGGGAGCATCGTGGCTGGCGGGCCTGGAATCCTGCGTGTACGTGTCGTGGCATGCGGCGCACCCGGCGGGCGCCTCCATCAGGTCGTGGCAGTCGAGACAGGTGTGCTTGAAATCCGGATCGCCCGCCCTGATCACCTCGCCGGTGATCACGTCGCCGTGGCAGTCCTCGCACGCCGCGCCCCGGGCCATGTGCGCCGTGTGGGAAAACTTGAGATCGTCGAATACGAGGGAGCTGAAAAAACGCAGCTTCCCCTCGCCCGCGGCGCGCGACTCGAAGAAGGCCTTCTCCGCATCGGAGAAGATCTCCGGATCGTCGTGGCAGTCGAAGCAGGTCTCCGCGGTGGGCATGGCTGCCCGGTCCTCGTCGCGCGCCCCCTCGTGGCAGTCGATGCAGGCGAGCTCGTTCTCCATGTGAACGGCATGGGAAAAGGGTATGGGAGCGTCCCCGGGTGCGGGGAATTCGCCTGTCCAGGCGAAGAGCGTTCCCGATGCCACGGCGAGCAGAACGAGCAGGATAAGATCGCGATATCTCATTTGTCCTGATCCTTTCGTGCGATCAGAAGTGAAAGGTGAGGCCGGCGGACAGCGAGGTATAAGTGTCCTCGTCATCGGCGTCCTCGAGTTCGGCCTTCATGAGAAAGCCCAGGTCGTGGGAGATGGTCCAGCGCCACCTGACGAAGTAGGTCTGAACGTTCAGCGTTTCGAGATAGGAGATTTCCCGGTACTTGAGTTTCGAGTAATAGGTGCCCGCCTCGAGGATGTGGTTCCTGTCGAGACGCTGGCGCAGGTCGCCGCCGAGCGAGTACTCCGAGTCGTCCGTCGAGTCCCAGTAGTCGAGGTGCACGCTCGCTCTCAGGTCCTCGATGAGGAGGTCGAAGGTCGACAGCGACGCCTGCGTGCGCACCCACTCCTTGCCGAAGATCGTCTCGTCCGACCTGTCGAGGAGTTCGTGGGACGTGAGCTCCGCGCCCACCTCGATTTTTTCGCCGAGCCCCTTCGACGCGAGAAGGCGGAACGTCTGATACGGTTCGAGACGCCCCAGGATGTCTGTGTAGGGGGTGTACCCGTCGGACAGGTCGTCGATCCTCTCCGGCATCCAGGCGTAGTCGAAGGTCAGGTTCAGGTCGTGTTCCACGTTCCAGTAGACGAGGTTGCCGTTCAGGTTGCGCTGCTGGCCGTTGACCACGCTTTCCACCAGGGAGCCGTGCATGGTCTCGAGAATGTCGTACCGCACACCGAGAACAGCGTTGTAATCCCGGTGCGTGCCGTAGAACACGGTCCTGTCGCGCATACCCTGAAGATCGAGGGTGACCGTGAGCGGTTTGAGGAGCCGGCTCGTGATCGATCCGCCATAGATACGGTCGCTCGACCACTCCGAATCACCGCTGAACTTGTAGTAGTTGACCGGCACGCCGCCGTAGAGGTTGACCGACGTTTCATCCCCGGGCCGGAGAAAGACCTGACCGCCGTCGAAATGGCCGCCCGTGTAGCCGTCGTGGAACTGGCGGCCGATTCTCAGCTTGTTCACGAACCCGAGACGGTTGAAATCGACGTAGCCCGAGTAGATCTGCTCGGCCAGCCGGTCCGATTCGAGATCGTTGTAGTCCACGAAGGCCGCGTCGTCGGGAACAACGAGATTGTTGCCGCGATCGGCCAGGCCGTTCATGTCCCACCGCACACGGCCCGAGAAGGCACCGGTCACGGAATCGACACTGTCGTTGCCCATCTCCACACCGAACCAGAGCGTGGTGTCCAGATCGCGGTCGTGGCGGCCGAATCTGTAGTCGGTCTCCACCGTGACGAAGCCGGTCACGCCCTGCGATACGGAACCTGTCGAGGATCGGAGGTCGGCGCGCTTCTGTTCCCTCTCGGTCCGAAGACGGAGAAGTTCGGAGCGGACCTCGTCCATTCCGGGACGTTCGACCGGATCAGGACCGGCGGCGGCGGGTAGAGGCCCCGCCAGAGTCGAGGCGATCGACAAGACCGCGACGATCAGCAAGGTCCGCAGTCCGAATTTTTCCATCAAAGGCATGGATCCGCCTCCTGTTCAGCCACGGCCGATTCCGGTAAGAACTCCCGGAAGCGATCGCGGCACAGTCTTACTTCTTTTCCACCGGGGCGTGCTTGATGTGCGGGTTGTGGCACTTCGTGCAGCCCGTGGGTATCCGGTTGATCTGCTTTTCCTTGGGGTACTTGTCCTTTTCCACTTTCTCTTTCTTGAGCTTGCTCATCAGCTCGGTGTGGATGCTGCCCGGTCCGTGGCATTGCTCGCACTGGACGTTGAGGAGGTGGCCGCTCTCTTCGACGGAAGCGAAGCCGCCCATGTCGTAGCCGGTGGTGTGGCACTTGACGCACTTCGGATCGTTCTGATCCTCGCCTTCAAGACAATCGAAAGCCGTGGCGTGTCCCGTGTCGCGCCAGGTCTTGTGCTGCTTGATATGGCACTTCTTGCACTTTTTCTCACCCACGAACGTTGCCTCGATCGAGGATTCGTCGTGGGACGCAAAAACGCCGAGTGCCGCGGTCGCGGCGCAGACGATCACGAGGATCGGCATGAATTGGACAGTCCTGTGCATGGTGGTCGTTCCTTTTCGCGAAGAGGCAGTTCGATCGACTCTTAGGCCAATAGCCGTCTCGGAGGATGTCATCAAGGAGAATCCCGAGGTTGTGCTTTTGTAGAAAAATAGTACGTATTCGATACCTTATCAATTACAAAAGGAACCATAGAGGAAGGAATTCATGGTGAGGATTTTGCTTATACTCTTGCTCGTCGCTCTCGGCGCGGGGAGTCTCTCGGCGCAGCAGACCGATGACTGCCTCGAGTGCCACGGCGTCGAGGGTTTTATCCAGGCTGACGACGACGAGGTTACGCCCCCCGCTTTTGTCGATCCGGTGCGTTTCGGGGATTCGGTTCACGGGGACCTCGACTGCGTCGACTGCCACGGGGGGATCGAAGTGCTTCCTCATGTCGTCGATCTCCCGCGAGTCGAGTGTGCCGAGTGCCACGAAGAGGCGCAGGAAGCCTATGCCGAAAGCGTTCACGCAAGCGCCCCGGCCGCCGACCGGCCCGCGCCCGCGGGGTGCACCGACTGCCACGGTACGCACTACACTCTCTATTGCGACGATCCGGAGTCAATCGTCCGGCCGGTCAACATCGAGAACGTCTGCGGCGGCTGCCATGCCCGCCCCGAGGTGATGGGCCTCTTCGGTCGCAGCGATCGGAATCCCCTGCTTCAATATACAAATAGTGTTCACGGTCGCAGCTTGCGCGCCGACCCCGATATGGGCTCCGCGACCTGTACGAACTGCCACGGGTACCACGGTATCCATCGAAAAATCGATCTCCGTTCCAAGATCTGCGATTCGAATATCCCCGACACCTGCGGCGCGTGCCACGAACAGCAGAACGTCGATTACCGGGAGAGCACCCACTGGCGTGCCGTGGAGAGGGGCCACCACGAGTCGCCCGTGTGCAATGATTGTCACGGGGGGCATGCGGTCGCATCGATCGCCGAGCTCGATAACCAGTCCGATGGCCGGAACCAGCGCGCCGAACTCTGCCGAGGGTGCCATTCGTCGGAGATCCTGATGGAGCGTTTCGGACTCGATGCGGAACGTTTCGAATCGTACATGAAAACCTACCACGCCCTTGCGGCGCGCCACGGTTCGAGCGAGGCGGCCGTGTGCACCAGTTGCCACGAGACGCACGCAATTCGCTCGCAGGCCGATCCCGAGAGCAGCATCCATCCCGCTCGTCTGAAGGAGACCTGTCGCCAGTGCCACGAGGGCGCCACCGAGAGGTTCGCCCGGATTCCGATCCATCCTGTCGATCAGAAGGAACGCAATCCGATCGCTTTCTGGATCAACAGGATCTATATTCTGGTAATCCTCGTCGTGGTCGGCGCCATGCTGGTGCACAACGGCGTGATCCTTTTCTACTACATCAGGCTCAAACACGCACGAGAGCGCAAAGCGCCCGCGATCCAACGATTTCGGCGATTCGAGGTCGTTCAGCACGGACTGCTGATCGTCAGCTTTCTGTTGCTCGCCGTGACCGGATTCGCCCTCAAGTTCCCCGATGCCTTCTGGGTGGAGTGGATCGCCGCCACCGGATTGACCGAGGCAGTGCGCTCGTCGGTTCACAGGATCGCCGCAGTGGTAATGATCGCCTGCGCGACACTTCAGACGGCCTACCTCGTTGGATCCCGCCGGGGGAGGGACGAGCTGAGCGCGCTACGCCCCACACTGGCCGATGTGCGCCATCTCTTCCAGAACATGAGATACCACCTGGCATTGGGCGGGGAAAAACCGGCATCTAGCCGCTTCGACTACGCCGAGAAGATCGAGTACATCGCCCTTGCGTGGGGTGTGGTCGTGATGACCGGGACAGGATCCATTCTCTGGTTTCCCGAGTTTTTTGCCGGCTTTCTGCCCTGGTGGGCGTTCGAAGCGGTAGAGATCATCCATCTCCTCGAAGCGATCCTTGCGGTCCTCGCCGTCGTCTTCTGGCACCTGTTCTTCGTGATCTTTCACCCGGAGTACTACCCCATGAAACTGACCTGGCTTCATGGAAAGATCAGCGAAGCCGATCTCGAAAGCCACCACCCCGCCGATCGATCCAGGATCGAGAGGAGGGAGGGAAGAGAAAAATGACAGCCCGTCGACAGAGCGTTTCGAGACGCTCCGTCAACGGACTTCCTTCCCGCGACCAAGGTGCGGTCGATCGGGGATCTCACTCGACAACGACGAGCAGCAGATTGGTGAACCGCGTGTCCATCTCCCCCCATTTGCCGACCAGAGCCTGGCAAGGGATGCGGTCTCCCGGCTGCCAGGACAGCGGAACGTTCGTGTAGTAACAGAGGAATCCGTCGTGGGGGAGGTTGTTGGAGAGAACGGGGAATAAGGGCGGCACGAGACAAAAGTCGCCGTGAGGCGTGGGCAGCGGGGGATCGAGCACACCCGAACCGATGGCCAGTTTGTAGGGCGTCATCGGCTCTCCGATGAGACGGACCTCCATCGGGCTGTTCGGTCCGGAGAGAACAGGACCGGCAAGGTAGAGGCGGGGGTGGAATTCGTCCGCGCCCATGTCGACCCTGGTTCCGCTGATGCGTGGATCGCCCTCGGAGTCGCCGGCCAGTCCCGGCGGAACGACCGTCGAATCGCCTTTGTTCCGGCAGGGCGAATCGTGGAGCAGGTGGAGATCGGGTTCGTGAATCTTGGCGAAGAGCGGATCGGCATCGATCATCCCCTGGCCCCAGTCGAGGGTGGTGCCCTGGCTCACGTGGACGCCCGTCAGCCCTCCGGTCACGTCGGAATAACTGATCGTGAACGACACGGCCGGCGCGCGGTCGAGATAGATCTCGGCCCCGTAGAAGGCAAGGTCGCCCCACAGAATCGAGTTGACCACGGTCGGCGCCGAGTCAAAGCCGCAGAAGATCGCGCCGCCGCGGTCGAGGGCCACGTTCCGCGTGAAGGTGCAGTTGCCGATGGAGAGCGACGACTTCTGGAAGGCCACACCGCCACCGTCCAGGGAAGCGGTGTTCTCGAAAAAGAAGCAATTGTAGATTTCCGAGAGGGAGTCGTAGAAATCGATGGCGGCGCCTGTTTCGGCCGCGTTGTTCCGGAACCAGTTGTTCGCAAAGAGGGGCGACGCGAATCCGCACGAGACTCCGCCTCCCCAGATGGCGCTGTTCTCGCTGATCACGTTGCCGGTGACACGCGTCGCTCCGGCGGAGGGAGCCGCGTAGATGGTGATCCCGCCACCGGCGTAGTCGGAGGTGTTCTTCTCGATCACGTTCTCCGCGAGGGTCACGCTCGAGTCGTGAAAGAACAGGCCCCCGCCCCAGCATTGATGGTATCCACGGCCGTATGCCATGTTTTGGGAGATCGAGTTCTTCCAGATGACCGCGCTGGACGAGCTGCAGTGGATCCCGCCTCCGCCCTCGGTGAAACTGTCGGTGTCGGTGACCGAATTCCCCCTGATGACGTTCTCGAGGATCGATGGGGAGGAGCCGTTGCAGTAGATCCCGCCGCCCTTGTGCTCGACAGTGTTCGACTCGATCAGATTCCGCCTGATCGTGGGCGAAGAGCCGTTGATGCAGATGATCCCGCCGCCGCACCGCTTGTTGTTGTAGTCGGTGCCGGTGCCGTTGAGGATCGTGAAACCATCGAGCACCGAATCGGCGCCCTCGGCCGACTGAAAGGTGACCACGCTTTGGGCGCTGTTGCCGTCGATCACGGTGCTGTCGGGACCGGCCTCGCTCTCGACGGTGATCGCCTTGCCGAGAAAGTCGAGGTTCTCCACGTAGGTTCCGGCGCGGACGATGATCACGTCGCTGTTCGCGGCCCCGTCGATCGCGGCCTGTATCGTGGAAAAGTCGTCGGGAACGTAGATGGTCGTCGCTGACGGCGCGCCAGCCAGGAGAAGGAGAAAGAGTGAACCGAAAACCGCTCGCTTTGACATGGCCATACCTCCGATCTGGTTTTTTCCGTGAAACTTTCCGGTCATGTCTACTGGGAAGGACGGATGCGGTAACAAGCGGTCCGGAAGGTCGGTCGGCCGCGAGTGGTTGAATAGCCCGGACTTTTTTTATTTATCAATCCACCGTTTTGTAGTTCAATAAGAGGCGGCCTGGCGAAGGTCCTCGCGGGAATATCAAAGCGTGACACTTTTTCAACGGATCGACGCGGGCCGAGAGGCCGTTGCAGTTCGTCGCCCATTCGATTCAACTTTTGAGGGAGGTCAACATGAGAAAGTTAATCGTTCTCGCATTCAGTCTCTGTCTTTGCATCGCAGCGCCCGCCCTGTGTCAGAACGATCCCGGTCAGGGACATGAGAACGCCATCCCCTTGCCCATTCCGGAGTGGCACCCGCCGCTCGGACCGCCCGCGCCCGAGGAGCTGATCGTGTCCTACGATATCGCCACCGGGGTGGAAACGGAACGGTTCCTGCCTGTCGAGAATGCGCCCGAGCAGGACGCGGTTCCCGGTTCGGCAGGGCTTGCTTTCTTTTTCGACGATTCGAACGGTCTGAACAATGTTTCCTTTCAGAGCCCGATCAGCACGACCGATTTCGGTCCGCTCTACCTGATCAACAATCCGCAGAACTACCCGCTCTGCGTCAACTGCAAGCTCTACATCACTTTCCCCAACGGCCTGACCTACCACGGATCAGCCGTTCTCATCGACGACAATTTCGTGCTCACCGCCGGCCACTGCGTCCACAGCCAGGACGACGGGGGCTGGGCCACGTCGGTCGAGGTGATTCCCGCCTACGACAATGGCTCCAAACCCTATGGGAGCGCCTGGGCGACCAATCTCTATTCGTGGACCGGCTGGACGCAGAACGAGGATTTCGATCACGACATGGGCGCCATCCGGCTCAACACGTCGGTCGGGTACAGCACCGGATGGTACGGCTACGGTTACACGAACAATCTCAATTTCTACGAGAATTATCGGTTCTACAATCCGGGTTATCCGGCCGAGTGGCCTTACAACGGTCTGTTCATGTATTACTGGTACGGCACCTTCGACGATGCCAACACGTACATCCTCTACTTCAACAGCCTCGCCTACGGCGGCCAGAGCGGCAGCGGGGCCACGGTCATCTACAGTGGCGGCTACTACGTGGGCGCCGTGGTGTCGCACAAGACCTGGTCCAGAACGGGCGACACGCGCATCACGCCCACCAAGTTCGGCCACATCCAGAATTGGATCGCCGGGGGATAGGCCCGATCCGGACCGCTGCCCGGTTTGCGACAGGATCGACGCGACAGAAAAATGACGAAGGGACGCTTTCCGGAGCCGAGGCTTTTTGCCGGCGCGCACCGGAGATCGTTTTAATTCGACATTGCAGTGGATAGCGGGACCCAATGAGGTCTCCGCGAGAGAGGAGGTGTATCGTGCGTCTGAAAGCGTTCTTGCCCTGTGTCTTCCTGCTTCTGATCTCTTTCGGCAGCGCCGGCGGCGCGGTCATCTACGTTCCCGACGACGAGCCGACCATTCAGGATGCCATCGATTCCGCAGCCAATGGCGACACGATCATCGTCCGGCCCGGTACCTACGTGGAGAGGATCGACTTCGATGGCAAAGGGATCGCGGTCGTGAGCGAGAACGGCCCCGGGTCGACAACGATCGATGGCGACCAGGGCGGAAGCGTCGTCACCTTTCAGAGCGGCGAGGGGCCCGATTCGGTTCTCGAAGGTTTCACCGTGACGAACGGATACGGCGATCCCTACCCCGACTACTCGGGCGGCGGGATCTACTGCAGGTCGTCCTCGCCCACGCTGATCGGAAACAGGATCACCGGAAATGTCGCCCCCCACGGGGGCGGCATCTACTGCCAGCTGAGCTCGCCCGCCCTCTTGCACAACCGGATCGCGGACAACGAGGTCTATTTCGGCGGAGGGGGGATCGACTGCGAGGAATCCTCCCCCCTGATCGCGCACAACGAGATCAGCGGGAACAGATCGACCGACGGCTACGGCGGCGGCATCCGCTGCGAACTTTCCGACGCGGTCATCGCCCACAATATCATCGCCGACAACGTGCTCACCCAGTGCGCCGACCTGGGCGGCGGGATCTACTGCGTGGAATCCACCCTCACGATCACGGGCAACATCATCTCGGGGAACTCGGCCAACTATGGCAATGGCGGCGGGATCTATTGCAGGGATTCGTCCCCGATGATTTCGAACAACCTCGTTTTCGCGAACACCACGCTCCGCCAGGGCGGCGGGATCTATTGCGAAGAATCCCATGCCACGATAGTGAACAACACGATCTACGGAAATTCGGTCAGCCACAATGGAGGCGGTCTTTCGTGCAGCGGTGGGTCCACGACCGTGGTCAACACGATCTTGTGGAACAATGCCGCGCCCGACGATCCACAGATCTTCGGGACCGGCCTGACCGTGACCCACTCCGATGTCGACGGAGGGTGGCCGGGTACGGGCAATATCGACGCCGATCCGCTCTTTGTCGATTCCGGGGAGGCGGACTTTCATCTGACTCTCGGATCGCCGTGCACGAACAGCGGCGACAACGGCTCTGTTCCGCCCGATCTCTCGACCGACTTCGAGGGCGATCCGCGCATCGCGCTCCATCAGGTGGACATGGGTGCGGACGAATTCTACTACCACCTCTACCACGGCGGGGATGTGGTCCCCGGCGGCGAGATCAGCGTCAAGATCGCGGGCTGCCCTTCATTGCAGGTCGTGCTCTTTCTCGGGGACAGTGTTCAGGATCCGCCTTATCACACGCAGCATGGCCTGTTCCATCTGCAGTGGCCGCCCGTCTGGTGGGGGGGGATCGGAACGATTCCTTCGAGCGGCGTGCTGGTCCATGCGGCAACCGTGCCGGCCGGGTGGCATCCCGGAGAGGTGCATCCCCTTCAGGCGCTCGTCGGTCCCTGGGGCGGTCCCTGGACGCGGTTCACGAACTTGATGGTTCTCGTCGTAGAATAACGGCCGTTGTCGTGGGATGCTGGATCTTGATGGAACACCACCTCTACTCGAGTCCCCGCGCGCTTCTCCAGGATTGGGCGGAAATCAACGACTTCCGGATCGTGAAACCGGATTACTTCCTCCTCTTTCTTGGATCATTCTTCACCCTGGCGCCTTTCGTCCTGTTCAGACTCTGATCCCAGACGGTTTTTGTGGTGGAGATCGCGGACGCGGAGGGGAACAAGAGGAGTGGCCGGGAGGATTTTGTTGTAGCCTGCCGGAGCCTCCTGTGTCAGTCGTGTTTTTTACCGGATCCTGAGTGGAATCGCTTTTGGATCAGCTCAAAATCAGCTCGTGCCCACGGAAATCGTGGGCACGAGCCGTTGTGATCATCGTGGATGCGGATTTGAACTCCCTTTAGTAGATGTAGACTTCGACATCGTCTGCATACCAAAAGGGCGAGAGCCCATCGTCATCGATGGCGAAATCGAACGACCACGTTCCCGCTGGAAGCGCGGCCTCTCCCACGACAACGTTGGTTACCGGAGTGAGAGGCCACGTGATGGCGGGCTGGGCCGGGCCTGGGATCCAACTACCGGGCCAGATCCACCACCAGGTCTGCTGGGAATTGGAAGCGAAAATCCACCACTTCTCGGTGGCGCCTTCGTAGTCGCCGGGATCGAGGGACACGGTGAACTTGATGGTCTGCCCCTGGGGCATCGAGAAGTCGTCGTCCTCGCCGTTCACCTTGACATCGGGAATGGGGGTACTGACCTGCGCCAAGTCGACCGTTCCGGCTGCTCCCGGGGAGCCGTCCGCGCCCGGCTGACCGTCATCGCTGCTGTGATTCTCTCTGTGCTCGCCGTCACCGCCGTCACCGCCGCCGGGATAACCTCCCTCGGCTCCCGACGTGTGCGCGCCCACCTCGACGCCGTAGTCGAGATATGTACCTTCGCCCCCGTCCTTTCCCTTGCCCGCGGCGCCGCCGTTGGCGCGGATCTGGCCGGGATTGACAAGGAGAGCGTACACGATCCGGACCGTTCCGCCATCGCCGCCGCTGCCCCCGGAGCCGCTGCCGCCCCCGCCGCCGGTAAGGTCGCGGTACCCGCCGACGAACTCCCACCACTTGTAGTATTCGCCGTCCTCGCCGTTGAAATCGACATCCTGTCCGTCTTCTCCGTCAGCGTTGATCGTGCCGTAGTTGTAGAGGCAGTACGCCGAGATCTCGACAAAACCGCCGCCCTTTCCGCCGTCAGCGCCGTCACTGCCGTCTCCTCCGTTGGCGTCGACGTTTTCGGGAAGTGTCCGTTTTGCACCGCCGCCCCCGCCGCCGCCGGCACCGCCGTGACCGCCGCGACCAGCGTCAGGATGACTCGGCGCTTCACCGGGCTGGCCGTCCTCGCCATCCTCGGCATAAGTCGGGCCGCTGCCGAGCGGGTCAGCGCCTCGCCCCCCGGCTCCCTTGTCGCCACCCGCTCCGCCGGAGCGGCCGTCTGTGATGGTCCCGTAGTTGATCAGTTCCTCCCGTACTTTGAGAGTGTATCCGCGCGTATCGAGAACGCCGTCTGATTCGACTGTGACGTTATCGAACTCCATGTCCCGGTAGAGAAACTGGGTTTGGCCGCTCGCGACGACCAAATCGCCATCCGTGCCGTAGCCGTAGACGGGGTGGTCGGGAAGTTGCCGTGGCTCGGGATATTGAGGTTGCGCTGTGGCGAATACCGCCAGAAATACACAGGCTAAAAAAGAAAGCGTCAGCCGATAAGGGGGACACGAGCCCTCGATCGTCAAAAGAGGCCGAAGAATTCTGCTGAATCGGTTCATCATGAGTCTCCTTTCTGTAATAGTTCGTGAGTTTTCGTGAACTCAATTGATGCGGACCGTTGCCCGCTGAAAAATTGATTTGCTGCGCGAGCGGATTCGTGAAACCGGTAATGCCGCTTGCCCTCGAATGCCTTCGATTGTCGTAAAACGCTGTTCTTTTCCGTCCGCGACAGCGATGGTCTTTCTGCGGAACTCGAAGTTTGAGGCGGGTGTGCCGGGCTTGCCTAAAACGGTGTATCTAGAAGTTGCAGCGTCGGGGGCATTCTGGTCGATGGTGTGATCGCCGTGGACGCAGATGATCGTCTCTTGTGCGGAATTCCGAAAAAAAACGAAAAAAGTGAGTTCAACGACGAGGCTGAAAAACATTGTCACCTTGTACACCATGCGTTCCCCCTAAGTTGACAGGTTGAACACCTTAGATAGGTTCTGGACTTTGAAAACGATGACTCAACCTTTTAGAGCGGCAAGCCCTGTTGCCGCGTTTTGTCTAGGCTTGGTGTCAACGACGGAGGGCCATGAGACCGAACGAAAAAAATCGAAGAATCTATTTACAGTTCAGTGATAGACGTGAGCGAAACAGTTCTTTGAGAATGAATGGTCCGAGAGTAATATGGCAACCGATCGGCAGGGAGGATGATCCATGGGATGTTATCAATCAATAATGAAAATACCGGTAGTCACAGGCGTGCTGTTCTGCGGATGGAAGGGAGGCAGCATGATGGATTCGGGCGAAGAGAACAACGGATTAAATTACAGCGATACATATGAGTTTCTCCAGCGATGGTATGCCGGCGACGAGGATTCGCTGAACCGGCTCTTCGAAAAGTATCGACTGCCCCTCGAACATTTTGTTCGCAAGAAGCTCTCCTTCAACATTCGGAAAGGTAGCGAAACCTATGACTTTATGAGCGAAGTTTTCATTAAGGCGAGAAACGCATTGATGTCGGGAAATTTCGAATACAGGGGAGTGGGTTTATTCTGGCGCTGGTTGTGCCGTATTGCAGAGAGGTGCATTTTTCAAAAAGCCAGAGATGATAGGAGAGACCAGGATATCAAAGACCGCCTTGGGGAAATGACCGGTGCCGCTCCGATACACAATGATGATGCTCTCAGGAGTAGCATCATCAGCGAAGAGGAAAAAAGAATCAGAAAAGCGCTCGAAACAGTGAGCGAAAGGAACGCGAGTGCATATTTGATGAGAATGGATCTCTGGATGGATTTCAATGAAATCAAAAAGGAATGCGGCTTTCCGTCTTATGCCGCAACCCGTCAGGCTGTGATAAGGACGGCGAAAAAGGTATGGAAGGAGTTGAGACGTGGCAGCGGGTGATTTTAACTCTCTCGACGATGTTCTCGAGGCGATATTGGACGGGAAGACTATAGAT
>CAZUHB010000035.1:0-21147 GCA_964620445.1 uncultured Phycisphaerales bacterium
TCTATCTATTTCTATATTCATCCAATTGCGTAGACCAAAAATTGCACCCATAATTAATCCAGAAGATTGAGCCTCAACCTTTCGAATAAGGGTATATTTGAACCCGATCTTTGCAGGGATAGGGTCCCGCGTTCCAGTTTGGGTGGGTGGTGATCCTATACTGAAAGCGTCATGCGCGAGAGGCAGTAGTCTGCGCGAGGTACAGAGAAACATGGCTGCAGGAGCTCGTACGAGCGAACTCTACAAAAGAATACTTCGAGCTCTAAGTTTTGGTAAAAGAGCCATTTACGGCAAGCGTCTACCCAGATTCATGCAGCCTTTCCTGCGCCGTTTCGTCAAACCCTATCTGCCGCCCCATGTGATCATGCTCGCTGTCACGTACCGCTGCCAGGCCCAGTGCCAGCACTGCATGGTCAAAAATTATATCAAGACAGACGCCGAGCTCACTCTGGCCGAGATCGGCGAGGCCATCGACCAGGCTGCGAAGATCGGAACCAAGTGCCTCTATTATTTCGGAGGGGAGCCTCTCGTGCGGTCCGATTTCGTGGATATCATCCGCATGACCAACGAGGCCGGACTGCGCGCGCGTTTCGACACGAACGGCGCCCTGCTCGACGCTGATACGGCCCGCAGACTCCGCGAGGTCGGAGGTCTCTATATCGTCGGTGTGAGCATGGACAGTCCCGATCCGGCCGTTCACGACGAGCACAGGGGACTGGCCGGTTCGTACAACGACGCTGTCAACGCGATCAAGAATTGCAAGGCCGAGAACATTCCTGTTCACATCTCATATTACGTGACCAAAACCGGCCTCCGCAACGGCGACCTGCAGAAGATCATCGATCTCGGCCGCGAACTCGAGGTGGATGGGATCCGGGTCATGTCGCCCATTATCTGCGGCCGCCTGGTCGACGCCCCCGACATGAAGTTCAACAAGGAAGAGGAAGAAGAGCTTCAGGCGCATCTCATCCCCGGCTTCGTCTACCTGGAGCAGGATAGCATCACGAACGACTGCAGGTGTCCGTCCTTTCAGAAGGAGTATCTCTACATCTCCTGCTACGGCGAGGTGCAGCCTTGCTGCTTTGTGCCGGTCACCTTTGGAAACATCAGGGACGAATCCCTTTCGTCTATCGTCTGGAGGATGTGGAAGAGCCCGATGTTCTCCGGCGACAATGACAAGTGCCTCGGATGCAGCGTGCCCCACCAGGACGGCAGTCTCCTCGACTCGAACCGCTGCGACCTCCCCGTCGACTTCAGGAACCTCGATAGCTAGCGCGCCATGTCGTCGATTTCGGCCAGAAGTGCGGCGACCATCTCATTTTCGTCCACCCGTCGCAAGGGGACTCCCTTCCGAAAGAGGAGGCCAAATCCTTTGCCGCCGGCGATCCCCACGTCGGCCTCGCGCGCCTCGCCGGGGCCGTTCACGGCGCATCCCATGATCGCGACGCGGATAGGCAGTTTCCTGCGGGCCAGGTGCTCCTCCACCTCGGCGGCGACACGGGTCATGTCGGTCTGCATGCGACCGCACGTGGGGCATGAGATGATCTCGGGAGTCACGATGCGGACTTCGGCCGCCTTGAGGATGTCGTACGCGACGCTGATTTCGGCCACGGGATCACCGGTGAGCGACACGCGGATCGTATCGCCGATACCGTCGAGCAATAGCACGCCCAGGCCGACGGCCGATTTGACGCTGCCGTAGGCGACGCTTCCCGCCTCGGTGATGCCGATATGCTGGGGCGTGTCAGTCGCTGCAGCCAGCTTGCGGCACGCTTCGATCGTCTCTCGAACGCGCGATGACTTGATGGAGATCACCAGGTTTTCCACGCCCTCAGCGCGCGCGTGATCGATGGAGGCCAGGGCGCTTTCCACGAGTGCGTCCGCACAGGGATGGCCGTGTTTTTCGAGGAGGTGGCGCTCGAGCGATCCAGAGTTGACTCCCACGCGCACGGCTGCGCCGAGCTGGACGGCTTTCTTGAAAATCCTGGTGGTTCGATCCCTGCTCCCGATATTGCCCGGATTGATGCGAACCTTGTCGACTCCTCGGTCGAGCGCACCCAGGGCTAGACGGTAGTCGAAATGGATGTCCGCCACGAGAGGGACGGCGATCCGCGACTTCAAAGGCTCCAGTGCTTCCAGCGCCTTTTCGTCAGGAACAGCCACGCGGACCATCTCGCAGCCCGCATCGACGAGGCGCTTCGCCTGGGCGACGGTTGCGTCCACGTCAGCCGTTGATGTGGAGGTCATCGACTGGACCAGAATCGGCGCCCCATCGCCGATCGTCCTGTCCCCCACCTTGGCCGGCCTTGTATTTTTTCGCATGCTGTCCGCTCTCGTTTGCCACGCTCCCGTCGTTGTCGATCGGGAAAGACTTCGGTCCGGAATTATACGCCATGTCGCCGGCTCTGCGCTACAGCCGAGCAGAACCGTTCTTGTTTTGACTGCCTCAGAGGCTATCATCTACTGCTGTATTTGAAACTGGAACTCTCGGGCTCCGGTCGAGTCGACCAGAAGGAATCACACGGATAATAGCGATGCCGATCTACGAATACACCTGTGACAAGTGCGGCAGTGAATTCGAAAAACTGGTCCGATCCGCAAGACAAAAGGTGCGGTGCACCTCGTGCGGCAGCGGCCGGATCACGAAACAGTTTTCTCTTTTCGGAATGAAAAGCACCCGGAAGGCTGCCCCGTCGCACGGATCCGGGAAAAGCTGCTCGTCCTGCTCATGTTCCTCGTCGTCGTGCACGAATTGCAGCTGCTGAGCGCAAGGCAGACATCGATGGAGAAACCCGTCAAAAAAAGAGGATCCGAAAAGCGCCACCTCGGGGACAAATGGCTCGACTGGGACGGCCGCCAGGTCGATCTCGTCTCCGCCGACACCAAGATCTCCGTGTCGGTCACCCTGGCCGGCGTGGTCGCATTCCTGCTCGTGGCGGCGCTTCTCGTGCTCTGGTACCTGGTCACTCCCCGCCTCGCCGAATTCCACCCATCGATCCCATGGATCTACGGCGCCTTGACCGTCGGGCTCTCCCTCTTCGTTCTCGCCATGGGAGCATCGTTGATCCTCACCCTGGTGACACGAAAGAACTTCCTCCTCGTGAGAAACTCGAGCCGGATCCTCCTGAGCGTCGCATCCTTTCTGCAACGTCTGGGAAGGAAATTCGGGATCTCGGGAGACCGGGTCTCCAACTCCCTGCTCAAGGTGAACAATGCCCTGATTCTGGCGTCGACCCGGTTTTCGGGTGAGGAAAAGATCTTGCTCCTCCTGCCACGCTGCCTGACAAAGGAAATCAGGCGGGGCATCCTCGATGTGGCCGAATCGTTCGGTTTGTCCCACGCCACCTGCACAGGAGGGGAGGATGCCAGAAAAAAGATTCTTCTCGAAAAACCCGATCTCGTCGTGGCAGTGGCCTGCGAGCGCGATCTCGTCGCCGGCATCCGCGACGTGCAGGGCCGGATCCCTGTGATCGGCCTTCCCAATTCACGTCCTCAGGGACCGTGCAAATGTACGGAACTCGATATCAATCAGCTTGTTAGGCTTCTTTCCCGCCTCGTAGGCGTTCAGGCGGAAGGTGGTGGCGTCGACGCTGCCGTCGAACTATAAAATATTATTTATCAACAAATTGAATAAATTTATGGCCCGATTTCGGGACTGAAACAAAATTGGCGGTCTCCTCTTTTTTCACTGGCCACATTACGCAGAATTACTATAATATTTTATGGCATGCTTTGGGACTGCACCAACGGATCAATGATCTTTTATATGTGCGGCCTCATGAGCCCCATGAACGAGAGGAGTAATCGAGTATGAACGTCTTCTCTGAAAAGAGCAGGGAAAAGGAAGGGAAGGTATTTCGCAAGACCAAAGGAAAGAACCTCAAGAAAATCAGTGTCGACCCTCTTTATGAATCCACCGACAAGTACCGCAGGATCTATATCCCCAACGATATGGAGGAGTTGATCTCTTCAGGCCTGAAAGCCTGACAACCCTCTCCTCTGCCAGGAAGGGGTGCTATCCGGAATTGTCGAGCCTGGAGCCGTAATCAAAAAAATCAGAAGAGCCCTGCAGAGATTGCGGGGCTCGAACTTTTTAGGTCACCAAAAACCATGCGTGTGTTGGCTTTGGCAAAGGAGTTAGGAGTTTCCTACAACCGTATCCTCGCCTGGGCTTCCCGTTCCAACCTGCCCTACAGCCATGCTGACGATGAAATAAACGGGGCTGATGAAAAACGCATCCGGCAGGCATTCAGCCCACAGCGTTTGACGCGCCCGCCGAAAGGGGACGAACCCTCGGTCGACGATCTTCTCAGCGAGATGGTCGATCCCTCGTTCTTTCCAGACGATTTCGATCTTCCCGAAAACCTCGAGGAACTGGAAACGATCGAGAAGAAGGTGATGAGATCTCTTCCAGAGAGGAAGGTCCAAAAGCCACGGCCCGAGAGAACTCGTACACGGGATATCCTGACGCGATATGGAATCAGCGGAAAGTCTATTCTCAAGAGACTCAGAAAACTTTTGCCCGAACACATCGCGCGCCTTCTGAACCAGCAGGACCTGGCCGAAACCCAGGCCGCTCAGCTAAAAGAGGAGATCGAGAACCGCGCGGCCTTTCATTGCGATTCCGCCTACTGCGTCCGCACGGCGGAAAAACGCCATTCACCCGAAATCCTCATTCCCGTGCGCGACGCTGCGCACTGCAGTGTCTGCAGCGGTTCGCCCACTCGCCGCGCCCTCGAGGAAGCGGCGGAAGCGTGCCGCGGCGCCGGGATTCGCCGCCTCCTGATCGTGGGCGGCATGCCGGCCAGTCGGACCGAGATGAAGAACCTCTCCCCCACCGGGATCGAGTTCCGCCTCATCGAAGGGGATCTCGACCGGCCACGGCAGAGAGTTCAGGCTGATCTCCGCTGGTGCGACCTTGCCGTGATCTGGGGCAGCACACCTCTGGGCCACTCCCTCTCGGGAAGCTACCTGCGGAGGAAGAGCGCGGGCGGACCGTTCATCCTGCGCATCAACCGGCGATCGGTCGAAGCCCTCTGCCAGGAAATCGTCAAACATCTGGACGGCCGAACCTCGAAATGAAATCCAACGAGTCGGATCTGCCATCCAAGATGTCGGGATCGAAATCCGAAGAGGAGGAACATTTCCGGGCATTATCCCAATGTCTGTGATATGATCCGGAACGACCCTCGGGGGGGTCCTCGAGCGGGATAGGCGGCCCGAATCTGTGTCAAAAAGTCGAGGCAATTCAAAAGATGAGAAATTGCAGACTCTTGTTCCTTGTTCCCCTGTTACTCCTCCAATCATGCCTGGCAACGGTTTTCGTGCTTCCCGAAGCACCGGCTCTCAACAGGATCGCGCGACTGGAGGACCATCGTTGCCACACAGATGATATCACACCCTACCTGTCCCACTCATCGGCTCTCGTACGCCATCGGGCGGCCCTTTGCCTGGCGAGGCTCAAAGATTCCGGCGCGCTGCCCAGAATCGCCAGCCGGCTGGAAAGCGAGACCGACCAACGTGTCACCGAGATGTTGATCTTCGCCATCGGCCAGATCGGCAGCCGAAACTCTCTCGCTCTCCTGCAGGTCTTTCTCTACCACGGTAACGAGGCGATCCGGGCAGCCGCGGTCAACGCCGTGGGCAAAGTGCGAGATCCGAGCATGACGACCGAGCTCACCAATATCCTGAAGAACGATCCTTCGCCGCAGGTACGCGGGGAGGTATGCCTCGCTCTGTTCATTCTGGGCGGAAAGAGGGAAGACCTCTCGAAGGATCTGGCTGCCGACGTGCTCGAGGCCCGGTCCGCGGCGCTCACCAACGCCCTTCTACTCGACGCGAGCGCCGAGGTTCGATGGAGAGCCGCCTATGCCCTGTGTGAAATACGGGATCCCTCCACCGAAACAGCCTTGCGCAAAACCCTCGACGAACGGAACACCGACTTCCGGGCCAGGATGTTCGCCGTGCGCGGTCTCGGCTACATGCCCCCGTCCACCGAGATCCAGGAGGTCCTGATCCGTTGCTGCAGCGATACCGATTGGCCCGTTGTGGTGGAAAGTATCAAGAGCCTGAAAAACTACAACAACCTGCAGACCGCGGTCAAACTGATCCACCTTCTTTCGCCCAGGGTGACCATGAATACTCACATCAGGGCCACTGCGGCCCGAACGCTGGGTTTCATCTCCGAGGGTGGCGCGTCGACGATCAAGGCTCTCAAGCAGGCCACCTTCGACTTTTCTCTCGCCGTCGAAGGTGAGGCAATCGTGGCTCTCGGTACGATCGGGGCGCTGTCGGAGGATATCAGCTTTCTCGACAGGATTGCCGAACATCAAAATCCTTATCTCCGGGTGAAAGCGGTTGAAGCCGCGATCGAAATGAAGGACGAGGGGATGGATACCCTTCTGGCGCTCGCCCTTGACAAGAGTATCCGCGTCCGGTGCAAGGCCCTGGAGGGGCTAAAAAACTTCCCGCAGTACAAGGACGAGATCATCCCCGTTGCCGAGGACAATCTGAAGATCAACGACGTGGCGCTTCACCACGCGGCAGCCGAACTCCTTGCCGCGTGCGAATCGAAGGAATCGCTCCCCCTTCTCAAGGAAGCCTTCACGATGTCCACGGGAGTGGAGTCGAGCGAGGCGAGGCAAAAGCTCTTCGAGACGATCGTCGCTCTCGGCGGCGCCGATGATACGGAATTCCTGTGGACCGCCTTGAGGGATGACGAATTCAAGATCCGTTCGAAGGCAGCCGGTCTTCTGTCGGAACAACCGGGCATCATCGCGTTCCCGGAACCGGATATCCGTTTCCCTCATGTCTTTCCGCTCGCCGGAAAAGACTACCTGACAGGTGACCCGAATCCTATTGCCCACATCTTCACCGAGAAGGGGGAGTTCTGGATCGAACTCTACCCCGACATGGCGCCATTTCAGGTGAAGAGCTTCATCGAAAACGCGCGAGCCGGTTTGTACAACAAGCTCAAGTTTCACCGTGTGGTTCCCAATTTCGTGGTCCAGGGTCTCGATCCGCGCGGCGATGGATGGGGTACGAACAATATCGCCTTGCGCGATGAGATCAGTCCGCTCCGTTATCACACGCGTGGTATGGTGGGTGCGCCCAATTCGGGTCCCGATACCGCCGGTTGCCAGATCTTCATCACTCTCTGCCCAACGCCCCATCTGGATGGAAGTTATACCGTTTTCGGTAAGATCATCGCCGGTATGAACGTGGTGCACGCGCAGCAGGTCGGCGACGTCGTATTGCGTGTCACCATCGAGGAATAGACGCCGGCCCCTCGGGGGCAGGGGAAGTGATTCCTTGCATTTAATCAAAAAAAAAAGAGTAAATTTTCGCGCACTTTGCCGAGAAATATATATCGGTCTTGTGAACGTTTATACTTCGAGGACAGAGGGATGTTCCTATGAAATTGAAGCTTCTCCTGGCAGTGTTGGCAACGACCGCCTTGTGCTTCTCAGGCTGCCAATCAGTGGAACCCGCTCCTGATCGCGTTCCGTTAGAGTACTTCCCCGCAAGATTTTACGATTTCATGGACATCTTCGAATTCAACGCGGGATTCGATCTCACCTTCGACAACTTTTACGTCGTCGCCGCTGTGGAACCTCTCGCCCTCGGGGGAGGGTATTACGACAGCGACAAGCTCGGTCTCGATGGCCGAATGTTCGGCCGCTGGCACGAGACTCGTACCGAGGCCGATTTTCTTTTCGACTGCCTGATCGGATACGAGAAGCAACCTCAGCGAGGAAACCGTTATCTCTTCGATGGGATGTACAAGCCGATGACGAGTTTTCGACACGATGACGGCCAGCCGTTCAGGTCGTGGGGTTTGACTCAGCGGCTTTTCGACAGGGAACACTATCCTTTCGATGCCACTGCCGAGATCTATCTCTTTTTCTTTGGTGTCGACCTGGGACTCTCTCCGATCGAACTTCTCGATTTTGTCGCCGGGATCTTCACGATCGACGCGTTCTGTGATGATGACTATGTCAATCCCATGGGCTGGGATTCATCAGGGACCGGAATGGGGACGAGCAGCGATGCTTCGGAAGTGGCGATCATATTGCCCGGAATCACGAGGACGAGGGGGATACCGTCGGACGCGTTCGACCTCGACGACATTTCTACCGCTCCGCCGAGGCCCGGATTCTTGATCACTCTCGAGCATGTACCCGTGGCACCGGACGGAAGGGAGCCGGAAAAAATCTCGTTGACGGCGCCCGCACCGCCGATGACCGCGCCGCCTCAGGACGAAGATGAAGAAATCGTGGTCACGCTCGAATCGGTTCCCAAAGAGGAACAGGAGGACAAGCCGGAAAAAGCCCCCAAGAAACCGCAGGAGAAAACGACGCAGAAAGCCAAGGATTCCAATGAGGGGATGATGGTGATCACCCTCGAGTCGGTGTCAGGTTCTGATCAGAAGAAAAAGCCCGCCGAAAAGGCCGACGCGCCACCGGTAAAAACGCCGAACAAGAAAGCGGTCGAGATCAGTCCCCGCAAAACTGAACCGGGCAAGAAGAACGAAACAAAGCCGGCGACCGCAGCCGGCGCCTCTCCCGCGGATCCGGGCGCTGCCGACGCCGCGACTGTCGACGACGGAGCCATTCTGTTCACCCTCGAGTCGGTCGAGCCAACCCCGAAGGAGACGCCGACTCCTGTAGCCGAGAAGCCGACACTCCCCAAGCGCGGGAAACCGGCCGCGAGCGCGACCGTCCGCCCGTCGACGGCATCCAAAAATCCGACTCCCATGGTCCCTCGGGAGATGATGGACGATTACAAGAAGATGTTCGGCAGCACCGACTTTCACAAACCCGAAGAGCTTTTCAAACTCGCCAATTGGTGTGCGGAAAAGGGTCTCGAAAGAAAGTCGATCTGGCACCTCAGACAGACGATCGCCCTCGATCCGATACACGCCGAAGCGCGCAGGATGCTGGGATACGTCCGTTACGGCCGGATGTGGGTCCGTGCCAAGCCTGTGGATCTGACCGCGCGACAGGGAGACTGATTCGCCGGCGCGAGCAAAAACGTCGCGAGGAATAGCGATTTTGCATCTTTTTCCCACACCACCCTGCCATCGACGAGAAGCCGTTTCATGACCAGCTTCTCGATTTGCTCGGCTCTCGAGACTTCTTGTCGAGAGTTCAATGCGGTATGATGTCGAGCGCGTTGCACTCACAATCGGTTACGGATTGTCTGGAGTCGTTCCCGTGGAGAGCGTTCTGCTGATCGCGCCCCGTCTCGATCTCAAAGGCACGACCATCTACACCCTGACCCTGGTGCGCGAGCTGAGGCTGAGGGGATACAAGGTCGGTGTTCTGGCCGCAGGCGGAATTTTCGCGGATGAGTTGCGCAAGGAGAAGGTCCCTTTCCTCCAGGCGGACATCTCCGGATTTTTTCCGCGCGACCTGCTCTATCTGCACCGGATTCGCGCCCAGATCAAGGAATACGGCCCGAAACTGATCCACGTGGTCCACGACTCATTGGCCGCGATAGGCAGCCGCATCGCGGCCGGGGTGGAGATCCCCTACCTTCTCACGATACACACGCCCGTGAAATCGAGGATCCTCGTCGATCAACGGTACTTGAAAAAAGCGATCGCCACGAGCCAGCCGGTCCGACAATCTGCTGTCAATGCCGGCGGTTTACCGCGCGGAAAGGTCTCTGTCATCGAACATGGCGTGGCCACCAGCGTGCAGCCCCTCAGGCGAAAAGAAAACGGTCTTGTACCTGTCGTGGGTACGGTGAGCAATCTCGACCGCGATCACGGGGTCAAGTATTTCATCCGCGCCGCGCAGGAACTCATCGGCCGCGGGGTCGAGGCCACCTATCTCATCGTAGGCTCCGGGCCCTACGAGAAGAAAATCCGCCAGATGATCCGGAAGCTCTCACTGGAAAAAGAGATCACCCTGGCATCGGCCATGCCCTCCTATCGCAAACTCGTCTCCCCCATCGACATTTTCGTATCCCCCGCCCTCACGGAAGGATTCAACGTCTTCATTCTGCAGGCCATGTCTTTCGGCCTCCCTGTCGTCGCCTCCGCGGCAGGCGGCGTCTTCTCGCTCATCACGGACGAGCAGAACGGTCTCATCGTCCCAAAACGCGACGTCTCCCTCTTTGCCGACAAGATTCAGGCATATCTGGTCGATAAACAGTATGCGGACAAGATCGGTCGAACAGGATTCGAGTTCGTGCAGAAACAGTTTCCCCTTCACCGCATGCTCGAGAACACTCTCGATGCCTACAGCGGCGAAAGTTCGGACGAACTCGAGACGACCGCCCTCTGATCGATCCCCGCACAGACAGCTCTGTTACGGCCGGAGGACGGACCTCCTTTGAAGTGCGCGGAACTCCGCGGCATCAGACCCTGACTCGGAGGATGGAAGACGCAGCCCATGACGATGAAAAAACGCGTAAGCATCATCTTGCTCATCATGGTGGCCCTGGCTGCCATACCGATGATCTCGCCCGAATTCGTTCCCTTCGGCGAAGGCACGGAAGGGAGTTCGCCTCCTGGCGGCGATCCTTTCGTCCCCGATCTCCAGGGGTACGGCGATCCAGTGCCGGGTGAGGAAGTGAACCTTTTTCTCATGAACTGCCGCGGCGACCAACCGGGTTATCTCATCATGGGTTTCTGGCGCGACAACGTGCCGGCCGCGGGCGGGGTCCTCTATCCCAAGATGCAATACGTCCGGCAGATCTGGATCACCGCGCTCGGCGGTGACCCGCCGGTGGGATACTGGTCGCTCGTCGGCTGGGAGGTTCCTGCCAATCCCGCCCTGATCGGAATGTCCATCTTTGCGCAAGCAATCACCGCCGACGCGGGCAACCCTCACAGCGTGACACTCTCGAACGGCCTCGAGATGCGTATCGAGTAGTCGCCGGTCGCCGGCGGGCGACGACAGTTCACTCGCCTCTCGCAGGGAGTCTGATCTCGGCCACGACCGCGCTGTGATCGGACAGCTGTTCGGACAGAATCCTGTAGGCCGCGATCTCCATCTCCTCGGAAACGAGAATCCAGTCTATTCTCTTCCCCACCATCGAGTGCGTTTCGAGACCTGCCGCCAGAGGACGATCGGTTTTGAGGCCGAGCCTTTTGGCGAACCCTGCGAGCATGGCGTCACCGTCCATCCAGTCGCAGTTGAAATCACCCATGACGATCAGCAATCGACGGGGGGCATCGAGTTCTTCCGCCAACTCGTCCAGCTGCTTGCGCCTCACCGATTCCCGGGAAAAGTCGAGATGTACCGAGACCACGCCCACCGGACGCGCGTTGAGGTTCCTGTTGCAAACAGTGCCGACCACCATCCCCTTGGTGAATGTAGGCCATGACGGCCTGAAAGCGATCGAAGCCGTGTCGTCGAACCGGAATCGCGACAGGAGCGCGGTCCCATAAGAAAGCCCGGGCCCCTTCACATGCTCGCCGCGCAGGGAGAACGGAAAGCCCGCGGACTCGGCCAGGTAGGCGACATGGTCGAAGGAACCGCTCCAGATCGACGGACCGTCCGCCTCCTGCAGGGCTACCAGATCGGGCGCCTCGCGGCGCAGAACAGCGGCGACATCGTCGAGATTCCGCTTCACGGCAGCCTCTCTCTTGAAGATCTGGGCCGCCTTGTGCTTCCGTCCGTGGGCGAGATTGATCGTCATCACCTTCAGCAGGATTTGGCCGGTATTCCGATCCTGTCCCGCCTTGGAGGAAGGAACCGGATGTTGCGCCGCAGCCCCCGGTCCGGACCGATCGCTATCGTAGATGGTGGAGAGACCGAGACAGACGACAATGACGAGACAGACCGCGAGCGAGCAGAAGAGCGCGATACGTTTCAATCGTTTCTTCAGGGAGAGGGATTTCACTCGAACACCCGCGCCCGTGCCTATCCTTTGATCACCACCAGCGGCCTGAGCCGGGCCACTGGACGGGCGATTCCGGCCTGGCCGAGCACGTCGACCACATGAGCAACGTCTTTGTACGCTTCGGGGTACTCCTCGACGAGGGTCGCCTTCGACGCGGCCCTGACGCGCGTTCCGCTTTTACCGAGCGATTCGAGAACCCGGCCGGCCGTGGTCGACGTCTTGGCCGCCTTGCGACTCATGGTCCGCCCTGCACCGTGCGCGCTCGACATGAAGGTGTTCGGGCCAGCCGAACGTTGGCCGACGAGAACGTACGAATAGCGCCCCATGTCGCCCGGTACGAGGACGGGTTGTCCGTGATCGAAAAAAACGGTGCCCCGCAGATCAGGATGGCCCGGCGGAAAAGCACGCGTCGCGCCCTTTCTGTGAACGAGCACGCGGCGCCTGGAGCCGCCAACCTCGTGATCCTCGAATTTCGCTATGTTGTGCGCCAGATCATAAACCAGATCGAGCGTCCGGTCCCGCCCGCCACCACGCAATGCGCGGCTGAATGCCTGGCGCACCATGTGGGTGATGATCTGACGATTGGCAAAGGCGAAGTTCGCCGCGGCCGCCATACCCGCCAGATAGCCCTGTCCGCGCCGCGATCCGATCGGCGCGCAGCAGAGCTGCTTGTCGGGAAGGCCGAGCGCCTTGAACTCGCGAGAGTTGCGCAGATCCCTTACCGCATCCTGACAGACCTGGTGGCCGAAGCCCCGCGAACCGGTATGAACGGTGACGGTCACCCGGGACAGTGCGAGCCCGAAAGCGGACGCTGTCGTCTCGTCGTAGATGCGGTCCACATACCCGGCTTCGATGAAATGATTACCCGAGCCGAGCGTGCCGAGCTGGGATAGTCCGCGACGAAGAGCATGCTTGGAAACCTGGGAGGGATCGGCGCCCTCGATCGCGCCGTTGCCCTCGATCTGGTCGAGATCCGTGTCATCGCCGAATCCTGCTTCCGTTGCGGCAGCCGCGCCCGAAAGGAGGCACGCCTCGAAGAAATCGGCCTTGATGCCCAGATCCTTCCGGCTCGATCCCACACCGGCAGGGACAGCCCTGTAAAACGCGTCGAGAAGGCCGTCCTCCAGACCGGCCAGGTCTTCGCGCATGAGGCGCGACGCCAGAAGGCGTACGCCGCAGTTGATATCGTACCCCACGCCGCCGGGAGACACCATTCCGTCGATCCCGTCTACAGCCGCCACGCCGCCGATCGGAAAACCGTAGCCGGAGTGGATGTCGGGCATGGCGATCGAGGCGCCCACGATGCCGGGCAGATGGGCCACGTTGGCCACCTGCACGGGACAGCCGTCTTTCAACGCGGCGCGGAACAGGGCCGCGTTGGCGAAGATCACTCCCTCGGTGAGCATCCCGCCCTGGGGGGGGACGACGAAGCAGTGATCGGAGCGTTGTTCGATCCTGTACGGACCGCTTTGAAACGAGTCCATCGTCGCGCCTTCCATGATCTGCCCTCGAGGGACGCTACCTGGACGCGCCTCCGGTCATGGCGTCGACCTTCGCCTGGTTGGCCGCCCGGCGCCGCTCCAGCTCGGCGCGGAATTTCTTCCCCTCCGGCGCGTCGTAGCCCTCGGTCAGCCTGAGCAGCCGATCCAGTTTCTTGATAGCATACTTCGGCTTGTTCGCTTTCTCGTTCCGGTCGATCTCGGACTCCTTGATCTTCCATTCCTGCTCGAGACGGTTCCAGATCGTCTTGTAGACCCAGTTGGCCCGTTCGCGCATGTTGGTGCCTGGATTCTGGGCCATCCACCCCGACATGACCTGGTAGGCCTCTCCGTAGGCACTCAGATTCAGCGCGCAGTCCGCTTCCACCTCGACGTCACGGAAATCGGACGGGCTGTCGAGGTTGACCTCCTTGGCGTATTTCTTCTGAAGCTCCTTCACGTGCTTGAGCTGCGGAGCGTTCTTGAACCTCTCGATGAAGGGATTGATCCTGTTCTTGAGCAGGATGCGCACGTAGCACTTTCTGTCGGCGGCGTAGTCGCGCTTGATCTTGAGCGCCCATTTCGGCTCGTCCGGCGGCGCGTCGATGTACTTGTGAATGAAGAGCAGGATGTTGTTCTCGTAGTTGCGCGACGCGTTGAGGGCGTCGTGCTGCACGTTGCCCGCTTCGCGCTCGGCCTTGATCTGCTTCATCTGCTCCCGTGATTTTTCCCCATAGACCGGATCGTCGACCGGTATCGACTCGAACATGTTGAATGCTTCCTCGAGCCGATGCTGCGTGTGCCAGAGTTCGAGCGCCTGGTTGTAGGTGTCGCCGTGAGGACTCGATGATTGTTTCATCATGTAGACGGCGATGACGACGACCACCACCACGACCCAGAAGGCGATCACTGCCTGGGCCCAGCCGGGGATCTTCGATCCCTTGCGGATGTTCTTGCGCACCAGGTGGCCGCCGCGCGCCGAGGCCGCGGCCATGTCCTTGGAGATGGTGATCTTCTTGTCTTCCTGCTGCTGCCTGCGGCTCGCGGTCCGCGCCGCTGCCGCGGTGGGCCGCTTGCCGACAGGCTTCTTGCTGACCGCCGCAGCGGGCGCTGCCGCCCCGCCGATCTCCTTGATGGCGATCTTCACGGCGCCGATCTGGATGATGTCGCCTTCGGAGAGGTCTTTCTGTTTGACCTTTTTACCCCCCACCAGCGTGCCGTGCTCCGAGCCGAGGTCTATCAGCCTGTACCCAGACTCGGTCTTGATGATCTGGCAATGCTGCCTCGAGGCGTGCTCGTCCGAAATCTTGATCTGGTTCTCGGGCGTGCGGCCGATGAAAACGAAGTCCTCGGTGATCTCGAACTTCTTCAACTTGCCCTGCTCTGCGACGATCAGATGCGCCATTATTTAGCTCCTTGTCATTCCTGGATGAGATTCTCGCTGAACTCGTTCCCCCCGCCGAAATTCTGTGTCCAGTAACGGCCCACCACGCCGCAGGCCATCTCCGTGTGGCCCGCGGCGAGCATGTTTCGATGGTGGCCCGAGGAGTGATACCATCCGTTGTGAGCGCCCATCGGGCTTCCTGCGCCTGAATGGATATTTTCACCCGAACCCTTTTCGTAACCGGCGAGCGCCATCCGGTCGCGCGGCGTGCGGCGCGCGTCACTGTTCTCGAAGTGGCTGAAGATACCGGTCCGGCTCATCCAGTCGGAGTGGCCCCGCGCCGCCTGCAGGATGAGCTCGTTGATGGCGAGCGCCTTGCGGCCCATCATCGCCCGGTACTTGTTCGTAATCACCACCTGTTCGTGTTCGTTTCTCGAGGCCGACGTCTCGATCCTCTCGTTGTACTCCATGATGTTTGCCGACGAGTCGATGATCTCCCACTCGGTCTCGTCGAGCGCGAAGTTTCGTACGTCAACGGTGCGACCTCTCGTGGGGAGAAGGTTGGCGAATCCCTGATCGGCCGCCCGCTGAAAGGCGCCGTTGGTGATGTCTTTCAAGATGAGGGCGACCTGGTTCATGTCGTCGCGGATGTCGAGGAATTTCTGGGACAGCGAGACCTTTGTACCCGGCACGGCTTCATCGAACTCGTTGCCCCAGATCGCGCGCACCATGTCGACACGCACGTCCACCTCGCGCTGCACCCTGGTGTACTCCCCCTGCCGATGGCCATAGGGGTAGAAGTAGCGCACCGTGTCGTTGATGAGCTCGAAGGCATGATCACGCGCCTCGTTCAGCTTCCGTTTTTCATCGGCGAGCTTCGCGAGCCGCTGCATCTCTGGAAACGCGGCCAAACCGTCACCGAGGGCCTCATAGCGGTCCTGAAGCACATCCTCGAGCGCATCGAATGCCACAGGCCCCAGATCGATGAATCCCTCGTACCCCTCGTTGCGCACGGCGGGATTCTTGGACACGATCTTCCGTTTCAGCGCCTCTATCTCCCTGTTCAGAATCGCGTCGCGCCATTCGTGGTGAGGCACGAGACGGCCGTCCAGTTCATGGTAACCGAGATCGACAACGAGCCGCGTGCCCCGGTCCATACCGAGAAAAGACTCGATCGACCGGCGATAGGTTCCCTCCTTGCGGATCGCCGCGGCCAGCTTTTCGAACTCGGTCCGCATCTTGTTGTTCAGGCAGAAGCAGGCCGCGTTCAGCCGCTCCTCGCCTCCGAAACGGAAGACGCGGGCGAGTCGAAAGATGCTCTGCGCATCGAGCTCCTCGAAGATGAAACTCTGGAGGTCGTCCTCGTTCTCGATCTGGATTTTCGACCCGATCATCGACCGGAATCGACCGCTGAAAGATCCGTCCTTCGTCTTGACCTTCACCGATCGGGCTCTCTGGGGATCGTCTCCGAGTGCGAGGGACAGGTCTTCGAGAAACCAGATCTGGCGGTGGGCGAACTCGAGGCGCGTGGAGACCATGTTCCGCTCCTCGCGCGTGGCGGCCTCTGCCAAGAGGCCTTGCAGCAGGGAGATCGCCTTGTCGTATTTCCACGCGCCGATCGCCTCGTCAATGGCGACGAATTCCGATTCGGGGATCGTGGGCTGAGGTTCCTCGAAGGTGTTTCCCCTGCTGATGGCCGGTGTCTTTCGCCGTTTGCGCGCCGACTCGCGGGCAGCGTCTTCGCGCTCTTTTTTTGACCCGGCTTTACCTTCGCCACCGGGCTCCGTCTCCTCCGCGCCAGCGAGATCCTCGGGGCGAAGTCCCCGCGGGACGAGGTCGGCGGCCTGCTCCGCCTCGGAGACCTTTGCCACGAGATTGTCGTAAAACGGAGTTCCCTTGAATCGAGCCAGCTCCGACGGGGTGACCAGCTTGAAGATGCTCTCGTACTGCTTCTCGCGGCTCAGGTTGGCCACGACCGAAAGAAGGGTGCGCGCTTCGTCGCGAGCTTTCGACTTGATGAGGGCGACCTCGGTCCGCTCCGCGCTCCGCTCCTCGTCGCTGCGCGGCAGGAAGCGGTTCCACGCCTTGAGAGCCGTGGCGTAGTCCTTGTTCCGCAGGAGGCGGCGCGTTCGCTCCCGGACCTCCTCGGCGGAAAGAACGTCGAGCCGTTCCTCCTCGATGAGGCGCGCTTTGGGAAGGGAGCGTTCCAGTTCGGCCAGTTCATCCTCCAGGTGGGATAGCTCGCCGAAGGAACCTCGGAATTCGCTGAACCGCGTCTCCACCG
The DNA here is from genome assembly GCA_964620445.1 of uncultured Phycisphaerales bacterium. GTDB lineage: Bacteria > Planctomycetota > B15-G4 > B15-G4 > CAYZWU01 > CAZUHB01. The sequence continues at coordinate 17,003 of CAZUHB010000035.1, forward strand.
CCGCAACGCTCTCCGTCCCGAAAGAATCCGCGATCGCACCGAGCGCGACCCGCGCCCGGTGTTCGAGCTCGACGAGGCGTTCCAGATCTTTCTTCTCCTCCGCGGTCCTTTCGAGGACGCCGGGATTGTCGTCCTTCTCGAACAGCTTGAGCATTTCGCGCGCCGCTTCGTAGTATCCCTTCTTCTTGGCGTCGTCGATCTTCTCGAGCGTGGCCGCGTGTTTTGCGAGAGCCGCGGGCGAAGGGGGTGGCTCGTCGAGCCGGTCGATCACGAACCAGGCCGCGATCGCGGCAGCAACGACGAAAAGGCCGGTGAGGACCACTCCCACCGGCGAACGAGACCGTCTGCGGCCGCCTTGAGAAACCGGTGGGCGAGCCGATTCAGAGAGCTGAGCCGTTCCCGGAGCGGGTCGGCCGGCGGCTGCTTCCGGCTCTGTCCTCTTGCGGCTGGCTTGTTTGGAAACGCCTTTCTTTCGCGTCCTTCCGGCCGGCTTCGCTTCCGACGGTACGCGATAGACCATGCCGTGCGGGCCGATGATGATCTTGTCGTTGTGAGCCAGGACCTTCTGCATGATCCATTCGTCGTTCACCTTCACGCCCATGTCGGTGTGGCGGTCGACGATCTTGTAACCGCCGTCGATCCTCACGATCTCGGCGTGATAGGGCTCGGTCCCGGCAAGAACGATCGAATTGTCCTCCAGGCTGCCCACTGTCGTTCTCTCCCCCTCCAGGGGGAAATCGTATTTCTGGCCGGACTGCCTGTCTATGACTCTCAGATAATCCACGATGCCCTTTCCTCGATCTATTCAAGAGCGTTGCGCGCCCGCCTTGATCTCGTCGCTCATCAGTTCGAGACCGATCTCGACTCCTTCGCCGAGCAGGGCGAGGCATCGCCGCATCTCGTTTTCGAGCTCCCGGATATTGCCCGGCCAGCGATATCTCTCGAGCGCCTTGAGCGCTTCGGCCGTGAGGGGAGCAGGTTCGCGGTCCATCTCCTTCGCCATGCGGTTCACGAAGAACCTGGTGAGGAGCTCGATATCTTCAGGGCGATCCCGCAGAGGGGGCACACTGACGGTTATCGTGTTGAGGCGGAAGTAGAGATCCTCGCGGTACTCGCGGCGGGCCACCATCTCTTTCAGATTCTTGTTGGACGCGGAAATGATGCGCACGTCCACATGGATGACCTCGTTGCTGCCCACCGGCCTGATCTCTCCGTCCTGCAGCACGCGCAGCAGCTTTTTCTGCATGGAGAGGCTCATGTCGCCGATCTCGTCGAGAAACAAGGTACCACCGTCGGCCACCTTGAAGAGACCGGTCTTGTTCCTGTCGGCGCCGGTGAACGCGCCGCGCTTGTAACCGAAGAGCTCCGATTCGAGGAGGGTCTCGGGGATGGCGGCGCAGTTCTCGGCAACGAACGGTTTGTCGCTGCGCGGGCTGTTGCGGTGAAGGGCGTTGGCCACGAGCTCTTTTCCCGTGCCTGACTCTCCCTGAATCAGGACGGGGACGTTCGAATGCGCGATGCGATCGAGAAGGCGAAAAACGCGCAGGATGGCCGGAGATTCGCCGATGATCTCCGAATAGTTCTCCCTCTTCACGGGCCCTTTGTCCAGGTCGTTGGAAAGGAACAATCCAGCAGCGCTGTCGCGGATCGCGCGCACGCAATCGGAAAATATCGTCTCGAGCAGACGGAGGCCATCTTCGCCCTGATCATCGAACACGGCCCGGGTCATCTTCTCGATCTCTTGCTTCAGTTTTTTATTATGGTCATCTGTCATTGTCACAAGATCTTCTTTAAACGAGCATGCTCGAGGAGCAGCAGTTTTTCACCAACATTCCTGAAACGAATTTTTAGCCGCGCCGAGAGGCCGGAGCCCGAGACATGGAGAACGTCGCCGCGGCCGAAATAAGGATGCTCCACCCTGTCGCCGCGTGCGAAGGTGGGCACCACATCGCCGTCGAACTCGAGAACCGATCCGGACGACGGCGAACTGTCCCGCGCCGCCGAGTCGGGGGCGGCTCCCCCGGCAGAAGGCGCCATTTCCGCGTTGAATTCCGTAGTCCTGAACGGCCGGGTCGGGGCGCTGAAAAAAGGACGCGGCTTGCGGGCGACATCGTCGGGGATCTCATCGAGGAACCGCGAAGGAAGTGAACGGATCGTTTCTCCGAACCGGCTCCGGTAGACCGAGTGTGATACAAAGAGCTTCTTTCGGGCTCGGGTGATGCCCACGTACATGAGGCGGCGCTCCTCCTCGAACTGGTCATCGTCATCCATCGATCGGATGTGGGGCATCAATCCCTCTTCCACACCGGCCAGGAAGACAGCGTCGAACTCGAGCCCCTTGGCCGAGTGGAGCGTCATCAACGTGACCGACTGGGACGCGTCGTTCCAGCCGTCGATATCCTGTATAAGCGCGGTCTCCTCGAGGTAACCCCCCAGCGTGGCGTCGGGATTGTAGCGTTCGTACTCGCCCACGGCATAAATCAGCTCGCTCACGTTCTCGAGCCGCTCCGCCGCAGTCCCGTCGCTGAAGTTCTTGAGATAATCGAGGTAGTTCACATCGTCGATAATCTGTTTCAACAGGGCTTCGACGCCGCCGTTCGCCACGGCGATCCAGCCGTCGAGCAGGGAGAGGAACGCTTCGACCGCTTTCAGAGACCTCGCGGCCAGCCCGCCTTTCTCCGAGTACGCCTTGAGAACATCAACCGGGGATCGCGCCTGCTCGAGAGCGTCTTGTTTGATCCGCTTGACCGTTGTCAGGCCTATCCCGCGGGGAGGGGTGTTCAGAACACGATACAGCGAAACGGAATCGCGAAGGTTGTAGACCAGTTTCAAGTAGGCGAGCAGATCGCGAATCTCCTTGCGCTGATAGAACTCGACCCCGCCGACCAGCACGTAGGGAATGTTGAAGATGCGCAGAGAGCGTTCCAGGGCTCGCGAAAGTGCATTGACACGATAAAAGACCGCCATCTGCGAGTATGGAATTCCCTCGTTGTTGAGCGAGCGGATCGTCTGCACGATCCGGTCAGCCTCTTCCGATTCGTTTTCAGCGCGCGTGATGGTCACCTTGTCGCCCGGAGGCTCGGCGGTCCAGAGATCGCGCTCCTTGCGTTGTACGTTATTACCGATCACGCTGGCCGCTGCCTGGATGATGTTCGCTGTGGAACGATAATTCTGCTCCAGTTTGATCACCCTTGCGCCTGGAAAGTCCTTCTCGAAGTCGAGAATATTACCGATATCGGCGCCCCTCCAGCGGTAGATCGACTGATCGGGATCGCCGGTGGCGCAAATATTACCTCCATCCCCGGCGAGGAACTTGGCCAGGAGATACTGAACGCGGTTCGTATCCTGATACTCGTCGATGAGGATGAAGGAGAACCTCCGCCTGTACTGATCGAGCACATCCGGATGCTCTTGAAACATGGCGAGCGTTTTGACGAGAAGATCGTCGAAGTCAAGGGATTCATTGACCTTGAGCTGCTCGCAGTATGCAGCATAAACACCGGCCACCGCCCTTTCATAATAGGACTGCGCCTGCGCTCCTGCATCCTCCGGGCCGATCATGCTGTTCTTCATCAGCGAGATCGACGACAGGACCGAGCCGGGCGGGTAGTGGGCCGTGTCGAGGTTTTGACTTTTCAGGATATCGCTCACAAGACTCTTCTGATCGTCGGAGTTACAGATCGTGAACCGTGGGCTCAGACCGAGGCATGCCCCGGAGATCCTCAGGAACCGCGCGCACATCGAGTGGAAGGTCGATATGAAGACGCGGCCCTCGCCCACCATCTCTTCCACGCGGCTGCGCATTTCGGCGGCTGCCTTGTTGGTGAACGTGATCGCCAGGATCGATGACGCGGGATAACCTTGTTGAATCAGCCAGGCGATCCGGCGCGTGATGACGCGCGTCTTGCCCGATCCGGCACCGGCAACCACGAGAAGCGGACCCTGTACGTGGCAGATAGCCTCTTTCTGAGGTTCATTGACTTCTTGAAGTATGGTGTTGTCTGTGATGTTTCACTCCGGTTGTTTGCTCTGGGTGACTCAGCGTACAGGTCTTCGCGACCCGGTATCGCTGGTTGCTATCCGGTCCGTTGACCGCAATCGGCCGGTCCAAGGACCGCAATCGGCCGGTCCAAGGACCGCAATCG
>CAZUHB010000035.1:21247-45411 GCA_964620445.1 uncultured Phycisphaerales bacterium
GACCGCAATCGGCCGGTCCAAGGACCGCAATCGGCCGGTCCAAGGACCGCAATCGCACGATTCTATCAGGACCGCGCCCCGGACACAATCATCGCAAGGGCAGACCCGGTCTGAAAGCGGAGAAGGAGCGAAAGGAGGGAAAAAAAAAGCGGAGGATTTCGGTTTCGAAATCCTCCGCTTCGTGGCGGTTCATTTCTCGGATCAGTGATTCGTGAACACCCTGACAAAAAGCGGCATCTCAGGTCCCTGATAGGGATCAGCGGAGAGAATGACGTTTGTCAAGGATACGGCGTTGCCGTGAGCGTCAAAACCGACCAGGATCAGGCCGAATTCGAGAAGGCCGTCTCTCAGGTAGGGTTCGGCGCGACGGATCAGGTCGGAAAGTTCGACGCTGCCATCGCTTTGCCAATAGGTCCGCATTTCGCCGACATTGCCGTCGAAGACTGCCATATGAAGATCTTCAGCACTGATATCTGAGAGATCCTGGGCAAGAAACGCACAGCCCAGAGCGGTGACAGCAGATTCCCCCGAGTTCACGTCGAGACGGAAGAGTCCAGCGATTGCTTCATCCAGTGACACGGTGATTGTGTAAAGTTCGTCGAAGACAGCCGAGCTACCGTCGGTCGTCACGCCAAGAGTCTGCCCGACCGGTCCTGTTACCAGAAGCCTGGCATCAGGAGATGTCGGTTCCTCGCTGCTTCCCGCGGTGCAGAGAAACAGGCCGACCGATTTGTTCTTTCCAGAGATCTCGAGACCGGGAATGGCTCCACACTCTGAGACCTCGTCCTGCAGGATCCATGGCGCGTCGATCGCCAGGGAAACGTTGAACACAGAAGGATTCGGATGGAGCAGATCTTTGCCAGAGAGGTCTGACCAATTCTTGGGTTTAATGCTCAGGCCATCCCCTGAACCGGGCCCGGGAAGCCAGACCGATCCATCTTCGTCGTCATCAAAACCGACGAGGAAGGGGCAACAGATCGAGATGGATACTGAGAAAACGAGCAATATTGTCAGATCTGCTCTCTTCCATCTCTTTAGCGAAAACATCTCACACACTCCCAGTCGCGAAAATCACGACGCAAAAAGAACAGGTATCCGCTTCTCGAGCTTCTCCCTAAAAACTGCTTGGGTGCGAAGTAAGTTCTGAAAAGTATCCATCGCGAAGAGATCCTTCCGGATCTCGACTACCTTCGACGGAAACTCGTTGACGATTCTCGAAAAATACTCGATCGATTTGTCATAGTTCGAAGCCTTGGCGTAAGCCGTCGCCAAGTCAGTCAAGAGGCGGTACCCAAAGTTGGGCTGTTTCTTGATAAGTTCGCTCTTCTCGACCTCGCGGAAACAATTGACTGCATCGTCATAACGTCTCTCGAGGAGATTGAGAAAACCCATGTTCTGGATAGCGATCATCCGATTCTGTTCGGAAGCTTCCGGCTGGGCCAGAACCTTCCGCAGCTGTTCGCGCGCCCGATCGTAGCGACGCTCCAGGATACAGGAGAAACCGAGATAAATTCTTGGCTCCGGCCGCTTCGGATCAATGGTGAGACTCTCTTCGAGGAATCGGCGGCCGATCGCAACCAGATCGTTGCGACTCCTTTTGTCTTTTCGGAAGAAGGAACGCGCTTTCTTGAGCACTTTCTCGTAGCTGCTGTTCAGCCTGGTGAGTTCGCTCGTTTCATCAAGAAGACGCTTCGCCTTCTGCTTCGTCAAATTGATGGGCTTCGGCTTGGAGAGGAGTTCCTCGTTGAAGTTCCTCTTCCGCTTGGAGCCCTTGAGAACGTACGCCTTGCCGACCTGGTAAAAGAGCTCGGAAAGCTTTCCGATCTTTTCGTCGAGCAAGGTGCCGGTGATGTTCTGGAAGATACTGGGCGCGTCGATCGTTCTCAGAATCGCTTCGCTGTCGTGACAATCGCGATGCATCTGGGCGAAAGCGCGGAGTTCATCAACGTAGAGTCGGCAGGTGGAGCACGTTTCGAGGTGAGCCACAACACGCTGGACTTCGAGATTTTTGAGCTCGCCGTCAACGAACGCGTTGAGCTGTTGCTCGAAGTGCTGGCAGGTAGTTTTTCCCGTACTCTTCGTCATGATACCGCGTTTCCTAGAATCTGGTTCATCTGCCGATGAATCTTCTTTCTGGCGCGACAAACGACCATTTTGAAATTCTCAAGCTTGATGCCCAGTAGATCACTCGCCTCGCGATAACGTTTACCTTCGACTTCTACGTACAGTAACGCCTGCTTTGCTCTTTCACTCAAATTGTTGTTAAAAACATGGATATAGAGCATGAGGTACAAAAGATAGAACTTTTTGAACCTCTGCAGGCTCTCGGCATTGGCCAAAGAGGCCAGAGGATTGCTAGCCCCTTTATCTTCAAGGACTTCTGACAGAATATCTGTAGAAATCCCTGACGTGGATCTGAGCTTGAGGTGTTTGAGAATCGTGTTCCGGATGATGGAGTAACTCCAGTTCCGGAAAGCATTTTCCTTCTCACTGCGAAATTTGTGAGGATATCGGTAGATGGAAAGGAAGACGTCTTGGAGTATATCCTTGGGATCCAAGGCGTTAGAATAATGCTTGATTCGATTGAAAATGATCAGGAAGAAATTGCGATAGTTGAGTTCATAGATCAACGAATACGCGTCGGCCGAAGCCGTATCCCTGTACACCGAGAGGAGGAAGTTGTTGAGGTGTCCCTCGGAAAATTCCCCACTCTCCACTGATTTGATATGTTTCTTGAGTTCTGCCGAAGGGGTTTTCTGCTGGATCTCTTTCAGGCGGGTCACAATGGCAGTCGGCTGCAGCGTCATCGCCGCGGATTTTTCCGCTTTTTGCGATTCCTTTTTTGACCCACCCGATTTCATGGAGTGCCTGGAGTCGTTAAGTTAAAAATTCGAAAGCCGGTAGATTTCGCGCATCAAGGAAAAGGTTCTCTGATAGAGAAATCAGCAGCTTCCAGTAATAGATGTTTTTCCGGCTAAATTCTCAGACGCTCTGAATGATATTATCCCCGTTAATCACAAGAGTAACGACAACCTTGGGATAATCGATCTCTTTACGTCGGTGCAAATCGGCTTAGTTGTATAGATGAATGTAGTCGATACAGACGCTTCGGTCAACAGAAAACCGATATTACGCATTTATCTCTAAGCGCTTAAGAATTTCGAATGAACAACGGTCTTCATTACAACTTATCGGCTTCAAAACTAACTGTCTGCCAAATACGGAAATAAACTTTTTTCTTTTCTGCGAAAACTGCCCAGGACTCGCCTTGTGTGCTCCCATGGTGCGCGAAGGATTCTTTCACCAAAGAATCACATTCAATCCAGCAAATAAACCTTTGAATCAAAGCGCGTTAGATGATCGGCAAACTCTGCGAAACCATGAATGAGGTAAATATTTCGCGGTGAGGTCATTTCCACGTAGCGGATCAAATCGTCGAAGTCGGCATGATCGGAGAGAGGAAAGGCTCGGTCCGAGCGGTACCATGAATTCTGCCGGCCGTCGATAGCCCAGCCGGTCACGGCGATCGTCCGTTTTCGCGGAATGCTTTGAAGGACGGGCGCCTTCCAGAGATGGGGTGGAAAGATGAGCACACGTTCGTGGTGATCATCTGCATCGTACTCCTCGAAATCACCCAGATCCACGCCGAGTTCCCTGTAAACGAGGGACAGATCGAAGATCTTCCTCTCCAGCGCGACCCGTATACCGGCGCCCGTGAGCAACCGGATCACTTCCTGGGATCGGCCCAGGGCGTAGGCAAGCACCACCGGGACATCGCCACGTTCCAGCGTGGCGACGATGTAATCGAGAAACTGGGCTTCCACCTCTTCCCGATCGGGAAAGCGGTACTGGGGTAACCCGTACGTGCATTCCATGATGAGATGATCACAAGCCACCGGTTGACAGGGTTCGGCTGTGCGTGAAGCTTTCAGTTTGAAATCACCCGTATAGAGAAGACGCTCGTCGTGCCGTTGCACGAGAATCTGAGCCGATCCGAGAATATGGCCCGCCGGGTAAAGGGTCAGTTTCCCGCCGTTGATGTCCGTCGAGACCCCGTATTCGAGGGTGGTGTGAGCTTTCACGCCGAGACGATGCTCGAGAAGACGCGCTGTTGGCGGCGTGGCAATGATCCTCTTGTGCCGCGCTGCATGGTCGGCATGAGCGTGCGACACAAAGGCGAAGTCCCGCTTTCGCGTGGGATCGAGCCAAAGATCCATGCAGGGAATATATATGCTTCCCGGAAAGGTAAAAACCGGGTTCTTGACGATCATCAAAACTCTCCAATCCTGGTGCCGTTCCTTTCGAGAGCCCGAGCTCCGGTTGCGGGCCCCTGTCCAACGGCATTAAAATCCTCAATCGGGAAACGCCACGATCAACTCACGGCCGCGGACCTGTCCATATCCGCTGAATCCGATCGACATGAACATTCCCATAGCCTGGAGTGCGGCATTTCCAAGCGGCATGAGCTTGAAGCTCACGAAAAGGTGTGCCTTTCGCGGCAGCCCCGCAGGAGGAGGTACGCCAATTCGTGCCAGGCCGAATAGCCGCTTCGTCAAATTCTCAGCGCTGCCTTTCCCCTCGGACTCCCCACCCAATCCGCACAAAAAGGTTGTCACCCACTTGTTTCCCGCTGATCCTCCATCGATGGTGAGCGTGCCCGGAAAAACGTCGAAACGGGTTATCGTCTCTCTCTGTCCGTCTGGGTCGGTTTCGAGCCCGCGCCCGAAGAGCCGCGCGAGCTGCGACCAGACCGCAAAGGCTCTCTCTTTCAGCACCGTGTTGGCACATCCTTCATCGAGAACCGTGACACAAGCACCGACGATCGCCTCCTGGGACGCGTTCATTCCCAGAAGATGGCGTCCCGCGCTGAATTCGAGGCTCCCCACGCAGGCATCGGTCAGGGGATCGAGTTCGCCGGCCTCCATCTGAAGCATCTCGGAGTAAAAGTCTCGCGCCCTCGGAATGAGAGCGGACAGCGCGTCCGGATCGCTGTTGATCTGCACGGCCAGACCACCCGGCATCATACCGATCATGGCGGGGCCGTCCTCCCTCAGAACACGCAGAATGCGATCCACGCTGCCGTCCTCCACTGCCAGGACTCGCAACTCGGCAGCACCGGTCCCGGGATCACGGGACGTGTAGCGCACCCCGTCGAGACCGCTGAGAAACCCGAGAATCGTGGCCGACCAGAAACGCAAAATCCGCCCGGCCGAAAGGGGCACCCTCGGATCGGCGGACGCGTCCAGTTTGGCAGCGATCTTCCTTATCGAAAGGTCGAGACTTCTGATCAGATCTGCATAGGCGATCGACAGGCGCTCGATGTCGAGATCTATCACGAGACCCGCTTCGCCCCAGGGAGAGAGATAATCGGTACTCCGGAGAAAAGCGATCACGTCGCGGCGCGCATCGAAGGAAGGGACAACGAGCACACCCTCCTCGGATTCTTCGACGACAAAACGCAGATCATAGTCATCGCCCGGAATTTCCAGATCGATGTCGATCTGCTTCAGCGCCTGGAGAAAAATCTTGAAGGGATGCCTCTCTCGCATCAGGCGAAATTCGGGCGGCCCGTCGCTGACGCGCTGGTAGGTTTCGGCAGCGTCGAGGGTAGCCACGAGACTCTTGCCACGTACAGGGACGAAGTGAAGCGCCGCGCCCCCGCCGAAGATACCGGGATCGAGCAACACCGCTGTCACATGGCTCCCGGGCTCGGTGAGAAGAACCACCTTGCGCATCATGTCGACAGGCAGTGAACTGAGCAAAAGATTCGCCCCCGGCACGCCTCCGTACCTCTCTTCCAGCGCGCGTGCCTGGCTGGAGGGATCGCCCTCGAGAAACTTCTCCAGGAACCCGATCAGAAACTGGAGCCCGCCGGCGTCGGCGCGCACATAACCCAGAACAGAGGGATCGGAGATCTTGACCGTGGAAAGGATCTCCTCGGGCGCGGTGCGGACCTCTTCTCCACCGCATGCCCAGATGCAGGCGACGGCCAGCAGCGAGGCGGTCGCTAGGACAGCCCGAGAAAAACACCTTCTAACTGCTCGTTCCTTCATCAGATCCCGAAAAGTTGACATGCCGGACCGCCCTCGGAATAAGGATGCCCGCGTGCACAGGCGTACCCTATCCGGCGACGCTGCAAAGATCAACTGTTGACAGGCGCGATCATATGAAAGAGTCTCGTGAGCGATGAAAAACAGGATCAAAGACGAGATTCTGGCGAGCGGTTTCGACCTGGCCGGTGTGGCCGCGGCCGATCCGATCGGCGATGACTTCGCCCGCTACAACGAATGGCTTCTCCGCGGCGGCGCGGCCGGAATGGACTATTTGAAACGCCATGCGTCCCTCCGTCTCGATCCCTCCTCCCTTCTCCCGGGAGCCCGCTCCGTGATCGTGGCCGCGGCTGCCTACGATCCGATCGTCCCGCCAGGACCCCTGGCCGCCTACGCGGTTCGGCGCGATTACCACGCTGTCTTCCGGGAGGCGCTCGAACCGGTCGCGGCCCTGATCGAATCGGCACGGCCCGGCGCGCGATGCCGCGTCACCGTCGACACCGCCCCACTACTCGAGCGGGCCTTCGGCCGGCGCGCCGGCATCGGCTGGATCGGGCGGTCGACAAACCTCGTCACGGAACGATTCGGCCCCTACGTGCTGCTCGCCGAGATCGTCACCACCGTGGAGCTCGAACCCGATCGCCCTGTCCCGTCCTCCTGCGGCGAATGCACGAACTGTCTCGACTCATGCCCCACGGGCGCACTCGCGGCCCCTTTCAGGCTCGATGCACGCAAGTGTATCTCTTATCTCACCATTGAGAAAAAAGGTGAATTCACCCCCCACGAAAAGGCGCTCTTCGAAAGGGGACGCTCCCAGGATGCCCGGTCCACGGCTGCCCGCGCCTTCGGTTGCGATCTCTGCCTCGATGTCTGCCCCCACGCCGAAAAGCTCATCAAGGGAGAAATCACACCGAAGGGTCGCTTGCTGCCTCCCATCGAGACGCTCCGCGCGGCCGGCATCGGCGATCTGAGAGAACTCTGCAGGAGAGGATTCAAGAAAGGATTCGGCGGGACGCCGATCCTCAGGGCGGGCAAGAAGGGACTGATCAGAAACATCGCGTTCCACCGGTGAAAGGCCTTTTTTTTGAACCGGCCGATCCTGTTCCCGTTGAATCATTTCCACGCGAATACCGATGCGTTCCGCGGCTCATTCCAGATAATTCTTTTTTCGCGCCCGCTCCGTTCCGTGGTACCTTTTGCCTGTTGCCTGGAGTTTTTTTTGCCGACGCGACGGCTGGAAGCCAAAGCGACGGCAGGAACCTCGTTTTTGATATCCGGAGACACGAATGAAAATCTTCGACCCCCATATACACATGTATTCCAGAACCACTGACGACTACGAACGGATGGCGCTCGCCGGCATCAGGCGGATCGTCGAACCGGGAGGCTTCTGGCTCGGCAATCTGAGAAAATACGCGGGCACCTTTTTCGACTATTTCGACCACCTCCTCCACTACGAGCACACGCGCGCCGCCGAATTCGGCATCATCCACCAGTGCACCATCTCCATGAATCCCAAGGAAGCCAACAACGAAGCCCTGGCTGCCGAGGTCATGGAACGGATACCCGAGTTCCTCAAGAACGAGCGCGTCGTGGCCGTGGGCGAGATCGGTCTCGACCAGATCACCCCGGCAGAAGAAAAGATCTTCATCGAGCAGCTCGAGCTGGCCCGCAAGGTCGGCCTTCCGGCAGTGATCCACAGCCCGCACAACGACAAGAAACGAGGGATCGAACGGATCCTCGCCATCTTGAAGGAGCTCGACTACCCGCGGGACATGGCCGAGGTCGATCACAACACTGAGGAGACGATCGCGCTCACGAAAAACGCCGGGTACTGGGCCGGTCACACCGTTTACCTGATCAAGAAGCTGAGCCCCGAACGTGCCACGACCATCCTTCAGAAATACGGAACGGACAGGATGCTGATCAACTCCTCGTCCGACTGGGGAGTGAGCGATCCGCTCGGCGTGCCGCGCACCGCCATGGTCATGCGCCAGCGCGGATTCACCGAAGAGGAGATCCGCAAGGTCGTCTGGGAAAACCCTCATGAGTTCTACGCACAGTCAGGAAGGCTCATCAAAGAGGTTTGACGGACTCGATCTGGCCCGCGCTTTCGCTGTCTTCGGAATGATCATCGTCAACTTCAAGGTGGTCATGACCCTTGTCAGCGGCCCGGACGACATGTACGGCTACCTCCGTTTCATCGGTGCGATCGAACGGCCTCCCAACCCGTTCTGGCTCGTCGCCTTCACCAAGGCCCTCGAAGGCAGGGCGGCGGCCACGTTCGTCACCCTCGCCGGCGCGGGCATCGGGATCATGGCCGCGCGGGCGATTCGCACCGGCCGGCTGGCTTCGATCAGGATCAGACTTCTCAAGCGATCTCTTTTTCTGCTCGCGGCCGGCCTCGCCTACATCACCCTCTGGCCGGGCGACATTCTTCACTACTACGGGGTGTACCTCGCCCTGGCCGTCCTGTTCCTCGCCGTATCGAACCGCACCCTCTGGTTCTCGGCCGTGCTCTCGGTGGCCGCTTTTCTCACCATGCTCGTGACTCTCGACTACGAAAAGTCGTGGAACTGGTACACCCTCGACTACGCTGATTTCTGGACACCTGCCGGTTTCGCGCGCAACACACTCTTCAACGGATTTCACCCTGTCCTCCCCTGGATCGCCTTCCTCTTCGTGGGAATCTGGCTCGGCCGGAGGCTCGCGGACGGTCAGCTGAACCTGAAAAAGGTTTTCTGGGTAGGTCTCGTCACAGCGATCGTCGCCGAGACGATTTCGAGATTGATCATTCGCGCCACGAAAGCGAGCGCTCCGTCGATCGATCCGGAGATCGCCGAGGCGCTTTTCGGCACGGCGTCGATGCCGCCTTCACTGTTCTACATGCTCGGCGGAGGCGGAACGGCACTTGGCGTGATCTGCTTGAGCCTCGGTGTGGCGAAACGTTGGCCCGCTGCTTGGTGGGTGAAAACCCCGGCGGCAACGGGCCGGCTCGCGCTGACCTTCTACGTGGCCCACGTCGTGGTCGGCATCGGCTTCCTCGGCGCGATCGGCCAACTCGAGGGCCGAACACTCACCTTCTCCGTCGCCTGCTCCGCGGCCTTCTGCGGTCTCAGCGTCCTCTTCGCCCTGCTCTGGACACGACGCTTCAGCCGCGGCCCCCTCGAATGGCTCATGCGAAAGCTGACCGGCTAATCCTCGATCGCCGCGCGGCGGGTGAGGACGTCGCGGATCCGTTCCGGATTGAACTTCAGCTTCCGCTCGTACGTGTAGAGACCGTTCACCTCCTGCTCGATGTCGTAGAGCTGGGTGTAACAGAATCCGAAGAAGCGTGGATTGTCCATGAGCGCCGCGCAGAGCGCCTCGAACCGGTCGTAGAATTCCTCCACCGTCCCCGGATCGTTGCCGTAACCCCATCCCGGCTTGCCCGGCCCCCACCGCGTACCGCCGAACTCGCTCACCATGAAGGGCTGCCCTCCATAGGGCGCGTCGGCAGCCGAGTTGTTCCAGGGTTCCCCGCCCCGTGCAAAGGACTCGAAGAGCCCGCGAAGCGCGGCCGCGTCCTGGCTGTAATTGTGGCAATCGTAAATATCGGTCTTCACATGAACGTACCCGCTCGTATCGATCACCGGGCGCACAGGATCGGCCGCCACCGTTGCCAGGTAGGTATTGAGGATCCCCTGGCTGTACTGGGTCGCCGTGGTCTCGTTGAACGGACACCACCCCACGATCGACGGATGGTTGCGGTCGCGCGCCAGCGCCTCGAGCCACTCGGTCTGATGGTTGGCCAGGGCGCAGGGATCGGAATGGTCGAGCCCCCAGTTCGGATACTCACCCCAGATCAGGTAGCCGAGCCGGTCGGCCCAGTAGAGGAATCGCGGCTCGAACAGCTTCATGTGCAACCTGGCGCCGTTGAATCCGAGCGCCATCGCCATCTCGATGTCGGCCACCAGGGCCTCGTCGGCAGGCGCCGTGTAGATTCCCGTCGGGTAGTACCCCTGGTCGAGCACGAGCCTCTGGAAAACGCTCCGTCCGTTGATCAGCACGCGCACGCCGTCGATCTCGATCGAGCGCAGCCCGAAATAGGTCTCCACGCTGTCGATCGTTTCGCCTTTCGACTCGACGCTGATCATGAGATCGTAGAGGCAGGGTTCCCCGGGATTCCAGAGCTTCACCTCGGCCAGCGGAATGGCCAGTTTCGTCCCACGCCAGCGCGCGGGCGCCGAGGCTTCGCCCATGGCGGCGCCGCCGAGATAGGCGGCGCAGCGAACGACAGCGCCCGCGGCCGCACCCTCGAGCTGGACGTTCACCAGCACCTGCTTTTGATCTGGGAGGCCCTCGATGCGGAGCGCTCTCACCCAGACGGCGGGCACCGGCTCGAGCCAGACGGTCTGCCAGATTCCGGTGGTGCGCGTGTACACGCACCCGTGGCTCTCGAGCTTGCGCGACTGCTTGCCCGTGACCTGTTGCCCGCCGTCCATCAGGTCCTCGGCGAGAACGGTGATTCCCGCGTAACGATCGACGACAAAAGGGGTGATGTCGATGGAAAACGGGGTGAATCCGCCACGATGATGGCCCGCATTCCGGCCGTTGATCCAGACGGTCGCATCGTAATCGACGGCGCCGAAATGGAGCATGATCCTCTGCCCGTCCCAGGACTCGGGAATCTGCACCCCGCGAAAATACCAGACCCGTCTCAAAAAATCGGTTTCACCGATACCCGAAAGCGAGCTCTCGGGCGCGAAGGGAACGGTGATGCTCCTGGCGAGCCGCTTGCCTCTGTGCAGCCCGCGCTCGAGTCCGGTGCCGTCGCGATCGATCTCGAATTCCCAGCTGCCGTTGAGATTGAGCCATCCGTTCCGCTTCAGCTGGGGTCGGGGATACTCCGGTCTCGGGATCACATCGCCGGGCGGGGTCACCCTCGTTTCGCCCGCGTAAGATTCGAGGGAGATGTCGAGAAACTGCCCTCCTGTTCTCTGAACGCAGTGAGCGGCCACGATGTTGCGCCCCGGCTCGAGAATGCCGTCGGAGCCGCATTCGAGATACTTCTGCCCGTAGCCGGTGATGTAACCGGCCGCCGCGACCGCCATTTTGCCATTGACGAAGATCTCCACGTCCTCGTCGTGGCTGAATCTGAGCGCCGCCCACCAGGGTGATTCGGGCATGACCACGTCGAAGCGGACCCAGATCTCGGGTGTGTTCCAGGGAGTCTTCACACGCCCGCGCTGAAAGGCGGGCAGCTCCTGGCTGCCGAACCCGGGCGCGCCTTTCTGCCAGCTGCTGTCGTCGTATCCTGCCGCCGTCCAGTCGCCTGAAGGTTTTTCGAAAGTGTACCGCCAGATTCGTGTCGCGCTGTCCTCACCGGCGACACCGGGCGGGGACGACTGAAAAAAAGCGCCCACCAAGAAAGCCCAAAATAGGATTCGGGATATCTGCACCGTGTTTTTCTCCTAACGTTGTGGAAGAAATCGCTATCGAATCGTGCCAGTATGCGTTTTTCACATGGCAGACTTCAAGACAGGAGATCGACTTGACAGGCGGGGGCGCGTTGCATTCCAGATCGCCACTCGCCACAATTGACGGTCCGATCGGGCGCCTCTCCGTGCGGGGCGGGCTTGATCGGCCAGACCGGAAAGGAGAGAGACGAGACCGCCATGAGTTCCCGAGGCATCGCATACGATCCGAAAATGAACCTCTTTGCCATCCTCGATCACGCGATGGCAAATTATCCTTCCAGACGGGCGATCAACTGCGGCGCGCAATCGTCCACCTATGCCGAGTTCGCGCGCCGGACCCGCAACCTGGTGAACGTCCTGCAGGAGCTCGGGATCGGCCCGGGAGGAGCCCTCGCCATGCTCCACCGGAACTGTCACCTGATGCTGGAGGCCTACTTCGCGGCAGCGGCCGCGGGCGCTTTCTTCGTCCCCCTGAACACGCGCCTCTCGCCGGCCGAGATCGCCGCCATCGTGAAGGACAGCGCGGCGAGCGTTCTCATCGCGGAGCCGCTATTCGAAGACAAGGCTCGCGCGGCGCTCGACGAGATCGCCCCGGCGGCGCGCCCCGAGCTGGTCGCCAGCTACGGCCCCGCGGCCGACTCGATCGACAGCCGGATTCGAAACAGATCGTCGCGGCCGTTCGGCGGCGATTTCCCGGCGGGAGGCGCGGACCCGGCCCAGCTCTACTACACGAGCGGTACCACTGGAGTGTCGAAAGGCGTGATCCTCACTCACGCCAACGTTGCCTCCCACGCCGCCGCGGCGATCGAGAACCTCGAGATCACGGAGAAGGACGTCTGGCTCCACGCCGCTCCGCTCTTCCATCTCGCCGACGCCTGGGCCACGTGGGCGATCACCTGGACGGGCGGCTGCCACGTGATCGTCCCCGAATTCGACGAGGACGAGGTTCTCCACACGATCGCCAACGAGGGGGTGACCATCACCAACCTGATCCCCACCATGCTCAACCGGCTCGTCCGCCACGGTGCGGCTGACCGGCAAAAGCTGAAGAGCATGCGGCGCATCATGAGCGGCGGCGCCCCGATGGCGCTCGAACTCCTCAAGAAGATCGAGGAGCTCTTTCCCTGCGAATACGTCCAGACCTACGGTCTCACCGAGACGAGCCCGTTCCTGACCCTCTCGCTCCCCACCGACTCCGTGCGCTCCCTGCCCGCGGCCGAGCAGCAAAGATACCGGGCCATGACAGGGAGACCGATGGCCGGTGTGGAGGTCAAGGTCGTCGACGCTTCAGGGCGCACCGTGCCCAACGACGGCAGGACCGTGGGCGAAATCGTGGCGCGCGGCCCCTGGGTGACACCGGGTTACTTCAAGCGTCCCGACGAGACCGAACGCGCGTTCCGCGACGGGTGGTTCCACACGGGAGACCTGGCCCACGTGGAAGCCGAGGGTTACCTCTCGATCGTGGACCGCATCAAGGACGTGATCAACACGGGCGGCGAGATCGTCTATTCCACCGAGGTGGAGAACGCCCTTTTCGCCCACCGTGCCGTGCGCGATGTGGCTGTCTTTGCCGTTCCCGACAGGGAGTGGGGCGAGGCGGTCATGGCGTCCGTCGTGCTCGATCCCGCGGCAACGGCGCACCGCGGCGACCTGATCGACTTCTGTCGCGACCGGCTCGCGGCATACAAGGTCCCCTCCCGGATCGACTTCGTCGACGAACTGCCGAAAACAGGGTCGGGTAAAATCGACAAGAAGGCCTTGAGAGAACCCTGGTGGCGCGGCAGGGAAAAGCGCATCCAGTGACCGAGATCACAAAGTGAACGAAATCACGGAGTGATCGGATTCGATCAACGATCGGATTCGATGTCGCCCTTCTCTTTCTCGAGGCCGAGTTCGACGCGCGCCCTGTGCCGCACCATGTCGACGAGACCCCCTTCTTCGACGAGCCGCTGCGACCGGGAATAGATCTCCTCGGCCCTGTCGAGATACTCCCTCCCCTTGAGCCGGTCGCTCTCGTCCCCCCCCTCTGTCTCCGCCAGTCTGCAGTGGGCCATCGCGAGAAGGTACAGGTCGCGAACCTCCTCGGGCCAGTGAAACTTCTGCACGTCGTCCGGCCAGAATTTCGCACGAGTGGCGATCGCCTGCTCGAGGCTGTCGATCGCGTTTCGGCAATCCCCCTTGAGAAGAGCCGCGGCTCCGATGGAGCTGAAGATGACCGGAGAGTTCCCGTCGTTGTTCTCGAAACCGGCCGATTCTGCCAGCCCCTTGACGATCCTGCGCACCCCTTTTTGATAGTCCGGTCCCTCGATGATCTCGGGCGGGAAAGCGGCGATCATGATGCAGGCCAGACTCTGGTTGCGGGGAGATTGGGACGCCGACTCGACGAGCCGCCAGATATTGTTGAGCGCCGAGGAATACTTCTTCTGCGCCGTATGGGCCAGGGCGCACACGAGAAAGGCGGACGCATAGTATGTCGGTCTTCTCACCTGTTCTTCTCTGTTGCGCCGCCGGTCCTTCGCGCGATTGGCCTCGCCGATCGCTTGACCCGGTTTCCGGTCTTCGATCAGGAGCAAGGCCTTGGCCACGTGCAGCGGTGGATCGGCCGGCATCAGCGCCAGACCCTCGTCGATCCATTCGAACGCCTCGACGAGGTCTCCCTGCCTGGCGTACACCATTCCGATCCCCTTCTTGATGTTGTGCGCGTTGGGATCGCCCTCGGCCCTCAGCTCTCCGGCCGTCGACGCGTCTTCGAAGAACTCCATCGCCTCCGGTGTGCGGCCCGTCAGAAGCGCGACCTGTCCCAGCGTGGTGTAGATCATCGGGTAGGGCTGGTTGCCCGTGAGCCGCTGCGCGTCGAGGAGCAGCTTCCGGCTCCTGCCGAGAAGCTGAAAGGTGTCGTAGTGTCGCGCGTAAAAGAAGTAGACCCGTGCGAGAAATGTGAGCGCAACAACGCTGTCCGGCCGTTCCTCGAGGACCCTCTCCAAATGGCGGATCGCCTTTTCGAACGATGTCCTCTCCCCCCCCAGGTGAAGCCGCCTGAAAAGCGTCAGGCCGAGACAGAGGTCGGCCAGATAGTGCTTCTCGTTAATCTTGAGCGGTTTTCGAAACCACGGCTCAGCCTCCTCGTCGCCGGGCGTGTTCCTCTGATATCGCCAGAATAGCGTCTTCGGCGACAGGGGGTCGAAGGTTCCCGCTTGCGACAGATTCTCCTCGGCCCGCGCAACGAGCGATTCCTTCTCACCCGACACCGGATCGATCGACTCGGCTCTCCGCAGCTGGGCAACCGCGAGCAGGTAGCGGGCCTCGCGCTCCAAGGCGCCGTGCCCGCTCCCGCGGCTCTTGGACAGACAGGCATCGAGCGAATCGATCGCATTCTCGTACTGCTGCGATTCGATGTGGCAGATGGCCAGTGCCATATCGCCGCTCGGGTCTCGCAGATCGGCCTCGAGGCACCAGCGGCACATCGTCTCGAATCGAAAATCCAATCCCATCGCCTCGCCGGCGAGGTTGTAGCGCGATTCGGCAAGCGCGTATTCACGCTCCCGCTGGCCGGAAACGACAAAAGCCAGGATCGCCATCGACAAGGCCGCCACGAGGAGCGCGCCGAGAGTGACCGATGCGAGCTTGTGTCTCCTGAGCACCGAAAAGCTCTTGCGCCAGAGCCCTGCCGGTTTCGTGAGGATCGACTCGCCCGCGAGAAAACGGCGGAGTTCGCCCGCCAACTCGGCCATCGTCTGGTACCGGTGGTCCGGATCCTTCTCCATCGCTTTCCGGCAGATCAGCGAGAGAGCGCGCGGAAGGCGGGCATCGACCTTTTGCAGATCCTTGGCCTCGTGGAGCTGAATCTTTCGCAAGATCTGGTGCGATGTTTCCGCCTCGAAGGGACGCTCGAGGGTCAGCGCCTCGTAGAGGGTCACGCCGAGAGAAAATATATCCGTCCTGTGGTCGATGCCTTTCCGGCCGGGTACGACCTGCTCGGGAGACATGTAATAAGGCGTCCCGGCGAAATCTCCCGAGCGGGAGAGGGCCAGGGCGTCCCCCATCTTGGCCAGGCCGAAATCGCTGATCTTGGGCTGGCCGTCCCTGTCGATCAGAATATTGGAAGGCTTCACGTCGCGGTGGATCACATTCGAGTCATGGGCGTGCTGCAGCGCCGCGGCGGCGCTGGCGATGAGCTCGGCCGTTTTGCGAAAGTACCCCCGAGGGAGGTCGCCCTCGGCGCGGAGTTCGTCGATATGATCGGCCAGGGATCGCTCTCCCTCGACCAGCTCGGCGGCGATGTAGTAGAAGCCGTCCTGCTCGCCCACGTCGAAAATGGAAATGACGCCGGGGTGATTCTGCCGTCCCGCCGCCTCCGCCTCCCTCTTGAACTTGAGGATCGCTTTTTCCGACAGGGCCAGCTGGGGCGCCAGAACCTTGAGTGCCACGCGACGGTTGAGACGGATCTGCTCCGCCTCGTACACATTCGCCATCCCGCCCGAACCGATGTGGCGTATGATCCTGAAATCGCCGAGCACGCGCGGACAGCCGAAAAGACTGGAGTCGCCGACATCCCCCTCGTCTGACCGCTCCCGCTGGTGTTTCAGATTTCCCAGCCACTCGAAAACCATTCCGATCTCATCGGTCAGATCGGGATGTTGGCGCAGGAACTCCTTCTCGTCCAGATCCTCTCCCGCCTCGAGGCGCTCCTGGAATTCCTCGAGCGCTCTCTCCGTTGCCTCGAAAGAGCGATTCGTCTCTTCCGGCCCGTTAATGTTTTCCTTGGACGGTTCGGTTGCCATCAGCCTCCTCTACCCCGAGAATCATAGCTTTTTCACGAACTCGGCAAAAGCCTTCTCCACGCCCTTCAAGTTCTTCCCGAGCGCGATCCGGAAGCGGGACCGGGCGTCGGCGCAATCGAGCCGGTTATGCCGGCAGAGGTCTTCCCAATCGGCCAGCTTCCTCGCCGTGGACCGGCCGGCGCCGGTGCGCAAGAACCTCAGAAACGCCCATGACTGCGTGTAGAACCGTTCGGTCATCGCCCGATCGCCCGAATGGAGCGCGCTCGCATCGAGGGCGAGGAACTCCTCCAGTCCGATCAGGTTGCCCGGTACTTGAAGCGAGGCGATCCTGCGCCGCTCGACGAGCCCCTTGATCCGGAGCCGCTTCGCGCGCCGATCCCATTCGTACGTGCCCGCTCCGCCGTAGGTTTCGGCCAGGCCCTCGGCATACCAGCTCGGCATGGGCGTGGCCGTGATCGCGAACTGAAAGAGATGCACCAGCTCGTGCAGCATGATGCTCTGAACCTGAAAGGGCGTGAGGTCCCGGCCATCCACGTCGGGCACGCGCACAACCGACACGAAGTCCTCCAGATTCGTGAAGCCGTTCGAGGCGGTGTATTCGCCATGTCCCGATCGGGTGCAATACTCGGCGTACGAATCTGCCGCGTGAAGTACACAGACGTTGAGAGTCCGATCGGGTGCCCTGCCGAGGTCTTTCTTCAGGTAGGGAAGGAGCGCCTCGCCCACCTCGTGCAGACGGACCGCCTCGTCCAGGCTCCCCTCGCTGAACAGGGCGAGGCCATCGGACCGCGCCATGTAGAGCGCGTTCACCGACGGGATACGGCGTAAGAGCGCGTTGCGGACCGCGAGGCGGTTGTTGATCGTAATCGCGCCTCCCGACTCGAGAACGGTCTTCGAGACCGGTGCCGGGACGATTCCGACGTCGAGCACGATGCGGCCCTCGTCATCGACCTCCGCGATGTCCCGCGTCGTTTCGATCAAGGACGCGTAACCCGACATGGCCACATCTTCGAGGCTCTTCCCAGCGGTCCACGCGAAGTCGGCGAGTTTCTTCCTGTCCCGGCGGTCCTCGAGCTCGGCTCTGGCCACCTTGAGGCGGTAGAGCTTCAGTTCTTTACCCGAGGGCGCGTGGAACTTCTTCCTGATCTGGTCCGGGGCGAGGCGTTCGAGCGCACCGAGTGCGGCGATCGCTTTTTCATGGGCCTTCCCGCTGCCGCGGCTTATGGCGATCGAGTACCGCTCCCGGGCCTGTTCGAGCAGACCCTTCTTTTCGCACCAGCCGCCGATCTCGAGATGGCGTTCTCCCACGTCTTCGTCGAGCGACGCTTTCTGATCGAAGTAATCGCGGACCGCTGAATCCTGGCCGGCCCCGAAAGCCGGCAGCGGTAAAGCGCAAAGAGCGGCAAGAATCACGCAGCCCGGCAGGAACGCTCGGGCGATCACCCGAACGGAGCTCCACGAAAAGAGATTCAACAGATTCATTTTCCGTATCCCATGGCGCGGAGGACCTCTTCGAGTTCCGCGCGCGATTCTTCGTCAAGGCGCCCGCCCGATCTCGACCGGTTGCCCGATCGGTGATCGGCGAGGAACGACGCCATGATAGGGGCCAGTGGTTTTGCGGCCGCGGGCGGATCGCCGCGAAGATCGGTCTGCTCCCCGGGATCGACGGACAGATCGTAGAGCTCCCACTCGGCGCCCGGGATCCAGATCAACTTGAAACCCTTGAATCGGACCATTTTCCATTTCTCTCCCCTCCGCGGGCGGGGGAGCTCGCTTCGGGCACGGTCGGCAACACCGAGTGCCTCCGCCGGCCACGCCTCCGATTCGGCATAGGCGGGCAGTTCGTCGAGTGCGCCCCGCCCCTCGGTCCAGAGAGGACTCACATCACGCCCCTCGGCGTCCGCCAGGAGACCCGAGCCGCCCCGCGCCCGATCGAAACCGAGCAGGGAGAGCAAGGTGGGAGCGAAATCGAGAAGCCGCACCTGCTGGCTGACCCGCGCCGCCGCGGTGCCGCCAGCGGGCCGGATGATCTGCACCACCCGCTGCACCTCGTCGTAGAGCGTGAAGGAATGGGCAAAGGTGAGGCCGTGCTCGCCGAGCGCTTCGCCATGATCGGAGAGAACGGCCACAACCGTGTTCCCGTCGAGGCCTTTCTCCTTCAGCGCCGCCATGAGGCGGCCGATCTGAGCGTCGGCGTAAGCCACCTCGTTGTCGTAGGCGCAGAGACCCGCCGCCCTGCCGTCCGCGTCGAGAGGCGGCGCGAAATTGATGGTTTCCCGAGCCAGGCTCTTGTCGTTGAACCGGTCGAGAAGATGCTGGAACTGGCCGCCGTCGTCATGGGCGAAGGGGCGTTCGAACGCCGCCGGGGGATCGTAGGGCCAGTGGGGATCGATGTAATGAACCCACATAAAGAAAGGTGTCTCTCCTTCCGCGTTCCGTTCGATGAGACCGAGGGCGATGTCGGTCGTGGGGCCCGCGTCACGGCGGCGGCGGCCCACATCGTACACGTCGAATCCCGCCTCGAACCCCGCCTTGAACCGTTTCTGAAAGAGCGAGTTGGAGACGACGGCCTGCGTCGCATAACCCTGTGCCGCGAGAAACTCGGGCAAGGTCTCGAGCTCCGGACGCAGGAAGTCGAAATCGCCGTCCGTGCCCGGGTGGCGCCGCACGCCGTGGCTCATCGGGTTGAGCGCCGTGAACAGGGTGGCCATCGACGGCAAGGTGTAAGCCGCCTGGGCAATCGCGTTCTCGAAGAGAATCCCCTCGGCGGCGATGGCATCGATGTTGGGCGTCGTCGGCTTTCCGTACCCGTAGCATCCCACCCGATCGGCGCGCAACGTGTCCACCACGATGAGGACGCAGTTGGGCCTCTCGGCGACCTCCGACGTGCACGCCGCAAGAAACGACAGGAGAACAAGAAACGGTGCGAATCTGATCATCACGATCTTTCACCGGGCACGGGACGAGTTCCGGCCGCCGCGGAAGGCGAAAATGGAACTCCCCTTTTTCGAGAGCACGAACATGAAATAAAGAAAACATTTCAAGCGCAATTTGAATAGCGCTATTCTATCAGCGTTCTCCGTCAAAAGGACATTCACTTGCATGAGCGAGATTTCTCTTCCTGGATGAATTTTCCATGCTTATTGCCGTTCGCATCGTTCTCGCCCTGATCCTGATCGCCGCCGGCGTGGGCGGCTATCAGTTCGTCTGCGCCATGAAGAAGCCGCCCGCCCAGTCCGCGGCCGGCGAGATCGCATTGAGGGTCCAGGCAACCACTTTGCGCGCCGAGGATCTGCCCGTTTCCCTGCGCGGTTACGGGACGGTCCGGGCGCGCGACCGCGTCAACCTGAGTGCAGAGGTGGGCGGAATGATCGTCGCGATCCATCCGCGCCTCGAGACGGGCGAGATCATCCTCGCGGGAGATCTGCTCTTCAAGGTCGATCCGCGTACTTACGCCCTGCGCCTCGAGCAGGCCAAGGCTGACATCGAACGGCTCGAGGCCCAGATCGACCGGATCGACCAGCAGCAGACGAACGACAAGCGCCGCCTCGAGCTGAGCCGCCGCTCGCGCGACCTGGCCGCGTCCGAGTTCGACAGGGTGTCCCGCCTTCTCGAGGAAAACAACGTGGGAAGCCGTTCGTCGGTGGAACACGCCGAACGCACCCTTACCCAGGCCGAGGAGCTCGTTGTCGCTCTCGAAAACGCCCTCGCCGTCTACCCGCTTCAGCTCAAGGAAACGGAGGCCGCTCTGACAGCCTCCACGGTGGCGCGCGACAGCGCCGCGCTCGACCTGGAGCGGACCACGGTCAGGGCGCCCTTCGACGCCCGCCTGGAAGAGGTCTCTCTCGAGATGAATCAGATCGTCGCTCCCGGGCAACGGTTGCTGACCGTCGTCGATGATTCGATTCTCGAGATCCCCGTCTCGCTCGACAGCCGCGAGATGGCCCGTTGGTTTCCCTTCGGCGACCGGATCGGGAGCGGCGCGGGAGAGAACGATGCCGCGGGGTGGTACGCGCCCCTCGCTTCCGATTCGGAGGTCGACATCCACTGGGCCGAGAACCGGGCTTGCGCCTGGAAGGGCCGCCTGTCGCGGGTGGAGCGTTTCAACGCGGCCACGAGCACCACCATGGTGATCGTCGAGATCGTCGAGCCGATCGTCGATCGGGAGGGCGCGGCATCTCCCGTGGACTCTTCCCTGGCGATCGTGGAAGGGATGTTCTGCGAGGTCAACATCCCGGGCAAAATCGCGAAGGACGTGTTCCGTGCGCCGGCCGAGGCGGTGAGCCACGAAAATACGGTCATCCTCGCCAAGCAGGACGGCGACCTGGAGCGTCTCGAGACAGTGCCTGTCACCATCGTGTACAGAAGCGTCCGCGATGTCTTCGTGCGCGGCGCCCTGAACGACGGTGACATCCTCGTCGTCACCAGGCTGGCCAATCCTGTTGAAAACACCTTGCTCGAAGTCTCCCTCGTGCCCGAAGTCGCGGCAGGTGATCGTCGATGAAATCCCTGATCAACATCATGGCGCGGAACAACATTTTCGCCAACCTGCTCATGATCATCATCCTCGCGAGCGGGATCTTCGGCGTGGCGTCGATGAACAGGGAGTTCTTCCCCAACATCTCCTTCGACATGGTGCAGATCAACATGCTCTACCCCGGCGCCACGCCGGCCGAGATCGAGGAGGGCATCTGCCAGCGCCTCGAGGAAGCGGTCGAGGGGATCGAGGGGATCAAGAAGTTCCACACCACCGCTCTCGAGGGCGTGGGCATGGGATTCGCCGAGGTCGACGACGGCGCCGACGAGCAGAAGGTCCTCGACGATATTCGCGCCGAGATCAGCGCGGTCCCCACCTTCCCCGTGGACGCGGAAAAACCGGTCGTCTCCCTCCTCACCCACCGGTCGACGGTTTGCCGGATCTGTCTCTGCGGCGATCTGCCCCAGAAGCAGCTCAAGGAAAAGGCCGAGGAGATCAAGGACGACCTCCTCCGCATTCCGAAAATCTCGCAGGCGGCGATCAGCGGCATCCCCGACTACGAGATTTCGATCGAGGTTTCCGAGGAGCGGCTGCGTTCCTTTGGCATCACCTTCGACGAGGTGGCTGCCAAGGTGCGGCGGGAGTGCCTCAACCTTCCCGGCGGATTCTTGCGCACCGATTCGGAGCAGTTCAAGATCCGCGCCATGGGCCGCCGTTACCGGGGCGAGGAGTTCGCCGACCTGGTGGTGGTCACCCGGCCGGACGGAACGCTGATCCGCCTCGACCGCATCGCCGAGATCAAGGACGGATTCGAGGAAGACCCGATGCTCGGGTACTTCAACGGCAAACGGGCCGCCCTCATCGCGGTGTACAAGACCTGGGAAGAGGATGCCCTCGCCATCTCCGAGGCGGTCGACCGCTTCCTCGAGGAAAAGAATCCCACCCTTCCGCCGGGGCTCACGCTGACCAAATGGGGCGACACTTCCGAGGCGATCCGCGACCGGATCGACCTGCTGCTCAAGAACGGACAGATCGGGCTCGGTCTCGTCTTCTTCCTGCTCTGGATCTTCCTCGGGTTCAAGCTCGGCTTCTGGGTCGCCATGGGGATTCCGATCTCGCTCCTCGGCGGCATGGCGGTCGCCGCCGCCCACGACAAATCGATCAACATGATCAGCCTTTTCGGCCTGATCATGGTGCTCGGCATCATCGTCGACGACGCGATCGTGGTGGGTGAATCGATCTCGCTCCACCGCCGCCAGGGCAAGAGCGCCCTGCGGGCCTCAATCGACGGAACGCTCGAGGTCTTCTGGCCGGTGGTGGCCGCGGTGTGCACCTCCATCGCCGCGTTCCTTCCCCTGTTCTGGATCTCGGGCATCATGGGAAAGTTCATCGCCCTGCTGCCCATGGTGGTCGTGGCCGCTCTGATCGTTTCCCTCGTGGAGTGTTTCTTCCTCCTCCCCGCTCACCTGAACCACCTGGCCAAACCGGGAGTGCCGCCGATCGCCGATGGACGGAAGGTCTCCGTCGTCAGCCGGATCAGGCTCGCCATGTTCCGCTTCCGCGACTGGATGGAGCGGTTCGAGGAGGGCATCGTGCAGCGCGTCTACGCACCCTGCGTGCGCTTCGTGATCGGGTGGCGTTACGTGGCTCTCGCCTCGACGATCACCGTCATTTTTATCATGGCCGGGGTGTGCACGATCGTCAAGTTCGTCATGTTTCCCGACGCGGACAACGATACGCTCACCGTGCGGGCCGAGTTCCCCGACGGCACACCGATCGCCACCACCTGCGACACGATCAAGAAGCTCGAAGAGGGCCTCCGCCGCGTCGAGGAACAGACCGAAACCGTGTCGGGCGATCCACTCGTTCGCAACGTCTACTCCGTCGCGGGCGCTCATTCGGGCTACGTCGACATCAAGGGCGCCCAGTACTGCGAGATCACCGTGGACCTGCTCCCCTCGGAGGAGAGGGGCGTCTATTTCAAGGATATCAATCTCGCCTGGGAGAAGTCGGTCGGTACGGTCGAAGGCGCGCTCAGCGTCAAGTACGGCAGTGTCGAACACGGCCCGCCCGGCAAGGATATCGAGATCTGGCTGCTCGGCGAAGACTACGACATGCTTCTCGCCGCCTCGGACGAACTCCAGGCGCGTCTCGCCAAGTTCAAGGGGGTCTACGAAATCGAGGACGATTACCGCCCCGGCAAGACCGAGCTGCGCATCACCCTGAAACCGCTCGCTTATTCTCTCGGGCTCACCCTCGACGATGTGGGCCGCCAGCTGCGTCAGGGCTACTACGGCGCCGAACCGGTTCGCATCCAGCGCGGTCGCGACGACGTACGCATCAAGGTGCGCTACCCGCTCGACGAACGGAGCTCCCTCGCCGATCTCGAGTCGATCCGGATTCGAACACGCGCCGGCGACGAGGTGCCCTTCGTCTCCGTGGCTGACGTGGAGTTCACCAAAGGACTGGCGAGCGTGAACCGCAAGGACGGAAAGCGGCGCGTGTCGGTGACGGCCGAAACCGCCCCGGGTGAGGCCAATGCGCGCGAGGTGATCATGGAGCTGCAGGCCGGCTTCTTACCCGAGCTGCAGCGGCAGAATCCCGGGCTCGTCTGCACGATCGAGGGTGAGCAGCAGGATTCGCGCGAATCGATGGAGAGCCTTCTCTACGGGTTCGTTCTGGCGATCATGCTCATCTACCTTATCCTGTCCACGATTTTCAGGTCCTATCTCCAGCCGCTGCTCATCCTCTTCACCGTGCCTCTCGGGCTCGTGGGTGCGCTTCTGGGCCACCTGTTCCTCGGCATCGACGTGACCATGATGAGTCTCTTCGGCATGGTGGCGCTCACCGGAATCGTGGTGAACGACGCGATCGTACTCATGGAGTGCGTCAACCAGAAAGTCGCCGCGGGCATACCCTTCCTGGACGCCCTCGTCGAGGGTGGCTGCCGTCGCTTCCGGGCGATCATGCTCACCTCGCTCACCACATGCGCCGGGCTCTTCCCGATCATCACGGAGAAGAGCGTGCAGGCCCAGTACCTGATTCCGATGGCGCTGTCGATCGCGTCCGGGGTGGTTGCCGCCACGCTGCTCACATTGTTCCTCCTTCCCTGTCTTCTGGCAGCGCTCAACGACGTGCGCCTCTTCTTTCGCTGGGCGATTTCCGGGAACTGGATGCCGCGCGAAGAGGTGGAGCCGGCAAGAAAAAGGTTCGAAAACAATGACCTTGCGTGATGCAACGATAACGGTCGCCGCGCTGCTCTTCGCCTGCTGGGTGCATTCCGGATGTGCGACGCACAATGGCACTGCGCAGGAAGGGTCTGAAAGCCGACCGGTCACGTCTGAAGATGCCGACCTTCCGGTCGAAGATGCCGACCTTCCGGTCGAAGATGCCGACC
>CAZUHB010000035.1:45511-69060 GCA_964620445.1 uncultured Phycisphaerales bacterium
GAAGATGCCGACCTTCCGGTCGAAGATGCCGACCTTCCGGTCGAAGATGCCGACCTTCCGGTCGAAGATGCCGACCCCCACCCCTTTGGGCAGGCGGAGAGCATCGTTCTTCCCGAGCCCCTCACTGTTGCGGCCGCGGCCCGCATCGCCCTGGAACGAAGCCCCAACCTCCTCGCTGCCCGGTCGAGAATCACCGCTGCCAACGAAGCTGTTTCCCAGGTGCGGGCCGGCTACTATCCGTCGCTCGATCTCAGCGGTGGTGTTTCTCGCACCCGTCAAAGCCTGCAAGCCTTCAACATTCCCGGATTCGCGGGTACGAACCGGTACACGACCTACTCTGCTTCGTTGTCAGCCGACTGGATTCTGTTCGACGGGCTCGCCCGCGAGGCGCGCGTGGCGGGCCGCGAGGCCGATGTGCTCCAGAGCCTGGCGGCCTTCGAAGATGTTCAGCGCCTTCTGATTCAGTCGGTCGAGCTCGCCTACAACAACGCGCTTCTCGCCCAGGAGTCGATCCGCACGGCCGACGCCGACGCCGCGTTCAACGAAGCCTTGCTCGAAGAGACGCGCGTCAAGGTCGAGGCGGGGCAGGCGGCTCTCAGCGAGCGTCTCAACTTCGAGATCCGTCTCAACACGGCGCAGAGCCAGCTCGTCACGGCGCGCGGCGAGTTGCGCCTGGCGCTGACCGTTCTGGCCGAGTTGATGGGCCTTCCCGAATCGATTCCGATCGATCGGCTCCGACTCGGACCTCTGGACCGGGAAGTCAGCGAAACGGCCGGTCCGCCCGTCGAGATTGAAGAAGTGGCTTACGCGCTGAGGCACAGGCCCGACCTGGAAGCGCTCCGGCACGCCATCACCGCATCGAAGGCCGGCCTCGATGAGGCGGAAGCGGCCAATCTCCCCACCCTTTTCGCGCGGGGAAGCTACGGTTACCAGCGCAACGCCAACGCTCATTTCGACGACAACGATCTGACCATGACCGGCAGCCTCAATCTCGCCTGGAACCTCTTCAGCGGATTCTCGGATGCAGCCGCACGGCGGGCGGCCGGCGCTCTGACCGACGAGGCGCGCAGGAATCTCGCCGCGCGCTGGCTCTCGGTGATCAGCGAGGTGCGCCAGGCGGTGACCCAGGTCGGAACCGCACGCGAGCAGCTCGCACTCAGGCGGAAAAACTACGAGCTCACTCTCGAGACACGCGATCTCGTTCACAAGGAGTACAGGGCCGGCCAGGCATCGTTGGTGCGCCTGAACGAAGCCCAGCGGGATTTGACCGAGGCGGACGCTCTTTTTTCACGAGCGCGGATCGGACTCCGCTACTCGATCGAACACCTGAATGCGGTCACGGCGCGCAACCTGGTCTCCAGAAGATAAAACTGTCGAAAACGCCCGACCTGCGGTCGAAAACGCCCGACCTGCGGTCGAAAACGCCCGACCTGCGGTCGAAAACGCCCGACCTGTGGTCGAAAACACCGATTTGAATTGACTCCCCTCCCCCCCGTCGTGTTCAATGGCGGCGCGAAATATTTCGCAGCCAGCCACGGCTGGCCGGTTGTCCAAGGATTGCTCTGAAATCGCCGAAAACCTGTTGCCTTGGGGGTTTCCTGATAATGGCACCGATAAGAATATTAGTAATCGATGACGATCCACTGATCAGAAAAACCTTGTCCGAGCGCCTGACAGAGGAGAAATACTCCGTCGCCATGGCCAAGGACGGTCGGGAGGGTCTGGAAACATTCCGATCCGACGAATTCGATCTGATCTTGCTCGACTATTCCCTGCCCGACATGGACGGCCTTTCGATCCTCGAGAAGGTCAAGGTGCGCGTGCCGAACCAGGTCGTGATCATGATGACCGGATACTCGTCGGTGGAAAACGCTGTCCGCGCCGTGCGCATGGGCGTGTACGATTACATCGTCAAGCCATTCGACATGGACGAAATGCTGCTCACCATCGAGAAATCTCTCGAAACGGTGAAGCTGCGCAGCGAGGTCCAGAAGATACGCGAGACCAACCGCCGGGCGTTCGGCGTGCACAACATCATCGGCGGCTCGTCCCAGACCGAGGAGGTCATCACGCTGATCCGCAAAATCGCGACGTCGGGGGCGTCGACGATCCTGATCACGGGCGAAAGCGGTTCGGGCAAAGGGGTGGCCGCGCGCGCCATCCACCAGGAGAGCCCCGACGCGGACAAGGCATTCCTCACCATCACCTGCACCGCGCTCCCCGAGAATCTGCTCGAGAGCGAGCTTTTCGGCCACGAGAAGGGCGCCTTCACCGATGCCAAGGCATCCAAGAAGGGACTCTTCGAAACCGCCGAAGGGGGAACGGTCTTTCTCGACGAGATCGGGGACATGTCTCTCGCGCTGCAGGCGAAGCTCCTCCGCTTTCTCGAGGAAAAGTCGTTCAGGCGGCTCGGGGGCACGCGCGACATCGAGGTGAAGATCCGGATCATCGCGGCCACCAACCGCGATCTGCACGAACTGGTGAAGGAGGGGGCGTTCAGGATGGACCTCTTCTACCGGCTCAACGTCATTCCGATACAGATACCACCGCTCCGGGAGCGGCCCGATGACATCCCGGAGTTGATCAACGTGTTCATCAACCGTTTCAACGAGGAGTTCAAGAAGAAGATCAAGGGCTTCAACCGGGAAGCGATGAAGGTCCTGAAGAAGTACCCCTGGCCGGGCAACATCCGCGAGCTGCGCAACACGGTGGAGCGGCTCACGCTCCTTTCCGATTCGAAGACGCTCGCACCCGATGATCTGCCCTTCGAGATCAGACTGGGCCTGGCCAGGAGTCAGAGTGACGGCACGGATGCGCCGCGCGTCAAGCTCCCGCCGAGCGGGTTGAATATCTACGACCTGGAGAAGGACCTTCTCTTCCAGGCGATCGAGATGGCGGGCGGAAACAAGACTCGGGCAGGCAAACTCCTCGGTCTCAACCGGGACCAGGTCCGCTACTGGCTGAAAAAGTACAGTTGAAAGAAATGTTCCCGGAACGATTCCTCCAGTTTTTATTCCGGGAATAAAAACTGGAGGAATCGTTCCGGGAACAGTAAATTACCAGACAGGGCCCGTAGCTCAATCGGTTGGAGCAACGGTCTCATAAACCGTCGGTTCTGGGTTCGAGTCCCAGCGGGCCCACCAGAGAATCAGACGCCGGCAGTCGAAAGACCCCGGCGTTTTTTGATGTCGTCCAGTCAACGAAAGGCGATCGGTCCCAGCGGAGCCGTGTGAAGCACAGGATGGTCAAGAAGCTTCGGCGCGTCGATTCTTTCCTCGAGTCAGCCTATCGCTCCCCGGAGGCGGCTGATGAGTACTTCGCTCGTCACCGGAAGAGCCGAATCCGGCGGTTCGTGTCCCGCCGCGAAGCGCGCATCGTGATCGAACTGCTGCGCGAGGGTTTCGGCAAGGTCGCCGTCTTCGACCAGCAGGTCGCCGTCTTCGACCGACAGGTCGCCGCACAGCGAACCGACACCGCCGTTCAGGGCCTCACCGCCCCGATTCTGGATGTGCCCTCCGGTGCGGGCCGGCTCACGGCACGCCTTCAGGATGCCGGATTCGATCCGATCGCATGCGACAGCTCGATCGACATGATCCTGCGCGGCGTTGCGGCGGGAGCGATCGATTCGGACCGATGTCTTGCCGGCTCTGTATTCGCTCTTCCCTTCGGCCGCAATGCGTTCGCGGGCGGTGTCTGCGTCCGCTTCATGCACCATCTGGAAAGGGCCTCGCAGCGCAGGGAGGTTCTGAGCGAGATGCGCCGCGTCGTGAACGGCCCTGTCGTGGCCAGCGTCTGGAGCGGAACGAGTTTCCCGCGATTCAGGCGCGCGGTCAAGAGGGCCCTTGGAAGGAGACGATCGTCGCGATTCTGCATTCCGCTCCCGGAACTCCGCGAGGACGCGCGCAGGGCGGGGTGGCGCGTCGACAAGGTGCGCTACCTCTTCCCCTTCCTGGCCGAAACAGCTTATCTACTACTAATATAATTCCCGCTACCGATCG
This sequence comes from uncultured Phycisphaerales bacterium, assembly GCA_964620445.1. Lineage (GTDB taxonomy): Bacteria > Planctomycetota > B15-G4 > B15-G4 > CAYZWU01 > CAZUHB01. The sequence continues at coordinate 49,510 of CAZUHB010000035.1, forward strand.
ATTTTCTGCGGAATTTTTCGCACTGACCCAGCATAAAAACAAGGGCGACAGAACCGTCCATGGCGAAAAAAAAAGAACATCCGTCCTAATTCCCTATTTTTCAGACGTTAATACGACGCCTGCAAATCAAATTCAAAAAACCACAATCTGGCACCCCGTTTGCTTTTTTTGAATACCGCACCGCGCAACTGACAAAACGACGAAGAGACAAGATACGTTCAGGTGCCTCCTGGATGAGGAAAAGAGAATGGCGGGCGTGCCGTCAACCTCTTTGGCCCTTCCTCGTCGAGAACGGTACGACTGATCGCAGGTAGGGAAGGCCGTGTTTTTCACGGCCTTCCTTTTTTTGTTTTCCCCCGGTGCGGAGTGTTTGTCCTGCTCTTGAACAGACTCTGCCCGTCGTCGTTGACTTCGTGTTCTTCGGCCATTAGAATCGCTCGAAATTCACGGTAGCGAACCTCCATGCCCCGGTATGGTTAATTGCACTCCTGAACTTTTTATTTCAAAAGGATCTCAGAAAACCATGGACGAAAACCTGATCAACCATTTGGTCGAACTGATCAAACGGGCCTCCACCGATCTGCCTGCGGATGTGGTCGAAGCCCTTCGGGAGGCCAAGGCCAAGGAACCGGACGGATCGACGCAGGCCAACACCTTCGACACGATCTTGAAGAACGTTTCCATGGCGCGCGAGGCAGCCACACCGATCTGCCAGGACACGGGCATGCTCATCTTCTATGTCTATCACCCGCTGGGTGCGGACACGATCACCTTGCGCAGCCTGATCGAGACCGCTGCCGAGAAGGCCACGAAGAACATCTATCTCCGGCCCAACGCCGTCGACCCGGTGACCGGGAAGAACTCCGGCACGAATGTGGGCGTCAACGCGCCCTACGTGGCGTTCAAACCGTGGGACAAGGACGAGATCTACATCAGGCTCATGCTCAAGGGGGGCGGTTCGGAAAACGTGGGCAAGCAGTACACCCTGCCCGACTCGCGTCTCGGCGCGGGCCGCGACCTGAAAGGCGTGCGCAAGTGCGTGCTCGACGCGGTGCACAGCGCCCAGGGCAAAGGGTGCGGGCCGGGAACGGTCGGAGTGGGGATCGGCGGCGACCGGGGATCGGCGTTCTTCCTCTCGAAGGAGCAGTTCTTCCGCACGATCGGCTCGACCAACGACGATCCAGAGCTTGCGGCCCTCGAGGACTCCCTTCACGAGGATCTCGACTCGCTCGGAATCGGACCGATGGGATTCGGCGGCAAGACAACGGTGCTCGACGTGTTCATCGCCAAGCAGCACCGCCATCCGGCCACCTTTTACGTATCCGTGTCCTACATATGCTGGGCGTTCAGACGAAAAGCGATGACCCTGAAGAACGGGGAGGTTGTATACCATGATTAAACTGAACATCCCGATCTCCGAAGACGAGATCCGCAACCTCAAGTGCGGCGACACCGTTTCGCTCACCGGCACGATCGTGACCGCCCGCGACGCGGGCCACAAGCTCATGGTCGAGGAGCGGCCCGATTTCCTGAACGACCTTCTCAAGGACGGGGTGATCTATCACTGCGGCCCGGTGGTGAAGAAGGAGGGGGACAAGTGGTCGTTCGTGTCGGCCGGTCCCACCACGAGCGCGCGCGAGGAGCCCTACCAGGGCAAGGTGATCGAGAGCTACCAGGTGCGCGGCGTGATCGGCAAGGGCGGCATGGGCAAGGACACCCTCGCAGCATGCAAGAAGTTCGGCGCCGTCTACTTCCACGCCGTCGGCGGAGCCGGAACGCTCATCGGCCAGTCGGTCAAAGAGGTCACCGACGTTCACAAGCTGGAGGAGTTCGGAACACCCGAGGCGTTCTGGGTGATCCGCGTCGAGGACTTTCCCGTGATCGTCACCATGGACACGCATGGCGAGAGTCTTCATGCGAAAGTCCTCGCCGCGTCAGCCGAGCAACTCGAAAAGCTGCTCGAAAAATAGACGCTCCGTGCTACTTTCTTATTTGGCGGCCCCTATCCGTATCGGGTCCCCGCAATCCAGAAAGCAAACGGGCCTTACGCGGCCCGTCGAACACAAGGTCCGCCGGCGGCCGTGGAACGGAATCGGCCCGGACCATTCGTACCGGAGGTGTACAATGACCCACTGGATGTGTACCCACTGCGGCTTTCTCGTCAGCGTCGAACCCCCGCCCACGGACTGCCCGAGCTGCAAGGAAGCGTGCACGTTCAATGACGTGACCTGCTATCGGGCCGAGTGCGGCGGCGAGCAGAACGTCGATCCCTTGCTGGTCGGCGCCACCTTGCGCTCGATCGGTTCGAAAACTCCGGCGACCGAGCTGCCCGAGGCCAAAAGCGCGGCCGAAGCCCACGACAAGATCGACCTCGTCCCGATCTTCCACAACATGAAGGACAAGCAGAAGAAGGCGGTCCTCGATCTTGGCGTGAAGGAAACGATCCCTTCCGACACTGTGATCTTCTCCGAGGGGGACAGTGCCGATGCGCTCTATATCGTCGAGAGGGGCCGCGTGGCGATCAAGGCCGCACTCAAGGGCGGCAAGTGGGCGCCCGTGTGCGCGGTTTCGCCGGGCGAGGTCTTCGGGTGGTCGTGTCTCGTGCCGCCCTACAGGTTCACCGCCTCGGCCACGAGCCTCGAGGAGACGGTGGTCACCTCGGTCGAGGCGACCAAGCTGCGCGACCTCTTCACGCGCGAGCCGGGGATCGGTTATTACATGATGCAAAATGTGGCGGAACTGATCACGTCGCGGCTGAAGAACGTGCGGCTCGAGCTCCTGGGTATTGTGTACATGTAGAATTCCGAAGAATGAAATCGCTCGCAGGGAGGAAGCAGAATGCAGATATTCATCGACACGGCAGATATCGCTGAGATCAAGGAAGCCATCTCGTGGGGCATCGTGGACGGTGTCACGACCAATCCCTCCTTGCTCAAGAAGTCATTCGGAAAATACAAGGGCGATCGTTTCTCGTTCAAGGAGTACATCGAGAAGATCCTCAACCTCGCCGGCCCGGGATGCCCGGTGAGCCTCGAGGTGATCGGCGTGACCGAAGAAGCGATCCTGCACGAAGCCCATTACCTCTTCGAGACGTTCAACACGATCGCCGGCAATGTGGTCATCAAGGTGCCGATCAACCCGCGCGTGCCCTCCGGCGAGAACGATATCTACGACGGACTCAAGGCGCTCAAGAGGCTCCACGAGGAAGGAATCCCCACGAACTGCACACTCGTCATGTCGCCCGAGCAGGCGCTCCTCGCGGCCAAGGCGGGGGCCAATTACATCTCCCCCTTCGCGGGCCGCATCGACGACGACCTGAGAAAGCGCACGGACATGACCTTCGACAAGACCGATTACTTTCCCGCCGAGGGGATCACCGACTCGGGCGAGCCCGCCGCGCTCGGCCAGCAGGCCGTGTCGGACAAAGGTATCCTCTCCGGTGTCGACCTCTGCCGCAGCGTGATGGATATCATCGCCGCATACGACCTGGATAGCCTCGTCATCGCCGCCAGTGTGCGCAACGCGCGCCAGGCGCGCGAGCTGGCCGAGATCGGCGCCGACATCGCCACGATCCCCTTCCCCGTGATCCAGGACATGCTCTGCCATCACAAGTCGGAAGAAGGCATGGCGGCCTTCCTGGGCGACGTGGTTCCCGAGTACCGGACCATGTTCCAGTAACCGGCCGGCCTGGTAGTTTGCCGGCCTCTTCCGCGGAAGAGAAAGCAATCAGCTATCACCCCGGAAGCGCAGAACGCGGTCGGGCTCCCGGCCCCGGCCGTCGATGACCAGCCCGCCGGGACGGACGGTCACGCTCGCGTAGGCGTTCTGCCCGGGAGTCTCCACCATCCCCTGAACGGTCAGGTAGTGAACGCCCTTCTTGACCGCGTGGTTGCCGTGGTGGTTGTGGCCGTTGATGTAGGCCACCACCTGGCCGCTCGCCTCGATGATGTCGATCACCTCGGAGTCGTTCCACAGGTTGTGGACGTTCGCTGGAAAGACAGGGAAGTGGCAGAAGATGATCGCTTTCTGTCCGGCCGCGCGCGCCGAAGCGAGTGTGCTCTCGAGCCAGGCGAGCTGCGCGGCACCGACCGCGCCGTTCCAGGGCTGCCCGTTGGGCGCTTTCTCTTCCGTCAGCTCCTCCAGGCGAGCCACGGCCTGCGCGTGTTTCTTGCTCCCCTCGGGATTGGCGTAGAGACTGACGTCGTTGCCGTCGAGCACGATGAACCGGTAAGCGTCGAGGCTGAAATCATAATATCTCGCTCTCATGCCCAGCTTGACCGGAACGGCTCCCTTCGACCCCTCGGCCACGGAGAAGTCGTGGTTACCGAGCACGTGAAAGTGGGGCATGGCCAGCGTGTCGTAAACGGGCAAGAGCGCATCGAAGCTGGCGAAATCGTCGTCGATAAAATCGCCGAGGTGGATCACGAAGGCGAGGTCCTGCTTGTTGAAATCCTGGACGCAGGCAGCAAGCTTTTCGAGGGAGGCGCGGTAGTGGCGTGATCCCTTCGGTTCACAGTCGCAGTACTGCGCGTCAGCCACGACCCCGAAAGAAAGGCCGCTCCCATCGATCGCGGGCGCGTCTGTGGACGCGCATCGGACCAAACCGATACTGGCCGCACTCCCGGCCACGAACCCCAAAAATCCGCGTCTCGTGAGGGTTTTTTCCGATTCTGCCATCGTCCGTTCCTTTCCGACTCTGGTCCCGCGCTCGCCGTTCGAGCTCTGCGCGATCGGGCATTATTCAGTTAATCTTAACGAGTTGGGCCAAATCTTTTCACGATTGAAATCATATTTCACGCTAATTGAAGTGGATTATGTTCCCCCTTGTACTTTTGGGTCAATTATGTAAAATATTGGATGCCTAATAGGACTCGTTGAACGCTGAATGGGATCAATCATTGCATCACGTATCAGAAAGGAGAGCAGCATGCACAAGTTCATTGTACCTGTCGCCCTCGCACTCGGCCTGTTATGCCTGTGGATAGCCCCTCCGCTGGCCGCTCAGGAACGATGCTTGGACGGCAATTTCGAGTTGGGTAATGCCTTGGGACCGTGGACGCTTTTCGGCGACAACACGGGCGCCCAGTTCACGCAGTACGACGTGGACAACGTTGGGGGGCCGACTTGGTGTCTCGAGAGAGCACCGGGCTCTGACTACGGTAGCGGCGGAATCCGACAGGATGTGCTTCTCATCGGCGGCGTCACCTATCAGTTCGAAGCTGACGTCTGCTATTACGCCTGCTGAAGCAGCCCCTCTGACGGCGGAAATTTCGACGTCTCGATCAACGGGGGGTTGATCGCAAGCGATTCAGCGGGTCCTTTGACAATCTTGATTCCCAAGTACAGCTCGATGAGCACGACCTTCTCGGTTCCGACAACGGGAATGTACACGCTCGAAATCTATAACTACCGGAGTGAACCTCAGCTCACTATTCAGAACTTCATCGATGATATCACGATCGTTCCCACTGCGACGGATTTCACATGCGACTTAACCCAGGCGGAAGTAGATGTGTACAACACGTTCACGTTTACGATGAACGCCGGCTCGAGCTGGGCCGGCTGGAAGTACTGGGTGTTCGTGAGTGCAACCGGCGGATGGCCCGGATTGACCAACAACGGTATCTGGGTGCCGCTCGTCTTCGACAGTCTGCTTCAGATGTCGATCGACTACGTGAACGTGGGTCCCTTCGTGAACACGCGCGGCACACTCGACGCCTACGGGCAGAGCTGGTGCCAGCTTATTCCGGCGAATCTTCTCGGTGCACCCTGGATCGGCCGCAGTGCCCATGTGGCCTACGTTCTGTACACCGGTCCATCGATTTCGCCGATCAGCTACGCTTCGCAGCCGGTGGAAATCTATTTCATTCCCTGAGGTATAACCCTCGGGAACATGTGTTTGGTCGTCAACGAGTCAAAAGCAAAAAAGCAGCCTTCCAGATCCGGAAGGCTGCTTTTTTTACCTCTCCGAACGCCACGGGCTCCCTCCATTCCTCAGCCCGTCTCCCCTGTCGTCCCGCGCCGGCCGCCCGAAATTTCGAGCTGCCGCAGTTGATTCAATGTTTTATGTCCAGTCGGGCTCGAGCCCATTTCTTTTTTCTCGGTCTTTGTTCCTGAAAGGAGAGACAACATGCGAAAGTTTGTTCTACCAGCGACCATTGTAGCCTGTTTGCTGTGCGTGTGGGCGGCCCCACCGATGGCTGCCCAGGAAAGGTGCCGCGACGGCAACTTCGAATTGGGGAACGCCCTGGGGCCGTGGACGCTCTTCGACGACAACACGGGCGCTGGTTTCGTACAGTACGACGTGGACGGCGTGGGCGGTCCCACGTGGTGCCTCATGAGGATGCCCGGTTCCAATTACGGCAACGGCGGCGTTCAGCAGAGCGTGCTCCTCGTCGGCGGTGTGACCTATCAGTTCGATGCGGACATCGCATACTACTCGTGCTGAAGCAACGAACCGGACGGCGGAAATTTCGACGTCTCGATCAACAGTTCGTTGATTGCCACTGATTCCTGCGGACCTATCATTCTCGGTCAGACCATCCTCTCCACTCTTTCGGGAACCTACACCGCGCCCTCGACAGGCATGTACACTCTCGAGATCTACAACTACAACACGAGTCCTCAATCGCTTCTCGAAAACTACATCGATGATATCACCCTCGTGCCCACGGCAACCGATTTCGCCTGCGACCTGACCCAGGCCGAGGTGGATCAGTTCAACACCTTCACCTTCACGCTGAATGCCGGCTCGAACTGGGCGGGCTGGAAGTACTGGGTGTTCGTGAGCGCCACCGGCGGCTGGCCGGGACTGACCAACAACGGCATCTGGGTCCCCCTCGTTTTCGACAGCCTGCTCCAGATGTCGATCGACTACGCGAACGTGGGTCCCTTCGTGAACACGCGCTCCACCCTCGACGGTTTCGGCCAGAGCTGGTGCCAGCTCGTTCCGGCCAATCTCCTCGGTGCACCCTGGATCGGCCGCAGCGCCCATGTGGCCTATGTGCTCTACCAGGGGCCGTCGATTTCGCCGATCAGCTATGCGTCGCAGCCGGTGGAGATCTATTTCATCCCCTAGAGGATTTGCTGAAATTGAAAAGTCAAAGGTCTCAAAATGAACAGAAGAGCGACCGCTCTCGAAGAAGAGCGGCCGTGCTTCTGTTTTATTGTAAACCCGATCCCTTGCGCTCCGCTCTTTCTGGGACTATAAATTATTCTGAAGCCTTTTAGAGTTCCATTGCCCGAAACGCTCGGTTTTTTTTCGCCCTATTACCGGAAAGGAGAATTCGAATGCACAGACTCACGATTCCCACATTGCTGGCTGTTGCGCTGTTCTTCCTCTCGGCGTCGCCTCCCCTGGCGGCCCAGGAAATGTGCAACGACGGCAACTTCGAGCTGGGAGCCGCCCTCGGTCCCTGGACGCTTTTCGGCGACAACACCGGCGCCGGTTTCATTCAGTACGACGTCGACGGCGCGGGCGGCGACACGTGGTGCCTCAAGAGGCTCCCCGGTACGGATTTCGGGAACGGCGGCGTCCAGCAGCAGGTGCTCCTCGTGAGCGGCGTCACCTATCAGTTCGACATGGATGTGGCCTATTATTCCTGCTGAGGCACGTACACAGACGGCGGTAACTTCGACGTCTCGATCAACGGTTCGTTGATCGCCACCCACTCATCAGGATTCATCAACCTCGGCGAAACCATCCGCACCCACATGTCGGGCACTTACACGGCAACCACCACCGGCCTCCACACCCTGGAGATCTATAATTACTCGACCATCGTCCAGACGCTCATCGAAAACTATGCGGATGACATCAGCCTCGTGCCGACCTCGACCGACTTCACCTGCGACCTGACCCAGGCCTCGGTGAACACGCTCAACACCTTCACCTTCACACTCAACGCCGGACCGGCATGGGCCGGCTGGAAGTACTGGGTCTTCGTGAGCGCCTCGGGCGGATGGCCCGGGCTGACCAACAACGGAATCTGGGTCCCCCTCGTCTTCGACAACCTGCTCCAGATGTCGATCGACTACGTGAACGTGGGTCCCTTCGTGAACACGCGCGGCACTCTCGACGGCTTCGGCCAGAGCTGGTGCCAGCTCGTCCCGGCCAATGTTCTGGGGCCGACCTGGATCGACCGGAACGCCCACGTGGCATTCGTGCTCTACACCGGACCGAGCATCTCGCCGATCAGCTACGCCTCGATGCCGGTTCAGATCTACTTCATTCCCTGATCTCAAGCCCGCTCGACACCGAGCATCCAAAGGAGCGGTCTCTCCCACGGGGAGGCCGCTCCTTCGATCGGTGTTCCAAATTCTCTTTTGGCCGCCCGTCCCGATTCACGTATTCTTACCCACGATGATCGTTGCGGATAAGATCGTTCTGCTCGACTTTCCGCGGAACGGATCCACGTTCACCATCAATCCAACGTAATCACCGGGCCCGTTTATCGAGGGGGCAGGTCACCATCTCTGATTCGAAGGAGAAGGGCGAGTGAAAAAGAGTTCATCGTTCCTGACCGCATTGCTCCTCGCGGCGCTTGCCGTCTGTTCCTGGGCGGCGGAGGTGCCGCACGCGGAGCCCGAGGCGGTCGGCATGGCGAGCGCCAAGCTCGGCGAAGTCAAGGCCGCGGTCCAGAAGCTGGTCGCCGAAGAGAAGATCGCCGGGGCGATCACGATGGTGGCGCGCAAAGGCAAGATCGTCCATTTCGAGGCGTACGGGCTGAGGGATATCGAGGATGATGCGCCTCTAGAGAAAGACTCGATCCTGCGGTTCTACTCGATGACCAAACCGATCACGACCGTGGCCGCGATGATGCTCCATGACGAGGGCAAGCTGAAACTCGATGAGCCTCTCGAAAAACACCTCCCCGAGTTCGAGGGGATGAAGGTCCATGGCAAGAGCGGACCGATCGAGCCGGATCGCAAGCCGACCGTGCGCGACCTGATGCGGCACACCGCGGGATTGACGTACGGCGTCTTCGGGAATTCTCCCGTCGACAGGATGTACAAGAAGCAGGATGTCCTCGGCAGCCGGGACCTGGAGGAACAGGTAAAGAAGCTGGGATCGATTCCGCTCGAATATCAGCCGGGGACAAAATGGCACTACAGCGTCTCCACCGATGTGCTCGGATGCGTCGTCGAGAGGGTCTCACGCTCGAGGCTGGATGAGTTCTTTCAGAAGCGGATCTTCGAGCCGCTCGACATGAAGGACACGGCCTTCTACGTTCCCGAGGAAAAAGCGGACCGCTTCTCCTCCTGTTACGGACGGGGCCTGAGATTGAAAGACAGGTACGACACCAGCCGCTACCTGCGCCGGCCCACCCTGCTCTCGGGCGGCGGCGGGCTGGTCTCGACAGCCCGGGATTACATGCGCTTCTGCCAGATGCTGATCAACAAGGGAGAGCTGCACGGCACGCGGCTGCTGAAGACCGAGACCGTCGAGATGATGACGAGGAACCAGCTCCCGGAAAACGTATTCTGCCACGGTCTCTTCGGATTCGGCCTCGGATTTCGGGTGAAGCTCAAGAACCTGGGCCACAGGTGGCACGCGGGCGAGTACGGCTGGGGCGGCGCGGCGAGCACACACTTCTGGATCTCGCCGGCCGACGACCTGGTCGTCATCGCGCTGTCGCAGTACATGCCCTTCTCGAACCAGCTGGAGACAACTCTCAGACCGCTGGTCTACAAGTCGATCATGAATTAGAGCGAGGAAAGGATTGGAGAAAACATGAGTTTGACAACAGGACCGCGTGGGAACGATAACCGGTGGAAGCACGTCAAGACGGGTGTTGCGGCGTTCGTGATCTCGATCGCGGCGGCCTTGTTCGCCTCGGCGGCCGACGCGCCGCAAAACGCCATCGACCTCTTCGACGGCGAAAGCCTCGCGGGCTGGGAACACTATCTCGTCGATCCCGACGTGAAGATGGCCGACGTGTGGAGCGTTCGCGACGGCCTCCTGGTCTGCCAGGGCAAGCCGATGGGTTATCTCGCCACGAAAAAGGAATTCACCAACTTCCGGCTCATCGTCGAGTGGCGATGGGCTCCGGGCAAGCCGGCCTCCAACAGCGGCGTGCTCATGCGGATCACGGGCGAGCCGCGGGCCTTGCCCAGGTCTGTCGAGGCGCAGCTCAAGAGCGGCAGCGCGGGCGACATCTACGGCTTCCACGGTTTCGGGCTGAAGGGCGATGCGGCGCGGTCGAGAACCGCCGAGGGCGAGATGATCGGAAAGCTCTCGGGCCTCTCGAAGATCAAGGGCAACGAAAAAGAACCGGGCCAGTGGAACAGGTACGACATCACGCTCAGTGGCGGCGACCTCACGCTTCGCATCAACGGCGAGACGGTCAACGAGGCGACCGGCCTCGACGTGGTGGCCGGAAAGATCGGCCTCCAGTCGGAAGGGGGCGAGATCCACTTCCGCACGGTGCGGTTGATTCCGATCGCCCCCCCACTCTCCGAAGAAGAGCACAGCTGGCCCCAGTTCCACGGACCCGCGCGGGACAACATTTCCCTTGAGAAAGGTCTTGCCAAGTCCTGGCCCGAGGAAGGCCCGCCCCTGCTCTGGACAGCCAGGGGGCTGGGGCACGGTTTTTCCTCCGTGTCGGTCGCCGGCGGGATCATCTGCACGGCGGGCAATATCGGAGAGAACACGGTCGTCACCGCCCTGGACATGTCGGGCAAGGAGCTGTGGCACGCCAAGAACGGCAGGGCGTGGACCGGGAGCTATCCCGGGAGCCGCAGCACGCCCACGATCGACGGGACGCGCATCTACCACCAGAACCCGCTGGGCAACATCGTCTGTCTCGAGACCGGAACAGGCGCGATCGTCTGGGAGAAGAACGTCCTCAAGGCGGTGCGCAGCAAGAGCACCATGTGGGCCCTGGCCGAATCCTTGCTGATCGATGGCGACCGCGTGATCTCCACCCCCGGGGGCCGGGACACGTGCATGGTGGCGCTCGACAAGAACACGGGCGCCTTCATCTGGAAGGCACCGAGCGTGATGGAGCTGGCCGGCTACTCTTCACCGCTGCTCGTCGAGTTCGAGGATTTGCGCATCGTGGTCGCCCTCACCGCCAAGGGGATCATCGGCGTCAACATCGAGAACGGCGAACTGCTCTGGCACGTCAAGCACGAGTCCTACGCGGACGAGAACGTCCTCCTTCCGATCCACCATGAAGGAGAGATCTTCATCAGCACGGTGCAGGCCGGATCGGTCAAGTGGAAGATCGTGAAGCACGAGGGCAAGATCGGATTCGAAGAGGTCTGGCGCACGAAAGAACTGGACAACCACCATGGCGGCGTGCTGCTGCTCGACGGATATCTCTATGGAACGAGCCTGTTCAAGAACAGGGACAAGTGGGTCTGCCTCGACTGGAAGACCGGTTCCAAGATGTATGCCGCCCCCGGTGTGGGCAAGGGCTCGCTCACCTGTGTCGACGGGATGCTGTACACCTTGAGCATCAACCGCCTCATGGGGCTCGTGAAGCCGTCGCCGTCTGTCTTCGAGCTGGTCAGCGCCTTCGAGATTCCCAAGGGCGGCAAGGGAAAGAGCTGGGCCCATCCGGTCGTGTGCGGCGGGCGGCTCTATATCCGGCACGGGGAGTTTCTCTACGTCTATGATGTGGGGAGCGGGACGTGAGAAAATCTCTGGAAATCTCCCGTGGGGTGTAAGGAAAAGTTTTCCCACGGGGAGAATTGATCAGGAAGAGTCCTCCTCCTCCACATACTCCAGCAGGTCCGCGGGCTGACACTCGAGCACCTGGCACAGGGACTCCAGGGTGGACAGACGGATGGCCTTGGCCTTGTTGGTTTTGAGGATGGAAAGATTGGCCAGAGTGATCCCTATGCGGCTCGATAGCTCCTTGAGAGTCATCCTCCGCTTCACGAGCATCATGTCCAGATGGATTCGGATGGGCATTTCAGACCTCCCTCAAACCGTGCCCGCCTGGCTTTCTTCCAACCGGCTCCCGTAGCGGAATATTTCCGCCAGTACCAGGATCACCAGACCATAAAAGATCACGTTTGTCTGGATATCCAAAGGCGGACTCAGGCTCGAGCCCCGGGAGGTGAAAAGGTTCAGCACCACACAGGAGTGGAGGTAAGGAGCAATGATATTCAGGATTCCCAGGGCGATCACAAGGAATCCGATCTTTCGAATTCTCTGAGCATTGCTCGAAAGAAAGGGTTTTTTGTGAAGGACCGCGGTAAAGAGTTGTTTTAGCTGATACAGAATATACAGGCCTGCCAGAGTTTTCAGCAGGCCGAATCCTCTGTCCATGAACAAGAATATCTTGCTGTCGGTTTCGAACTCGAGCCTTCCGCGGATCTCTTCCAGACTGGGTTCGGCAATTTCGACCTGAGTGGATGTGACCTCCACTTGAAGAGCCGAGTCATGAATAACAACAGGTGATTCGCCTTCGATCAATTCCCCGTCCTGCCCGAAGGAAAGAAACAACAGAACGAAAAGGTAAAAAAAGGAGAAGGCGAAATACAGGATTCCGGTCACGAAGCTGTAGTCGAGCAATCCGGCGATCAGGAAAGCCAGCTTCGTTTCGTATTTTCTTGTTCGTTTGCGTTTCATCTGAAAGACCTCCGATAAGATGAACTTGATGGTTGACGATCTTAGCGGAAGTGATATCGAACAACAACAATAATTTATCGTTTATCGATAAATTATTATCGTCTTTCGGTTATTTCGTAGTGATCATCCGCGCTTGCCTCGCCCTGTGCGAGTCCGGCGAGTTGAGCGGTACGGGACACACCTGCTCAGGCCCGCCGATTAAACAATCAAGTCTTGTAAATATAAAGCCGATAAGAAAAACGGATTACCATCTCCTGGGGAGGTCGGCCTGTCTATGGCGGGAACAAGCGGTTTCACATTGGTCGAGCTTTTGATCGTTGTCGTGATCCTGGGCATCCTGGCCGCCGTGGTCATACCTGCTGTCAACAACTACAGAGACGAAACAGACGTGGCCGCCACGATCAGCGTCATCCAGAAGGCCGCCATCCGGGCCAAGCTGGACAGCGACGCGTGGCCGCCCGACAAGGTTCATGGCGTCATGCCGCCCGAACTGGAGCCCTACCTGCGCACGAACGTCTTCAACAAGGCGCCGCCCGTGGGAGGCCTGTACGACTGGCAGGGCTCGTGGGGAGCGACCGCGGCGATCTCGATCTATGACAGGTCGGTGCCCGCTGTCAAGTGGACCCTGCTCGACGAGGCTGTCGACGACGGCAATCTCGCGACGGGAAGCGTTCGGATCATCAACGGCTCATACCTCTTCTTTCTCATCGAGGAGTGATCGAAGCGTGGTTCGGTTTCACAAACCGGGTCAAGAGGGCAACAGAACCGGTTTCTGCTCCAGGTGCTTCTGAATCACCTCGGCCAGCCTCTTCGGCTTGACCGGTTTCGAGATGAAATCGTTCATGCCCGCTGCGAGGCACTTGTCCCTGTCACCCTGCATGGTGCTCGCCGTCATGGCCACGATCGGAATGTGGCGCTGCTCGCCGTCGAGGTTCCGGATCGCCCGTGTCGCTTCGTACCCGTTCATCTCCGGCATGAGGCAGTCCATCAGGACGATGTCGAAGGGTATCTCGACGACGGCCTTCACCGCCTCCAGGCCGTTGGCAACGCACGTCGTCCGGTACCCGATCCTCTCGAGCATTTTCACAGCGACCTTCTGGTTCACAACATTGTCCTCGACCACGAGCACGCGGCCCTTCTTCTCCACGATCGTGTGCTTGGTCAGGATCCTCCTCTCGGCGGCGGTCGGATTCTTCTCCCTGCTGAAGACGGCCGCGATGCAGTCGTGCACATGCGCCTGCTTCAGCGGTTTGAGCAGATAGGCGTCGAATCCGATCTTCTGAAAACGCGCCGCGTCCCCCCTCTTCCCCATGGAGGTCATCATCACGAGCACGGCCTCGCGCAGAGCCGGATCCTGCTTGATCGCCCTGCCGAGCGTCTCGCCGTCCATCTCGGGCATCTGCATGTCGGTGAGGACGATGTCGTAAGGCCTCCCGGCCGAAGCAGCGGCTTTCAGCCTCTCCAGGGCGGTCTTCCCGTCGTGCGCCTCGTTGTAGCTGCACCGCCACGACTCGAGCATCAGGGAAAGCAGGCGGCGATTGGTCGCGTTGTCGTCCACGATCAAGAACCTCTTGTCGTGAATGTCGGCATCCATCTCGGTTCCGTGAATGGGTTGGCAGTCCTCGGCCATGTTGCCGAGAACGGCCGTGAACCAGAAGGTGGATCCCTTGCCCACCCGGCTCTCCACACCGATCGAACCGCCCATCATCTCGGAGAGCTTCTTGGAGATCGTGAGGCCGAGCCCGGTTCCGCCGAACCTGCGGGTCGTGGAGGTGTCGGCCTGGGCGAACGCGTCGAAGAGGACGGCCAGCTTGTCGGCAGGGATGCCGATCCCCGTGTCATTCACCGAGAATCGCACCGTGGCTTTTTGTTCCACGATCTCGTCGAGGCTCACGTGGATGCTCACTTCTCCCTCGTGGGTGAACTTGATGGCGTTGTTCACGAGGTTGATCAGGATCTGGCGGAGCCTTCCCGGGTCGCCCTGAAGGAAGGGCGGTACGTCGGGCTCGATGACGTGGGTGTAGTCGATTCCCTTCTCGTCGGCCCTGAGCGCCAGAAGGTCGGCCATCTCCTCCAGCATGGTCTGGAGGTGGAAGTCGATCACCTCGATGTCCAGCTTGCCCGCTTCGATTTTCGAAAAATCGAGGATGTCGTTGATGATGTCCAGGAGCGCATCGGCGCTATTGCGCACGGTGTCGGCGAACTCGTACTGTTCCCTGGTCAGTTCCGTATCGAACAGAAGGCTCGTCATACCCACGATCCCGTTCATCGGCGTGCGGATCTCGTGGCTCATGTTGGCCAAAAACAGGCTCTTGGCCTCGTTGGCCGCGTTCGCCTCCGCGGCCAGGCGCCGCGCGCGCCTGATCGATTTCGCGAGCTCGAGGTTCGCCTCCTCGGTTCTTCTTTTCTCCTGGAACAACGCCTGCTGGGCGCGCTCCCGGTCGCGGATGCGCATCCCGAACTGCCGGGCGAGGAGGCCGATCGCTGTCAGACCGGCAAGCCAGAAAACGAGGTGGCCCACCGCGATCGATGCCGCGTGCGGCCGGGCGATCGCCCGGAGAGGTTCCATCGGCACGTCCACGCTGATGCCGCCGCGTATGGAGCCGACCGTGTAGCCCTGCGCGCCGTGGCATTTCATGCAGCCCTTCTCCGTCGTCAACGGCCGCATGAGGCGCATGTACGAGACGCCGTCGACCGTCTCGACCGAGCTGACCTCGGTCTCCCCCTCCTCGAACCGCCGCAAAGCGTCCTTCTCCCAGGGATCCGCCTCGTTGGCCGGACGGATCGGGTCGAGGCTGGTGATGTGCCCCTGGATGCCTGTCTTCTCCCGGCCCAGCTCGTGGACCTGGCGCGTCATGTACGCCGGATTGATCTTGGTCAGTTTTCGACCCGACGGAGTCGTGATCTCGCGCTCGGGAACGGCGAGGTGTGGATTGGCGGGCGATTCCTCGGTCAGCGGTACATAGACACCGCCGTGCATGGCGTTCCAGCGGCGGTAGAGCACGTCCTTTTCGAAACCGGAGCGGGCCTGGGTGCGTGCCGCCTCGAGAACGCCGTCGCGATTCTGTGAAAGATAGAGAAGGAGCGACACCACGGAAACGGCCGTCCAGAAGACCGCCAGGCCCAGGCCGTACCATCTCAGACGCAAGGGAGTCAGGAATGGAGAATCCGCTCTTTTTCTTCGTTTTGCCATCAGCCCACCATATACCCTTTCGAACTGAAACCCCTATCGCAGGCGAAAGTTACAGCTTCAACCGTCCCGGACTCCCCTCGCCGAAGGACCGTTTTGACCGGCCCACAGGGAGATTCTCCATTCTTATCGAGTATTTCGATGGAATGTCTTTAGGCTCGTTGGCCCGCCCCGGACCTTGATTCAAGCTCGTGCGAATGATAAATTGATTTCGATCAACAAGGAGGATCAAGCCTGAAGAAAACTCATCCGCCACGAGAAGGTCTCGCGATGAAGAAGGTCGTTCTGCTCGCATTTCTGCTGCTCGCCTGCTCCCACACCGGTCTTTGCACCACGTTGAGGGAGATGTACGAGACGGCACAACCGGGCAGCGGATACGACAAGTTGATCGAGCTGCAAACGGGCGTCGTCTACACGGGCGGGCTCTTCATCGGCAAGACCTTCAACCGGATCAACGCGCAATTCGAGGGGGTCGACGGAATCGACGTCTGCATCAAGGGGAACGGCGCCGTTCTCGACCTGCGGGGCGGGGAGATCTGCATTTCGTACTGCACAGACAGGCTTGACGTGGAAAATTGCGTCATCATCAACGGAAACGTGCGCTATCGGGGGATGGAGGACGGCCCTCTTCACATCAAGCCGACCGGATCGGCGCGGTACATCACGTTCTACGAGCCCCACGATTATGCGGTCCGGATCATCGGATGCGGCGACAACATCACGGTGGAGAGAAACATCTTCGTCGACACTGTGGAGACGGGGCCCGACTTCATGGGTTGGACCGGTTATCTCAACGACTGGCTCGCGACGGGCGCGGGCCTCGCGTTCAGCGCGCAGGGGTATGGCACGCCCTGGCCGGTCGACAACTGGTCGTATCACTCGGACCCGGTCGCGAACGTCGATCCTCTCCGCCACTTCACACTGCTTTGCGAGTACGGCTGAGCGCCTCCCGAGGTGTGGCAGGGAGCCCCCGATTCTCCGTACAACAACATCATCGGTGTCGACCCTCTCCTGACCGATCCGGAGAACGACGACTACCGACTGCTGCCCGGTTCGCCCGCCGCGGGATACGGCTGCCAGACCTTCGTCAAGGGCGATCGCGGCCCGGCGAGCGGAACTCCCGGCAGGAACGCGTCCCTGTCGCACTCCGCCCGCCGGTCGGACAGGCGCGACGAGATCACCGTGTCCGGTTCGATCACGGAGGACACGACGTGGAACGCCGACAAGGTCAACGTCGTGGGCGATGTCACGGTCGAGGACACGATCACTCTCTCCATCGAACCGGGCGTGCTGGTCGAGTTTCACGACTACTACAGGCTGGAGATCCAGGGACGGCTGCTCGCCGTGGGGACCGCCGTGGCGCCGATCCTGTTCACGACCGACGAGCCGCACGAGTTCGTGGTCGACAATTCGCACACCGGATGCTGGAACGGGATACGGTTCCACGACACGCCCGAGACGAACGGCGAGTCGCGGCTCGAGCACTGCGTGATCGAGTACAGCAAGGCGACGGCCTTTCCCAAGAACACCTACTACCCCCACGGGGGCGGGGCTCTCTCGGCGTGCAACTTCTCCAAGCTCGCGGTGACCGGGTGTCTCTTCCGGCACAACGTGGCGAATTACGGGGGTGCCTTCTTCTTCTACCAGAACGCGTGCCCGCGCATCGCCAACAACATGATCATCGGCAATGACGCCCTCGACAACGCGAGCGCCATCTACTGTGCCTACTCCTACCCCGTCATCGAGAACAACACGATCGTCAACAACACGATCCACAACAACGACGATCCCTACATCGACTCATGCGCCGTCCTGAGCTTCATCGCGAAGCCGCTCTTGACAAACAACATCATCCGCGGGAACGACCCCGAGTTCGTCTACCTGCACGCGCAGCTCTGGTCCACCAAGAGCCACTATACGCGGTACAACAACATCGAGGACCACGAGGTGTCGGGAGGCAACATCGACGCGGACCCGCTCTTCGCCCACGAGGCGGCCGGCGACTGTCACCTCACCTGGGATTCGCCCTGCCGCGACAGCGGCGACAGCTCCGCAGTTCATGGTGCGGCCGACTTCGAGGGGGATCCCCGCATCGTCGGCGATGCGGTCGATATGGGCGCCGACGAGCTCCACCATCACCTCTACACCGTCGGCGACGTGGCGCCCGGATCGCCCATCGACGTGAAGATCGTGGGGATTCCGGGGATGCCGGCGCTGCTCGGTCTGGGAAGCGGCATCGAGGAACCGCCCCTGCCGACCCAGCACGGCGATCTGTGGCTCACCCTGCCGCTGGCCCAGTCATGGACGCTCGGGAGAATTCCCCAGACCGGCGTGCTCGTTTTTCCCGCCACGGTTCCGTCGAACTGGATTCCGGGGGAGGAGCATCCCTTCCAGGCGCTCGTCGGCACGTGGGGCGGGCAACATGCGCGTCTCACGAACCTGCTCGTTCTCACTGCTGAATGATTCCGTGGCGGCGGGTAAGGAAAGAACTATCATAACTTTCCAAGAGTCGATCCGTCGCGCTGTAGACTCCCTTTTTTCGAGCCATCCGAACGCGCCGATCTTCCGAACAACGTGTTGATCTGTAACCTGTACCGGCACGGCCGGGACAACCGGACGCAACTCACGTCGATCCACCTGCATCCGGCGAGGACCGTTTCCGGCTCACCCGGGACCGATTCGTGATCCGTGAGTGAATGATCAACATGAATAAAAACTTTTTCAAAAATATCGTCCTCTCGCATCCGCTTTCGAGAAACGATCTCGCTTCCACAGAAGTACGGATGATCTTTCTCAAACGGGTCGTGACAGAAGGGAAGCAGATTCCTCGCACGACAACGTCCTCGACAGCCCGCCCCCGATAATCGAGTCAGCAAAACATAATATCATCATTGAGACCGGTTGATCAGGTTCCGTCAATATCCAACCTTTTCCAGAAATTCGTCCAAAGAAAGGAGAAAACATCATGAGGCTCTCGTTCATTTATGCACTGTTCATTTTTGTTTCCATCGCATCTTCCGGGTATTCCAGCCCGACTGACGCGGGACCATACGACCATATCTATGCCACGGGCTATTTCACTCCGGGCAGCCCTATCACGGGAAAGATCGTTTGTGCCAATCCGGCAGGGATGCAACCGGTGGAGCTGTTCATCGGAAGACATTTGCGGTGCCCACCCTTGAACACCATGTTTGGTGATTTTTACATCAGTTCGGTCTTTTCGCATCAAACACTAGGCACGATTCCATCGAGCGGCGTCCTCGAAATCCCCACCACCCTGCCGGTGGTTTCCGGTCCGTATGATCTTTACATTCAGGCTGTGATCGAAGGCCCATTGTCGAACCTGTTCGTCATGGAGGTTCGCGATTTCGCGCCGGCCGGAATGGTCATGATTCCCGAGGGGGATTACGATATGGGCGATCACCATGACGGATTGATCGATGCGCTGCCTGTTCACAACGTGAATATCGATGCATTCCTCATGGACATTCACGAGGTCTCCAACTGGCAATACTGCGACTTTCTGAATCACGCCTTTGGCCTGGGGCTGATCGAGGTCACCGACGGAGTGGTGTACAAGAAGAATGACACCGAATCGTTCTGCGATACGACTTCCGCCTCCAATTACAGCCGGATCACCTGGAACAATGGCATCTTCGGCGTCACCAGGGGGAAGTATAATCACCCCATGGTGACCGTGACCTGGTATGGGGCGGCGGCGTTCGCAAACTGGCGGAGCTATCAGGCCGGCTTGAATCCCTGCTACAACCTCACGACC
>CAZUHB010000036.1:0-62999 GCA_964620445.1 uncultured Phycisphaerales bacterium
CGCCATGGAAAAGGCGCTCGAGGAATCGGGCGACGAGGAAGCCATCAAGCTGCACACCAAGCTCTCCTGGCTCTCGCTCATCGCAAACGTTTCTCCCATGCTCGGCCTTCTGGGTACCGTCATGGGTATGATCGCGGCCTTTAACGTGATCGCGTCCACCAAGGGCCAGGCTGACCCGGCGCAGCTGTCGGGCGGTATCTCGGCCGCTCTGATTACGACCATGTTCGGTCTGATCGTGGCGATTCCGATCACCGCGTCGTTCGTGTTCCTCAGGAACAGGGTGGTCAAAAACTCCCTCGAGATCTCCGCTGTCGTGGGCGATCTCTTCGAGAGATTCAGGCCGGCCAAATAGGGCGCTGTTCGAGGATCGAAAGCGCGACCGTTTTGACCAGCCGAAAGACGGCTTGATCAATCGTTCGGCCGCGCCGACAACCCCAGGCGCCAGGGCTGCGGGACAAGAGTTCACGGTCTTGGGATGGGGCGTCCCGAAGCGCACTTCAGAGGAGACAAAATGGGTAAAAAACAAGAACATGATTTTGAACTGCAGATGAACATGACGCCCATGATCGACGTCGTGTTCAACCTGATCATCTTCTTCATGATCGTGACCGACCTCACCCAGCAGGAGCTCGAGGACCTCGTTCTTCCCAAGGCGGACAAATGCCAGAAGGATGAGAATCCCGAGGACAAGCGGATGATCATCAACATCACCCGCCCCGGCCACTACGTGGTGAAGCGCCGCGACTGCGGCAACGTCGATGACTGCATCGACGAGATCCGCCGGCACCTGGCCGCGCAGGTCAAGTTCTTCGACAGGGAGGACGATGGCGCATCGAAGCAGCCGATCCTCATCAGGGCCGACAGCGAGACCGAGTTCAAGTATATTCAGAAGGTCATGCAGATCTGCGGCGAGGAAGGTATCAAGATCTACAAGATCGAGCTTGCTTGCTCGTTCGAAGAAGACGCAAAGTCCGGTCCGCCGACTGATTGATCCCGCGTCTTGGGACAAAATGTCCCACGTCTTGGGACAGATGTCCCACGTCTTGGGACGGTAGCACGCGGTTACTCGTGGAGAGAGATAAATGGCAAGCAAAATCACGGAACAGGCAGCCAAGGAAGAGACAGTCATGCAGATGACGCCGATGATCGACGTCACTTTCCTGCTTCTCATCTTCTTTATGTGCTCCATCAAGTTCAAGCTTCTCGACGGCAAGCTGGCCGCCTACCTCCCCAGGGATGTGGGAGTCAACGCGACCCCGGCCGATGAGATGATGGAAAAGATCGACATCGACATCAAGCTCAGCGACAAGGCACGCCTCGGTTTCACCATGGAGATCAACAACAAGAAGATGCCCACGCTGAAACGGTTCAGCGACACCGTCGCCGACTATCACCGACGCGATCCTGAAGCCAAGGCCACGATCTACGCTCACAAGGGAGTGCAGTACGGCCACGTGGTCAGGGTCGTCAACGAATGCCTGAGAGCGAGGCTCACGCAGATCACCTTTGGTGGTGTCGCTCTGGACGAGTGATCGTCGCAGGCTCAGGTTGGATGGTCGACCGTCCGATCGAGTTTTTCGTCATACTAGAGGAAGGCGGTTGCTCGCAGCCGTCTTCCTTTTTTTGAATACTCCAAGACAAGCGGGGTGAGCTGATGGGCAAAGAAGAGCCGGGCACGATCGGCGGTCACCTCGTTTCGATCGTTCTTGCCTTTTCCCTCTGCCCTGTCCTCGCCCTGGCTCTCGGTTGCTTCTCCGAAGAAAGCGCCGACGGGGGATCGAGCCTCGATGTTGACGGAGTCGTCCTCATCACGATCGACACCCTGCGCGGCGACAGGCTCGGCTGCACCGGGCACAGCGGGGCGCGCACACCCATCCTCGATTCCCTGGCGCGTTCCGGAACGCTCTTCGAGAAGGTTGTCGTTCCCGTGCCGATCACGCTCCCCTCGCACGCAGCGCTCATGACCGGGTGCCTGCCTCATGAGATGGAACTCAGGGACAACCGGCCCTTCGCGCTGTCCCACGAACTCGAGACCCTGGCCGAGATCCTGTCGCGCAACAACTTTCACACCGCCGCCGTCGTTGCCGGCGAACCGCTCGAGAGGGGCTGCGGATTGGAGCAAGGATTCGACACCTACCTTTTCGACCCCCTGCCGCGGGGGGCTGGTGTGCTACTCAGGGAGTCGCCCGCCGACAGAACCGTCGACAGGACCCTCGATGTCCTGAGAGGGCTCGAGCATCCGGACCGGAGCCGTGGTGGTGCGCGCCGCTTCTTCCTCTGGGTTCACTTCTTCGATCCCCATATTCCCTACTGTGCGCCGATCGAGGTCGAAGGCGGCGATGCCTACGACAGCGAGGTCGCTTTCGTCGATCGAGAAATCGGACGCCTCCTTCGCGGTCTCGAATCGATCGGTGCGAGAGACCGCTCCCTGCTGATCGTCACAGCCGACCACGGCGAAGGCCTGGGTGATCATGGTGAACCGACACACGCCTATTTCCTCTACGACACGACGCTGACCGTTCCGATGATCGTCTGTGGACCCGGTATCGCGAGGGAACGCCGCGCGGTCGAGCAGATACGGCTCGTCGACATCAAGGGTACGATTCTGAATCTGCTCGGCCTGAGCGGAACCTCCTCGGCCGACCGGAATGCACAGGACGCCCAGGGCGGTGGGGCGCGCAATCCCGAAGCTTCGGCCAACCTGGCCGCCTTCGTGAGGGGTTCGGAGACCGAACTGAAAAGCGTGGCGGCTTTCGCCGAAAGCCTTTTTTGCCACAATCACTTCAAGTGGGCCCAGCTGGCATCGATCAGAACGGACGCCTTCAAAGTGGTGCGCGGCGCTCGCGCCGAGATTTTCGACCTGAAGAACGATCCCGGCGAACTGGCGCCGATCGCGCCGTGCGACGCGCCCGATGAGGCGGTCGCGCTCCTTGGAGAACTCGACGAACGTCTGAGCCGTGCCAGGCCGATCGTGGAGAGGGGGGAGCGCCTCTTCAATTCTCTTCCAGGATATCTGGGCGGCACGGCGGGCTACGATCAGCCCTTCGTGGAGACCGAAAAGAACACTCTGCTCCCCCACCCCGCGGACCGCGTCGACCAGCTCAACCGGTTCCTCAAGGCGGTGGAACTCGCCGAGTCCGGACTCTTCAACCGCGCCCGGTCGCTGCTCGAGGATCTCCATGCTCTGGACGGGTCGAATCCGTCTTTTGCGTTCTGGCTCGGCCGGACAGTGAGATCGATCGGGGAGAAAGAGGGGAATTCATTCCTCATGACCAGGGCGGGAGATCTTTTTGCGCGGGCCTTTCGGCTCGATCCCGCCTTCGCGGACGCCTTCTACATGTGTTTGTGGACGCAGATCCAGATCGGCAGCTTCGCCAGGGCCAGGAACGACCTCGATAAATTTCTCGGCCGCTTCCCCGACGATCCCAAGGCGCTCGAACTCTACGGCTATCTGCTGACGACCAGGGTGTCGAACGGAGTCGAAAACCCCCATTTCGACATGGACGCCGGGCTCAGCCGTTTCGAAAAGTCGATCGCCATCAATCAAAACAACGTCAGGCTGTTACAAAAACTGGTTAGCCTTTATAAATCCCTCAACAAACGGTCACTTGCCGAGGCCCACGAGCGCCGTCTGAGGGATCTCGAAGCGGACAACAGGACCGCACGGAAATGATCGTTCGATCCTGTTCCGTGTATCAAACAACCGGGGCAGGTGAGCCGGCTCTTTAACTTTTTTGTGGGAAATACATTATTCTCCCTGAAGGGAGCTGAAATTTTGAATCTTTGCTTGACTCTTCGATTTGAGGCTGATAAGATTACGCGACTTTCATTTTGCTCTCTAAGTTGTTGATTTTTAGAGACTTATTTCGTTTCACTTCATCCCTTTTCCCTTCAGAAAAAACTCCTATTTCTGGAGACCTTGTTAAGCAAAATAAACGGAGTGGGGTCATCTTGAAAACGAAAAGTAACATCCTGATCGTGTCCATTGTTTCACTTCTGGCCATTTTTGCAGCTGCCTGTTCGATCACATCCGATGATGCGGATAACCAGGCCTATGGCGATTCTGCCATGGACCTCGTGATCGTCTCGCCTCAAGACGAGACCGAGGACGAAATCCTCTCGGACATCAAGAAGCGGCAAGAACTGGTCCGTCAGAAGAACGCCATCATGATCGAGCGCTACTTGCTGAATGCGTCCGATCTCAAGGCGCAAGGCAAGTACGACGAGGCCGAGACGCAGCTCAACGAAGCCCTCAAGATCGATCCCTTCAACAGCGACGTTCTTGCGGCGCTCACGGAGATCGAGGCTCTCCTCGGAAAGAGTTCGGGAGAAATCTCGGATGCCAAGGAGCGAGCCACCGAGCGCTACGAGGTGCGCAAGCAGCAGCTCAAGTACAGCGCCGCCACCTCCTTCGAGAACGGCAAGAAGCTCATGGAGCGGGGCGACTATGAGAAGGCGGTCATCAATTTCGAGCGCGTTCTCAACCAGATTCACTGGGACGTGAATCAGGTCGACTGGAAAGACCTCGAGGCCGATGTACAAGCCAAGCTCTCCGAGGCGCGCCGCCTTCTCGAAGAGGAGAAGATGAGCCTGCGCCGCGAGCAGGAGAAGAAGGCCTTCGAGGTGATCCGCAGCGAGGAGCTCGCTCAGAAGAAGCAGGTCGAGTACCAGAAGACCCTTCTCCTCAAGCAGGCGATCGACAAGATGAAGAAACTCGATTTCGACGCTGCAGAGGACCTGGTCGAAAAGGTGCTCACCATCGACCGCAAGAACCGGATGGCGGCCGACATGCTCGAGGATATCGACAGAGGCCGCCGCGCGCAGGAAAAGCAGCAGTACCTCATGGACCGCCGCGAGGCGTGGCTTCAGTGGGAAGAGGACATCGAGCAGACCCGCATCCCCTACTCCGACATTCTCACGGAGATCGACGACGAGACATGGACCAAGATCTCCCAGGTCCGTTCGTCGGTCAAGAGCCTCCGCATCGACGAGCTCGATGATCCTGAAGCGCTCGAGCTCAAGCTCAAGCTCAAGAGCACGCGGTCCAATTTCAACTTCGACGAGGAAGAAATCGGCGCCGTTGCAAACTGGATCACCACCCTCACGGCGATCCCCGTCGTGGTCGACCCCGAGGCCAAGCAGGAGCTCGACGACAACGGCGAAACGGTCACCTTGCGCGACCTGAACGACATCAGCGTCGAGTCGCTCCTCAACATCATCACCCAGCAGGTGGGCGAGGATCTGACCTGGATCGTGGACAACGGCGCGGTCAAGATCACGAAGAAGGAGAAATCTCTCGGAGAGCCGGTCATCAGGATCCACCCGATCCAGGACATCTCCTTCGGTCTCACCGATTTCCGCGGACCCGACATCGGCCGTATCGTTCCTCCCGGCGAAGCGGGCGAAGACGCCGAGACGTCGATCTTCGGCGGCGAACTCGAGAAGCAGATGCCCATTCCGCCCGAGGAGATTCTCACCCTCATCCGCGAAAACATCTCGCGCGAGTCGTGGGATCTCGACCAGTACAACATCGACATCTCTCAGGATCTGAGCAGCCTGCTCGTGATCCACACCAATGATGTGCAGAAAGAGGTGGCCGCGTTCCTCGACGACCTGCGGCGTTTCGCGAGCTGTGTCGTGACGATCGAGAGCCGCTTCATCGAGATCAACAAGGGCTTCCTGCAGGAAGTGGGCGCCGACTTCCGCGGCCTGGGCGGCGACGGCAAATCGGAAGAAGTGCCTCTCGGCGTGACGAACGGCTACGAGGACAATGCCTCGCAAGGTCTGGACAACACCGGTGAAGGCGATCCGGGCGCCAGCCCCTCGGCCGGTATCTTTTTCAACGACAACTCCGACGGCGATATCCGTTTCCGCAACGAGAGTTTCTTCGAGAATCCCCTGGGCGACCTTCTCTCCACGATGGGCGGGGGTGCGTTCCAGTTCTCGCTGCTCGACGATACGCTCTTCAACCTCGTTGTGCGCGCTGTCGAGAAATCGTACAACGCGACCGAGGTGACGTCGCCGATCATCACCGTCTTCAACACGCAGAGAGCCTACATCACGGTGATCAACCAGATCTCCTACGTGCAGGGCTTCGACGTGGACGTGGCGAACAGCGCCTACATCGCCAACCCGAACATCGGCATCATCCAGGACGGCATCGTGCTCGACGTGAAGCCGACCGTGTCCTACGACCGCAAGTACATCACCCTCGAAATCCAGGCCACGGTGGCCGAACTCACGGGCCTGAGGAATATCGAGACCACGCTGGGCGGCCAGTCGCAGAAGGTTTCCTTCCAGCTGCCCGATCTCTTCGTGAGCACGGCGTCGGCCACGGTTGTTGTTCCTGACGGCGGCAACATCCTGCTCGGCGGGCTCAAGTCGATCCGCTACGTGAACCGCAAGGCGGGCACGCCGATCCTGAGCAAGATCCCGATCGTCAGCTTCTTCTTCTCCCAGAAGGGGATCGATGACGAGATGAACAACCTGATCATTCTCGCCAAGGCGCACATCACGGACATGAACACGATCCGGAACGCGCCGATCGTGGCTCGATAAGAATCAGGAATACCACCTTGAACAGACACAGGGCCGCGCGCTTCTCGAAGCGCGCGGCCCTTTTTTATTCGATGGCGCTCTTTCGAGTTTTGTCGGATCGGCTGCACTCCGGGAATCGGTCCCCCTTCGGAGCCTATTTTCCGGCGATCACGATTTTTCGGCGATCACCTTGCTGCCGCTCAGGGGGTCGATTAAGATATTCGACGTGGCGGCTTGATTCCGATTCCGTTCAGTGAGAGACGACCGCGCCATGGCTTCATCCAAAAAACTCGAGGCGATCTTCTTCGACATCGACGACACTCTCTATTCGACCACCGCCTTCGCCCGGAAGGCGCGGCGGAACGCCATCGACGCGATGATCCGCGCCGGACTCAGGACCGATCCCGAAGATGCCATGCAAGAGCTGAGCGAGATCATCGCCGAGTTCTCGTCCAACCATGGCCAGCATTTCGACAAGCTCCTTCAGAGGCTTCCCATGCGGGCAAGCGCCGGGATAAATCCGGTGATCCTCGTGGCGAGCGCCGTCATGGGCTATCACCGGACCAAGTACACCCACCTCAAACCATTTCCCGAGGTCAAGAAGGTCCTGGTCGCGCTGAACACCCTGCCTCTCAAACTCGGTGTCATCACCGATGGTCGGGCCGTCAAGCAGGCAGGAAAGCTGCTCTGGCTCGACCTTTACCAGTACTTTCACCCCCAGGCGATCTTCATTTCGGACCAGATCGGCATCTCCAAGCCGAACAAGAAGCTATTCGCCAAGGCTTGCCGGAAGGCGGGGATCAATCCAGCAATGACGATGTACATCGGCAACGATCCGATCCAGGACATCGACGCGGCCAACGCGGCTGGAATGACGAGTGTTCTGGTCCGCCGAAAGGGAGTTCCGGACCGGCCGCTCGGGGACACGAAAACGGATTACGAAATCGGCGGCCTTACCGAGCTCGCCGCAATCCTGAAAGACGACTTCGCCATCGATGTGGTTCTCTGACCGTTTGAAGATGATTCTCTTCTGCTTTCTCCTGGCCGCGCCGGGGGCGGGGGTGGCGCTCTTCGCGCTCGGCGGCCAGCAAGGGAAGGCGGATTTCACCTTCGTCAACCAGGCCGAGATCACGTCGCTCGATCCGGCGATCGCAACCGCCATCCCCGAGGGGCGGATCATCATGGCCCTCTTCGAGGGGCTCACCACCCTTCACCCGCGAACGCTCGAACCTCTGCCGGGCGTGGCTCGATCGTGGACGGTCTCCGAAGACGGTCTCCTCTGGACCTTTCACATCAGGCCCGGCCTGCGTTGGTCCGACGGGAGCCGGCTCACCGCCCATGACTTCGTCTATTCGTGGCGGCGGTTTCTGGAGCCGGAGACGGCCGCCGCCTATGCCTACCTTCTCTGGCACGTCGAGGGACGGGAGGAGTTCCTGGCGGGCGGCGATGAAGAGGCGAAGCACCTCGGGCTCTCCGCACCGGACGATCTGACCTTCGAGGTGAGCCTCGAGACAGCCTGCCCCTATTTCCTGAGCATCGTCTCCTTCTATCCGCTCTGTCCGGTGAGCAGGGCGTGTATCGACCGCTTCGGCTCGAGAGACTGGATCAAAGCGGAAAACCTCATATCGAACGGACCCTTCCGGATCACCCAGAGACGGCTGAAGGATCGGATCAGGCTCGAGAAGAATCCCTTCTACTGGGACAGCCGGAACGTGGGCGTCGACACGATCGACGCCCTGGCCGTCGACTCCCCTATCACGGCTCTCAACCTCTACCTCACCGGCGGGGCCGACTGGATCAATTTCGTGCCGCCCATCGCCATAAGAGCTCTCGAAAACAGGCCCGACTTCTCTGTCGCGCCCAACCTGGGGACCAATTTCCTGCGATTCAACACGACCCGCGAGGCGCTGAGAGACGAGCGGGTCAGGCGGGCGATCCATCTCGCCATCGACAAGAAGGAGCTGGTCGACGGCGTTCTCAAGGGCGGACAGATCCCGGCCGACTCCTTCGTGCCGCCGGGGATACCGGGCTATTCGCCCCCCGAGGTCGATATCTTCGATCCGGAACGCGCGGCCGAACTCCTGGCCGCGGCAGGTTTCCCCGAGGGCGAAGGATTTCCCGAGTTCTCCATTCTCTACAGCACGAGCGAGACGAACCGCGATATCGCCGAGGTCATTGCGCTCCAGCTCAAACGCAACCTCGGGATCCGCCTCCACCCGGCGAGCCAGGAGCGAAAGGTCTACTTCCTGTCGCAGAACACGCTCGATTACGATCTCTGCCTCTGTTCATGGCTCGGCGATTATCTCGACGCGAGCACCTTTCTCGAGGTCTTCACTTCGAGAAGCGAGATCGACAACAACCGGACGGGCTGGTCCAACGGCGAGTACGACCGTCTGCTCACCGCGGCGGCGGCCGAGTTGAATCAAGAGTGCCGCGCCGCGCTCCTGACGTCGGCCGAGGAGATCCTGCTGCGCGAAGCGCCGATCGCGATCCTCTACTTCAGGACAACGACCAACCTGTTCAATCCCGCCTGGGAAGGCTATCACGACAACATTCTCGACATCCATCCCTTGAAGTACATGAGGCGGAGGGCGCCATGAAGGCATTTGTCGTCAAGCGCGCCTTCTGGTTCTGTTTCACGCTCTGGGTG
Source organism: uncultured Phycisphaerales bacterium (assembly GCA_964620445.1). Taxonomy (GTDB): domain Bacteria; phylum Planctomycetota; class B15-G4; order B15-G4; family CAYZWU01; genus CAZUHB01. Next base: position 9,188 of record CAZUHB010000036.1, read on the forward strand.
GTGATCACCGTCTCGTTCATCCTGACGCGGTCGGTCAAGGGAGGGCCCTTCGACGAGGGCCGCGACCTTCCGCCCGACATCAAGCAAAATCTTCTCGAAAAGTACAACCTCGATGATCCGGTTCTCGAGCAGTACGCCGATTATCTTGCCGGAGTCGTGTTCCGCTTCGATCTGGGACCGTCCCTCAAGATGCGCGACTACTCGGTGAACGAGATCATCGCCGAGACCCTTCCGCGCTCCGCTTTCCTCGGGATGCTGGCGCTCCTCGTCGCTCTCGTCGTCGGTCTCTCGGCAGGGATCGTCGCCGCTGTGCGCCGCGGCGGCGCCGTGGACGGGTTCATCATGACCCTCGCGGCGCTCGGCATCGCCATCCCGAACTTCATGCTCGCCTCGGTCCTCATCATCCTTTTCGTCTTCGTCTGGCCCCTCTTTCCGGCGGCCGGATGGGGTTCATTCAGCCACCTCGTGCTCCCGGCGCTCGCCCTGGGCGCCGCCTTCAGCGCCAACATCGCGCGCTTGGCCCGGTCAGGTATGCTCGAGGTCCTCCAGGAAGAATACATTCTCACCGCCCGCGCGCGCGGTTTGCGCGAATCGCGCGTCATCCTCGTGCACGCCTTGCGCGGCGCGCTCCTTCCGGTCGTCTCTTTTCTCGGCCCGGCCGCGGCGGGGATCCTCACGGGCACCCTCGTGATCGAGAAGATCTTTGCCATCCCCGGTATGGGCGATTTCTTCGTCAATGCCGCCCTCAACAGGGATCACACGCTCACCATGGGGATCGTAATCGTCTACTGCATACTCGTGTACATGATCAACCTGCTCGTCGACGTGGCCTACACCCTCATCGATCCGAGGGTCAAGCTATGACGAGCACAGCCGGAGACCAGAAGACGAAGTGGAGCAGCCGCGCGGCCGTGCTGGCGGCGACCCACCCCGCGGCCTTCGTCGGCGCGATCGGTATCGTCCTCGTCACGGCGGCGGCACTCCTTGCTCCGATCCTTCCCCTGCCCAACCATCTCGAGGGCCGGATGGACGAGCAGTTTCTCGCTCCCTCTCCCGAGATCCGCCCGATCTCGATCCCGCTCGAAGAAGGGGCGGCCGCGTCGGTCCGCAAATCGCTCTTCGGGGACCGGGAGCTCTTCAATCTCGCGGGCACCGATTCGAAAGGGCGGGATCTGCTCAGCCGGCTCATCTGGGGCAGCCGCGTGTCGCTCCTCGTCGGTGTGATCGCCGCACTGGTCACTCTTTTCATCGGGGTCCTCTACGGGGCCCTGTCCGGCTATCTGGGCGGTCTGACCGACGACGCCATGATGCGGTTCGTGGACATACTCTACTCGATCCCGTTCATCTTCATCGTGATCTATCTCATCTCCGTCCTCCAGGAGTACGACCAGTCGCTCCGCGCGATCGGCATTACCCGGGAGACCGTGCTCTACATCCTTATCGGCGCGATCTACTGGTTGACCATGGCGCGCGTCGTGCGCGGCCAGATCCTCTCGCTCAAGGAACGGGAGTTCGTGCGCGCCGCGGAGGCGATCGGCGCGTCGAAGCTCCGGATCGTCGTACGCCACCTCATCCCCAATGTTCTCGGCATCGTGGTCGTCTACCTCACGCTCACCATCCCGCGCATCATGCTCTTCGAATCCTTCCTCTCATTCCTCGGCCTCGGCGTTGCGCCGCCCGACGTTTCGTGGGGACTGCTCGCCAGCGACGCCGTCGCGGTGATCTCACCGGTCAGCGTCTACTGGTGGCTGGCCGTTTTTCCCGGCTCTGTCCTCGCGTTGACCCTTCTCTGCCTGAATCTCGTGGGCGACGGCCTCCGCGATATGCTCGATCCGCGTGTCGTGAAAAGGGGGCGCCCATGAGCAAGCAGGCGCCCGCTCCCCTTCTCTCGGTCAGGAACCTGACCGTCTCCTTCGGCGGATCGGCGGCCTCGCGGGGGGGACGCGCGGTGCGCTCACTTGCGGTCGACGATCTTTCTTTCGACTTGAACCGCGCCGAATGTCTCGGATTGGTGGGCGAGTCCGGTTCGGGCAAGTCGGTGACCGCCCTGGCCGTGATGGGTCTTCTGGCCGGCGGTGCGGCGCGGATCGAAGGAGGTCCGATCCTTTTCCGGAGCGGTCGGTCCAGCGGAGAGAGGATCGACCTGCTCACCCTGCCGCGCGAGAAACTCCGCCGCATCAGAGGCGCCGAGATATCCATGATCTTTCAGGATCCGATCGCATCGCTCACTCCCTATCTGCGCGTATCGGATCAGATGATCGAGGCTGTTCGCGCCCACCGCCGGATCCCCGCCCGCGAGGCGCTCGCAATGGCCGTCAAGGGGCTCGAGCAGGTCGGTATCGCGGACGCGGCCAGGCGGATCCACGAATATCCACACCAGTTCTCGGGAGGCATGTGTCAGCGCATCCTGATTGCCCTCGCCTTGCTCCTCGATCCGCGCATTCTGATCGCCGACGAACCGACAACAGCCCTCGATGTGACGATCCAGGCGCAGATTCTCGAACTGCTCGACTCCTGCCGCGCGCGGATAGGGACCGCTGTCCTGCTCATCACCCACGATCTCGGCATCGTGGCGGAACGCACGAACCGCGTTCTGGTCGTCTACGCGGGGCGCGTCGTGGAAAGCGCTCCCACGGAGCGGATCTTCGAGCAACCGGCCCACCCCTACACGATCGCGCTTCACGCATCCCTCCCGGCCGTGACCGCGGCGGCCGGAACGCGCATCAAGCCGATCCCGGGCCATCCACCCGGACCCGAGGATCGGCTGGCTCGAACCGTGAAAGGGTGCGCCTTCGGGCCGCGGTGCGCTTTCGCCGACGACCGATGCCGCGCCGAGGCACCTCCCCTTCTCCAGGTCGATTCGCGCCACCAGGCTGCGTGCTGGCGCGTGAAGGGCTGATCGACCGGGCGGCTCACACCCTTACAGGATGCATCGATACATGGTCTGATCGTCGGGGCACTTCGTCGGCGGGTCGGCTTTCGCGCACTCCGGTTTCGCGTCGGGACAGCGGGGATGAAACGCGCACCCCGGCGGAGGATCGATCGGCGAAGGAACATCGCCGTCGAGAATGATCCGCTTCGCCCGGCCTCCCGGCTCGGGAACGGGAACGGCCGAAATGAGCGCCCGCGTGTACGGGTGCCGGGCATTGGCGAACAAAGCGGACACGCCGCCGATCTCGACGATCCTGCCGAGGTACATCACGGCCACCCTGTCGCAGATATGCTTCACCACGGAAAGATCGTGGGAGATGAACAGATATGAGAGTCCCATCTCGACCCGCAAGTCGATGAGGAGGTTGATGACCTGTGCCTGGACCGACACGTCGAGGGCCGAAACCGGTTCGTCGCAGACCACGAAATCGGGCTGCACGCTGAGAGCGCGCGCAATGCCCACGCGCTGTCGCTGGCCGCCGGAAAATTCATGGGGGTAACGATCGAGCGCGTCAGGCGGAAGCCCCACCCTCTCGATCATGGCAGCGGCGCGATCCCGGAGCTCGCGGCCCCGGGCCAGCCCGAAGATGCGCATCCCTTCCGTCACGGTCGCTTCCACGGTGAAGCGCGGGTTGAGGGACGAAAAGGGATCTTGAAAAATGATCTGCATGCGGCGGCGCAGCATGCGCAGGTCGCGGGGCTTCAAGCCGAAGAGATCGATCCCGTCGAAGTAGACGCGGCCCGCCGTGGGCTCGATCAATCGAAGGATGATCCGGCCGAGCGTGGTCTTGCCGCAGCCCGACTCGCCCACGAGGCCCAGCGTTTCGCCGGGCGCGATCGAAAAGGTCACCTCGTCGAGAGCCTTGAGCGTTTCGGGACGCCGCCCGAAACCCCTCCCCCCCACGACGAAATGCTTCACCACGTCGTTCACCTCGACGATGGCCCTTTGAAGCATCTTCGGCTCCGAGCCTGTTTTGGGATCTACTGAACTGTTCGGTTTCACCCTCGATTTCTCCTCGAGCTCCTCCGATTCGGCCTCTTGCCAATCATACTTCACGATCCGGAAAAAAACAGGCCACTCTGTGCCCCGGGGCCAGTTCCTCGAGGTTCGGCTTGCGTTCCGCGCAGAGAGGCCGGGCTTTCGGACAACGCGGACGGAAACGGCATCCCGCGGGATGAGCCGTGGGCCGCGGCACGCTTCCCGGAATCGGCCGCAACCGATTCTGCCTTCGGCTGAGCGTGGGCACCGACCTCAGGAGCGCGACCGTGTAGGGATGGCTCGGGCGCTCGAAGAGCCGGTCCTTGCCCGCTTCCTCCACGATCTCCGCCGCGTACATCACGGCCACCCTGTCGCAGATGCCCGCCACGACGCCGAGGTCGTGGGAGATCAGGAGAAGCGACATCGCTTCTTCCTGGCGCAAGCGGCCGACGAGGTCGAGGATCTGCGCCTGGATCGTCACGTCGAGCGCGGAGGTCGGCTCGTCGGCGATCAACAGATCGGGACCGCAGATGAGCGCCATGGCGATCATCGCCCGCTGGATCGTTCCGCCCGACAGCTGGTGCGGCCAGGACCGGGCGATCTTCTCGGGGGAAGGGATGCCCACGCGGCCAAGGAACTCCACCGCGCGGTCGCGGGCGTCGCGCCGGGCGGTTTTCTTGTGGAGCGAGAGGGCCTCGGCGATCTGGGCACCCACGGTCAGGACCGGGTTGAGCGCCGTGGCCGGTTCCTGAAGGATCAGGGAGATCTCGTTGCCGCGCACCGCGCGGATCTCTCCTGGATCGAGTCCGAGCAGATCGCGTCCCTTGAAGAAGACCTCTCCTCCGACGATTTCGCCCGGCGGGTCGGCAACGAGCCGGAGGATCGACAAGGCGGTCACGGTTTTACCGCTCCCCGACTCCCCCACCAGGCCGAGCGCCTCTGCCCTGCCGATGGTGAAGGAGACACTGTCCACGGCTACGGCGCGCGCCGGCGGACTGCCGAAAACCGTGGTCAATCCCCTGACGTCGAGTAGCGGCTGGTCGGGCCTGGCTGTCTCCTTGCTCACGATACGACTCCAGATCTACTTCTTCAGGCGCGGATCGAGCGCGTCGCGCAGCCCTTCGCCAACAAGATTGAGGGCCACCACGGTGAAAAAGATACCTGCTCCGGGAAAAACGCTCAGCCACCAGGCCATGTCGAAATAGGGCCTGAACTCGGACAGAAGCCTTCCCCAGGACTGGCAATTGGCCGGCCCGATACCGAGAAAGCTGAGGCCGCTCTCGATGAGAATCGCCCCGGCCATACCGAACGTCGCCGAGACGATCACCGGTGCGAGAGCGTTGGGAAGAATGTGCCGTGCCATGATCCGTCTGTCGGTGAAGCCCATGGCGCGCGCGGCCGTGACGAATTCCCTGTCGCGCAGGCGGAGGAACTCGCCCCGCGTGAGGCGGGCCACACCCGGCCAGCGCAGGAGGCCGATGATCAGCATGACCCAGACGATACGCGGCGGCAGGAAGGCGAGCACGGCAAGGACCGCAAAGAAAGCCGGAAAGCAGGTCATGACCTCGATCAGGCGGAGCACCAGGACATCGACCCAGCCGCCGAAATACCCTGCCGCAGCGCCGAGCGCGATGCCGATGGCGAGGCAAACGAGAATCGCCGTGAACGCCACGAGCAACGAGATCCGCGTTCCGTGAATCATGCGGGAGAAGATGTCGTCCCCCTGGCGGTCGGTGCCGAAGATATGGGTCAGGCTCGGGGCATCGAGCGTATTCGTGAGGGGAACCTCGGACGGGGCAAAGCTGACAGGAGGAAAGACGCAGAGAGCCGCTTCGCGCACTCCATCGCGGTAAGGAGTGTAGTCGTCGCGGATCAGCCTGTCAGGCCACATGAAGCCGATGACCACGACAGCCGTCGTCAGCAGCCCGAAAAGAGCGGCCAAGATCTTCCGCCTGCTCTCCTTCGAGAGGCCGGCGCCTTTTCTGGAAAGGAGTTTCGAGACGGTAAAGAGGAGTATGGCCCCGGTCAAGCTGCCGAACCAGAAAAAATCCTCCTGCGTGAACGCCTCGAAAACGGGCAGCTCGAGCCCTTCGCCGTCAGCGAACAGGATCGGCCGGTTGCCCGCCAGAAAGGGCGCCAGCGCGGCAGTCACAAAAAGCAGGACGAGCAGAATCAGACCCGCCATGGGCGGTTTCTGCGACCGAAAGCGGTTCCACGTGGACGGGCCGCCGCCGATGGCGACCGGATCCGGATCGACTCCGCCCCGAGGGCCGGCTGCGCCGTCAGCCCGGTTCGTCCCTTCCGATCTCCTTTTTTCGGCCTCGCTCATTCCAGTGAAATCCTCGGGTCAACGATCAGATACAGGACATCGGACAAAATCATCCCGAGCAGGACCAGGCCCGACGAGAAGAAGGCGACGGCCATGATCACCGGGTAGTCGCGCGCGAGAAAGGAGTCATACAAGAGCCGTCCCATCCCGGGTATGTTGAAAATCGTTTCGACGATCACCGAACCGCCGATGAGAGCGGGCAGGAGGGTGGCGAGGAGCGTGATGATCGGGAGCACGCTGTTGCGAAAAGCATGCTTCACCACCACTTGCGTCTCCGAAAGGCCCTTGGCGCGCGCCGTCAAAATGTAATCCTGCCGGATCACCTCGAGCATTCCCGATCGCGCATAGCGCGACAAGGATGCGAGCCCGCCGTACGTGAGGCAGAATACGGGCAGGATCATGTGCCAGAGGCGGTCGAAAAATCTGGCCGCCCCGCCCAGACCGGCCGCGTGCGACGAGGAGAGATCTTGAGGAGGAAAGATGTCGAGAAACTCTCCTCCCGCAAAAAAAACGATGAGCAAGGTGGCGACCCAGAAGTTGGGCAACGAGTAGAGGAAGAAGACAAAGAGGCTGATCGCGCTGTCGATTCCCGTTCCCCGTTTGATCGCTGAAAAAACACCGAGCGGAACAGCGATGATGTAAATGAGCACGATCGAGACGACCTGAAAGAGAAGCGAGACCTTGAAGGCCTCCCACACCTTGACCGTCACCGGTCTGTGATCCTGGTAGGAGGAGCCAAAATCCCAGGTGACGATCCGCCCGAGCCAGATCGGATACTGGGCGTCGCTGAACATGGCGCCGAGCCGCCCGAAGAAACCGCGGTCCCTGTATTCGGGACGTTCGTCGTCCCAGACATGCAGATTGAAGAGGAGGGGCTTGTCGAGTCCGTAGAGCCGGCGCGTCTGCTCGGCCACCTCGCGGGTCACCTGTCCCGAAAAGGTGGTTGCCACGATGCTTCCCTTCTCCGATTTGTCCGTTGGATCGCCGGGCGCGAGTTGAATGATGCAGAAGGTGACGATCGTGATGCCGACCAGGGTGGGAATCGCGATGAGGAGACGTTTCAGAATGTATCGCAGCATGTCGCCCGTCTCAAAGGGAAGCCTGATTCCTCTATCTACTCCGAGAGCCACCAATCGTAGACGTAGACCCCCTGGCCCTCGTAAAGGCGGACATTCTGCAGTTTCTTGCTGATCGCCGCATTGACCGCCGGGGTATAGAGCCCGGTGATGGGCTGGTCCTCGTGGAGAATCGCGTGCAACTCCCTCACGAGAGCGTAACGCTTGGCATCGTCGAACTCGGTCCGTGCCCGCTCGACGATCGAGTCGACACGTTCATTGACGTATCCGACACGATTGTCGCGTGGCACCTCGATCTGCGACGAATGCCACGAACTGTAGTAATCCTCGTAGAGAAGGTCGGCCGAGGATGCGAGCTGGTAGGCGTCGAACTTTTGCTCCTTGACCAGTTTCAGGAATGTTTTCCATTCGAGCGCCCGCAGTTCCATGATGATCCCTGCGTCCTTGAGATCCTCCTCGAATCGGCGAAAGAGAGCCGATTCAAAAGGTTGCAGGGGATTCGAGATGAGCAGTTCGAAACGGAATTCCTTTGTCTTTCCGATAACGACCTTGTCGAGGATTCCGTTTCCGTCGCTGTCCGACCAGCCCGCTCGCTCGAGCAACATCCGCGCTCTCTCCCGATCGAACGCCAACGGTTCGATCGAGCGGTCGTACTCGTTCGCATAGTAGTACATCGGTCCGCTGATCACATGGCCTGAGCCGTGCAGGTGCGATTCGAGGATCTGATGACGGCGGATCAGATGTGCCATGGCCTGGCGCGTGTAGCGGTTGTCGAAGAGCGGGTTGCGGTTGTTCCAGCCGATGTAGCTGAAATAGGGTATGTAGTAGGTGCACACCCTGCCGATCTTCTTGAATTCCTCGGTGCTCGCCTTGTGGGCCACGTCGTCTTGATACATGTTGAAGATATCGAGCTCACCCTGCTTGAAAAGCAGATACTCCATGCTTTGATCGGCCACGATCTTCCACCTGATGTGGTCCATCCATGGCCGGGCGAACTCGGGAAAGATCTCCCGGTTCAGGTCGCAGCGATCGATGACCACCTCGCGGCCCGTGTCCCAGCGACTGAAGCGGAACGGACCGTAACCGACCGGATCCCGGCCCAGGGGGTGGTTGTTGATCTCCTCCGGCTCAACTCCCTCGAGAAGATGGGCGGGCATGATGCGCATCCTGCGCCCGAAGGTGTACGACGAGGCGAAGTAGGCCTTGTTGTAAACAGCCTCGAAGGTGAGATCATCGATGACGCGGATCTCGTCGAGACCGTCGAGGATCCCCCTGATGCGGCTCGCGTCGATCTTCTCGTTACCGATCAGATCGAAGGAGAGCTTGACATCCCTGGCGCTCACACAGGCACCGCTCTTGTCGAAGTCGTGCCACTTGATCCCCTCGCGAAGCCGCCACCTGTGAACGAGATGATCTTCCGAGATCTCGGGCAAGCTGGCAGCGGTGAGAGGACGCAGTTCCTTTGTCTCCGGATCGACGTCGATCAACGGCGGAAAGACGAAGTTGCTGATCCTCCGGCTCGATCCGCCGGAGCGGGTCAGGTTGTTCAATGTCTGCGGATCTTTGCGGGCCAGGAAAGAGACGGTTCCGCCGAATCGGGGTTCGCCTGATGCGACGTCACGTTCCGGCTGCTGGCTCTCTGACGCGGTACCCGTCGGCTGCGTCGGAACCTGACCGTCCCTGCCGCCCGACACGTAGAGGATGATCAGGACGAGAGCCGAAAGGCAGAGCACGAAAAGGAGCAGCTTTCCAGGTTGGATCATCACGATCTCCTACTATCCTCGCCTTTCCAATTTAGCCATCTTTATACGACGCGATCAGGGGGGTAACCGGCCGCAAGCCGTTATATATTCAGGTTCGGCAGTCACTCAAGGCCGGGCGATCGCCACGGCGTCCATCTCCACGAGCACGTCCTTGGGTAAGCGGGAGACCTCGACACACGCTCTGGCCGGCGGTGTCTCATTGAAGTAGCGGCCATAGACCTCGTTCATGTCGCCGAAAGTCGAAAGATCGGTCAAGAAAACCGTAACCTTGACCGTTTCGGCCAGCGAACTTCCTGCAGCGGCCAGGACGGCGCTCAGGTTCTCGAGGACCTGCTCGGTCTGGCTCGCCACGTCGTCGCCAACGAGTTCCATGGTTTTCGGATCGAGCGGGATCTGGCCTGAAACGAACACGAGGCCGTCCGTCCGGACCGCCTGGGAGTAGGGTCCGATCGCCGCAGGGGCCTTCGGCGTGGTCACGATGTCCTTTGCCATGACTCGCTGATTCCTTTCCATTATTTTTTCACGTTGTTCAGTCCGAGCTTGATTCTGAGGGCTTTCTCCACCTCGGGAGGCAGCATGTGAGAGACATCGGCACCCATGATGACCGATTCCTTGATGAGCCGCGAAGAGATGTAGGAATACTCGAGACTGGGCATGACGAAAAGGGTTTCCACATCCTCGGCAAAGGCCCGGTTCGTGAGGGCCATCTGGAATTCGTACTCGAAGTCGGACACCGTTCGGAGTCCGCGCAAGATCGTGTAAGCCTTCTTTTCGTGCGCGAAGTTGACCACCAGTCCACTGAAGAACTCCACCTTCACGTTGTCGAGCTTGCCCTCGACCTGGGTGTGGATCATGGCGACCCGTTCGTCAGGCGTGAACACCGGGGTTTTTGCCGGGTTGACCGCGACGCCCACGATCAATTCGTCGAACAAACACGCGCCGCGACGGATCAAATCCATGTGCCCGTAGGTGACGGGATCAAACGTGCCCGGATACACTGCTTTGACCATCGGAATCTCCAGAGGAATCGATGTTTCGACAGAAACCGCCACAGTTCAGCGTAATTTCATTATGAATCGCCGCCGCACAATGACCAAGAGAAAAAGGACAGTGCCGTAACCGGTTGCGTTTACTTTCGTCCAAGCCAACGGATTAATGACCATGGCACGAATTCTGGATCGCCAACCGATATTGCTTCTACTTGTGCCCTATGTTTCCAGCCTGATTCTGGGGCCGCCCGCTCTCCTGCTCTGGGCAGGGGGCGCCGCGTTGTGGTTCAGCCTCGAACACGAATTTCGGCCCTCCGCCGCGACAGGAGCGCTCGTCGCTCTGCTGACCTGCGCTGCGGGTATCTTTGCGCAGCCCGAGACCGGCGAGACGCGCGCCTGTCCGCGGTTGATTCTTTTCCGAGGAGAGGTGGTCGATGGTCCATGGCCCGACAGGATCTGCCCGGGCACTTTCCAGATGTGGGTCGTCCCCATCGAGAACGGTTCGAAGATCGAGAGAGCCCCTGTCCTGGTCGTGGTGATCAAGGGAGTTCCGGCGCGGGCGATCAAACCGGGATCGCGCGTGGTCTTTCCCTGCGAGGCTGTTCTCGGGAGACAGGGGCTCCGTCTGCGCACGCACACGGCGCTGATCGAGGCAGCGGAACCGTCGCGCGACGCTTCGCTGGCCCGCGGCATCTACACCTTGCGCAGGGAAATGAAATCCTGCCTTCAACGCTCTCTCTCACAGGAGCCGGCCTCCTTTTGCACCTCGATCCTTCTCGGTATACCGAGGTCTGTCGGAAGGGAGACGCGGGATCTGTTCAAACGCACCGGAACGATGCATCTTCTCTCGATCAGCGGGCTTCACGTGGGAATCATCCTCATCATGTTGACCAGATTTCTCAGCCTGCTCAACCTCGGCTGGGCAACGAGCACGGCGGTGCAGATCGGCGCACTGGCCGGACTCTGCTTGATCACGGGAGGTCGTGTGCCCGTCTTGCGGGCGGCGCTCACCGGCGGATGCTTCATTGCGTCCAATTATCTGGGCCGCGCCACACGGTCCTCGGTCTTTCTCTTCGATGCCGCCTTCGTGATTCTTCTGCTCGATCCCGGGGCGTGCCGCGAGATTTCGTTCCAGCTTTCGTTTGCCGGTTATGGCTCGATCCTTCTTTTTCTTCAGCGGGTGCCGCTGGAGAGCCTGCCGGTTCCGGTCGGGGTGCGCAGGGTGGCCCAGACCGCGGGAATCTCGTGCGCCGCCTGGTGCGGCACAGCGCCCCTGGCAGCGTTCTACTTCGGAACGATCGTGCCTTTTGCGCCACTCGTCAATTGCGTCGCCGTTCCCCTTTTCGGGCTCCTTCTGTGGGCGGGCCTTCTCCACCTTCTTATCGCGTTGCCCTTTCCGATTCTGGCGATCGTGACAGGCGTTATTGTCGAATGGCTCCACTCCGCGCTGATGATCCTGCTCGAGTGGTGCGCGGCCCTCCTGCCCGCCCCGATCGCAAGCCCGCCTCTGCACTGCTCGATTCTGGCCCTCTGGTATGCGCTTCTCGCGGCGGCACTCATCCTGCCGGCGCCAAATCGCTGCCAGAGGCGGGAAAACAGGGGGGTTACACTTTGAGCGGGCTATTCTATATTGTACGGGGCATGTCCCCCCGAGTGTCCATTAGCCTCATCCCAATAACCGGTTAGGGGATAAACAATGAGACGACTCCACAACTCCAGACAGGTGAGCCATTTGGCTCTGATCATCTGTGTCGGTATCGTGTTCTTCGGCGGGATCTGCCAGGCTGAAATCTTTTTCCTACGCGACGGAAGTTGCATTGCGGGAACCTCTCCCAAACCGCTTGACGATCATTTCATCAGACTCCAGACCTTGCAGGGGACCGTCGATATCGAAAGAAGCGAGATCCTCCTCCACCGCAGCGACATGGAGCTGAACAGGCTCTGCAAAAAGATGCGCGCCGATCTGACGCCGGGCAGCTCATCCGAACTGACCCAGCTCGCCTGGTGGTGCCGCACGAAGGGCCTTTACGACGAGATGTTCGAATTCCTCGACAAGGCGCTCTCCATCGACCCGCAAACCGAGGCCGCACAGAAATTCATCGCCGAGATGGTCGATTCGATCGACTACAAGGCCTTCAGGGCGCTCCCCCACTTGGGGGGACCGGATCCGCAGCTCGACCTCTTCCGCGCGAGCGCCTCATCCGGTCGGACACTCGCACGGATCGGCGAGGGGATCCTCTCGCGCCTTCCCGAGGAAATGGTGACATCGATGCTCTTGCGCCACATCCTGTCGGGCAAGGAAGGGGACCGCTTTTTCGCTCTCAGAGTCTGTCGCACACTCAAACCGAAAAAAGCTCTCGAGGTATTGGTCAAGACCGCCCTCTTCGATCGGTGCGACGAGGCCCGCAGCCTCGCCCTCGACGCGCTTTGCGAGTACGACGACAAGAACATCGTCAATCCTTTCGTGTCCGCGCTCAAGCTCGATTTCAATCGCTACAGGCTGAATGCGCTCGACGGCCTGGAACGCCTCCAGGATCGGCGTGTTTCCGGTGTGCTCATCGCCGGTCTCGCACCGGCCAACAGCGCGGCCTCGGATGGCGTGAGGGACGGCACGCGCGCCCACGTGTTCGTGGGGAACCAGAGGGCGGCCGTGACCGGTTTCGACACGCAGATCGCGGCATCGGCAGCGATCGCCAGTCCCGTGATTTCCACCCTTCAGGATGGTGTGGTCCTTGACGTCAAGATCTATGGAGTCGCGATCTACAGCTTCACCAAAGCAGAGCGCAAGCGGATCGGCGGGGTGCTCGCAGATCTGAACAGCGTTGACTACGGAACAGACGTCGGCCTGTGGAAGACTTGGTGGGACAAGAACAAGAAAGAGATTCTGGCCGCGGAAAAGGACTAGAATGGGTTAGCGGTTCTTCGCCTGGATTCACTTTTTCAGCGAACGCCCCAGTTTCTTTTCCACCGAATCGATCTTGGAGGTCAATCGTCCGGATCGTCCTTTCCGGTAATCGATCTTGATGGCGACCGAGATCCTGTCGCAGTCGGTACTCATCTTCCGATAGCATGACTTGACCACATTCATCACGTCATCCCATTCACCCTCCAACACGGTGCCCATCGGATTGATCCTGTACTCGAGACCGCTCTTGTCGATGATATCGAGCGAACGCGAAACATACTTGGATACGCTCTCCCCCTTGTCGAGGGGCGTCATGCTGAACTCGAGCAGCATCATCTCATTATCCTCCACGAGACTCTCCCAACGGATCGGACCGATTATACCCCTGCGGTTCGCTCGATCCTCCCCGAATTCTGTAACCCCCCATCCCGTTCCCCGTCCCCATTGAGACAACCAGAACGTGCGGGGGACGCATGACGATAAGAATCAGCAGCATCGCCTTTCGTGGAATCGACGCGGTTCCGGTCGACGTGGAAGTCCAGAAAACACGCGGTCTTTTCGGCCAGGTGTCGATGGTCGGTTTGCCGAGCCACGGCGTTCGCGAGAGTCGGGACCGGGTCAGGGCCGCGATCCAGGCGTCCCGGTTCGATTTTCCGAAATCGGCCATGATCATCAATTTTGCCCCGGGTGACCTGAAGAAGGAGGGTTCTTTCTACGACCTCCCCGTGGCGATCGGAATTCTGGCGGCTTCTGGAATCGTGCCAGGCGATGGGTTGGGCGGCTATTTTTTTCTTGGCGAACTCGGTCTCGATGGCAGCCTGAGACCGGTGCCCGGAGCGCTCTCGGCAGCGGTCTTGGCTCGCGATGCCGGCATGCGCGGGGTGGTCGTCCCCCCATCGAGCCTCGATGAGGCGCGGCTCGTTCCCGAGATCGATGTTCTGGCACCGATCGACCTGCGCCACGCCGCGCGCCTTTTCGGGGCAAATTGTCTGGAAGAGCCTCCCGGTCCTCCCATCCCGACCGTGGGCGATCTCGATGTGGACAACCTGACGGCCCGATCATCGATCGCACGGCCGCCAGCTGGCGACCGCCTCGATTTTTCCGATGTCAAAGGACAGGAGGCATCCAAGGAAGCGCTCGTCGTGGCTGCTGCCGGCGGCCATAATCTTCTCTTCATCGGACCGCCAGGTTCGGGAAAGACCATGCTGGCCACCCGGCTGCCATCGATTCTGCCCGGGCTCGATATCGCCGACGCTCTCGAGGTCTCGCGCATCCACTCCTTCACCCGTCACGGATTGCGCGAGTTGATCAACCGTCCACCCTTCCGCGCTCCCCACCACACGATTTCCTATGCCGGTCTGGTGGGCGGGGGACAGATTCCGCGGCCCGGTGAAATCTCGCTGGCCCACAAGGGGATCCTCTTCCTCGACGAACTTCCCGAATTCGGACGCCACACTCTCGAAACACTCAGACAACCGATGGAGGACGGGGTGGTTACGATCAGCCGCGCCGCGGGGCATGAAACCTTGCCGGCCCGGATCTCGTTGATCGCATCGATGAATCCCTGTCCTTGCGGATTTCACGGGGACAGCCGCTGCCAGTGCGTCTGCACACCGCGGCAGATTCAACGATATTTGAACAGAATTTCAGGCCCGATTCTCGACAGGCTCGACATGCACGTCGATGTGCCGCCCGTGCCCCATGACGTACTTCAGGCCGCGACGTGCGGCCTCGATTCGAAGAGGATGGCCAGAAGGGTCGAGAAGGCACGGATTGCGCAGGCTGCGCGCTGGCGCAGCGTGTCCGCCCGTCGACAGAATTCGTCGATCCAACTGAACGCTCACATGCAATCCAAGCAGATCGACAGGTTCTGCAAGCTGAACGCCGAGGCGCGCGGCTTTCTCGATGCGCACATGAAGGAATTCCCCATGTCGGCAAGGGGCTACACCCGGATTCTCAAGGTGGCGCGCACCGTGGCCGATCTCGAGGGAGCCGAAAAGCTGGATGCCTGTCACGTGGAGCGCGCCGTCATGTTCCGATCGCTCGACAGGCAGCAGATTTTTCCGTTCTGACGGGAGGGCGTGCTTATTTGTTGAGACAGCACTTTTTGAACTTCTTGCCGCTGCCGCAGTGGCAGGGATCGTTCCGGCCGAGCTTTGTGGTGTCACCGACGATCTGTTCCGTGGGAGGTTCGTCGGGAAGGCGGTCCGCATCCTTCACGCCTTTCACCAGTTTGGCCCACCGTTTCTCGAGATCGACGATCGTCTTTTCGATGCGCGGAAGATCATTGATATGGATGTTGTCTTTCAAGTAATCCTGGTAGGCGCGCACCACCTTGGGGGCCTTCTTGAGGTACTTCTCGTTACCGATAAAACGCCGCGGAAATGTCCCGATGACCACATCCTTGAAGGATGCGGCATCCATTTCCTTCGGAGCCATTTCGTGGTAGATGTAATAGCACTCGAGATAAAGTCTCAAGATCGTCTTCACATCGTCGCTGTCACCCACGATGGCGGCGGCTTTTGATTTGAAGAAAGCCTTCATCTCGAGTCGGACGACCTTACCACCGCTGAATTTTGCTTCGTCTGAAATGAGTCCCATTTCGTTCTTCCTTTCCGGACTGTTCAAGGCGCCCTCGAGTCCTCGAGGGTCACCGCGATTCGGCAAACATCCACTCGAGATAGGGAGCGTGTCCCTCATCAATGCGCAGAGCGATGATTTCTGGAACGTCATAAGTGTGGAGATCGAGCACCCTTTTTTTCAAGTCTTCGAAACGATCCTGCCAGGTTTTGATGATCAGGAGAAACTCGGCATCCTTCTCGATCTTGCCCTTCCAGCGATAGACGGATCGCACGTTGCCCACGATGTTCACGCAGGCGGCCAGCCGGCCCGTCACGAGAGCTGACGCGATGCGATCGGCCGACTCCTCGTCGCCGGCTGTGACCAGGGCGAGAAGCCCTGCGACCTTGCTTGATCCCTCTTCGGTCATGGCGGTTCCGCAGTTTCAAAGCGCCGAGGACGGCTCCTACTTCCCGAACTGAAGCCTTGTTGCGCAGTTGTTGTGAATCCTGGGATTGGCTTCGATCTTTGCGATCGTCCTCCGGAAATCGTAATCCACCCGGCGAAAATGCACGGCTCCGTCCTTGACGATGACGTAGCTCGCCCGGTTGTCACCGTCACGGGGTTGTCCGACCGATCCGATGTTGATGACCGCTTTCCCGTCGGAGATGTGATAGACATTGCCTATTCGGCTCGGTTCGAGAAAGAGGAAACCCTCCACGATTACTCCAGGCTGATGTGTGTGGCCGATGAAGCACGAACTATCGAGCATCGAAAAGATCTCGACCAGCTTTTCGGGGGCGAAAACCACATCTGTTTTCATCACATATTCGCGAACGGGGTCGCGTGGAGACCCGTGGAAGAACGAGAGAGACGACTCGCGGTGAGTCTTTGGCAACGACTTGAGAAAAGTCCACCTCGACCTCTTCTTGGCGGTACAGATCAAGCTGGGTTTCAGCATCTCGCGCGTGTAGTTGATGACGTCGCGCGCCACGGGATTGAAATCGGTCGGTCCCTCGATGGCGGCCTCGTCGTGGTTGCCCCTGAGACAGATGTCGCATTTCTCGATGATCAGGTCGATGCACTCTTCGAAATCGGGGCCGTAACCAACCACGTCTCCGAGGCAGATGATTTTCGAAACACGCGCTTTCTCTGCGTCCCTGAACACCGCCTCCAGCGCTTCAAGGTTCGCGTGAATGTCGGATATCACCGCGAAGGGAGGGATTGATTCATTCATCTCCGTCCTCCATTCCGGCCACCACTTCGCGTAGAGCGTCGACGATTTCTTTCGCCGTGCGATCGAGATCGCCTTCGAGGATCGTCACTCCTGCCGCGTTACGATGCCCACCTCCGCCAAATCGCTCCGCCACACCATTGACGGCGATCTCTCCCTTGGAACGGAGGTTGACCCGAATGACGCCATCCTCGAGCGCGCGAAACACCGCAACGCAGCACACATCGCGCGTCGATCTCAAGAGATCGAGAAGAACGTCGATTTCAAAATCCCGCTCGAGCCCGGCCTCGCGAATTTGATCGGGTGTGATTACTCCCCAGAGCAAACGTCCGTCCAGTTCGGCCCGAATGCCTGAGATCACGGTCCCCATGAGGCGGATCAAACCGAGTTCGTTCGATTGATAAACGCGTCTGTAAACCGATCCCGGATCGATGCCCGTTTTGAGAAGACCGGCTCCCTGTTCGAGCGCAACCGGTGTCGTGTTGGAGTACCTGAACCAGCCGGTGTCGGTTGCGAGCGCCACGAACAAGCCGAGCGCCTCTTCGGAACTGAAAGGCAGATCCTGCATGCGGAGCAGTTCGTATACGATCTGCCCCGTGGCGCTGGCCCGTACATCCGTTATATCGATGATCGCATCGATCGGTGACGACGAGGGATGGTGATCGATGCGTACGCAGACATCGCGCTTCCGTGCGAGGAGGTCGTTCCACCCGGGCAAGCGCTCGATCGAGGAGGAGTCGAGGATCAAGACAGCGTCGGCGTCCAGCACGGTTGAGCGGTGTTC
Source organism: uncultured Phycisphaerales bacterium (assembly GCA_964620445.1). Classification (GTDB taxonomy): domain Bacteria; phylum Planctomycetota; class B15-G4; order B15-G4; family CAYZWU01; genus CAZUHB01. The sequence goes on from CAZUHB010000036.1 coordinate 26,737, forward strand.
GTCGCTCGAGGGCGAGAAGATGAGAGCCTTCTCCCCGAAACCGAGAAAGTCGAAGCGCGAAGGGATCGGCTCGAAAAGGAAGGAACTCACTTCTTTGCCCCGCGACTCGAGACGGTGGGAAAGTGCGCTCATCGTACCGATCACATCTCCGTCAGCGCGGACGTGTCCCACGATGACCACGCGATCGACGCTTTCCAGAAACGATGCGCAGGAACGCATTTTCTCCTCAATGGAGATTGCCATTGATTCCTCGTTTTCCCCCTCTCCCGAAGGTCGAGCGATCAACTTATCAAACACCGCGTGTCGCGATCGGTTCACTCTACAGAAGCGCGAGAGGTGTGTCAACAACACCCCTGCATCTCTGTTAATAACCCAGGCTTGCGGCAGTTACCAGTTCAAAAAAAGAGTCCCTGCGGCCGCGGTGATCAAAAAAGAACCGGGCGAAAGAAAATTCTTTCGCCCGGCTATCGAGACCTATTCGGAACAGCTCCTATAGTTGGGAGCGGTTAATGGAGATGCTCCGAATCTTGAGGCTCTTGTAGGTGTAGACTTCTCCACCGACGTCGACTTCCTTGCTCGAGTGGAGTTGAAGAACAAATCTGATATAAGGCTGACCGTCCATCGTGTCGAAGTCCTCGAAGGGCACGAAGTTGCTGTTTATCTTGCTCAGGTCAAGAAAACCATCGATATCAGCCTGGCAGGAGTTGAAGGCGATCTTGAACAGGTGCGGGTCAGGGAAAGAACCGTTGGGATCGGGATAGACCAGGCTCTCATAAGTGGTTTCCTGGTTGAACTCATCCACCTCGGTCATGTCATAAACGATCTTGAGGCCTCTACTATCAGGATCCGTGTCCATTGGATCGAAGATATAATCGGGACGCGATACCCGCATGAAGTAGAACTTGGACATGGCCAGACTCGAACCCTCCTGGGCCGGGAAGACCCCGAGGTTGGATGCATCCACCGGAGGAAAGGTCGTACTGGCGAAGTTGCTCGCCTTGAGACTATTGGCCAAATTCTCGAATCGGATGAAACCGTCGCCGCCGTTACCGCCGAAGACCTCGACACCGCCGCCCAGTCCACCTTCGACGGAGACGACCGAGCCTTCGCTCAGTTTGACGCTGTCCCTGGCGCGGAAATGAATCGTGCCGCCGCTGCCGCCGCCGCCGCCCGGGATCGCGAGCGGAAGACCCGAAAGGGTCCCGCCATTGCCTCCTCTGGCGTAAACCCGACCCGAGCCCGCCACGTTGATACTACGAGCGGTCTCGATCATCAACACACCGCCGCCTGCGCCGCCGCCTGCACCTGCTGTCCAGACCGGAAGTTGGAAGGGTGGTTCGAAGATCGTCTTGTAGGTTCCGGTCAATTCGACCCCGGAGCCTCCGCCACCTGCGCCACCCTCGTCGAGGGATGTGAAGATCTGGAAGACCTCGTCACCGTTGAAAGTGACATTGTCCAGGTCGAACGCCTCGGGAGCGACACCGTTGGAGAAGGGGATGATTACAAGCGAGTCGACTGTGTTATCGGCGATTTCAAAAAGCCATCCCTCTTCGAGCACGTTGGGATTCACGAAGAATCCGACATACTTGGACGGCTCGAGATTCGTGCCCGATAACCAGAGGATCGTCGGATCACCCGGATCTGGTCCGTAGACATTTCCCGTGAGTTCCGTGATGACTCCACTGTCACCGCCCAGTGACCAGGGAGTGCTGAAGCCACCGATGGCACCGCCGAGCGGCTCGAAGTCAGGTCCGCTGTCGCCCGCAATGCCTTCCGATGCCCCGGCGCCACCGCCGCCGCCGCCGCCCGAGGCGTAGGTCACCACGGTCTGGGCCACGGTCAACGGCTTGCCACCCAATCCTTGTCTACCAGCCGAGATCGGATCGGAGCCCTTGAATCCCTCGAGCGCTCCGACGATATATGGATCACCGACCTTGGTGATCGGCGGAACGGGGATTCCGGGATTGGTCGACTCCTGGAGCAGTGAACCGCGATAGCGGGGGTTTGCCGGGTTTTCGACGATGTTGTACACCCTGGCGGACACGTTCACGCTCTCGATGAAGAACGTCGGGTGGTTGCTCACGACATTGTTGTTTCCAATACCCATTCCGACGTTGGGCTGGATCTGCAGGGGGACCTCACCGGCATTGAGAATGCTTTCGAGACCCTCGAAGAAAGCTTGTGTCTTGTTCGAGTCCTGGAGCGCGTAATCCTGGATCGCGGTGTTGATACCGCAGATGCCGCTGTTGTCCACGTAGTTTTCGAAAACACCGCCGGAGTCGTTGACGAAAGGCGGATTCGAACCGGAGAGAGAATACATCACCGATCCGCCGCGACCTCCGTCGCCGCCGCCGCAAAATCCAGATCCTCCGCCCGTACCCAACAGCAACCCGTAGTCGCCGTCGGTGCCGTGATGAGAAGCGTTCTTGGGAGCGATCTCGATCGTTCCCATCACCCGGACCTCGCCGGTCGCCTTGATGATCAAGGGCTTGCTCACACCACCGACTTCCTTCGGATAGATGGTCCACTGGTTGGGGAGTGTAAAACTGGTGAAGTTGTAGATCCTCAATTCTCCGCTCGACGACGTGGGCAGAGTCACGATCAGTTCATTCAAATCGACGTCGGCACCGGCCGGAACCTCGTCGGGAGGTAGAAAGGCGCCATCGTCGCCTGTTCCTCCGCCGAGGCCGGGAACAAGAGCGAACTCGTCGCCACCGAGATCAACGCTCCATTGCGCCGACGTCGTGGACGGATCCTCGTAAGCTGTATTGTTGAATTCTTCCGTAAGATCGGGCAATGGATCGGTGTTCACGATAGTGAAGAAACTCACCTCGTCGACAACGCTGTATCCCTTCCGGTTGCCGGCCAGATCGTCGACGGTCCCTTTCACGCGGATGAAGTATTCCGAGTCGTCCTTCAAGGCGATCAAGTCAGGGACGAATTCGGCATAGCTCTCGAAATTCCCGAAGGCATCCTTGCTCTGCGTCAGATCCCAGGCACCCAAAGCTCTGACCGGATCCCACGGCACACCGTCCTGATTGAAGAAGACTGACAGCGACGGAGAGCTCTTGTCCGCGAAATTGACAACGGTCTGAGGCTGGACAGGCTCGTTGAAATCGATACGCACCTTGGGAGGATCCATCGGGTCCACCTCGACCTTGGGAACGATCTGTCCCTGCACGTACCAGTTCCCCTCGCTCCAGACCGCGATCTCGTCATCTTGCTTGTCGAAGAGCGTGAACATGATCGGCTCAGGCGGGCCGGGTGTTTCATCGTGGATGTAACCGTCGGGATCATCCAGGGCGGGCGTTCTGAACGCCACCGGTTTACCCGTCTCTTTAAGAGTGATCGCCTCGCCCGTGGTCGATCTGACCACATGGGGAGACGGCGGAACCTGGAAACCGATTTCGTAGACTGCATCCTCGAGAAAACCGAATGAGACATCGGTCTGCGAGAAGAAGATGCGCGGTGTTATCCAGAGCTGCTTTCCCTGGACCACGAAGTCCACCGTGGCCGAGTGGCCTGCGCCGTAGCTGGCTTTTCCAGTGGGATCGTCAATCGTGACGAGATTGATAGACAAATTGCTGCACGATGACGGATCTATGTCATCATTGAAATAGAGGATGATCGGAAGATTCACACCCCAGAGCTTGGGAAAATCTCCTGATGACGGGGGTGCTGTCGTATTCCCGAAAGTATCGAAAAATCCGAAGCCGGTCCCGCCAAGACCAACACCGCTGCCTTTTCCTTTTCCTCCTCCGCCACCTCCGCACGCAGAAACGCCGAAGACAACAGCGAGAAGGACAATTCCCCAAGCGATCCCTTTAAATCTCATTGATAACCGCCCCCAAAAACAAATTCGAGCGTATATAACTGTCTGATTTATCAGGTATTAACCTTGATAGGTCTTTAGATGAGACGCGAGACTCATCTATAAGTCTATCCTGAATTTGCGAAAAGTAAAGCGAAGGATCTCACTGAAATCAAAAGAGTTAGTTCTCCAAAGCCGATTGATATATATATTATTTTTAATATCAATCCCGTCATATGGTTACGACAAGGGCCGCAACGTCTAACAGTTGAAATAAATCTTTTTACCATAATTCTATATGATTGCCATTCTCCGGTGGTATCAAACGATCAGTAGAAATCATGAAAAAAGGTCACTTTTCTGTTATTGCAAACCTTTATTTACGCGTATCTTAAGAGAATGGTCTTTCAGCCCCACGGTCCGTCCCTTCATGGAGGCAACAGATGAAATTCCTCCCCGCTACGGTGGCACTCTTTTTTTTGCTTTTCCTAGTCGTCACAGGTCTGTTTTTTATCAAACTCGACTCTCTCGAGGAACGGATCGGCACTTTTCCCACCTATTCCGACATCGACCAGAGGTTCAGTGATCTCGAAACCCGCCAGGAATCTCTCTCCAGCGAGAGTTACAAGGCGCGGCTCAACATTCACGAAAGGCTGGCAGCTCTCGAGACAGGTGTGGGAAAACCGGTGCTGTCCGGGCCTCAGACAACGGAGTACCTCATCTCCCAGCTCAAGAACGACCTCCTTGCCAAAAACGAAGTCGGATCCATGCATCCCGATCAGGGGCTCCAGCTGGAGGAGAGGATGGACCGGACGGTCAGCAAGCTCGTGGGCAAGCATGACAATGGCGACGACGTTCTCGAAGAACTCCTTGTTTCGCTCAGGACGAGCAAGGATCCGGAATGGAAAAGATATCTGATCGAGGAGGTCCTCTGGCAGATGGGAGCCGGCGGCCTGGAGAGTCTGATGGATTTCTTCAGGGACAGGGAAAAGGAGGGCCGGCTCAGAAATCTGGCTGCCAAGGCAGTGATGAACGCCGGTGGTCGGGAGCAACTCCAGGAGTTCGCAACGATGCTGTCCGATCGGAACGAGACGCTCGTTGTACGGACAGGGCTGGCGAACCTCTTCAGAGCCCACCCTTTTCCCGCCGCGGAACCCGGATTGATCGAGGGTGTACGCGGTCGGTGGGTCGAAGAAGAAAAAGAGTACATTCCCTATGCTTTTCAGCACCGCGTCGCGTGCCTGAGGGCTCTGGGCAGCCATGACAGCGCCATGGTCGTTTCTTTCCTGGAAGAATTCCTCCTCCGCGCCGCCGTGGGTGACCTGGCAGCGAGGGAAGATCCCAATCTGATCATCTTCGCCCTTGGAGCCTACAAATCGATCCAGCGCGAAAGGATCAAGCCATTTTTCGAACGGCTTCTGGGCGAACCGACCCTTTCCAAAGACCTGGCGAAATTGATCAAAAACTACCTGGCCGATTACAAGTAGAAGTGGGAGGGGACCGCCTGGCGCGTGCAGTGGACAGATCCGGGCGCGCACGACGCCCATGACCGCGCACTCCACCGACGATATAAAAGGAAACCTTTGATGTTCGACACACACGCCCATCTCGATTTCGACGTCTTCGACAGTGACAGGGAACGGATCCTCGAACGCGCCCGAGCAGCCGGTGTGGACGGAATCCTGTCGATCGGGATCGACCTTCCATCATCGCTTCGTGCCCGCGAGATCGCCCGCGAACAGGATTGGATCTGGGCATCGGCCGCTGTGCATCCCAATTCGACTGCCGGCCAAAACGCTGAAGAAGAATTTCAGAGAATCGCCGAACTCGTTCGCGGCGGCGCCTTCACAGCGGTGGGAGAGACGGGCATCGACCTACACTGGAAAAAATCGTCCCGGCCGGTACAGGAGTCCTTCTTTCGCAGGCATATCGAGCTGGCTATCGAGACGGGTCTTCCTCTCGTGATCCACTGCCGCGAGGCGCACAACGAGGTGGAGAAGATCCTCAATGAATATGATCTCGGCGACCTCAGGGTCGTGATGCACTGCTTCGGCGCTCCGGCGGAATGGGCCGGTCGTTTCGCAGAGAGAGGGCTCTTCGTCTCCTTTGCGGGGAACGTGACCTACAAGAACGCGCAGGAGTTGCGCAACGCCTCCCTTCGGGTTCCGCTCGACCAGATCTTGTCGGAGACGGACTGTCCCTTTCTGGCCCCTGTTCCGCTGCGCGGAAAACGGAACGAGCCGGCTCTCATGGTGCACACCGTCGAACAGCTCGCGGCGGTGCGTGATATGCCACGCCGGGAGATGGACGATCACCTCGTGAGAAACGCGCGGCGGTTTCTGTTCGCTGAAGGCGGCGGGTAAAGGCTCAACCCATCTGTATCAGCTTGATCAGCTCCTCGGGATCGGTCGACTTGGCGAGGGCCATATCGGCTGCCACCTTGCCGCTCGAAACGAGATTCGCGAGAGACTGATTCATGGTAATCATGCCCATGCGCTGGTTTGTCTGAATCACGCTGTAGAGCTGGTGGGTCTTGGCCTCCCGTATGTGTGCGCGAACGGCGGAATTGGCGATGAGGACCTCGCAGGCCAGGGCGAGCCCTCCCTCGGCCGCTGGGACCAGTTCCTGACAGATCACGGCCTGAAGGGTGAAGGAGAGCTGCGTACGGATCTGCTGCTGCTGGTGGGCCGGGAAGACATCAACGATCCTGTTGATCGTCTGGACCGCGTCCGATGTGTGCAGCGTTCCGAGAGTGAGGTGGCCCGTTTCCGAAATGACCAGGGCCGCCTCGATCGTCTCCAGATCGCGCATCTCGCCGATGAGAACCACGTCCGGATCCTGCCGCAGCACCGATCTCAGAGCCTTGGCGAAGGTGACCGTGTCCTGCCCCACTTCGCGCTGATTGATGTGGCAAAGCCGGTTGTGGTGCAGATACTCGATCGGATCTTCCACGGTCACGATATGGTTTGCGCGGGTCTGGTTGATGTAATCGATCATCGATGCCTGAGTGGTCGATTTGCCGCTCCCTGTTGCGCCCGTGACCAGGATCAATCCTTTCGGAACGTTACAGAGCGCGTGGCACGTCTCTGCCGGAAGGCCGAGGTCCTCGATACTTCTCACCGACGTCGGGATCGTCCTCAGCACGGCGCCCACCGCGCTGCGCTGCATGAACACGTTCGTGCGGAAACGGCCGACCGACTCGATACCGAAGGAGAAATCGAGCTCCTTGTTCTGCTCGAAGAGCGCGATCTGCTCGGGAGTCAGAATGCTATAGACCAACTGCTTCGATTCTGCCGGACTCAGAACATCCTCGGTCGCATTCACCAGTTTGCTGTGCAACCGGAACCGGGGAGGAGATCCTGCCGTGATATGTAGGTCCGATCCATTCCTCTCGCAGAGTTCGACGAGCATTTCTTTCATATTGTGCATTGAGTCTCTCCATCAGCACCGAGACAGGTTGTTCTCAAAAGCGGTGAGCCCGCACCGGACCCCTAGCCCCGGCCAGGACTTCGCCAAAGTCTCTATCCATTAGTTATTCGTAATTTGGAGAAGGCAAATTGAGGACAAAAAAAAGGCCGGCATAACCGGCCTTTGGGGAACGATATCGATATAAACCTTTTCGAGAAGAGGTTAGCCGTCTTCTTCGTCTTTCTTGCTCTGGGCGATGATCGCTTCGGCCTTCTGTGCGGGCATGGGATCGTAGTGGGAGAAGGTCAGCGTGTACGATCCCTCTCCGGCCGTGAGCGAGCGCAGCTCGGTCGAGTACCTCTGAACCTCCCTCAGCGGGGCGAGCGCCTTGATGATCTGAAGATCTCCCATGGCGTCCATTCCCTGGATCCGCGCGCCGCGGCCGTTGAGATCGGAGGTGATATCGCCCATGAAGCGGCTCGGCACGGAAACCTCGACGATTACGACCGGCTCGAGCAAGACCGGTTTGGCTTTCTCGAAAGCGTCGCGGAAGGCCTTGGCGGCTGCCATCTTGAATGACGCTTCCGAGGAGTCCACGTCATGATAGGAACCGTCGTAGACGCGCGATTTCACGTCCACGATCGGATATCCGGCGAGGATACCATTTTCCAAAAGCTCCCTGATGCCCTTTTCGACAGCGGGAATATATTGGCGGGGAATGACCCCTCCCACGATCTCGTCGGAGAAGACGAATCCTTCGCCCCGCTCGACCGGATCGAGCGTCAGATAGACCTCGCCGTACTGGCCGTGGCCGCCTGTCTGCTTCTTATGCTTGTGGTGGCCGTCGGCACTGGCCTGAATCGTTTCGCGGAACGGGACCTTGGGCAGCTTGGTTTCTACCTCGACCTTGAAACGCGATTTCAGACGGCTGAGCATGGTTTCGAGATGGAGCATGCTGATCCCTGTCGTGACCATCTCGCCGGTCTGGGCGTCGCGCTCGGCGTTGAATGTGGGGTCCTCGGCATTGAGCTTCTTGAGCGCCGTCGAGATTTTCTGCTCGTCATTGCGGCTCTTGGGCGTCACGGCGAGAGCCACCATCGGCTGCGGGTGAACCATCTCGGCGAGAGTCACCTTGTTCTTGTCGTTGCAGAGAGTGTCGGAGACCTCGAGCGTCTCCACCTTGGGAACAACGACGATGTCGCCGGCCACGGCTTCCTGAACGCCCTCTGTCTCCTTGCCCTGGCAGCGCAGCAATGTGCCGATCTTCTCGGTTTTCTCCGTTCTCACGTTGTAGAACATGCTGTCCGCGGGCAGGCTGCCGGTGAAAACCCTGACGTAGTTCAGCTTGCCCACGTAGGGATCGGTCACCGATTTGAACACGAACGCCGAGGGATTGGTGAACTCCCTCGGATCGAGAACGATCTCATCGTCGCCCACCTTGGCTTTTCTGAAGGGACCGTCGAGCGGCGAGGGGGTGTACTCGGCCAGAAAATCGAGAACGAGGTCGACGCCGAGATCTTTCTCCACGCTCGTGCACAGAATCGGGACGAACGTGCCCTCGCGGATCGCGAGTTTGAGCAGCTTCTTGACCTCGTCAGGGGAGATCGTTTCTCCCTCGAGGTATTTCTCCATGAGAGCATCGTCGTTCTCGACGAGCGACTCGACGGCGGACAGGCTTGCCTCCTCGGCAGCATCCTTGATGGCATCGGGAGCCGAATCCGCATCGAAGAGGCAGTTCACAACGGTAGACAGGTTCGAACCGGTCGCGTCGGGAAGCATGACAGGCTGGCAGTTCTGACCGAAGATCTCCTTGATGTTGCTGATCAACACATCCCACTCGATGTTCTCCATATCGAGTTTGTTGATGGAAATCACCTTGGCCAATCCCCTCTCGGTCGCCTCGTCCCACATGCGGCGGGTGTTGTACACGATACCGTTGAAGGCGTTGATGCTGATCAAGGCTGTCTCGGCAGCGTAGAGCGACGAGATCGCCTCGCCGATAAAATCGGGATAGCCGGGCGAATCGAGTAGATTCAGTTCCTTCTTTTGGTGATTCAGATGAAGAACGGAGAGATTGAGCGAGTGTTTCTTGGATTTCTCATCCGGATCGAAATCGGACAGAGACGTTTCGTCATCGATCTTTCCGAGCCGGCTCGCAATGCCTGCTTTGAAAAGGAGTGCATCGACCAAGGATGTCTTCCCCGCATCACTCCCGCCGATGAAGGTGATGTTACGGATACTTTCCGAACTGTATTTCGCCATGGATTCCTCCACTCGTCTGAAGCCCTGGCCGGCGATCGGTTCGGTTAGAAGCCCGCCAGGAAGGCACAATTGCATAATTAGCGCAGCAGGAGGAGGTTACACGGGCCACTTTTCAAGATTCTCGTGCCTGTGTGAACCGACACTTTCTGCAAAGCCGAACTATGTGAAAAGGTCTGATTCTACATCTATTCCACTGAATTTCAAGAAATGAGGCTTAAAGTTTTGGCAGCCATTCACTCTTATCGTGGCCCGTCGATCCGAATTCTCAATTGAGGAAAGACTGAATCCACCTGGGCCAGGTGGTCAGCGCGAAATGATAGACCTCTTCCCGGAAGAGAATGATCACGATCATGCCGAGAGAGAGAAATGGACCGAAGGGGATGTCCTGGCGCTTTGTCACCAGCTTGTAGGCGATTCCGATCACCGATCCCGCGAGACAAGCGAGCAGGAACACGGCGATACACGCATCCCATCCGAGGAAGCCGCCAACGAGAGCCATGAACTTCACGTCTCCAAATCCCATGGCGTCCTTCTTGAAAATGAACTTCCCCAGGACCCCGACAGCGAAGAGCGAGCCGGCGCCCACGGCGGCTCCAACCACGGCGGAGATGACTCCTGCCAGCGGATGCCAGAGCGACGGTGCGAGAGCCATGTAGAGACGGTCCTGTTCGTGGAGAAGGGGCAGGAGAGCCGACAGCAGAGGTGCCGCGATCATCCCGGGAAAGTTGATTTCGTCGGGGATGATCTTGAAGTCGATATCGATGAAGGTGACAACCACGGCGATCATGACGAGCACGAGGTGCACCAGGTACACGAAAAAGAGCTGGAGGCTGTGAGGTCCGCCTTCGATAAAACCGTCCATCTCCCGGAAAGTGACGATCACGAAGAGCAGGAGCGTGAGACCCTCGACGATGGGGTATCTCGGTGATATCGACTCGCGGCAGTTCCGGCACCGGCCGCAGAGAATCAGGTAGGAAAGGATCGGAATGTTCTCGTACCACTTGATCGTGGTACCGCAATGAGGGCAGTACGAACGACGCGGTTTGTTGATGGAGAGATCCTCACGCGGAAGCCTGTAGATGACAACATTCAAAAAGCTTCCGAGTGTTGCTCCGAAACAGCCTGCCACCAGGGGAAGCAGGAAGCTGATTTCCTTCATGGACTGCTCCTGAACTCGACATGATCGAAGTTGGTACCATCGATTCTGTTCCCCGCGAAATCGGTGAAATCGAGGGATTCGTTTCTCAATTGATATCGACTTCGCTCGACGAGCCGTTCGAGAGGACGGATGGCGACCTTCTTGTTTTCAGAGCCGTCCTCGAAGCTGCATGCAAGAGGAATCACCCTGCTACGGCCATTGTCGCTCACGACGTGAAGGACCGGTGAACTCTCGAGCACACTCGCGGGGTACAGCGCCTCGGAGAATTCGATCACGATACAACCGTCCTCGGGAATGATGACTCCCTCCATGGTGATCTCGCTCGACAGCGTGCCATTGACCGACACCAGTCTCGGCGACTCGGACGGCGAGGGATCGACAAAAGCCGAAAAGACGCCTCTCTCAACATCACGGCCGGTCGTGGCAAAAGAAAACTCCTTTTTCCACTCCAGGCTCCGGCCGCAGGCCGAGAGGATCACCCCGTGAGCCGGAAAACCCGCGAAAATTATTCTGTACGTCTGTCGGGCCGCAAGACCTGTATCGGAGAGGTCGACCCGTACGGGCAGAGCGGGCCTGAACCGGAGTTCTTTTCCCACAACGCTCCACGATCCTCGAGGGCTGATCCCTTTTTCATCGACCAGCACAACACTCGACGGACCGATCGAGAGAGGATCCACGGCGAGCGAGAAGCGGATGGTCAACGACTCGTTCAACCGCACGTCGTCGCGTCCCTCCTGGAGAAACTCGACGAGTTCGAAAGAAACCTGCCGCGAGCACCCGAGTGCTGCCAGGAACAGAACAAGAATCGGAAGGAATCGCGCTCGCATAGCTAACCTTCAGAGAATCCTCCAACGCCAAGGAGAGACTCTACAATTTTGACCGGACCGAGAAAAATGTTTTCTTCGCTTTGGACTCGGAGAGGGGGGCGGCGACTCCACGTGAAAAACGAAAAGTTGCCGGCTCTGTTCCATTTTTCCGAAACCGAGCCGGCAACTTTTTTGTCCTCGTATATGGCGCCGCCCCACTCAATCGTGTCAGGCGGATCAGTACTGCATCTTTACCCGCACGAAATTCACCTGAGGCTTCGGGCTGCTCGGCGTCAGATTGAAGCCATCTTTCGCCGTGTTCAATCCGACTCTGAAACGGATGAACTGCATCCCGCTCAGAGAAGTGATATCTCCGGTCCATTCAGTGATCGAGTCCGGATCAGGAACCTTGGAACCAGGTACGATCGGTCTGGCCCCCTGAAACATGACGGAGACCTCGTTCTCTTCGGGAATGTAGTGCACCGCACCGCCATCCCAGTCGGGGGCGTAGATTTCGATATCGTTCTGTTCAGGATTGGGTATGTGGCCGTTGTGCTCGATGACGAGGCCCGTTGCCGTGTCGATCCCCATAAAACCGGTAAAGACCGGCGCGGGGTCGCCCCCGATCGAATCGCGATGGACGGTCTGGCCCATATCGAGCCATTCGGAGAGGCCGTAGGACAAAGGTCCGAGCGTGGTCGGCGTCTTGCTCGGCGGGACCAGACAATCGTAGCCTTCGACCTCGAAGGTGCGCGGGATCCATCTGTTCCCGCCTGGGTCCATCATGATCAGAAAATGATAGTAGATTTTGGCACAGTTGTTGTTGCCGCACTTGCAGAATGAGGGGTTGCCGTCGCAGAGGCCATCGGGTCCTTCCCAGTCAACAACACAGATCTCGGCAAAGATCGAATTCCAGTCTTCCACCTCGAGATCGTTGACCCAGTCGGAGACCTGCAACTGCACCATTCCGAAACCGCCATAACCGCCGTCTCCCGGGGCCCAGCAGCAGAAGGTCGCCCTGTGGTTCCTTCCGAACAGACAGTTGTTATTTTCATGGGCGGCGAGGGTGACCTTGGTCACCTCTTTGCCGTCGCCCAGCCATCCACCAGACACATCGATGACCGCACCCGCTCTGATAACGATTCTTTCGGCCGAGTCGAGGAGCACCGCGCCGCCGCTGCCGCCGCCGCCGCCGCCACCGAAGTTGGAATGCCCAATGACCTCACCGCCGCCGCCGTCGCCGCCTCTCGCGACGATGCTGCCCGAGTCGGTGATGACGATCTCGCCGAGAGCATACAATCCCAGTGCGCCACCGCCGCCGCCGCCGCCACCGCCCTTGGCGTCGTACGCGCTGCGATCGAGAGGAGGAATCCAGCTGGCCGCCATGCCGATCGTGGTGGGGTTCATGCTGTCCAGCCTCGAGCCGCCGCCGCCGCCACCCTGGCCTCCGTGGAGAACAGTCACTTCGCCTCCCTGGCCGATGAAGTCGTTGTCGGGATCTTCGTCGGGGAAAACAGCCTCTCCAGCGTTACCCCCCCGGGGATGGGTCGTTTCGTAACGATGCCCCGGATCGGACCACGAGGCCGGAGCTCCATCATCGAAATACCAAGGATCGCGCGGCAAGTACCTGACCAGTTCCGAGGGGTCCGCTTCGTACTGGCCCATGCCGTGATATCCGTATGAACCCTCCTGGTAGAGCGAGCCGCCACCGCCGCCCGCGCCGCGCGAATCGGGATCAGGCTTGGAGCTCCCGTAGGCGACGTCGGTTCCGTCGGCGCCGCACTCGCCGCCGCCGCCGCCGTTCTGCCTCAGGTTGGAATATCCCCATCCTGATTCGCCGGCTTTCGGTGACCGGAGGTCGGTGAGTAGCTGAAAATCGTCCGGCTTGGGAGGCTGGGACATACCGCCGCGTCCTCCGCCGGGGCCGCCCATTCCGCCCGGAACGGGAACGAAAGCGGAATTGAAGGTTACGTCGTTGGATCCTTTGACTCCCGAACAATTGATCGTTCCGGCGATCTCCACCCGCCCGGTGGCGGTGAGGACCAGCGGATTCGAACCGAGCCCCTTCACTTCAACCCCCTCGGGGATGATGATATCGCGAAAGTGGAACACACCGCCAGTCACGACGGTCGTCTTCTTCACGCCGGGAGTGGAACCGTCGAAAAGAGGAAAGGTTTGATAATCGGTATCGAGAAGAACCGTTGGATAGACACCGAGGGGCTTGAAATCGCCGAGGTTTCCTTCGCCGCTCAAGCCGTAGGTCGCCAGAAGGTGGCTGTATTCGGGAGGCTCACGATCCACGTCGTCGACAGCCCAGTTCGCCGGGGCCAATCCTTCGCGCATGGCGTTGCCTTCCCACTCCTGGTCGAGGAAATCCTCGAAGAAGGTGTCATCCACGGGCTGGCTTCCCGGGTTGAAGGTGGTGAAAGTCGCGATCAGGTCGGCCTCGGCCGAAATTCTGGCCACCTCCTCCTCGGTCGAGCCTTCTTCTTTCGCCACGCTTCCGAAACTGATATTGTCCAGGCCGCGACGCACGAAGAATTCGATCTCCTCACCGAAGGGCAAAACGCCCGAAGGTTTCAAAACGATCCTGGAGCCGTGATAATTGTTCTCGACCAGATCAGCAATTGTGCCGAGCCTGACCAGGCTGCTTTCGAGATTCAACGGAGAGGGATCGCTGAGCCCACCTGTCAAGGTGTACTCCTTGCCTGAAATGAACTCGTAAATATCAAGGTCGAAAAGTTGAACTTTCAGGCCCTTTTGGTTGAAAACCACAAGCCGCGAAAACAGGGCCATGTTTATCGAGATGTTGTCCCCCGAACCGGAAAAGACCGTGGTGACCGTGGGTGGATCATCATGGAGTTTGATCTCGAGGATCGTGGAATAGGCGACGGGGGAACCGGAATTGATCACGGCAGCGCAAAAGAATGTGCCGTCGCAGCGGACCGCCATGTCGAGGATCGGGCCGTTCGTGAGCCCAATTTCCAGGAGATCGGTCGTGCTTCCCGTGTCCTTGTCGATGGAGATGATGCTACCGGTCGCATTGTCCACGGCAGAGAGTGTGCCGTCAGGAGCGAGACAGAGACCGTAGACAAGAGTTCTCCCATCCAGGTCCTTCGCCTCGTACAGGCGGCAGACACCCGGATATTCTAGATCGACATATTCCACCTTGTACAGTGTCGAGCCATCGATCCCGTACATGGTTCCTCCGCCGTCGATCGCAATACTGTTCAATCCCGTGATCGTATAGGGCGGGTTCGCCTTTCGCGTCGTTCCAACGAGAGTCGCCTCTCCCGTCGCCCTCTTCACGTGGAGGATGGACGGATCGTTGGCGGTGCCCGAGTTCAACGACGCGTAATAATCCGGACCATGATAAGAGAAGAACATGTTCTCATCGTCGACACCGTCGCCGGAAAGATCCTCGCCGGCGATGTTATCATCATCGAAATAGAGCGGCTGATCGAACTCGAGAAAGAAGTCCTGCCAGACAGGGAAACCGTTCAAGTTCTCTGTAAACGTATTGATCGCCACTCCCTGATCGCCGTCGGCCGGATATTGACTCGTGATCGCTGGCGGAACAGCAGGGTGGTTCTGGAAGAAAAGGTTGGGCAGATCGGAAGAAATGGTATTGAACTGGATAGGATTCGTGACCGAGGCATACACCGATTTGAGATTCGATATCGACCCGCCCGTGTTGATCGGGACGTAGACGACGTACTCCAGATCGGGAAGCAATCCCGGAATCGACTCGAGCCTGGCATTGGCGCTCAAGTCGATCGATTCAGAGGGGAAATAAGGAGTGAAGACGACGGTCTCTCCAATCCTCTCGAAGGTCCCCCGGGCAGGAATGATGTTCCTGTCCCAGTCGACGATAACGTCGGGTCCCAGATAGTCACCAGTGAGAAGAGCATAGATCTGGAGCGAATCGTACACGGCGGACTCGTCGATCACGACCAGGTCACTACCGTCGGGCACCCCGGTGAAGGTGAAGACCACCTGTTGACCGAGAGGCGCGGCTGTCGGAGGGACCGTGGTCGCTCCGGTGAGATCGGTCCAAGCGGGAAAGGTGATAGACTTGAGGGAGATACCATCGCCGTCGTTCTGCTGTCCCAGGCCGCCACCACCTCCGCCGCTTCCTCCCCCGCCGCCGCATCCGGCGGAGAAGAGGAGTGTGCTCGCGAACAGAAACGCGAATACAGCGCAATGAGCAGCTGAACACTTCTTGATTCTCTTCATCTTGAGTCAGCCTTTCTCCAGCAGGCTCTCGCTCCTGGAATTACTGAGGGCACGCGGCTGTCAGTATTTTTTGGTCGTGTTCGCATGGAACACAATTGATTAATTTGTTATAGCCTCGCTTCTGGACTTCACCCGGAACAAGGCCGTTCGCGAGCTTTTGGCAAGCAAAAGTAATCGCGATTCTCGAGCTATCTCCGGTACGGAACCAGGAGAGTGTCTATGGCCGGCAACTCGCTCGTCTCGAGATTACCCTCGAACATCGCCTTGAACTGGACGTAAGGTCTCTGTCCCACGTTCAAGAGACCGATGTCCTCGGGAAGAACCCAATCCGTCGGATTCGTGCCGTCGGCATCGGCGGCCGCCCGGAACCAGAGGGTCAATTTCGTACCAGGCACGAGCTCGTCCAACGGCGGATCGATGATCGGCGACAGATATTCGGGATCGTCCAGGTTGATCGGCCTGACCCGCAGCAAGGGGCTCTCGATCGTCGACAGCCTCTTCGCATAATTGAAGATAATGAAGTAGCGCGAGTTGTCGCCCCACTCCCCCGTTCCGGGAAGCATGTCGTCCCAGGCCTTGTTCCACGACCTGTCGTCATCGGGCTGGCCTGAGCCATCGACAGGCGGATTCATTTCGTCGTAAGGGTCGCTTGCCGCGTGAATGGACGTTCGGCGCGGAACGGGAGGATCGGTGATCGTCGTGTTACCACGGCAATAAGCTCTGAACCGCGGCAACTGGGACGACTGGATTCCGGCACAGAAGGTATAACCGTTCGTCAGGGCAACAGCCAAGCCGTCGTTGTCGTCGGTGCGAATCTCGATCGCCATTCCTCTCGAGGAATCGTAGCCGTAACCAGGATGTTCCGTGGGATTATCGAACTCGGGATAAGAATGATAGTAGTTGAATTTGGATCCCTGGTTCTTTGGTGCGAAGAGATTGTTCTGATCGATGAAATAGGGACGGCCGTCGGTATACTGCTCGACCGGATCGGAGTTGAACTTGTCCAGATCGATCGAATCTCCAACCACGATCACCCACTCGTCTCGACGGGAACCATCCTCATCCGCGTCATAGACGTTCGACTTGGAAATCGGCGGAGTCTCTTCCTTGTAGAGTCCCCAGTCTCCCCTGAACGAATCAAATTTCTCCTTGAGACCTGACGCAGCGTTTTCGGGAATACCTCCCGATTCTCTCGTATCGGGATCATCGTGGAGGCCGTCGAGAGTGCTGTCGATTTCCATGTTCGAGAGGCAGACCGCGATCTGCATCTTCTTGATATACGTGTTCGTCACATTCCCGCCGATAGGTGCCCAGGCGAGACCGACCAGGTCGAGAATCGTTCCCTCGAATGAAGGAACGTCGGGCGATGCATCGCCGCGACGGTAGACCTGATGAAACCGGACTCCGTTGCTGGCGTTGATCGGCGTTCCCGCTCCGAAGGGAGTCTTCGAAATCGGATCGGGATAGGACGGCGACGAGGGAGACGGCGGGTTGAAGTCATCGAATACGTGTTCGATGAACTCCACGGCATGGCCGGACAGGAAGCCGCTCATCCCGAGGTTGATGTCCCCGATGTGCGGTCCGTAGATCTCGTTATCGAGATGGGTCCCGTCCTGGTCGTCGTGGTCCTTGAATACGACGCCGGTGATCGGCGGATCGGCCGAGGGATCAGCAGCTGTTTCCGGCAATCCCATGAATCGATGAATGATCAAGCCGTGATTGTCAAGGCCCGGATCACCGGAACATGCAAGGTTGATCTGAAAATCGATAGCCGGCGGAAACGCCCCCCGGCCAGGGGTTCCCTCGTTGATGATGCAGTAGGGATCGGCCTTGTCGAAGAACTGTTCCGGTTGGCCCAGAGGCTGGCCGCCCAGGTCGGTGACACCCAGAACGCCCTGCGCTTCCAGGTCCTCGATGATTCCCGCCCCCGGAGGCCACGACGAAGGATCACCGAGTGACTCGTAGAAGGCCTCTACCTGCTTCTCCGACGGCACGGTGCGAAGAACGAAGCGTAGATCGGTGGCGGATTGCCCGAAACCGATGAACTGTTCTCCGCCGAGCAGCCCGAACTGGTCGATATGTACGGGTTCGAAGTAAATCGTGGACTGGCGGTTTTCCGAGGTCACGTTGCCGAGCCTCATGGCGCTCAGTAGTGGATCGGTGGGAGATCCGATGTCATCGGCCACGTAGAAGCTATCGAAGGGGAGGAAGGAATCGATGTCCATCGATTCTGAGAACTGCAAACCCACGCGCCAGTTGGCGCCGATTGGATTGTCCGGATCTTCGCCGGCCGGATAGTCGACCGGCACCCAGGCATTGCCGTCCCACTCGGAGAACTTCAAAAAGTAGATCAGTTCCGAATTCTTGTCATCCTCGGGGTCGTCGGGATCCCTGGGGTGATTGACCGGATCGATTGCGGTCTCGGGCCGCGAGATATCGTTGATCGGTTCGAAGTACTCGACGCGCTGTAAGATGTAGGCGTCTCCCACCTGAGGAAGACCGTATACGAAACCCGGTTCGTTTTCGTCGATCCAGAGGTGCGTCGCATCGTTGCGCGTCACGCGGACTTTTGCTTCCCACGCTGTTCCCGGCCGTAGAGTGAGAGTTGTCGCGGCCCACTCGCCGTCGCCGCCATTGGCTGTGATATTGAAATCGACAGCGTTGTCCTCGATCTCCACGTAGCCGCCGCTGAAGACCACCCCGGTCAAAGTACCGGATTCGTTCACCTCGCGGACGATTCGGGGAGACGCCAAGTCGGGAAGAAATCCGTTGAAGGTCAGATCTCCGAAACTGACGAAGTCCAGGTTGCGGTTACCCGGATTGAATCGCACCGGGTTCTGCGGCGCACCGAGTGAGTCGGCGCGCACACCGAGTTCGAGACCCGCAGAGGATTGGAGCACGTTCGGGTTCGTGCCGATCGAGTAGAACACGATTTGCACAAAGCCGAAGTGGTCAGCGATCGGCATCCCGAATTCATCGAACACAACCGGCGAGGCTGGAAATCCCACATTCTCATCCACGAGAGGATTGAGAATGACACGGTCACCGAGGAGCGTTACCTGAATCGGCACCGAGCGCCCCAGTTTGTCCACGAGCTGAATCGGACTGAGGGCGGTGAGCAGGTTGTCGGCGTCGAGGTGCAGCGAGTCCGGATCGACGGGCTGCGAGAAGTCGACGACGAGCGTCGCGTTTCGAGGAATGATCTTGGGCTCGAAAGGCTGCGTCGACGTATCGACGAGGTTTAGAGACCAGAGATTTCCAATCTCGTCGTCCGGATAAAGAGTCTTGGGATATCCGGGGAGGAGGAAACCGGTCACGGGATCGGATTCGATATAGGACGCTGGATTAACGACCTCGTATGCGACAGCCCGGCTATCGAGCAAGGGTCGGCCGAACAGGATATCTTGGAGGAAGAAATCACTCTCCCAGCTACCACCGTTCCACGAGAGTCCCGTGTCCTTCTTGTTCGAGCCGCCACCGCCGCTTCCGCAACTGAGCGCGAGGCCGGCCAGGACAAAAATCGCCACCAGGAACCAGAATCTCTGCTGTTGAGTCGCCATCGAATTGCCACCTTTCTGATACCAACCTGGCTAGTTGGGACGCACCCGGCAATGGGGTACAACAAAGCGAATCAATGGTGTAATAGCAATCAAAGTCAGAAGTTATACAACTGTATCAATAGGTTTCGGCGAAAATGGCGTTTGGCCTTTAACCCTTTGATAAAAATGTCTTAACTCTCGATCTTTAAAGTCCTCGACGGGCTTTCGAAAAAGCCGTCTCTAAAGTAATATTTTTATCCCAAAAAGGGGCAAAAATAAAGCGACTCGCCGCCCGATTTCGAGGAGCTGACCGGGAACTTTGATCCGGATTCAGCTCTCTTTTGCTGCCTGTTGAGTTCGGCCAACGTTCGAATCCAATTCAATACAGACATAACACACTTATCTATAGTATCTTACGCCTTCATTTATAAAGTCTCGTCGTACGGCTGTCGGCAAAGAGTTTCGGGGGATTCAAAGTCTTCTGACAACTCGATTTAGTTAAATTTATTTAGCAGCCAAAAGGGAATGGGTGACACAAACCCCGGCGTTCCCGAAGCACCGAGCCGATCGAGTTCGATCAAACGAAGGAATCGTGACTGGTCATCACGGCTGAATGTATGGGATCACGACGGTGTCGATCATCGGAATCTCGCTCGTCTGCAGGTTCCCCTCGAAGATCACGTTGAACTGAATGAATGGTCGTGTTCCATCGTTGAGGTCTTCGACCGCACCAGGCTCCACCCATCCGGTGGCGCCAGCGCCGTTCTCGTCCTGAGCCGCCCTGAACCAGATCTCGAGATTCGTTCCAGGCGCCAATTCCTGCGGAACCGTCACAATGACCGGGGCGAGGAACGCGGGCGTTGGCAGCCCGATCGACTTTACGCGCAACCAGGGACTCTCGATGAGCGAAAGCCTCTTCGCATAATTGAAGATCATGAAATATCGCGAATTGTCCCCATATTCGTAGCATTCCTCGAAAGGATTCGTTTGCGGCGGATTGAGTCCCCAGCTGCCGGTGGGCAACGTTCTCCAGGCGCGATTCCACGACCGTTCCGGGTCCGGTTCGCCTTGGGCGTCTACCGGTGGATTGATCTCGTCATAGGGATCGGTCACCGCGAAAACCTGCGCCCTGTTCGGTTGATTCTGCGGCGGCGGAAAAGGATTGTACGGCGGCGGCGGCGGAGGAGGCGGCCACCCCCCGCGCGCGAAAATTCTGAACCGCGGCATCTGGGACGACATGATGCCGGCGCAGAAGGCGTAACCATTCGAAAGAGCCACGGTGGCGTGTTGCGGATCGGTCCTGATCTCGATCGCCAGCCCGCGTGAAGAGTCGTAAGGAAATCCCGGATTGGGTGATGGATTGTCGAAGCCGGGATAGGAGATGTAGTAGTTGAATTTCGATCCCTGGTTCTTGGGCGCGTAGCGATTGCTCTGATCGATGAAATAGGATCTCCCTCCACCATATGGTTGGGGAGGTGAGGAGTTCAGCTTATTCAGATCGAGCGGATCACCGAGAACGATCACCCATTCATCCCTGACCGAATCGTCTCCGTCCGAGTCCCAAACATTTGTCTGGTTCTGCTCCAGTGGCGGATCGGTCTCTTTGTAGGGTCCCCAGGTCCCACGGTAAGAATCGAACTTTTGTCGCAGACCCGAAGTGGGCGAGGCGGGTATTCCCCCCGATTCTATCGTGTTCGGATCATCGTGAACGGGAGAGGGCCACGTCACATCGATCCCCATGGAACTGAGAGCGACCGCGATCGACATCTCCCTGATGTAGGTGGATGTCACGTTGCCGCCGATCGGCGACCAGGCCAGCCCGACGAGATCGAGGATCGTGCCGCTGAAAATGTCCACATCGGGCGAAGCGTCGCCTCTCCTGTAGACCTGTTGAAAACGGATGCCCTCGGTGCAATTGATCGGCGATCCGGTTCCGAAGGGTGTCTTGGTGATCGGATCCGGATAGGACGGCGAAGAGGGCCCGGGATGATTGTGGTCGTCGAAAACATGTTCGATGAACTCGACCGGGTGGCCGCTCAGAAAACCGCTCAGGCTCAGGTTCACGTCGGAAATGTGCGGGCCATAGATCTCATTGTCGGTGTGCGTCTCGTCGCCGTCGTCGCAGTCCCTGAACACGACACCGGTGATCGGCGGATCGGCCGTCTGATCTGCGGCGGTCTCCGGAATTCCCATGAACCGCTGAACGATGCTGTCCACCTGATCCAGATCAGAATCTCCCGAACAGGTGAAGAACTCGACAAAATCGATTGCCGGGGGAAAGGCGCCTCTGCCGGGGCTGTCCTCGTTGATGATGCAGTAGGGATCGCTCCGGCAAAAAAACTGGGACGGCATTCCGAGGGGCTGGCCGCCAAGATCTGTGACGCCTTCCACACCTTCCCATTCCAGGTCCTCGACCACATCGAGATTCGGCGGCCAGGTCGTCGGATCGCCGAGAGACTCGTAGAACGCCTCGGCGAGTTGAACGGGCGGGATGGCGCGGATCACGAAACGCAGATCGGACGCGATCGAACCGAAGCCAACGAAACGGTCCCCGCCGAAGGCACCGAACTGGTCGGTGTGAACAGGTTCGAAGTAGATTGTCGTCTGCTTGTTGCTCGATCGGATTCGACCGAGTCTCATCGTGGACAGCAAGGGATCGGAGATCGGACCGATATCGTCGGCGACATAAAAGGTATCGAACGGCTTGAACGATGCCACGTCCATCGGTTCGGAGAACTGGATCTCGATCCTCCAGTCTGCGCCGATCGGATGATCCGGATCGGTGTAGACATCATCGTCCGCGGCGATCGGCTCCCAACCCGTTCCCGTCCACCTGGAAAAGGACAAGAAATTGATCAGATCGGAATTCTTGTAGTCTTCGGGATCGTTCGGATCGCGCGGGTGCTTCTGCCGGTCTACAGCTGTTTCGGGCCTATGGAAATCATTGATCGGCTCGAAGTACTCGACGCGCTGCACCACGTACGCGTCTCCGACTTGCGGCCAACCATAGGTCAGGCCGGGATCGTCTCCGGCGATCCACATCGTGGTCTGATCGTTGTTCAGCACGCGGAGAAGCAACTGATCGGCTTCGCCCGGCCGGACGGTGATGATCGCGGCAGCGTATTCACCGTCTCCATTGTTGGCTGCCGTCTCGAAATCCGCATCGGGATCGTCGATCGCTATCGATCCGCCATCGGGCGTGATCCCCCCGATGGTTCCTTCGTCAGAAACGCCGCGAACGATCCGCGGCTGGCTCAGGTCGGGTAAGAATCCGTTGAACGAGAGCTCTTCGAAACTGACGAAATCAAGGTACCGATTTCCAGTGTTGAAGCCGATCGGCTTCATCGGGGTTCCCAGACGATCTGCGCGCGCTCCCAGCTCGAGACCCGCGGCTGATTCGAGAATGCGGTCTCCCGTACCGATCGAATAGACCACGAACCGCATGTTGCCCTGGGGATCGGAAATGGGCTCACCCCACTCGTTGAAAATGACGGGCGACGGGCCGAATCCCGCCCGTTCTCCGGTCAGGGGGCTCAAGATGAGCTGGTCCCCGTCGATGGTGACCGCGATCGGAGTGGACCGGCCCTGCCGGTCGACGATCTGGATCGGACTGTCCGCGGTCAAGCAGAGATTGGCGTCGAGCCGAAGCGAGTCGGG
Organism: uncultured Phycisphaerales bacterium; assembly: GCA_964620445.1. Lineage (GTDB taxonomy): Bacteria > Planctomycetota > B15-G4 > B15-G4 > CAYZWU01 > CAZUHB01. Next base: position 49,615 of record CAZUHB010000036.1, read on the forward strand.
ATCGACAGGCTGTGAAAAATCGACGACCAGAACCGCGTTCCGGGGAACGATCTTGGGAGAAAAGGGCTGGTTGGCGGTATCGACGAGATTCAACGACCAGAGGTTGCCCATGGAGTCGCCTGGAAAGAGGAGCTTCGGATACCCCGGCAGAAAAGATCCTGTGATCGGATCGATCTCGACGTGCGACACGGGATTGATAACACCTGAGACCGTTCCGTCGTTGCCGAAAATAGGCCGACCGAAACGGATGTCCTCGAGGAAGAAATTGCTCTCCCAGCTCCCGCCGTTCCAGGTCAGGGAGGGATCGTCGCTCTTCCCCCCGCTCCCGCCACCGCACCCATGAAACAGAACGGCCGCCAGGATCAAGACGAATCGGAATCGGATTCCCTGAATTGAGCTGCACATGGGACCACCTCCTCGTGACGAGTTTCCATATCGCTCGCTCCCAATCCTGTCTAGTGGCACCACTCGGGGCGGTGACAACGAGGACCTATCGAGAACTCGTCAAAGTGTGTGAAGGAGACGACCTGCGTGAAGACTTCCCAGGCGCGACCCGAAAGCTCTCACAGTGGAAAACTCATGGATACGGTTGCGAGCGGCTCGTCGGGCCCGCATAGTCTCGCATCGCGTCGAGCAGAGGGCGAAGGGATCTCCCGGCAGAGAGATTGTCGATCGCGGTGTCGACCAGATCGCACTGCGTCTGGGTCACCAGAAGAGGTCCTTTGGAATCCACGAGCCTGTCGAGACCGAGACGGGCGCTCACAGAGTCGAGCAGCGCACCGATTCCGCTCCCGAGCAAAGCCGACACCGGTTGTCCCGAGAAGCCGGTTCGGGGCGGGTGGTCCGCACCTCTGGAGAGGTCGCATTTGTTCACCACGTCGAGGACTCTGCTATCGGGAGAAGTCCGGCCAGCTCCGGTTGACTCGTGGATCGCGTCCCAGGGCACGACCCGGATTTCGAGATCGGCTCCAGACGCAATCCGCTGGGCGGCCATCGCCCCCTCGAGGTCGAGGGGATCCTCTTCATTCGGGACGTTGCCAGCGGTGTCGATGAGGCGCACGGGAAATCCTTCGAGGATGAGAACGGTTTCCACCGGATCTCGTGTCGTGCCCCGAAAGGGCGACGTGAGCGCGCGGCTCTCTCCGGCAATCGCATTGAAGAGCGTCGACTTTCCCGCGTTTGGCGGACCTGTGATCGCGACGACAGGACGCACCGACAGGTATCGGCCGATAGAGAACGTGCCCCTCAATCGGGCAAGATCGTCGATCAGATCGGCGCAATCATTCTCCTCCCGGTTCTCGATCCCATCGATGAGACGTAGAAATCCATCTCTCAGCGATCCACCAAGTAATTCCGCGAGGCAAAGCGCCTGTGCGGGGCCCTCGGCTGAAAGCAGCGCCTCAGTGAGCTCGTACTCGAGAGTTCCCGCAGCGATCAACCGGCTCCAGGGGACATGGCGCGCACCGAGAGACACAAAAAGCGAGACGATCGCCCGGGCAACGGCCGCACCGCTGTGACAGCAGATCTCGAAGCTCTCGTCAGGATGCCCCGATCTGGGAATGACGAGGACCTCGTCGATCGGATCGTCTCCGCTCCAGATCATGCCGTAAGCGGCGCGATCGACAGGCGGCAGCCGCCGGCCTCCGGGTCTCCTGAATGTTCGCCTCACGATGCGGGCCGCGCCCCGTCCCGCAAGTCGAATGACCGCGATTCCCGATGGGGCTTTGGGTGTGAGCGTAGAGCAGTAAGGGATCGATTCCATATCACCGGGCCAAAGACGCCTCGAAGGCGAGTGAAATCCCGCGCAGGAGGAGGTCGGGATCGATCGCGTCCACTCGAGCCGAACGCGGCGCGATCAGACGGGCCTCACCGCCCGTGGCTACCGTGTGGAACGGTTCCGGTTCCGATCCGGTTCTGGACCGATCATGTTCGGCGCGGAGGCCGCCGATCATGTGATCGACGAGACCGGCGTACCCGTTGAGAAGCCCCGAGACGATCGCCTCCTCCGTGTCCCTGCCGATGAAACGGGGCGCCCCCTCGCGCCTTTCACGCTCGTCGAGCGCCACCCGCGGCAGCTGGTGGCACTGCGCTTCGAGGGCGCGAGCGCCGAGCCCCGGCCCGGGTAGAATTGCGCCTCCCCGAAAAGCGCCTTCTCCATCGACCAGATTGAAGGTGAGCGCCGTACCAAAATCGATAACGATCGCGGGAAGACCATGGAGAACACCGGCCGCGTACGATTCGAGCAATCGATCGTGACCGGTCGTCTCCGGCCGGCGGCAGCGGTTGGTTATGGGTAAGGGGAGGTCCCTGCCGATCAATCGCAAGGGGTTTGGCAAGATTCCTTTTACCGCCTCGAGGAGGGGTGCGTTCACCGAGGCGACCGCAACCGGCAGCGTTCCACCCCCCATCCGTTCCAGGGCGGCGCCGAGGCCTTCGATCGCGGCCCCGTCATCGGCCCGGATCGCATACCGTTCGACGCAGGTGTGCCGGTCGAGGAGCGCGGTGGAAAGGGTAGAATTGCCGCAGTTGATCGCTACGAGCCGCATGGCTCCTTCCCATCATCGGGATCAATCGTCTGGATTACTTGTTATCGTAGTAGAAAGTCTTGAAGATCCTCCGGCCCTGCCGGTCGATCTCGACGGTGTACGAACCGAGATCGGGATTTTTCTTGAAGTAATTGATCGCCGCGGCTTTGGAGCTCACAGGGATGCCGTTGATCGAGATCAGAATGTCGCCTCGACGCGCGCCCCGTTGATAAACGACCGAATTCTCCTTAACCTCTCCCAGCTTGATCGACTCCTTGCCTGTCTCGGGGTTCCGGTAAGTCGTGAGGGAAACGTTGTTGAGAATCGAATCGTAGTTCTCCGTGTAGTCCCTGTATTCCTTCTCGGACAGGGCGTAGTGATCCGGCTTGAACTCGACCGTCTCCTCCGGCGGCTTGTTCCGGTACTGCAGCGCCGGATCCTCGGGAAATCCCTTCTTGCCCTTCGCTCTTGCCAGGACCTTGTCGGCCGAACTGTCGAACGACTTGGGGCCGAGCCCTGTCTCCTCTCCGAACCATGAGAAGACGACCTGATCCTCCGTGATCTTGAGGATCTTGCCCGACCGGGGAGGTTTGTTGTAAGGAGATTTCAGTGGATCGCCCTCCTTGCACCAGAGGTGGCGCGTGAGGGTTTTTTCCGTGGTCTGATCCTTCGTGTAAAGGATGCGCGCGAGACTCTCCTCCGGCACGGCCGGCGAATGGAGCACCATGGAGACCTCGAGAACGTTGGAGATCGGTTCGTTTTTCGGGATCTCCTCCTCGTTCTTCTTGTTCCGTTCCTCGTTCGGATCCTTGCGCCGGCTGCCGTCGATCCTGTTTTTCCAGAGCGCATAATAGTCGTTGATGTTCTTTGATTTCTTGGTTGTTCCCCGCTCGGCGGAGTAGCCGGACATGAGTTTTGCCTGAAACACCTTCGTCGGCTTGTGCTTGAAATCACCGCGGCGGTCTTTCTGGATGATATCGATGAGCACGAACAAGATACCGGCGATGGTGAGTACCACGAAGGTCCAGACGATCCCTTTGGTCTTGCGGACATTCAGAATCATGCGCATAGGTTCAACCTCTTCATTCCAATCACCGACCGATACGCTTCAAGGCAGCCCCGATTTCAAACAGGGGCCCAGAAGAACGCACTCCGCACAACGGGAGAGCGTAGCCAATTCTCTGACTCCGCTCAACAGTTAAACATTCCCGATTAAGGTGCAAATTTAGCCCGCGACTCAGAGTTCCCCCTCGTCGCCGCGCAGAAAACGCACGATGAGGCCGAGCAGTTCTTTCACCTTTCGACCGGCGTGGGCCGATATTGCCATGACGGGCAGCCCGATCGCGTGCGCGATCCTGTCCTCGGGCGGAGGTTCGGACAGGGTGTCGGTCTTGGTGACCGCAACGATCTGCGGACGGGACGCGAGTTTCGGAGAATAGGAGGCGATCTCGTTCATCACCACCGCGTGGGCTTCCACGATCTCCTCGATGTCCCCGACCTGGCAGTCGATCAAGTGGAGCAAAATTTGGGTCCGCTCGATGTGGCGCAAAAAGCGGTCGCCCAGCCCCTGGCCATCGTGGGCGCCCTCGATCAAACCGGGAATATCGGCAAAGATGTAACGGTTCAGATCGAACTCCACGATGCCAAGCTGCGGCACGAGGGTGGTGAAGGGATAATCCGCAATCCGCGGCCTGGCCTTGGAGATCCTGGAAAGAAGTGTCGATTTCCCGGCATTCGGGAGACCGACGATACCCACGTGGGCGATCATTTTCAGCTCGAGCCGGATCCAGCGTTCCTGCCCCGGAAGGCCCTTGTCGGCGCGGCGCGGCGTCTGGTTGATCGATGTGGCGAAGTGCACATTGCCCCGGCCGCCCGCACCTCCGTCGAGAAGCACGAACTCCCGTCCCGGCTCGTCGATATCCTTGAGCGTGTGGCCGCGATCCCGGTCTTTGATGATCGTCCCCGGAGGAACCTTCAGAACCAGATCGTGCCCCCCGCGGCCGGCCTTCCTGGCTGAACCGCCGGGGCGGCCGTTCTCGGCCGCGAACTTCTGATTGTCATGAAACAAACCGAGGCTGCCGATCTGGGGATCGCCGATGAATACGACATCCCCCCCCTTGCCGCCGTCGCCACCGTCCGGGCCTCCTTTGGGCACGTACTTTTCCCTGCGGAAAGACACGAGGCCCGCGCCGCCCTTGCCCGATTTCACATGGATCACAACTTCATCTTTGAACATGTCGCTCCGGCTGACGCTCCTCCAGAAAAAAAACCTCCAACTCGAGGAGGTTCTTGTTCTTTCCATTCAGGGTCGAGTCCATCAAATCCGACCGTCCCCTTTGTCTTGATTGGTGCCTCTTGGCTGAGGAGTGGTGGCGCGAAAGTCCTTGCTGTTCTCCTGGCGGATCTTGGAGAACCCCCGGGAGGTCAAGCCGCCCGCAAGCCTCTCAGGACTCGAAGGGCGTGACCGAAACTCTCCGGCGGGAGTGGTAGCTCACCACGCCGTCGACGAGAGAGAAAAGCGTAAAGTCCTTGCCAAGCCCCACGTTGGTGTACGGTTTGAAACGGGTCCCGCACTGACGCACCAGAATCGTTCCCGCGGTCACCCGCTCGCCAGCATACTTCTTGATACCCCTGAACTGGGGGTTCGATGTTCTGCCGTTCCTCGAGGAACCCTGTCCTTTTTTATGAGCCATTGTGGTTCTTCCTGTCAATACGGCCTGATCGATGAGCTCGGGCGGTCAACGGCCGGCCCGGCTCCTCAGGCGTTCTTCGAGAGATTCTTTCAAGAGGTCAAGAGACGATGTTCGTGATCTCGACGCGAGTGTACTTCTGCCTGTGGCCGAAACGGCGGCGATAGTCCTTGCGCCGCTTGAACTTCTGCACGTAGATCTTGGGGCCTTTCACCTCGCCGCGAACGACGCCGGTCACCGACGCCCCATCGACGTAAGGGGTCCCTACCTTGCCCTCGACGCTCAGTACCTGATCGAAAACTATTTCGTCGCCGGACTGCATCTTTTTCCGATCCACCAGGATCGAATCGCCCTTCCGGACCATGATCTGCCGACCTTTGTCGCTGATGATTGCTGCCACGACGTCAACTCCAATTGCCAGAAGCCGTTATGACGACTCCTCTGTTCAACCCCGGATTACCGGCTCCGATTATGTCTCTTACTTTTCAGGCGAGTCGCCAAAAGGCAATAATCATAAAAGGAAGCGGAGTCAATGCAAGTTTTTTTCTCTAAAGAGGAAAATTTCACTCCCCCGGCACCGACCGGATCGAAGCCCGGGAGCGCTCCCCGCTCAAACGCGAGTATCCTCGCCGAATAGCTTGCCCTGACCGCTGTCGCGCCTTTCTTCCTTGTCCGGATAAATCCCCTCGAGAGGCAAGCCCGGATCCCCGATGATCATAACTCTTTTTCTATACTTCTCTTCGAGGCTCAAAATCAACCGGCGCTTGGAGTTCTGAATATATTCGGCCATCCGGGAATTGACGCGGATCCTGATCGTGTCTCCCCGGTGCTGCATCACCCAGAGCCTGATTTTCCGAACGATATTGAGACTTGTCGTCTCCGAGGTGGCCACATATCCGGTCCCCTTGCAGTGGGGACATTTTTCATAAACGAAGCTTTCCAGACTCGGCCTGACCCTCTGGCGGGTGACCTCGATCACGCCGAAGGGCGAAATGCGCGCCACCTTGATCCGTGCGCGGTCGCTCTTGAGAGCGTCCCGAAATTCCTTTTCCACCGCTCTCCGGTGTTCGGCCTTCAACATGTCGATGAAGTCGACGATGATCAAACCGCCGAGGTCGCGAAGCCGGATCTGCCGGGCGATTTCGTGGGATGCCTCCACGTTGATGGCAAAGGCGGTCTCCTCGAGTTCGCCCCCCTTGAACTTGCCCGAATTCACGTCGATCGCCACGAGCGCCTCGGTCTGTTCGATAAAAAGCGATCCCCCCGATTCGAGTTGGATGCGCGGTTGAAGCACCGAGGCCAGTTCCTTCTCCAGCTTGTAGCGATCGAAGAGCGGTTTGGCGCCCCTGTAGAGCCGGACCTTTTCCACATGGCGCGGCAAGACGGCTCTCATGAAATCGCAGGCGCGCCTGTAGACATTCTTCGAATCGACGAGCACCTCGCTCACCTCATTGGAAAAGATATCCCGGAGCACCCGGATGACGAGGTCGTTCTCCTTGTAGAGCGGAGAGGGCGAGTCCAGGCTGACGCTCTTGTTCTGGATATCGTTCCAGATATTGGTCAGGTAACGGAAATCCTTCTGCAGTTCCTTCTTGAGCTGGTTTGCTCCGGCGGTTCTCACGATCAACCCGATACCATCCTCCGAGACGAGCTCGGAAACGAGCCCTTTGAGGCGATCCCGTTCCGATTCGTCTTCGATTTTTCGCGAGATCCCCTGTTTGGTAACGCCGGGCATGAAAACGAGGAACCTCCCCGGAAGGCTGATATAGGTCGTCAAGGTCGGGCCCTTGTCGCCGATGCCGTCCTTCGATACCTGGACGATCAGCTCCTGTCCCACCGTGAGAAGTGAATTGATCCGGTTCGATCCCTTCGATTGTTTTTTCGAGTCGTCGGCGGCATCGGGGTGATCCTTGTTCGATCGGTTCTTGTCCGAGGCGCGGGCCGATTTCTTCTTTTTCTTCTTCTGACCCTCCTTGGCGTTTTCGAAGAGAATCGGATTGAGATCGGATTCATGGAGAAATCCATTGCGCGTGCCGCCGATCTCGACAAAGGCGGCTCCGATGCTCGGCTCGATGTTGGCAACGCGCCCCTTGTAGATGTTCCCCAGTATCGTCCCCATCGAAGGCCGTTCGATGTAGAACTCCTGGAGAGCGTCCCCGGCGAGGAGAGCGACCCGGCTCTCCTCTTCCTCGGTCGCGTTGATCAGTATCATCCGTTTCGTCATGGCAAGCCTCTTGATCCAGCTCGCGTTCCATCTGGGCCGATCCGAGGATACGGCCTTCGATCAAAGTCGAGTTACACTGTAAATCCTGAACCGCGAATCGCCATAGTTGCTCATCGCACGAAATCTGCCGACCAGCTCACTCAATCTCGGGAATCTGCCATTCCAGGGAAGAATCTGTACGAGAATCCGTCCCTCTTCGATCTCGATCCGGTCCAGACAACGTTTCAGCTCGATTTCTTCCCCCCCCGTTCTTTTTCGATCGAAAACGATCTTCTCCTGCGCCGACCAGAGGTCGGCCGCGCCGCGCGCCGAATCGAGATCCCCCGAGAAGAGGATCTCGAACTCGAGCCGCTCCTCACCCTCCTTTTCCGATTCAGAGCGGGACTCTTCGTCCATCGCCCTCACACCGAATCCCTCGGGCAGCTGCTCCTCGAGTCTCCGCACGATCTCGGCAGGATCGTAAGCGCGTGTGAAGCAGAGCGAAAATGCTTCCTCCCGAACGGCGAGCCCCACGGGCAGTGCGTTGGGAGTTGAAAATCGGATGTGTGGATTGAATCCCGCCGTGAAGCGAACGTCGAGATCCGACCGTCTCAAAGCTCTCTTGAAAATCCGAACGGTATCGAGGTGGGAATGGAATGAAGCCCTGCCCTCTTTCGAGTACTCAAACCAGTATTGATGCTTTGTAGCCATGAACGCCGACCAGAAAGAAATCAGTCCTCGTGAAATCCGGCTCTGATGAGATTCTCTAGCGATTTAAGCATCTCTTCAGCGTCCACGCCCTCGCTCTCGAGTTCGAGCTCGGTCCCGCAGGCCGCCGCCAAGGTCATCAGCTGGAGGATCGATTTCCCATCCACCTCCCGCCCGTTGCACGACACGGCGAGAGGAGCCTGGTATCGCGAGGCGATCTCGACGAACTGGCTGATCGGCCTGGCGTGAAGCCCGGCCTTGTTGGGAATTGTAACGACGACTCTATGCAATATAAGATACTCCAGCGGGATTGGCGGAGACGGTGTATCCCTCGAGAGCCGGACTCAGCCACCGATCTCTTTGAGGATTCCGAGGATTTCCTTGCCATCGGCGGCACCGAGGATGAAACTCTTGAAATCCCGATGCCTGGCCAGTCCCGAAATCCACTGTAAAATACTCAGGTGCTTCTCAGCATCTTCCGAGGAGGAGACGATCATGAAAAAGATGCTGACATGCTCACCGTCAATCGACTTGAAATCAACACCCTGCGCGGACCGTCCGAAGAGCGCCAGATCGCCCTGAAATCCCTTGATCTTGACGTGGGGAATCGCGATCCCGTTGCCCAGACCGGTGGACCCCAGCTGCTCACGCGCCATGATCGCTTCAATCACAGACTTCTTCTTCGTCTTGGCGAGAAGGTTGCTCGAAACGGCATAGTCCACCATTTCCTCGAGAACACCCCGCTTGTCAGTCTCTTTCAACTCGGCGATGATGTTCTTTTCCTTGAAGAGATCGAGATGATTCATGTGAGCCTCTCAAAGTATGACACAACGACTACAGATCCAGCTCGACGGGCGTTTCCCGTCGGCTGTGTCTTCTTTGCTTTCAGAATTACGGGAAGGAGATCATTCATCACTGTCGGTATCGTCCAGGTCTGATTCATCTGCACCGGTGTTCTCGATGCTCGGTTCGGAGCCTCGCCGATTGCCCCGATGGTCCTTGAGCCTCTCCTTGAAACGTACGAGTTGCCTCTCCATCTTGTCGATAACGAGATCGATAGCCGCGAGGGGATCGCCGTGCTGCACGCTGCCGACGAGTCTCGTACCTCTCGATACCGAAATGAGGGCATCAGCGGAGTGCTGGTCCTTCTCCATGTCGAGTACGATCTCGATCTTGGTGATATTCTTGAAAAACTTGCCCAGTTTCTTCACTTTTTCCTGGGCGTAGTTCTTGACCTCATCGGTCTTATAGTTGTGCCGGCAAGTGATTGAAATATTCAAGCCATCCTCCTGGAATTTTATACCTTACTATCTCGCGCTCCGCGCCAGCTGCTCCGGGGCTGGGGACAAGATCTCCTGGCGTCCCGGAAGCACACGGATTCGAAAAATTAATTGCTCCGCCGTTCAGCCTGTCCGATTCTCCGGCACGTCTGAAGGGCGGGAGCCTTCGTTGAGGATTAAAACCTTTACCATCCAGGCTCGCAAGTCCCCTTTTTTTTCGAAATTTCCCGGCCGGGCCTTGGACGAAAAGTGGACAGATCAGCTATTTCTCCTCTTCGTATCGGATTTTCCAGAGAAAAAGCCCCCGTGGGGGAAAAGTGGGCGGAGCCTGGTTGCGGTCTCCCGAACCGAGGATCTGAAGGGCTTCCGCGGCGGAGAGAGCGTCGGAAGCGACGGTCACGATCAGCGAGACCATGTTTCTGATCATCTTGTACAAGAACCCGTCAGCCGTAAAAAAAATACGTCTCCAGTCGCGGCCGCTCCGAACCCGGATCGAGGACAGATCGCGCACCGTTGTCCGTACCTGCGAGCCGGCCGCCATGAGGGCGGCGAAATCGCGCCGGCCCGTCAAGAGAGCCGCTGCCTGACGGAGCCGTTCCGGCGGCGGGAGCGCTCCGAGCCGGTAGGCGTATCGATCCCGGAATGGATCGGCGAAACGCCCTTCGATCATCTGATAAAAATAGGTTTTTCGCACCGCCGCGCGCCGGGGATGAAAGGTCGGAGCTTTCCGGTGGGCATCGACAACACGCAAGTCGTTCGGAATCAGCGCGTTGAGCGCTCTCACCAGCTCCTCGCCCGTCCACCGGGAAGCCACATCGACGACCGCCACCTGTCCGAGGGCGTGCACGCCGGCGTCGGTCCGGCTCGCCCCGTTGACGCGGACCGGTGCACCGGTGAGTTTCACGAGAGCCTTCTCGAGTGTTCCCTGAACCGTCCGTTCCCCCTGGGACTGTCTCTCCCATCCGCTGAATTCCGTGCCGTCGTAGGCACAGGTCAATTTCCAGCGGCATTCTTCAGCCATCACTGCTCAGCCAATATCAGTAAACACGCCTCTCCCTCGACGAGGGAACCTTGAGAGCTTTGCGGTACTTGGTCACGGTGCGTCGGGCAATGTTGATGCCTTGCTCTTTGAGTTTCTTGACGATGTCCTGATCCGACAGGGGGTGCGACTTGTTTTCGCCGTCGATGATTTCTCGCACCTTCTGCTTGACGCTGGTACGCGATTCGATCGAACCGTCGTCGGACCTGGTGGCGCCGGTGAAGAAATACTTCAACGGGAAGATCCCCCGGTGGGTCTGTATGTATTTGTCCGAGATCGCCCGGCTGACGGTCGATACATGAATGCCTACCCTGTCGGCGATATCTTGCATCTTGAGGGGTCTGAGCATCTTGGAGCCGTGGTCGAGGAATTCCTTCTGATGTTCGACGATCTCCGTGACGACCCTCAAGAGCGTGCTCTTCCTCTGCACGATCGACTCGACGAGCCACTTGGCCGATTCGATTTTGCTCTGCATGTGTTTGCGCAGCTTGGCGTCGAGATTCTTGTCCCGCGCCATTCTGAGGTAGGCGGGATTCACGGAAAGCCGTGGATAGTAACTGTCCTCCAGGCGGATCTCGTAGTTTCCCTCGATCAGTTCCACGACCACATCCGGGTTGACATAGGGAACATCGTCCCTGCGAAAACTCCGCCCCGGTATCGGATCGAGCTGGGCAATGTCGTGGATCGTTTTCTGGACCGTGGGGAGGGGCACCCCCAGTTCGCGCGCCACCTTGGGAAGCCGGTTCTTCGACACGTCCTCCACATGGTTGAGAATCAGCTTTCTCATGAGGTGGAAGTTGGGCATCGATTCGTCGAGCTGCATGAGGAGGCATTCTTCCAGATTGCGGGCTCCCACTCCTCGAGGATCGAGGGACTGGACGAGCTCGAGGGCCTCTTCCATCTGCGAGAGGGGAACGTCGGCTTCCATGGAAATGAGAATCTCCTCCAGAGGGTAGAGGAGATAGCCTCTCTCGTTGATGTTGAAGATGATGTCCTCGGCAAGCTTGAGCATCTCGGGGGAGGCCTCGGTCAGGTCGAGCTGGTTCTTGAGGTGCTCCTGAAGGGTGATCGACTTCGAGGCGGTGTTCTTCATCGCCTCCAGCTTGGGATCGACTTCGCCGTCAAAGCGCCTGGGGCTCTTCCACTCCCTCGCTTCTTCCTCTGCCGCGGCCAGGGACGAGTACCTTTCCAGGTCCTCGTCCACCTTGTTTTCGTCGCCGGGGAGCTCCTTTTCCTTCTCCTTGAGGAGGCTCTTGTCCTCCACCGGCTCTTCTATCTCGAGGACCTCGTTCTCCATCAGTTCCTGCTGGATCATCTCCTTCAGGTCGAGGGAGGAGAGCTGGAGGATCTCGATCCTCTGGATCAGCAGAGGGGACATCTTCAGCCGAAGCTCGGGTCTCAGGTTTTGTTGCAGTTCCAGTTTCATTATTCTGATCAGACGCTAGGAAACGCGCGTTCTGCCCTCGAGCGCATCGTTCAAGATCGCGCTGTTGGCATATTCGATGCTCCGCCCCGCGGGGACGCCCCGCGCAATGCGGGAGATCGAAGTGTTCGTCTCCTTCAATTCCTTCACGAGGACCAGTGCTGTGCCATCTCCCTCGTAGTCGGGACTCGTGGCGATCACCACCTCGCCGATCTCCTCGGATTCGGCCCTCTTCTTCAATGCCTCCACGGTCAGATGCTCGGGTAAAACACCTTCCACAGGGTCGAGCCTTCCCTGGAGGACGTGATAGACGCCGCGCCATCCGGCATTTTCGAACGCATTCAGGTCGGACGGCCCCTCGACGACCAGTATCTTGTCCCGTTCGCGCGTACTGTCGCTGCAGATCGAACAGGGATCATACTCCGAAGTATTGAAACACGATGAGCAGCAACGAAGACCGCGAGCGACATTCTTGATCGAATCGGCCAGTCCGAGCGCGTCTTCGACGGTGTAGCGCGAGATAGCCAGGGCCAGCCGTTCGGCCGTGCGGGAACCGATCCCCGGGAGTCTTCTCAATTCCTCGATGAGCCTGTTCAATACCTCGGGATAAGCCAAATCCTATCTCCTGTTCGTTTTCACCGGATCGGGATCCCTGGGGCTCCGGCACTGCCCATCCGTACCGGAAAGGTCTCCCGACGCGAGCGCCCCGGCGAAAAAATCGGGGCGCAGAAGATTATATCCGATGAGCAGTCTTATTGGTAACTCTCTGAAATGATTTATGAGCCGGCAGGTGCGATCAGAAGAGACCGGGCAGGTTGATGCCGCCGGTGAGCTTGGCCATCTCGCTCTCCGACAGTTCTTTTGCGCTCTTCAAACCCTGCTTCACGGCAGCGGTCACGAGATCCTCGAGCATGTCCACGTCGTCGGGGTCGACGACCTGGGGATCGATCTTTATTGACAGGACTTCCTGGGCGCCGTTCACGTGAACCTTGACCATGCCACCTCCGGCGGTGCCTTCGACGACCCTCTCGCGGAGCTCGGTCTGAATACGGCCCATCTCTTTTTGCATCTTCTGCGCTTGCTTCAGAAGATTGGAAAAATCTCCCATACCGGTCATGGTGTCTCCTTGAAATATTGGTTTCTGGCAAAGCTATTCTTAAACATAATCCCCGTCGAACATCTCCCTCGTCTTCTCCACTTCTGAAGGCTTCGAGTTCGCTTTCCGGGCGCGGCTCGTCCGTTCGATCTTGAACTCGAGGGGCCGGCCGGTGAGATCGCGCGACACCCTCCTCAGCAAGGCGGCCACATCGGAATCCTCGGGGCTCAGAATTGTCCCGCCCCTCTCGCGCGTATCGTTCAAGAAGAACACATCTTCAGAGACACGCAGGGGCTTGAAGTTCTTCAACCCCGCCGCGGCGGACTTCGCTTCTTTTTCCACTGCCTCGAGGATCCGCCCGTAGAGCTCCTCCAGATCCCTCCCCCGTTCGGGCGGGATCGTGAGCGGCTCCGACGATGCC
>CAZUHB010000036.1:63099-66492 GCA_964620445.1 uncultured Phycisphaerales bacterium
GCCTGGTTTTTCGAAGACGCCTGGCTTTTCGGAGGCGACGGCCTGCTGCGCCGGTTCCGGGAAGGCTCGTTGCGGTCTGCGCGGCCAGGCGTTTCGCTCCCGGCGCGCGCGGGGTGGCGGGCCGACTCCTTCTCGACGGACGTAACCGGCGCATCGCGTAGAATGGCGAGCGCCTCGGAAATCGCCATGGTCGCCGAAACGCGTGCCATCTTGACCAGAGCGACCTCGACCAGGATCCGCTCGTCATCGAAATATCGGCACTGCCTGAGCGAATGGAGCGCGATCTGAAGCAGCACCAGAATCTTGTCGAGATCGGTCTTGGCCGCCTGTGTTTTCAATGACTGCTCGTCAACACCGGCTGTACTGACATCGACCGTTTCCGCGCCCGACGACAAGACCATGAGAAGCCGGAAATGGGAGATCAGTTCCTTGAACAGGTCTTCGGCCCGGCTCCCGGCCGTGAAGAAGGTGTCGACCAGATCAAGGAGAGTGGAGATCTTCTCGTCGAGAACGGCGTCAACGAGCTCGGTGAGCGCTTCGGGCGACAGGCACCCGGTCATCTCGCTCACGCCATCGATCGTGACCTCGCCGCTTCCGAAGGCGATGATTTGATCGAGCAGGGATTGAGCATCGCGCATGCCGCCCCGCGAATAGGTGGCGATCCTGTGCAGCGCGCCCGGCTCGAAGGAGAGGCTTTCGTTTTTCAGGATCGACTCGAGACGGGCCGCGATGTCATCGACCGAGATCCTGCGGAACTCGTAACACTGACAACGGGAGCGGATCGTCTCTGGAAGTTTCTGCGGTTCCGTGGTGGCGAGGATGAACTTGACATGCTCCGGCGGCTCTTCGAGAGTCTTGAGAAGGGCGTTGAAACTCTCGGGAGTCAGCATGTGGACCTCGTCGATGATGTAGATCTTGAATCGTCCCGCGGCCGGCGAATAACGCACGTTTTCCCTCAACGTCCGGACATCGTCGATCCTCCTGTTGGAGGCGGCATCGATCTCGATCACGTCGATGGCGCTCCCGGCCGCAATCGTCGTGCATTGCTCGCAGTCGAGACAGGGATCGGCGGTGGGACCGGACTTGCAGTTGAGAGCCTTTGCCAGGATGCGCGCCATCGAGGTCTTACCCACGCCGCGCGGACCGGAGAAAAGAAAGGCGTGAGCGATGCGGACCTGCTCGATCGAATTTCGGATCGTCCTGGTGACCGAATCCTGACCCACCACATCGCTGAAAGTTTCGGGCCGGTATTTTCGAGCGAGAACGAGATATGACATGATCGATCCGAAAAGAGAGTCGTGAAATAAAAAGAGCCGTGCGCCATTCTTCGTGAAGTCCGAAACGACCGAGACAAGGGCGACAGCTCGGGCCGAGGACACTCTCACACCTGAGGCTCAATGCTTATGGCTGCTCCCGTCAGGGCCTGACCAGGTTCACACCGCCCCACCGTTAAAGGCCTCATTCTTCAACACTGCCGATCCAGGTTCGAAACGATCCGGGCCAACCCTTAGAATGGCATCACCCCCGCATGAAGGGGATTTCGGGTACAGGACACCCCTAACGTCCCGGCTGCACGGCTTTTTATTTCCTGTCAAAGAAAAGAGATGAGCGATACGCTGATCGCTTCTATCATCGACGGCTCCGGTGCGATTGCGCAAGAGCCGTTGTTTGTGGCGGAGAGGGCGGGATTCGAACCCGCGAGGCGGGGAATACCCACCTACACGCTTTCCAAGCGTGCTCTTTCGGCCACTCAGACACCTCTCCAGGTTTATGATTGGCGGAGAGGGAGGGATTCGAACCCCCGGACCCATCGCTGAGTCAACGGTTTTCGAGACCGCCCCGATCGACCACTCCGGCACCTCTCCGCGCATTTCGCTTTTTCAATCGAACTTTTCAGTTCGCCGAATCCCAAGGGTTCGCCGAATCGTGAGAACCGGTCGATCGCGATGCCTTATCGAGACTCGCGATCAGTTCTTGGTACTCGAAACGGCTCACTATTAAACAATCCCGCTTTTGGCTCAACCATTTTCTCTTTTTTATTCGCTGCCACAATGAGAAAGATAGACCCAAATCCTTGTCCGAAAACATGTTGACGCATTCAAAGCAGATCTGCGGCTCCCTCCCGCCGAAAGCGGCCCCGCTATCTCCGCTTCTTGAAAAACCTCTGAAGCAGATCGCGACACTCCTCCTCGAGAAGACCGAAAGTGACAGGCACGCGATGATTCAGTTTTTCGTTCGCGATCACCTGCAGAACCGTTCCGCAGGCTCCGGCCTTATCATCCTTCGTTCCGATGACGACCCGTCCCACTCTGGCGTGAACGAGAGCACCCGCGCACATGACGCAGGGTTCCTTCGTAACGAAGACGTCGACTCCGATCAACCGTTGCGAACCGATGGCAGCGCATGCTTGAGTGAGAGCGATCATCTCTGCGTGTGCAGTCGGATCGTTCAAGAGTTCGCACTGGTTGCGCGCGCGGGCAATCAACTTCCCGTCCAAAACAAAAACCGCACCGACCGGTACCTCGTCATTCTCCTCGGCGGCTTCGGCTTCCTTGATCGCGAGGCGCATCCATCGTTGCTCCTCTTTCATCTCGAACATGACCACAACCTTTCATTCACGTTGAGTGCGTCTCTCTCTTCAGAGAGAAAACGTCTCTCTCAGAAAGAAGGCGACGCCGGGTTCTTCTTCTTCACGTTGTAAAAAATGGTGAAGCCGAAAGAGAATCGTTTGAGAAAGAAGGCGACACTTTTTTGAAGTCAACCTTCTCTCGGCGTCGAGTTGTTTCATTTTTTTTTCGAACGATAGTAACACGCCGGCAACAGGAAGAGCACCGACTCTTCAAGAGTGTTTGTCTGATCCCGTTTCACAACGACCTCTGGGAAGCCTTTAAACTCGGGGCTTCACGAAGACTGATTTTTCTCTTCGCATTAAAGCGAGTAGATTTTACTTAGGAAGACGGCAACGACCTATCTTCAAAGAAGGTCGTTAGAACCATTTGGAGAATGAAAATTTAGAGATTTTCTCTAATTTTTTATGTAGGATCACCGATTATAAAGTTGGTTGGTAGTCTTTCTCGTTTCTCTCTTACGTCGGGGTTCAAGAACCAAGGACTTCGACACACCTGAAACGGTTCAATCCAGAAGAACAGAAAACGACGATAAGCCACCAACAAGCTCGTACACAAACTGGCGCTGTCGAGAGGAGTTGTTCCTCTTTTACACCATATTCTTTTTAGTAAGGAGTGTTCATTATGGCAGCGAAGAAGAAAGTGAAGAAGAAGGCGACCAAGAAGAAGGCCACGAAGAAGAAGGCGACAAAGAAGAAGGCGACGAAGAAGAAGGCCGCGAAGAAGAAGGCCACGAAGAAGAAGGCAACGAAGAAGAAGCAACCCG
>CAZUHB010000036.1:66502-68814 GCA_964620445.1 uncultured Phycisphaerales bacterium
CCTAGATTATTTCTTATTATTTTAAGTATTCTTAGATGAAGTCCTCTTAGAAGAAGTCCTCCAAGAAGAATGCGACGAAGAAGAAAGCGACCAAGAAGAAAGCAACGAAGAAGAAGACAAAGAAGAAAAAGAAGTAGTCGCTCTCAGGAACTCTGAAAGTTCAATCTGAAAAAGGACCGTCTCGCGACGGTCCTTTTCCTATTACCGGTATTGTCGGCCGGCAGACCGGACGTCGAAGAGGAGGACCTTCAGGCACTACTCGGTTCGGGAGGCTGGTCCGATTTGAAGAGATGGTAGATCGAGATCAGGGCCAGCCCCGCCAGAAAACCACCGATATGGGCCCACCACGCGACACCGCAGTAGACCAGCGAGTCCTGTGTCGCCGCATTGGCACTGAACATCTGGTAAGCGAACCAGAAGCCGATGAAAAAGAGTGCCGGAATGTGGAAGAGAAAGAAGGGAGGAAAGAAGACCAGAATCCGAGCGAGTGGATGGAGGAAGAAGTAAGCGCCCAGGACACCGGCGATGGCGCCCGATGCCCCCACAACGGGAATCATTTTTCCCATCCCGTCCATCTGGACCACTCCTCCGAGCAGGTTGATCGCCTGGTTGTCCATCTCGAGAGTGATGATCACATGAAAGAGCCCCGCGGCCACTCCGAAGGCGAGGTAGAAACCGAGAAATCCGAACGATCCGAGCCGGCCTTCGACCGCCCTGCCGAAAACGAACAGAAACCACATGTTGCCGAGCAGGTGGGGCCAATCAGCGTGGAGGAAGATCGACGCAAAGAAGGGTTGAATCAAGGAGTGGATGAAAACTCCGGGACTCTGGGTGATCAGCTCGATATTGGCCACGCACCATTCCATCTTGCCCGGTACGAGGGTCAATCCCTGTAGCAACTCGAGATCACCCGACAGGCGGAATTTGAAGGTCAGAAAGGCGATCACGTTGATGGCGATCAGGCTGTAGGTCGTGAGCGGAAAGGTACTGTAGCTGTTAGAATCGCGCAGTGGAAACATTCCCTCTTTCCCCTTCCGCCAGCCGGCTCCCCTCGGCCTCTCGATCGGCCTAGCTCTTTTGCTCGGCCGCTTCTTCCTTCTCCTCCTTCTTTTCGGCATCGATCTCGGTTGTCTTTAATTCCTTTCCATCGAAGGAAAGGATGACTCTCTTGCCGCCGAGGTAGGAAGCGATGTGAACGGGGCGCTGCCAGATCGTGGCCAGGCTCCTAAGCGTGTCGCCGGCATGGTTCATCTGCAACTCGAGACCGGTCCACCTGTGCTCGAGGAGCAGTTCTCCACGGTTCCGAAAATTTCCGTCATAGACGTAAATATAGGGCTGCCCGAAATTGGTCAGTCCGAAGAGGATACTCTGCTTGACCTGCTCCGTGTCCCTGCTGGCGATTTCGTTTTGTCCGGTGCGCGGATTGTACTTGTAGACGAAGAGCTTCTGGGCCTCCATGAACTCCGGCGTCATGAAGGTGTCGATGAAGGTCACATCGTTGTAAACACTCCTCACCTCGAAGATCTTCTCCGTCCCGAGACCGAGATGCTTGTCCCAGGTCTGTTTCTCGTACAAGTTGTCGCAGTCTTCCCACTCCTTGCCGAAACGGCCCTTGTTCCACCGGTCCTCGATATCCCTGAAGAGCTCGATTCCGATCTTGTAGGGATTGAGCTGGCCCGGGCGCGTGCCGAGCGTGCCCGAGTGGTGGTCGGCATAATCGACCACCTCGGAGTCGCGCAGAATCTTTTCCGTCATGATAGTCGAGTGCCAGTAGCTCGCCCAGCCCTCGTTCATGATCTTCGTCTGCGCCTGGGGCGCAAAATAGTACGCCTCCTCGCGAATGATCGACAGGACCTCCTGCTGCCAGCGCTGAAGAGGTGCATAGTTGAGCAGGAAGAGGAGCACATCCCTCTGGCTCTCGGAGGGGAATTTCGACTTTCGCGCCGCCGCTTGCATCTGGCGCTGCCTCTCCTCCTTGATCTTGTCGGCCGGATTGATGTACCGTTCCATGTAGCGCTTGGCCTTGAGCTTGGTCACTCCGTCCTTTGGAGAAAATCGATCCTCTGCCGTGGCGCGCTGGATAAATGGCGCGTGGGGATCGATCAGATTGTCGAGGGTGAGACAGCAATCGATGAAGTCCTCCACCGTCTCCTGGCCGACCTGCTCGCAGAACTTGCGGATGCGCGTTCCGTGATTGGCCATGTTGTCCATCATCTTCCGGTCGGTCTTCGAGAACCAGGCATTGTTCTTGAAGAAATCGCAGTGCCCGTAGACATGGGCGATGACGATCTTCTGATCGACGAGGTGGTTGC
>CAZUHB010000037.1:0-63855 GCA_964620445.1 uncultured Phycisphaerales bacterium
CTCACCGCATCTCTCATCGCGCCGAATCTGCGAAGAGCCGGCGCGCGTCGCTCATCAGTTCGATGGCCGGCTTGATCCTGCCGAAGGGCGCGGAGAGGCCGAATCCCTTCACGTGAGGGTAGATCTCGGTGATCTGCTCCCTGGCCACGTCGAGGCCCACCTTCTTTTCCTCGTCGACGCTTCCTGCCGCGCGCATCCGCGCCATCGTTTCCTCCGGGATCGAAACACCCGGCACCTCGTGCTGGAGGAACTCGGCGTTCTTGAGCGACTGGAGGGGCCAGAGACCGGCCACGATCGGGATCGGCTCGACGCCGCGTTCCTCGAGGTAGGTCTTCGACTTGTCGATGAAGGAGAGGAGCGCCGCGGGATCGAAGACGGGCTGGGAAATGGCGAACTCGGCGCCGGCGTCGACCTTCCAGTAGTAGCGCTCGATTTCGAGCTCGACGTTGACCGCAGTGGGATTGACGCCCACGCTGATCAGAAAACCGGTCGGCTTGCCGATCGAGCGGCTGCCCAGGTCGGTGCCCCGGTTGAGCGACGCGGCGAGGTTGCAGAGGCCGATCGAATCGACGTCGAAGACGGGCGTCGACTTGGGGTAGTCGCCCATGACGGGCGGATCGCCGGTGAGAAGGAGAAAGTTGGCGAGACCGAGCGCATAGGCGCCGAGAAGATCGGACTGCATGCCGAGCAGGTTCCGGTCGCGGCAGACGTAGTGGATGATCGGCTCGATACCCACGTCCTGCAGGATCTTGAGCGTCGTGGCCAGTACACCGACGCGCGCCGAAGCGCGCGGACCGTCGGGGATGTTGACCGCGTCGAATCCGGCCTTCTTCGCCTTGCGCGCCTTGTCGAGCACTTTGGTCATATCCCAACCGCGCGGCGGGGTGAGCTCGAGCGTGAAGATCGGCTCGCCCGCGGCGATCTTGGCGCCGAGCGCCGATTTCGCCTCGAGCGGGATCGTCTCGATCTCGGCCGAGTCCGGCTTGGCGACGACCCGCTTTGTGCGCTCCTCGCGCGTGTGCTGCTTCATGCGCACCACAGACGCCATCGCCTTGATGTGCTCGGGCGTGGTGCCGCAGCACCCGCCGATGAGGCGCGCGCCCGCGCGGATGAACCGGTGGGCGTACTTGGCGAAATAGTCGGGCGACGAGAGGTAGAAGACGCGCCCCTCGAGGCTGTGCGCCTCGCCCGCGTTCGGCTGTATCGAGAGGGGCAGTGTGGTGTGCTCGGCCATGACCTCGAGGGTGGGCATCATGTCGTGGGGACCGGCTGAGCAGTTGATGCCCACCATCTGGGCGCCCCATTTCTCGATGCGCGTCGTGAAGATCTCGGCCTCGGTGCCGAAGAGCGAGTGCCCCTCGGCGCTGATCGTCATCTGGGCCACGATCGGCTTGTCGCTCACCGTCTGGACAGCCTTGATCGCCTCGCCGATCTCGCTCAGGTCGCCGAACGTTTCGAGAATGAAGAGGTCGACCCCCCCCTCGGCGAGTGCGGCGGCCTGGGTCTCGAAGGCGCGGCGCGCCTCCTCGAGCGAGATCTTTCCCCAGGGCTCGATCCGCACGCCGAGCGGGCCGATGGCGCCGGCCACGAACGCTTCGCCTTCCGTGGCGTCGTTCGCGGTGCGCACGGCGATCTCGGCGCCGCGGCGGTTGATCTCGACGACCTTGTCTTCCAGGTGGTGCTTGGCGAGTTTGAACTGGTTGGCGCCGTAGGTGTTCGTTTCGATCACGCGCGAACCGGCGCGCAGGTACTCGAGGTGGACCTTGCGGACCGCGTCCGGATCGGCGAGGTTGACCTCATCGAAGCAGCGGTTGAGAAAAACGCCGCCCTCGTAGAGGCGGGTGCCCATTGCGCCGTCGCAGAGCAGAACCTCTTCGCCGATCGTTTCGAGGAAATTCTTTTTCATGGCTTCTCCATGGCGGTTTTCATGGTTCATCCATGGCGACATGCGGTCGCCGTGCTCGATCGACCTTCTGTTCAAATAACGAGGCGATTACTTCCTGTTCGTGATGATTCCCGACTGAATCCACTTGGCCGTCATCAGGAGGGCCACCGGTGAGATCATCGCGATGATTCCGTAAATGAACCAGAGGGTTTGAGGATTCTGGGGACCCATTTGCGGAATGAAGTTGCTCAGGAACCAGCCGGAGTAGAAGCCGGTCACCATCTTTGTCAGGAACCACGGGAACTGGGCGATGCCCATGTAGATGCCGGTCTTGCCCTCGGGGGCCAGCTCGGCCACGTACTGGAGGAAACGGGGTTGCCAGATCGCTTCGCCGATCGACATGATCAGAATATATGACAGGAGCAGGATCGGATTGGGCGGCAGCGCCAGCAGGAAGGTCGGCGCCGCCATGACCAGCGATCCCACGATCATCATTCTGAAGACGTTGGCCTTGGCCGTGAGAGCCGCCACGAGAGGGGCGAGGATGAAGATCAACAACGGGTTGATGTTGGTGAAGAACTCGAACCAATCTCCCACCCAGGTCCCCCCGAAGGACCGGCTGATGTAGTAGGGCAGCGTCAACCAGTTGTGGGCGAACAGTGTCTGCACGGGAATGAGGATGAAGATGAAGAACACGAAGGGACCGTTGTTGAAAGGGTGGTCGGGCCGGACCCTCAAGAAGACCATGATCACCGCGATCACAAAGAGGATTGTCCCCACGATCCAGGCTCCGAAGTTCGCCGCGAACTCCAGGATCCGGCTCCCCAGAGGAACCTGATAGATGAGGCCGAGACTGTTCTGGATCTTCTTGGTCGTTTCCTGGGAGGCTTTCAGCGTAGACGAGAGATAGGTCAGGTTCGAGTCGTACGATTTGGCCTCTTCTTTCGCCTCGACGAAGAGCCCCTTGATCCACTCGATGGCGGACTTGATGGAATTGCTGATCGTTTCCATGAAGCCTTCTTCGGCATCGACCGGTGCGAGGGCGGAACCGGTATCGAGAGCATATTCCGCGTCGGCCAGAAGCTTGGTCGTGATGATCTTCGATGCCGAAACGCTGCTCCCGTCTTTCAGCAGGTCTGTCAACTCCTTGGCGAACCTGCCGTTTTCGGCGACCATCAGGGCGATGGGGGCGAGAGCACCGTCGGGCAAGGCGTCCGTAATAGCGCTCGCGAGGCCAACGGAGTTTTCCCGGTACGCGTCGAGTTTCTGCCCAAGGTCCTTCTGGGCCACGGCCACGGCTCTGGCCTTCAACTCGGCCGGCATGGGAATGATATCTTCACCCGGCTGCTTGAACCGTTTTCTCAGCTTCTCGACGACGTCATCGTCGACGTCGGCCACCATCGAGTAGGCGAGCGTCATGCCGAAGATGGCGTGGGCGCGCAGCTTTCCGCCCAGGGGCTCGAGAATCGACTTGTCGGAGGTGAGCTTGACGATTCCGGCCGTTGCCGTTCGGACTTCGTTCACGAAGCGTTGCTGGCCGTCTATGAATCGTTGCAGGCAGACCTGGGCGGTCCGATCGAGTGTGCCTCCGAATTCCTCCTCCGGGATTTCGACCGAAGATTGTGCTTGAAGAACGTGGTCCGCCAACTCGCCGAGAATTCCGTCGAGATTCGAGAATTCGGAAGGCGCATCCTGCCCCTCCTTCGGTTCGATCTTCGAGAGCGTCTTGACCGCGATCTGGTTCTGTTCGATGAGCTGGCTGAAATTTTCGTCCACCGAGAGACGGTCGCGCGTGTTGTAGCTGTAGACGAATCCCACGGCACACAGAATGGCCAGAACAGCCGATGCCGTCAGGAGAAAGGCCCGTTTGGTCGTCCAGGCCGGTTTGGGTTGTTCGGCGCTCGGCGCCGGTTTCTTTTCGGGCGCCGGGTCGGCGTCGTCCTTCTTTTTTGCCGCGGCCTCGCGCAGTGTGCGGGCTGTTTCTTCCTCTGTCTTTTTTGTCAAGATCACGAAAATGGAAAGGACGGCAAGGAAGGTGAGAAAGGTGTAGACCCAGTAAACAGCGCCGATTCCGAGGCTCTGCCGGATCGGCGGCGAAAGGATTCCGGAAGCGAAGGCGCCGAGATTCATCAGGGCGTAGATCACCGCGTACCCCATGGTGGCGGTCTTTTCGTCGGTGAATTTCTTGATGCCGGCGTAGGAGGTCGGCTGGTAGATGCCGTAGCCGACGACCACGATCAAGAGCCCCACGCAGAGCATCCAGAAGGAGGAGGAACCCAGTCCTTCACCTGTCGCGAAAACCTGTTCCATACTCGAAAGGGACAGGAACAGCCGGCCGAGGACCATCAGTCCGAGTGCGAGAAGAAGTGCTTTTCGAATGCCGATCTTGTCACCCACGCCACCGAGAAAGAGCATGGCCAGGGTGATGCCGGCCGTGAAGAAACTCAACATCAGCCCTGCCCACTGGTCGCTGAGGCCGATGTTCTCGGACATATAGATACCCAGCACGGTGAGAACGCCGAAGTAGACCAGCCCCTCCAGGAAATACGAGACATTGATACCCATCAGCGCCCTGGGAGCGTGGATGAGATCGATGAATGGCTGCGTGATCTCCTGTAGAGGACTTTTTTTCTCCTGGCCTTGATCGTCTTTGTTTTCTGTCATTGGTTCGTGAGCCTTTTCGAGGTAATCGGAGAGTTTTCGGAAAACTACAAATATACAGGAACGGCTATTCGAGAAAAGGGTGGATGCACCTTTTCTGGTGGGAAAATGGCGCATGGCGCTTTTCTCCCGGCCGTGGAATTGACAGAGACCTCCGACAATGTGATTATTGACCCCGCACCCTCCGCCAGGAGGGCCCGGCACCGGCCGGCCCTCTCCAAATCAGTTTACCCGCCGCAGAGGAGAAATTGACAATGATCAGCAGATGGGGCCCTTCGTCGATCATCGTGATCAGCTTTCTCGCCTTCGCTTGCCTGTCCTGCTCCGGCCCGGCCATCCAACCCGAGCCGCCCGTCAGCCGCGTCGAGGCGGTGACCGACACGCTCCACAGTGTGGAGATCACCGATCCCTATCGGTGGCTCGAGGACCAGGAGAGCCCCGAGACGCGCGCATGGATCGAGGCGCAGAACGTCTACACCCGCTCCGTACTCGACTCCGTTCCCGGGCGCTCCGCCGTCGAAGAGCGGCTCGCCGAACTGCTGAAGGTCGACGACAACGGCATGCCGCGCGCGCGAGGCGGCCGGTACTTCTTCTCCAAACGGCTCGCGGGCCGGGATCTGCACGTTCTCTACATGCGCCGGGGTGTGGACGGAGCCGACGAGGTTCTGGTCGATCCCCATCCGATGAGCGACGACGGCATGGTGAGCGTGAGCTACGCGGGGATCTCGGCCAACGGCGAGGTGGCGGCCTATGCCGAGCGCGAGGGGGGGGAGGACGAGGTGGCGATCCGCTTCTTCGACGTGGAGAAGCGCGAACGTCTCGACGATTTTCTGCCGAAGGCCCGGTACAGGGGGGTGGAGTTCCTGCCCGACCTGAGCGGTGTCTACTACGTGCGCTACACCGGGGAGGGACCGCGCGTCCTCTTCCACACGATGGGAACGGGGAGCGAACTGGGCGAGGAGATCTTCGGTTTCGGTCTCGGGCCGGAGAAACTGATCCGCATTCAGCTCTCCGAGGACGGACGCTACCTGGTCATCGTGGTGAGCTATGGATCATCGGGCTCGCGCACCGACGTCTACATGCAGGACCTGGCCGAAGGGGGACCGATCGTGCCGGTCGTCGTCGATCTGGACGCCCGGTTCAGTCCGGCCGTGGAGGGGGGCACCCTCTTTCTGCGCACCAACTGGAAGGCGCCCAACGGCCGCATCCTGGCCGTGGATGCGGCCAATCCCGCCCGTTCCGCGTGGCGCGAGATCGTTGCCGAGAGCGACGGCGTGATCCGCGGGGTATCGTTGGTGGGGGGGCGGCTCTTCGTGCGCTACCTGGAGAGCGTGGTGTCGCGCGTCGGGGTATTCGAAACGGACGGAACCCACGTGCGCGATATCGCTTTTCCTTCTCTCGGTTCGGTGGGCGCCGTGTCGGGGCGATGGTCGAGCGACGAGGCTTACTTCACCTTTCAGTCCTTTCACATTCCGCGGACGATCTACCGCTACGATGCGGCGGATGGAACGATGTCCGTCTGGGCGCGGTCGGACACTCCCGTGAAGAGCGACGCGATCGAGGCGCGCCAGGTCTGGTTCGCGTCGAAGGACGGAACGCGGGTGCCCATGTTCGTCGTTCATCCGAAGGGGATCGATCTCGACGGTTCCCATCCGACGCTGCTTGGCGGGTATGGCGGATTCACGGTGAGCCTCACACCACGGTTCAGCAGCTTTGCGGTCGCCTGGGTCGAGAGCGGCGGCGTCTACGCCGTCGCCAACCTGCGCGGCGGGGGCGAGCTCGGCGAGGAGTGGCATCGCGGCGGCATGCTGGCGAACAAGCAGAACACCTTCGACGACTTCATCGCGGCCTCGGAATGGCTGATCGAAAGTGGATACACGAGCCGGTCGCGGCTCGCGGTCATGGGCGGCAGCAATGGCGGCCTGCTCGTGGGCGCCGTGCTGACACAGAGGCCCGACCTGTACAGGGCCGTGATCTGTACCTACCCGCTTCTCGACATGGTGCGCTACCACATGTTCCTCGTGGCCCGCTTCTGGGTGCCCGAGTACGGGTCGTCCGACGATCCCGAGCAGTTCGAATTCATCCGCGCCTACTCGCCCTATCACAACGTGAAGGAGGGGATCGACTACCCGGCCGTGCTTTTCGTGACCGGCGATTCGGACACGCGCGTGGCGCCGCTCCATGCCCGCAAGATGGCGGCCCTTCTCCAGGCACGGACCGGATCGGGGCCGGAGAGCCCGATCCTGCTCCTCTACGACACCAAGGCGGGACACTCGGGCGGCATGCCCGTGGGCAAGCAGATCGAGATGATGGCCGACGAGCTCATCTTTTTGAAGAGAGTGTTCCCGGAGTAATTGTTTCATGGCAGCAAAATTCCTCCATATGACGCACGCGTCATATGGAGGAATTTTGCTGCCATGAAACAATTACTCCGGGAACACTCTCTTCTAATAGGAGCGGGAGTTCCGCATTTCGATGGTGCGGTTGACCTTGGTGGTCCGCTTGCTGGTGTTGCCCGTGGGCCAGAGGATTTCCACATGCGCCTCCCTTGCTCCGGGGCCGAGGCCGAAATGGAGCGTGTAACCGGCCTGGCTCGTCGTGCCCTGGCCCACGCGCATCTCGCGGATCTGGCTGAGGTCGTCCGGGGTGGTGACCGTCACGCGGGCTCCCACGCCGAAGCGGTTCTGCTTCTTTCCGGCGAGCCGTACCCCGAGCCAGCTGTTGCCGTTCCCCTTGTTCCGGTGGACGACGACTCCCGAGCTCGATCCGACGACATGGTCGAGGTCGCCGTCATTGTCGATGTCGACCCACGCCTGGCCCCATCCGTTGAAAACCACCGACCGCGAACAAAAGGTGACCGGCTCGAAGAATCCCTCCCCGTCGTTCTGATAGAAGCTCGACGGCGCGCCCACGTAGATGGCGGTGATGAAGAGATCGAGGTCGCCGTCGTTGTCATAGTCGGCCAGGGCCGGATCGGAGTGGGTCTCCTGGAACCGGATACCGCGCTCGCGACGTTCGTCCACGAAGGTGTAGCCCCCCGCTCCGCCCGAGTTGACGTAGAGCATGGAGAGGTTCGAAAAACCTTGGGTGACATACCGCGGATGAGCGAGGTTGGCGCAGAAGAGGTCGAGGTCGCCGTCATTGTCCACGTCGCCCCAGCAGGATCCGATCGTGTGCCCGAAGGATCCTTTCTGCTCGAGGCCGTGCAACTCCCTGTCGCGCGCGATGTCGGTAAAGAGGCCCTTCCCGTCGTTCCGCCAGAGCTGGTTGGGCAGGAGGCGATAGTTCGAGACGTAGATGTCGCGGTCCCCGTCCTCGTCATAGTCGGAGCAGGTCACGCCGCGGCCCACGAGCGCACCGCTGGTGCGGATTCCCGATGACTCGGAGACATCGGAGAAGGTTCCGTCCCTGTTGTTGCGGGCCAGGAGATCGGGATGGCCCACGGGGTAGGGATTCTCGTAGGGAGCCAGGTAGAAGTCGAGCCACCCGTCGTTGTCGATATCCATGACAGCCGCGCCGTCCGGTGTGGCGCCCACGACGAGCTTGTCGAGGCCCGCGTCCTTGGTCACGTCCTTGAAGAGGAATTTCTTCCGCTTCCCCAGGTTCTGAAAGAGCGAACAGTGGGGGTGTGCGGCGACCAGGATGTCGAGCCGGCCGTCGTTGTCGAAGTCGGCAAAAAGCGCGCCCGACCCGGTCCGCGTCACGCCCGCCTCCTTGGTCACCTCGACGAAGCGCTTGCCCTTGACGTTGCGAAAGAGGCGGCCCCCGAAGCATAGATCGACGAATCCATCCTCGTTGTAGTCCGCCGCCGCCACGCGGGCGGCGTTGAGTTCACCCAGGCCCGTTTCGTCGGTGGCATCCTCGAAGCGCGCTCCCGGCTCGGTCTCGCGTTCGGCGAGGGGATTGCCGGGCGCCTCGAACCGCCCGCTCAGCGCGCAGGCGAGAGAGAGATCCCAGTATTCGTGGTCGCTGTTGATGTCGCATCTCTCCCGTTTGGCGAGCGGGTCGTTGATCGTGACCGCCCCCGCCCTGGCACCCTCCCGGGCGAGCTCGTACGCCTCGGCCGCCAGTTCGACCGCCCGCGGCGGCGCCTGATTGGCGCGCAGAAAACCGCGCGCATAGTGGTGGCAGAGATGGTGGCGCACCGTGCGATTGCTCCCAGCGGCGTCCAGTTTTCCATCGAACCAGGCCATGATCTCCTCCGCGCCCGGCGTGTCGCCCTTGAGGAGTCGTGCCATGAGAACCCGCGACGCGGGAACGGCCATGTTGGCCGAATCGCCGAAGGCGTTCACGAGCGGTGTCCAGGCCTTGAGGTTGTAGTCGGCGTCGAAGTTGGCCCAGCAGGTCATGTAGATGATGTTGACCACCTTGCCGATCGGTTGCCCCACGCCCGGAAGGTTCTCCTCGGGGGAGTGGCCCGCCTCGTCGAGCGCCACGAGCTCGGCAACGGCCTCCTCGAAGAGGCGCCTCCCGGCGAGGGCGCAGGCGAGATAGGCGCGCGCCGCGGGGTCTTCTTCGTCCGCCGTGAGACGGGTCCGGGCGAGTTCCTCGAGCTTGTTCCAGTTCTCGCCATCGAGTGCGGCCTTGGCTTCGGTCGCGAACTCTTCCGATTGCGGCGCGGCCGCGAGGGGCGCGCCAAGGGCGATGAACGCGAGCAGGAAAAGAGACGCAGGTTTGAGACCGGGAGCGGTTGTCATTGCAGCACCATTACTCTGATCGATCGAGAGGTCAGAACGTTTTTTAAGGGACGGACAGGAAATGATAATCGGTGCGTGAATCGGGTCACAACGATTTTTCCGAACAGGGGCGCCCGCACGGTTCCATACGGCCGGCGCGGGCTCGACTGGCGCGGCCGGGGCGAAGAGGCGACGCGAAGGGCGGGCCTCCTTGTCTAAGGCGTCGCGGTCACGCGCTCGGCAGGCCCCATGAGACGCAGTTCGATCTTGAGAGCCCCCTTTGGCTCGCCGGAGAGGCAGCCGCTGAGACGGACCGTGCACGATCCCTCGGGGAAACGGAGAGCGCCGCCGGCCACTTTCATCGAACTCAGCTCATTCCAGGAACGATCCCTGAGCCGCGCATTGCGGCCGCCCCTGTATTCGAGGATGGTACCACTGTCGAGCGTCGCCCGAAAGGGGACCGCTTCCCTGCCATCGATCTCCAGTTCCAGCCCGCTGACGACCACATCGCCTGCCGCCTGCAGAATGAACCGCAGGTCCTGTTCTCCGCCCGGATTCTGCACGACGATCTCCGTTGACAGCCGCTCCCCGGGCTCTGTCCCGGCCTCGAGCGTCTTCTTGACGGAGTGGACGGGATGGAGATTCCACCCGGCCGGCCCGGCCGTCTCCAGGTGAAACTCCCGCTCCACGTCCTTCAACCGCTCCTTCTGCGCATCCGTGAAAGCGCCTCCCAGCCTCGCCTTCTCCCACTCGCGCACCGCGGAGAGGATGGGGCCGCCCATGCCGTTCTGGCTGACGACGGCCGGGCTCGTGCACAGGGAGAAGCCGGCGTCGAATCCCGCCGCGCGCGCCAGCAGCCACTCGGCATCCTCCAGGCTCGTCGCGGCCGTCATGTTGAACCAGCCGAGCATGGCGGGCATGAGGTTCCGGCTGTAGTAGTCCTGATTCATCAGGCGGTACTCGGTCTGACTCTCGCGGAAACCCGCGTACCACGGTTCGCCCCAGTTCATACGCGTGTAGATGTGCCAGAAGAAGTGGCCCGGATTGCTGGCGTCGGTGATGACCTTTCCTTGCAGATCGTCGGACAGATCGTCGTACCATTTCTTCACGAAAAGGGTGCGCGCGTACTGGCCCATGCCGCTCGACCAGCACCCCTCGAGTCCGTCGAAGGAGATCTGGCGCAATCCGCACTCATTGAAAAGCCGCGCCAAGGTGGCGGCCATCTCGACCTGCAGGGACGCGTCGGCGAGAAAAACCTTGTAGCCGTGATCGATCAGCTTGCCCACCCGATCGCCCGCCGCGTGGGCGGCGGCGCGCGTGCCGAAAGCGCCGCGCTTGCAGTCGAGCAGCCTGATGGGTTCTTCCGCGGAGACCGAGGCGTAAACGATCAGCTCGTCGCCGACGGTGACCGTGCGGAGGGAGTTGTTCTTCATCTGGTTGAACCAGGTGGGATCCTCGATTCCGATCTCCGCGGCGGCCGCGTCGATGTCATGGGTGAGCACGCTCGTTCCGACCTTTGCGAGACCTTTGTCCGGCACGGGCGTCACGTAGGGATCGTTGGTGGTGATGAAATTGGACAGGGTGTGAAGGCCGAGACGGATCCCCGCGTCCTCCGCCTTTTGCGCGCAGCGGCGCAATCCGGCCCAGCCGGACGGAAACTGTTTCCTCCTCAGCTCGAAGTGTCCCCACGTTTCGAAGGGACCGCCGTGGTAGAGGTATCCGAGGCCGGCCCGCTTCGTGAGCGCGAGCGCCTCGTCGATCGTGTCTTCGCCGAAACCCACGATCAGGTAGGAGGCCGTGGCGGCGGAAGATTTTTTTCCCCAGACGCCGTCGATCACCGGGTGGGGGAGGCCCTCGGCCAGCTCGATTGCGCCGATCCTGTCGAGCGTACCCGGCGCGGCGCATCCGAAAAGAGCGATCCGGCTGCCGATCACCCCTCCGTCGTCGTAGGCGGGGACGCCGTACTTCTCGTGTCCCCAGTTCTCGATGATACGGTCCTCGCTCCTGTCGCGCGTGAAAGCGGAAAGAAGGCTCCCGAAATCGGTGGGCCGCGCCGTGTTTCCGCGGAAGAGCTTCTTGCCCCTCTTCGATTCATCGATGTCGGCGTAATCGGTCCCGTCGAAGATGTTGTACATGGGCATCACATCATCGTCGCTCTCCGGGTAACCGCCCAGGGTCTTGACGTTCAGGGCCTGGATGCCGATGGCGAATCGTCCGTTCCGAACGACGCCGATCGTTTCACCCACGATGCGTCCGATCGTGGTCGGGTATGGCCCCCAGACGACGAGGTCCGCAGCGCCGGCAGGATCGACCGCTGTCAGCTCGAACGAGATATGGGTGCGTAAGGTCACCGCCTCGATCGAGACCGTCACGTTGCACGAGGCGAAATCGAGCGCGAACCGGTTTTTGCTTTCGAGCCGCCGCATGGCGCTCGGCCGGTGCAGGCGGCCGCCGGTCTCGATCTGCAGCAGCGGCGCCGGTTGCGCCCGCGCCAGGTAGTCCTGTCCGGTCTTCGTGTCGATCAATCCGGCAAGGTGTCCCCTGCCATCGATGGGGATCGCGAAGCCTGGAATCTCGAGGGTCGTCCCTTCCGCCGCCCCAGATCCGGGGCAGACGCAGAAGGCGCAGAAGATCACGAACAGAGTCGATCGTATCATGCCATTCTCCCAAAGTCTGGACCGCATGGTCCGGCATGATACCGAAGAACAAAGATCGTTCACCGTGGCGATGTAAAAAAAATCAGCCCCCTGAGGCGAACAGCCCCTTTGCAGAGTCCTCCGAGCTCGGAGCACCGTGCAAAAGGGCTGTCTCCGTCGATCGATCGGGGCGGTCCAAAACCTGTGTCAGGGAACGACCGTGATCGGAACGACGTTGGACACGAGCTGTATGTCCGGTCCCACCACATAGGCGAAGTGGAAGGTCACGTCGAGGAACAGCGGATTGATGGGGCCGGTGGTCGACAGCCGGGCGTAACCGCGCCCCTCGGCATCGAGCACGTCCCTGAATCTCTCGTATCCGGGGGTGTTGGCGTAGTACCACGTCCTCTTCGTGAAAATGTCGTTGTTGATCGGAATATGCATTCCGCTGCGCCACATACCCGGAACCGTACCCGACCTCGTGCCGACCACCACGTAGTGATGACCGGCGTAATCGGGTCCCACGTCGAGTTTGAACCAGACACTGTCCGGGGAGTGGCAGTGGAAGGTGTTCTTTTCCGCCTCGAAATAGAGCCACTCGCGGACCACCTTGTTGATGAAGGGCAGAAAAGCGGCCGTGGCGGCCAGGTTGCCCGCCTCGTTCGGATGGGAGTCGTGACCCGACTTGACATATTCGTCCTTGAGCGCGCCCGGGTAGTCGGGATCGCTCGCCGGCCTGGCGAGGACGTCGCCGTGGAAATTGAAAACGGCGAGGTTGTTGAGGCCCGTCTCCCTGCGGTACCTGTCCACGAACTCGCCCTCGAGCCATTCGTTGAAGGCGCACGCGTTCAGGCCGCGCGTCTTGGTGTAAAAGCTCTCCAGCTTGTTGCGCGGCGGCGCGGCGATCGGGATGAAGAGGGTGTTGGGATGCTGGGCGAATATTTCAGCCAGACCGTTGTAGGCGGCCTTGTAGTTCCAGATCGTCTTTTTCCAGTGCGTGGGATCGCCGGGAGGATTGCCCTCCTCCTCGATGTCGCTCGCGTCGTAACAGGACTTGAACATGACGATGTTGTTGAACATTTCCGGATCGGAGTAATAGTGATCGGGCGAATAGTCGAAGGCGAGGATCAGATCGAGCATGGTTTGAAACTTGGGCAGCCAGTGCTTGACCGCTGTCTCGTACCCGATCGTGTCCACGCCGCGTGCATCGTGAACCTCGAAATCGAAGTCGTTCAGCGACCGGTCCTCGAGCGAGGGCCGCAACTTGCCGTTGTTCTCGCTGAGCCAGAAGATACCGGTCGAGTTGTGGATGAAAATGATTCTCAGCGGCTCGTCCCGACCCCGGTCGGGGATGGGTTCCTGGGCGGAGAGACAGACAGCCGTCAAGGAGAAGAAAATCAGAATGCACAGGTGAACAAAACAACGATTCGTCATGAGGTTTCCTCTATCCACTGATCGGGTGATTGTAAGATGCTGTATTTAGGCATCAATATCATAGCATATAAATACGAAAAATAAAGGACCTGATCAGGAACTTTTTTTCGCCCGAGGCGGGCGATCCGACCGCCCTCCGCCGGTCGAGAGCGGCGTCTGGGGCCGCGGTCGGGCGCGGGCGATCATCCTTCGAGGGCGTCGATGACTGCGCCCCCGTCGAGGAGATCCTCTTTTTCGAGGCCGAAATCGGTGAGAAAACGAGCGGTGACCTTTTCGTCGATCGGCCACTCCATCACCTCCCGCCGGAACCGGTTCGCCACGGTGTAGTCGACAACGGGCGCAAAGCTTCCCATGAAAAAACGATTCGGCTGGGCCGAACTGAGTCCTGTCGGCCCCTTGAGGCTCGCCCAGAGCGCATCGATGAAGCAGAGCTGCTGCCGCGGAAAGACGACCGATCCGTCGATATCGAGCTTGCCGAGGATCTCGGGTGTCTTGTTGATGGCGATCAGATAATCGGTTCCGCCCTCGGCGTGGGCCGGTCTCGGCGAGAAAGTGCCGAGGTGGTTTTTCATGAGCATGGTGAACTGCCCGTACGAGGCGACATGTCCCTTGCACAGAGCGATGTTGATCAGGATGTCGACCTTGCCTTCCACGAGAGGGCCGATGCAGCCGGCCTTGGAGACCCCTTTGCTTTCCAGCGCGGGGAGATTGCTCCACGGCGCGGGAACGGCGGTCTCCTTCTTGATGCCTTCCCAGAGGGCTGCCACGTTGACCTTCTCGGGCAGACCCTTGAAAGGTGTCTTCTTCAGCATGTCGGCGCCGTGGCACGAGTCGTAGATGAAGATGTTCGATGCCCTTACACCGATCACGTCGACGAGTACGTCGCAGAACTTGGCCATCACCGCGCTGCGCGTTTGTTGCTGAAAGATGTTGTTCGTCTTGATCGCCACGACCGTGTCCTTCCAGCTCTTGGCCGGCGGTTTGACGAAGATCCTTCTCCAGGCGTCGCTCGGGCGCTTCTCCTCGGCAAGGGCGCACGCCATGCGATCCATGTTCTCGCGCACCGCCTCGGGGATCACCAGCTGCTCCTGCTTGCGCCAGGGACAGACCGGCACCGCGTCCGTTGTCATCGTTGGATCGTGGACACCCACGACGCGCAGGCCGTCGATGTTGGGGTGGGGATCCACGTAACCCTCGAGGGAGGGAGCCGACTTGGGCAAGAATATCATGGGGGCCGAACCGCCCAGAAAACTTCCCGCCATCGACTGTTTGAGAAAGCTTCGCCTGGACAGGGGCGACGGTCGGTCTTGTTTCGGCACGGCATGCTCCAGAAAAATAGGCTTTGACTCCTTATAGCAGTCGCCCGGAGACAGCGCAACCGGATAGCATCTCTTGACGCCCGCTTCCGGGAAGGGTATAGTCGGCCTCAGTAGCATTGGGGTAAAACCTGGGCCAGGTTCCTGTTTCACTGAAACAAACCGATTTTTTTCAAGCGGCATGAATCGATCCACACCTGAGCGACGCATCTTTTTGCACCCAGCCGTGCTGGTGTCGATCTCCTTCCTCCTCGTCGCCGCTCTCGCGGTCTGTCTGTCGGCCGGCAGCGGCGGATCTTTTGGACTCGACGCCGGCAACGTGATCATCCTCGGCTGCTGGGCTCTCGGCTTATCTCTGGCGATGATCCTCGTCGCGCGCGCCGGCAGGAGGGCCCAGAAAGAAGTGGCCGCCTCCCGGCAGCAGGCCGGACATTTCGTCGAGGAGCTCGAGCACGAAAAGGAACGCCGCAGGTTGGCGGAGCGCAAGGCTCACCGGATCCTCGAGTCCGAGTCCTTCCTGGTGAAAGCCTCGCTCGGTTTGATCAGCCGCGAGACTACCGATGAAGTGGTTCAACATCTGGCCGACGAGGCGCTGAAACTCTTCCAGGTCAGGTGGGCGATCGTGGGCGCTTTTCCGGCGGATAGCCGCGAACTGGAGATCATGGGCGCCGCGCGTCACGATTCCGTCGACGACGGGTGCGACATGATGCAGCCGATTTCGGGAAAGGGCCTCTTCCGCGGACTCTGGCAGGGCAGCCTCGAAACGCTCGTGTGCAACGATATCTCCTCCCATCCGGACAGCATCGGTTTTCCTCCAGGCCATCCGGTGGTGAAGAAGGTGATCGTCGTTCCGCTCCTGGACCGGACCATGAAAATGATCGGTCTCTTCGCTCTCGCCGATCGTCTCGACGGACGGGATTTCGGTGAGAAAGATCGCTACCTCGCGGAGTTGCTCACTCATTACGGCGCTGCGGCGGTGGCCAGGTCTCGGGCCGAGGAGGACCGTCGCAGAGCCGAGCAGAAGCTCCAGGACACGACGCGCGAGCAGGTGATGATGATGTCCCACGCATCGCGCCTGGCAGCGCTCGGTGAGATCGCCGCGGTCATGGCCCACGAACTGAATCAGCCCCTGGGCAGCATCCGCAACTACCTCAGCGGCAGCATGGACGAGCTCCGCCGCAAGCTGGAGGGCGACGCATCGGTCCTGTCCAGCCTGGAGCAGATTCCGGTTCTCGTCGATCGCGCGGCCGGAATCATCAAGAGGCTGCGCGAGTTCGCCACGCCCAACGGCGATACGGTGCGATCCGTATCCATTTCGGATGTGATTCGAAATGCCGTCGATCTGCTCAAGCCGCGCATGGAACGGCTCGATATCTTTCTCGAAATCGACGTGGCCGACAGCCTGCCCACCGTCCTCTGCGATCCGTTGAGTGTGGAACAGGTCGTGCTCAACCTCCTGACGAATGCCTGCGACGCCATGAGCGGCTGCACCGACCGGCGGCTCTCCATCTTGGCTGGTACCGGCGCGGACGGCAAGACCGTGGACGTGGCCGTGGCTGACACCGGTCCGGGCGTGCCCGCCGCCATACGCGAGCAGATCTTCGATGCCTTCTTCACCGGGGACGAAACTCCGGTCGAGCGGCTCGGTCTCGGTCTCTCGATCAGCCGTTCGTTCATCCGTGAATATGGCGGCGACATCGTGGTCCGGAACCGGAAAGGACCAGGGACGGTCTTCGTTTTCCGGCTGCCGGCGGTGGCTGTCGACGCCGTCGTGCCGGGACGCGGTATAGAGGCGCACGAATCTTCCCGTTGATCCATTCCCGGTGCGTTCCAACCCGTTGAGCAGCCGTTATTAAGAAGCATATATTTATATATATTATTGTTTATTTTCACTGCTCCGCACCATGAGTTTTCCTGTATAATCGTTTCAATTATACAAAAGCACCCTTTCAGCCTATTTGCACACGTTTCAACATCTCGATAAAGGAGGACCCAGCGATGCGGCATTCTGTAGTCATTCTAGTGATCTGTTGTTTCCTGTGTGCGGGAAGCTTGATGGCCCAGGGCCTGGCGCCACGCACGGTGGAGTTCGAGCAAAACTGGGGGGATCCGGGATACAGTATCGTCTCGCAGTCCGCTTCCGGTCTCGAAATCGTTTTCTCCGTACCCCGGATCGTGTTCGGCCAGAAGACGGTGGGCAACCAGATCCTGACCACGGTCGGCATGCCGGGCGTGATCCTGCCCAACAACGCTGGCGCGCCCGACCTTCCCGGCCAGGGCCGGTTCGTCGCGGTCCCGAACGGATCGGGCTACATGGTCGAGGTCCTTTCGAGCCGGACCGAGGTTTTCGAAGGGATCGATCTCCTGCCCGCGGCTCCCCTCCAGGCCGAGAACGACGATTCGCCGGCCGTCCACGTGAAGGATCCGGCGATCTATTCTCTCGATGCCGACTACCCGGCGCAGCCTGTGATGGCGTCGAAACTGATTCAGCTGCGCGGCGCCGATGCCTTCGTCTGTGGTGTCACGCCCTTCGCCTACAATCCGGTCCAAAAGACGCTCACCGTGTACACCGATCTCCGGATCAGGGTGACCTTCAGCGGCGGAACGGGCTACTTCGGATATGACGCCTATCGCAACCGCTACTTCGAGCCTCTCCTCGCCCAGCATCTCCTCAACTATGCGTCCCTTCCGCCGATCGAATTCGGCAGCCAGGGCTCCACGCGCGGAGACGAGTGCGAGTACATGATCTTCAGTCCCGACGATACCGACTTTCTCGCCTGGGCCGACACGATCAAGGATTTCCGCGTCAAGCAGGGGATCTCGACCTCCGTTTTCAATATCGCCGATTTCGGCGGCACCGCGTCCGGCATCGAGAACAAGATCAACGACGCCTACAACAACTGGTCGACCAAGCCGATCGCGGCCCTCATGCTCGGCGACCTTCCCTACATGCCGGTGTTCAGCGTGTCGGGCTACAGTTCGATGCTGAGCGACAACAAGTACGCCGACGTGAACGGCGATGACCTGCCCGATATCAACATCGCCCGGCTCACGGCGCGCAACGCGGCCGATCTCGATCTGATGATCAACAAGTTCATCGATTACGAAACCGCGCCTCCCACGAACCCGAGCTTCTATGACGAGCCGGTCATCGCGGGCGGATGGCAGAGCGACCGCTGGTTCATCATCTGCGCCGACGTCTGCTGGGGCTTCCAGGCACACAGCCTCGGAAAGAGCCCGGTGCGTGAGTATGCCGGTTACGGAAGCGGCTCCCCCTCCTACTGGTCGACCAACCAGAACACACAGATGATCATCGACTATTTCGGTCCGAGCGGGCTCGGTTATATTCCGACCGTTCCGTCCCATCTCACCGACTGGGGCGCCAATGCCACGCGCATCAACGCCGACATCAATTCGGGCGCCTACTACCTGCTCCACCGCGACCACGGCTACGAGTCAGGGTGGGGCGATCCGTCGTACAGCAGCGGCAACCTGAGCAGCTTGACCAACGATGACCTGACCTTCGTCATGTCGATCAACTGCCTCACCGGGAAGTACGACTATTCTCCCGAGTGCTTCGCCGAGGCGTTTCATCGGATGCAGTACGGCGCGGTCGGTGTGATCGCTGCATCACAGATCTCCTTCTCGTTCGTGAACGACACCTTTGTGTGGGGGATGCACGACTCGCTCTGGCCCCAGTTCGATCCGGGTTACGGAGGCAGCACGGGCGACAATCTGCTCATGCCCGGCTTCGCGCACGCTTCGGGTAAGTGGTACCTGCAGGCGTCTTCCTGGCCCTACAACCCGAGCAACAAGTTCGACACGTACCACCTCTTCCACATGCACGGCGACGCCTTCTTTCAGCTTTACAGCGACGTTCCCCAGAACCTGACCGTTTCCCACGGCGCGTCGATCGACAACACGGCCACCTCATTCGAGGTCACGGCCGACGCCGGCTCGCTCATCGCGCTCAGCGCCCACGGCGAATTGCTCGGCACTGCCGAGGGCACGGGAAGTCCGGTGACCGTGACGATCAATCCGCCCATGTTCGCCGGAATCATGTACGTCACCGTGACCAAGGCCAACCACTACCGTCACGAGGGACAGGTGGTCATCCAGACGGGCGGCCCGCTCGCCATGTGGCCGTCCGAGGGCCTGCCCAGCTCGGTGCTGCCGGGTCCCGAGACCGAGGTGGCCGTGAGCATCGTGGACGGCGTGGAGCAGTACGTGCCCGGTTCCGGCTTGGTGCACTACCGGTTCAGCCCGTCAGAGACGTTCAGCACGGTGCCGCTCAGCCATGTGACCGGCTACGTGTACAGCGGCAATATCCCGGGCGCCCGGCCCGACAGCCAGCCCGAGTTCTATTTCAGTGCCGAGGGCAGCCAGGGATCGGTGGTCTACTCACCGGCCGATGCCCCCTCGACGACATACTCCTACGGGCTCGATCCTCTGCCATGGTTGATGATGCACGATGACTGCGAGGACGACCTCGGCTGGACCGTGGTCGACCAGAACGTCACCACCGGGACCTGGGAACGGTGCGTGCCGAACACGACCACGGGCGAACAGGTTGCGCCGGCCACGGACAATCCCGGAGGCGACGGAACCTACTGCTTCGTTACCGACAACGGCCCCGCGGGCAGCTACTATGCCGACTACGACATCGACGGCGGCCCCACGCGGTTGATCTCGCCCACCATCGATCTCTCTTCGGGGGATGCGATGGTCGGCGCTTACCTCTGGTACTACAGCCGGGACAACAACGACGACTTCACCGTCGACGTGTCGAACGACGACGGCACGACGTGGACCAATGTTCTGACCACGACGAGCAGTCTCAGCGGCTGGGTGAAGTACAGCTTCAACGTGGGCGACTACGTGACGCCCACGGCGACTGTCAAGATCCGCGTGAGCGCGCAGGATCAGCCGAACAACGATATCGTCGAGGCCGGCCTGGACGATTTCATGGTGGAGCGCATGGTGGACGACGCCTCGATCTGGCTCGGCGCCTACAGCTTCCCCGGCGCCACCGGCTGCGACCTTCCCATCTACATGGACGCGGGCGCGGCCAACGCGGGCCGTCCTTACCTGCTCTGCGCGTCCTTGAGCGGATGCTATCCGGGACGCCAGATGCCGAACGGCCAGAACGCTCCGCTCAACTGGGACTGGCTGTCGCAATACATTCTCGACCATCTCTACAGCCCGCTCTTCGTCGACTTCTACGGCACCCTGGACAGCGAGGGGGAGGCGGTTGGCCGCCTCTACCTGGCCGGTCCTTATGCTCAGCCTTACATCGGCGACCAGATCACTTTCGTGTTCTGTCTCCACGACAACTACGATTTCGTTTCGAACCCGGTCGCTATCGACATCGAGTAATCACCCGTTTTTCGAAGGGCGGCCGGCCTCGCTGAGGCTGGCCGCCCGGTCAGATTCGGAAGGAGAATAAAGTGAATAAAACGATCATGGTCGCTCTCTGCCTTTTCGTCTTATTGCTCGTATCCGAACTGTGCGCGACAGAGAGTGGTGTCGTGAGTTTTCGAATCGACGCCGGTTCCTTTACGATCGATGAAACAAGCCGGGGTCACGAGATTCGGATGAACGATTTCGGACGCTTGCCCGGCCCAGGCGTGCCCTTGCTCCCCGCCAGGATTTTCTCGATCGCCATCCCCCCCGGTTCGAAAGTGACAGGAGTGACTTTCGACAGTGGTGCCGCCAAGAAGCTGGACGGAGAGTTCCGGATTCCGCCGGCGCCGCTCTGTTCCGTGATTCAGGAGAGTTTTCAGCC
Source organism: uncultured Phycisphaerales bacterium (assembly GCA_964620445.1). Taxonomy (GTDB): domain Bacteria; phylum Planctomycetota; class B15-G4; order B15-G4; family CAYZWU01; genus CAZUHB01. Next base: position 20,394 of record CAZUHB010000037.1, read on the forward strand.
TTCAGAAGTGGATCGAGAACTCTACGACAGGAACCGAACAACGATCTACAGTCTGAAAACCCCTTACCCGGAAGCGCCGGCGGAACTCGTCGGCCCTGCGTACTACCGCCAGTACGAGCTGGTCGAGGTGAGGGTGTGCCCGTTCTCGTGGAATCCTGCCACGGGAGAGCTCGTCTTGCGCCAAAGCGTCGTGGTGAACGTGAACTATCTTCTTCCCGGGTCGCGGAGCGTCAAAGGTCGTTCGGTGGCCGACTCCGCGCGCATCGAACGAACGGCGCGGTCGATCGTGGCCAACTACGACCAGGCCCAGACGTGGTACGCACCTCTCAAAGGCGGACAGGGTCGTGCTCTGTACGATTACGTGATCATCACGCTCGATGCGCTCACCGCTTCGGTCCAGCCGATCGTCGACTGGGAAACGGCGAAGGGCCGCAACGTCCACGTTGCCACCACGACCTGGATCTACGCCAACTATACCGGCTACGACAATCAGGAGAAGATCAGGAATTTTCTTCGCGACAAGTACCCGACGTATGCGTGGGGGATCGAGGACGTTCTCCTCGCGGGTCATTACGACGATGTTCCCATGAGGCGCTGCTCGGTCGACCTCGGTTACGGCGAGCCCGAGACAGACTTCTACTACGCTGAACTCTCACTTCCCGACAGCGCGTCGTGGGACAAGGACGGCGACCACAAATGGGGTGAGAAAGGCGATGACTTCCATGATTTCGTCTCCGAGGTCAACGTGGGACGCATCCCGTGGAACAACGCGACCACCATGCAGAGTATCTGCGCCAAGTCGGTGGCGTTCGAGCAGAATACCGATCCGTCTTTCAAGAAGAACATCCTTCTTCTCGGCGCGTTTTTCTGGCCCGACACGGACAACGCCGTGCTCATGGAGTACAAAACCGACCCCGGTCTGCACCCGTGGATGACCGATTGGACTTCGACCCGCCTGTACGAGCAGGGTTACACGACCTACGCGTGCGACCAGGACCTGACCAACAGCAACGCGAGAAGCGTCTGGTCGGGCGGCAAATACGCCTTCGTGAACTGGGCCGGCCACGGCTCGCCCACATCGTGTCACATCTACTACAACGGCTCCGGAGCATTCATCCAGAAGTCGGATTGCGCTTATCTCAACAACGACTACCCCTCGATCATCTTTGCCGACGCGTGCAGCAACGGCGACACCGATTACGCCAACATCGGCCGCCAGATGCTCAAGCAAGGCGGCGTGGGATTTCTGGGGGCGACCAAGGTTGCCCTGGGATGTCCGGGCTGGACCGATCCCAGCGATGGTTCCTCGCAGTCTCTCGACTATTACTTCACCACAGGAATCACGTCGGGCAACGCCACGCAGGGCGAGTCACATCAAGCCGCGCTGCGCACCATGGTCTCTCATGGGCTCTGGTCCAGTCTCCGGTACGAGGTCTACGAGTGGGGCTGCTTGCTCGGCAATCCGGACCTGAGCGTTGCCGAAGCGGGACCCGTTCATCCGACCGCCGACATAAAGATCAACGGTCAGGACGGACCGCTCACCCTGTTCTCTGGCCAGCCTATCACAATGACGGTGTCCGTCGATCCAGGTGATTCGGCGGGCGAATTTCAAGACTGGTGGGTGTACGGAGAAAAGGATCCCAACCAGGATACGTGGTGGTGGTCCTTTCCCGGCATGTGGACCAAGAGCACGATTCCGCTGCGCGCTTACAACGGCCCCCTGGTCGAGATCGAGGAATATGTGATCGCACAATCGCCCGTGCCGCAGGGTTCCTGGACTTTTGTTTTCGCCTTCGATACGAGGGACAATGTCTACCAGGGGACGCATAGCGACACGATCGAGGTTGTTGCTCATTGACGTGTTCGAGAGTGTCGCCGATATTTTCGCGGCGCATTCTGTCTATCATGATATTGATTCGAAATACCGCACCCATATTGCCGTTTGCCTAAAGGAGGTACCATGTTTGGAAGGATTTTTCTCTCTGCATTCATTCTCTCTATCATGTCCCTGGTCTGTTCGGGTGCCGATGAGAGCGGCACCGTGAGCGTGACCATCAATGCCGGAACGTTCACGATCGAGAAGACGGACCGCGGCGATGAGATCCGGATGAACGGCTTCGGCCGCCTTCCAGATCCGGGGGGTCCCATGCTGCCCGCCAAGATCTTCTCCGTGGCCGTGCCTCCCGGCGCAGAGGTGACGGGTGTGACTTTCGAGAGTGGCCGGCAGGTCGTTCTCGACGGGACCTATTCGGTCCCGCCCGTTCCGCTTCCCGAGCTCGTGATCGACGAGACGGAACCGCTTCCGCCGCTGGCGCGAGCCGACAGAACCGCCTACGAGGCGAACCACGAATCGGTGTACGGACAGAACGACTTCTATCCGGCCTCGTGCGGCGAGCTCGTGCGCAACGCCGGATACAGGAAGTACGAGCTCGTCGACGTGCGCGTCAAGCCCTTCGCGTGGAACCCGAAGAGCGGACAGCTCGTGCTGCACCCCGCGGTGACGGTGAACGTGCACTACACCCTTCCCGAGGGTGCGGGCCAGGCGATTCCCGATAACATGATCCGGACCGAGAAGGTCGCGCGCGACATCGTGGCCAACTACGACCAGGCCCAGACCTGGTACGGCGGCGCGCGCGCGGGCCGCGGTCTCTACGACTTCGTGATCGTTACCCTCGACTCGCTCACCACGGCGGTTCAGCCGCTCGTGGCCTGGGAGGAGGGCAAGGGGCGCACCGTCTACGTGGCCACAACCACGTGGATCTACGCGAACTACACCGGCTACGACAATGCCGAAAAGATCAGGAACTTTCTCCGCGACAAGTATCCCTCCGGCGAGTGGGGGATCGAGGATGTTCTCCTGGTGGGCCACTACGACGACGTGCCCATGCGGCGCTGCGAGCAGGACGTCGGCTATGGAAAACCGGAGACCGATTTCTACTATGCCGAGCTCTCCGAACCGGACAGCCTGTCGTGGGATTCGAACGGCAACCACCTCTACGGCGAGAACAACGACAACGTCGACTTCTACAACGAGGTCAACGTGGGTCGGATCCCGTGGAGCGACGCGGCCACGGTGGATAGCATCTGCGACAAGTCGGTCGCTTACGAGAACAACGCCGATCCGGCGTACAAGAAGAACATCCTTCTCCTGGGCGCCTATTTCTGGGCCGACACGGACAATGCCGTGCTCATGGAGTACAAGACCGATCCAACGCTCCATCCCTGGATGACCGACTGGACGGCGATCAGGATGTACGAGCAGAACAGCAGCTATTACTCGAGCTATCCCTGCGACTACGAGCTGCTTCACAGCAACGTGATGGCTGTCTGGCCCGCGGGGCAGTTCTCTTTCGTGAACTGGGCCGGTCACGGCTCGCCCACGTCGTGCCACATCTACGGCATCGGAGCGCCGGCCTTCATCTCGTCGTCTGACTGCCCCAGCCTGAACGACAACTACCCGGCCATCATCTTTGCCGACGCCTGCAGCAACTCGGACACCGACTACCTCAACATCGGCCAGGCCATGCTCAAGCAGGGCGGGATCGGTTTTCTCGGCGCCACCAAGGTGGCCTACGGTTGCGGGAGCTGGAGCCACCCCAGCCACGGCTCGAGCCAGTCGATGGACTACTACTTCACCGTTGGGTGCACCTCGGGCGACTACACCCAGGGAGAGGCGCACCAGTCGGCGCTGCGCACCATGTACACCGACGGGCTCTGGTACTACGTGTACTACGAGATGTTCGAGTGGGGCGCCCTCTGGGGCAACCCCGACCTCTCCATGGGAACGGCCCCGGCCATGAGTTACTCCTTCCCCTACGGGCTTCCCGAGGGGCAGCAGCCTCCGGGTCCGGAGATCACCATGACCTTCGAGATCAGGGACGGCACGGAGCACTACGTGCCCGGCAGCGGCTATCTCTGCTACCGCTTCGATTCGGGCAATGCCTACACGCAGGTCGCGCTCACCGAGCTCGGCGGCGGCCTGTTCGAGGCCACTCTTCCCGGCCCCGTGCCGGGTGACGAGCCCGAGTTCTACTTCACCGCCGACACCGACGGCGGGCAGACGATCACGTCGCCTTTCGGTGCGCCGGGCAATGTCTATTCCTTCGACGTTTGTCTCGTGGCGGAGATGCTGCACGACGACTTCGAGGACGACCTCGGCTGGACCGTGGTGAACACCAACGTGGACACCGGCGCCTGGGTGCGCGGCGTGCCCTCCCAGGGCGGCGGCCGCGGCGATCCGCCGAACGACTCGGACGGATCGGGCAAGTGTTACATCACGGGCAACACCACCGACGAGGACCTTGACGGCGGACCGACCGAGCTCTTCTCGCCCCTCTTCGATCTCTCCTCCGGTGATGCGCAGGTGAGTTACGATCGTTGGCATTACAACGACGACGGCGATGATTACCTCGTTGTCGAGATCTCCAATGACGGCGGCGTGAGCTGGACCCAGGTCGAATCGCTTCTCGGAAATGGCGGATGGGTCAACGTGGCCTTCAATGTGAGCGACTACGTGACGCCCACGGGCCAGATGCAGATGTGCTTCACCTCGTCCGATCAGCCGAACGATTCGGTCACCGAGTCCGGTCTGGACGCGTTTGTCGTTCGGAGGCTGAATTACTTCCCCGATCTCTATGCCGACGCTTACGACCTGTCGGTCACCACGGGCAAGTCGATCGACTTCATGCTCGACGCGGGCGTGACGTACGCCAACCGTAACTATCTCCTGCTCGCCAGCCTCGATGGGTCTTCGCCCGGCATGGACGTGAACGGCGTGCATATCCCGCTCAACTGGGACTGGGTGTCCGATTATATCTACGGCCACCTCTACCTCCCGGTGTTCCAGGAATTCTGGGCCACGCTCGACGGGCAGGGTAGGGCTATCGTCGATTTCGATCTGAGTGCCGCACCGGGGCTCGCGCCCTATGTGGGACAGGATTTGACCTTTGTTTTCGCGGTCACCGGCCCGGTCGATTTCGCCTCGAATCCGATCGAGGTCGAAGTCGGACCCTGAGAGACCAGTCTGATCCGAATCGCAACACACGGAGCCCTTCGATCATTCTGGTCGAAGGGCTCCTTATTGACATAGGTTGATTTCATGGAAGAATTGTTCCCGGAACAATTTCTTCCGAAATTGTTCCGGGAACAATTCTCAATTCTTTCAACACACGAGGAGGGAGTTATGAAAGTGAGATTGATTCTATTCGTGGCACTGGCCGGCTTCTGGCTGGCCGGTGGTCTGTTCGCTCAGACCGTGGAGTTCGAAGATAGCTGGGGACCCGGCGGCTTCACGGTTGTTTCCCAATCTCCCTCCGGGCTCGAGATCGTCTTTTCCGTGCCGAAGGTCGTGTTCGGCGAGTACACGGTGGGGAATGAAATCCTGGCCACCGTGGCCATGCCGGGTGTCATTCTGCCCAACGATCCGGGCGCGCCCGATCTGCCCGGCGAGGGACGGTTCATCGCCTTTCCTCACGAAGCCGCCTATGATGTCCAGGTCATCGCGAGCCGCACGAAAACATTCGAGAATATCGACCTCCTGCCGGCCGCGCCGATCCAGAGCGACAATGACGACACGCCTCCCGTGTTCGAAAAGGATCGGGCCATCTATTCGCTGAATGCCGACTATCCGGCCCAGCCGGTCGTCGTCTCCGAACCGACCCAGCTCCGCGGCGTGGACGCCTTCGTCTGCGGCATCACGCCCTTCGCGTACAACCCCGTTCAGCAAACTCTGACCGTTTACACCGATCTTCGTATCAAGGTGACCTTCACCGGCGGCGCCGGCCAGTTCGGCGAAGATCGCCTGCGCAGCCGCTGGTTCGAACCGCTTCTCGAGCAGCATCTGCTCAACTACGGCTCCTTGCAGGCCGTCGATTTCGGCAAGCCTCCCGCAACGCGCGGCGAGGAGTGCGAGTACATGATCTTTTCGCCCGACGATCCCGACTATCTCTACTGGGCGAACGAGATCAAGGAGTTCCGCGCCAAGCAGGGGATCAGCACGAACGTGTTCAACATCGCCGATGTGGGCGGCACGGCCACGGGGATCGAGAACAAGATCAACGACGCCTATGCCAACTGGGCCAACCCGCCCGTGGCGGCTCTCATGCTCGGCGACGTTCCCATGATGCCGGTGAAAACCTCGAGCCACGGCTGCCTCTCGGACAACATCTACGCCGATATCGACGGCGACTCCCTTCCCGAGCTGAACGTGGCCCGTCTGACCGCGCGCGACAACGCAGACCTCGATCTGCTGGTCAACAAGTTCATCGACTACGAGTTGACTCCTCCCGCGAACCCGACTTTCTACTCCAGCCCGGTGATCGCCGGCGGATGGCAGAGCGACCGCTGGTTCATCATCTGCTGCGACGTGATCTGGGGATTCCACAACAACATCCTCGGAAAGACCCCGGTGCGTGAGTATGCCGGATATGGGAGCGGATACCCTCCGTACTGGTCGACCAACCAGAATACCTACATGATCGTCGACTACTTCGGTCCGAGCGGGACCGGGTATATTCCCACTCTGCCGACCCACCTCACCGACTGGGGCGCCAATGCCACGCGCATCAACGATGATATCAACGCGGGCGCTTTCTTCCTGCTCCACCGCGATCACGGTTCGCCCACAGGATGGGGCGATCCCGACTACGACATCGGCGACCTCTCGGGCCTGACCAACACCGACCTGACCTTTGTCATGTCGATCAACTGCTCGACCGGTCAGTACGATTACAACCCCGAGTGCTTCGCCGAGGCCTTCCACCGCATGCAATACGGCGCGCTCGGCGTCATCGCCGCGTCGGCCACGTCCTACTCCTTCGTGAACGACACCTTCGTCTGGGGCACACACGATTCGCTCTGGCCGAATTTCGACCCCGGGTACGGAGGCTCCACGGGCGACAACGAACTGATGCCCGGTTTCGCTCACGCCTCGGGCAAGTGGTATCTCCACGCGTCGTCGTGGCCCTATAATCCGTCGAGCAAGGACATCACCTATCATCTCTTCCACATGCACGGCGATGCGTTCACCCAGCTTTACACCGAGATGCCGGCCACGATGAGCGTGACCCACGACTCGTCGATCGACAATACGGCCACTTCCTTTGACGTGACTGCACCGTCGGGTGCGTTCATCGGGATCTCGAAGGACGGCGAGGTGCTCGGCTCGGCCGAGAGCCAGGGCGGCACAACCACTGTCCTCATCACTCCGCCCGGTACCCCGGGATTGATGTTCGTCACGGTGACCAAGTCGAACCACCTGCGCTACGAGGGACAGGTCGTTGTCCAGACCGGCGGCCCGCTCGCCATCTGGCCCGACGACATCCCCAGCTCGGTTCTGCCCGGCCCGGAGACGAACATCACCGTCTACATCGTGGACGGCGTGGAGCAGTACGTGCCCGGATCGGGCACGGTCTACTACCGGTTCGATCCGAACGATCCCTTCGAAACCGCGGCGCTCACCGAGCTCGGAAACGATCAGTACAACGCCCGTATTCCGGGTGCGCGGCCCGACAGCCTGCCCGAGTTCTATTTCAGTGCCGACGCAACGGGTGGCCAGACCCTCTACTCGCCGCCTGACGCGCCGAATACGACGTTCAGCTACACCCTGAAAGGGCTGCTCGAGAATCTCTTCTACGACGGATTCGAGAGCGGCGTGTTCGGACCGGCGTGGACGACCTTTTTTACTCCGCCGGGCCGGATTCAGGTGACGAGCGCCAACGGGCCGATCGGCAGCTACCACGTGACCATGGACTCCGGTGTGGACGACACCTACTGCAAGTGCAGCATGGTGCTCACCATCGATCTCTCCGATACTCCCGAGGCGGACCTCTACTTCATGTTCAAGGAGTTCAGCGACGAGACCGATCCGGAAGACAATGTGGCCATCAGCGAGGATGGTTCGACCTACTATCCGGTCTTGACCCTCGAGGGTGGTTCGAGCTATCAGCAGATGTACATCGACCTCGACGCGGCAGCGTCGAGCGCCGGCATCAGCTTCACCGACACGTTCAAGATCCGGTTCCAGTGGTACGACAACTATGGAATCGCCACTGACGGGTTCGCCTTCGACGATATCAGAATCGAGAGGATGAACATGTCTCCCACGGTCTGGGTGGGCGCCTACGAGGTCTCCGGGTCGTCGGCGTTCGATCTGCCGATCTATCTCGATGCGGGTGCCGCCAATGCGGGCCGCCCCTATCTGCTGTGCGGCAGCCTGAGCGGCTCCTTCCCGGGTACGACGATGCCCAATGGCAAGACGGCGCCCCTCAACTGGGATTGGTGGTCGCAGCACATCCGCGACAACCTCTTCTTGCCGATTTATGTGGACTTTTTCGGCACCTTGGACAGCGAGGGAGAGGCGGTGGCCCGTCTCAACCTGATGCAACCCTATGCCCAGCCCTACATCGGCGAGACAATGACCTTCTGCTACGTGCTGTACGACAACTACGAGTTCGTGTCGAACCCGGTCAACGTCGAAATCGAACCTTGACGGGTTGACCGATTTCGGCTGATTTCATCAAATAAGCCCCCCGACCTGCAGGTCGGGGGGCTATTATTACGGAAGATTTGCTCCCGGAACAATTCCTCCAGATATTGTTCCGGGAACAATATCTGGAGGAATTGTTCCGGGAGCAAAATGGGAGTTATCTTCGACATCAAGAAATACGCGATTCACGACGGGCCCGGGATCCGCACGACCGTGTTCCTCAAGGGGTGCGGTCTCGACTGCGCCTGGTGCCACAATCCCGAGAGCCAGGCTTTCGAGCGCGATCCGCTCTATCGCGATGGGCGCTGCGCGGCGTGCGGCGCCTGTGTCGACGTCTGCGAGGAGGCGGCGCTCACCCTCGTGGAAAACACGGTCCTCTTCGAGCGGACCGCCTGCGTGCTCTGCGGAACGTGCGTCGAGGCTTGCGTGCGCGGCGCGCGCGAACTCGTGGGCCGGGAGGTGAGCGCCGGCGAGGTCGTGGCCGAGATCAGAAAGGACCTCGTCTTCTACGACGAGTCGGGCGGCGGGGCGACCTTCTCGGGAGGTGAACCTCTCGCGCAGAAAGACTTTCTCGTCGAAATGCTGCGCGCTTGCCGGAACGAGGGGATCCACACGGCCGTGGACACGAGCGGTCATGCCGAGCGCGAATCCCTCGAGGAGGTCAGCGGCGAGACCGATCTTTTCCTCTATGACCTGAAGGTGATGGACAGTGCCCGGCACGAGGCCACCTGCGGCGTGCCCAACGACCTGATCTTGAAGAACCTCGCCTGGCTCTCGGAAACGGGCCTGCCGATCCTGATCCGCTACCCCTTCGTGCCGGGAGTCAACGACGACACAGAGAACGTGACCGCCCTGGGAAAGTTCGTTGCCGCCTTGTCCCACGGCCACCCCGTGGATATCCTTCCCTACGAAAATGTGGGCCGCGACAAGTACCGCCGTCTCCAGAAGTCCTACCAGCTCCCCGAGATCGCGGCACCGACCCCGGAGAGCGTGGACGCCGCGGTCGCCATCCTCCAGGAACACGGCCTCGATGTGAGAGTGAGAGGTGAATGCCGATGACCCTGACCGAAAGAACGAAACGACTCAGGCAGGAGAGCCTCGACGCGGTGGAGACCCTGTCGGCCGAGAGGGCCGAGCTGCTCACCGCCTTCTGGAAACGGAATCCGGGAACGGAGTCGGTCCCCGTGCGGCGCGCCAGGGCCTTCGCCTACATCATGGAGCACAAGACGATCTGGATCGGCAAGGGAGAGCTGATCGTGGGGGAACGGGGGCCGGCACCCAAGGTGGCGCCCACCTATCCCGAGCTCTGCTGCCACACCCTCGACGATCTGAGAATTCTCGACGAACGGGAAAAGACGTCCTTCCGCACACCACCCGAGATGCGCAAGGCCTACGAGGAGTTGGTGATCCCCTTCTGGCAGGGAAAATCGATCCGCGACCGGATCTTCGCCGAGATGGAACCTGCGTGGATCGATGCCTACGAGGCGGGAGTTTTCACCGAGTTCATGGAGCAGCGTGCGCCGGGCCACACCGTGCTCGACGACAAGATCTATCGCAAAGGATTTCGCGATCTCCAGCGCGATATCGACACCGTCCTGGAACGCCTCGATTTCGTCAACGATCCCGGCGCCTTCGCCAAACAGGAGGAGCTCCGCGCCATACGCATCTGCGCCGACGGCCTGATCCGGTTCGCCGAGCGCCACGCCGCCGCCGCGAGAGCCCTGGCCGAGAAGGAAACCGATCCCGCCCGCCAGGGCGAACTCCATCGCATCGCCGCGGCCTGCGCCCGCGTTCCGGCCGAGGCGCCGCGCAACTTTCACGAGGCGCTCCAGTCCTACTGGTTCGTCCATCTCGGCGTCATCACCGAGCTGAACACGTGGGATTCTTTCAACCCCGGCCGGCTCGATCAGCACCTCTTTCCCTTCTACGAGAAGGATCTCGACGATGGCACGCTCACCGAGACGGCCGCGCGCGAACTGCTCCAGTGCTTCTGGATCAAGTTCAACAACCAGCCGGCGCCGCCCAAGGTGGGGGTGACCGCGGCCGAGAGCGGCACCTACACCGACTTCGCCCTGATCAACACGGGCGGTGTGAAGGAGGACGGATCGGACGCGGTCAACCCGCTCACCTACATCATCCTCGACGTGATCGAGGAGATGCGCCTCTTACAGCCGAGCAGTTGCGTGCAGGTGAGCAAGAAGAATCCCGACCGCGTCCTGCGACGCGCCGGCCGCATCGTGCGCACCGGCTTCGGCCAGCCGTCGATCTTCAACACCGACGTGATCGTGCAGGAGCTCGTGCGCCAGGGAAAGCGGGTCGCCGATGCGCGCAACGGCGGGGCGAGCGGCTGCGTCGAGGTGGGCGCCTTCGGCAAGGAGAACTACAACCTCTCGGGCTACATGAACCTGCCCAAGATCTTCGAGATCGCCCTGAACAACGGCGTCGATCCGCGGACGGGAAAGAAGATCGGAATCGAGACGGGCGACGCCGTCCGCTTCGGATCCTTCGACGAACTCTTCGAGGCTTTCAGGAAACAGCTCGACCACCTCGTGAAGATCAAGGTGCGCGGCAACAGCGTGATCGAACGGATCTACGCGGCCTTCATGCCGTCGCCCTTCATGTCGCTCCTCATCGACGATTGCATCGCGCGCGGCCGCGACTACCACGACGGGGGCGCACGTTACAACACGACCTATATCCAGGGTGTGGGACTGGGCACTCTCACCGACGCGCTGACGGCGGTCAAGCACCACGTCTTCGGCAGCACCCACCTGACCATGGCCGAGCTGCTCGACACCCTCCGAGAGAATTTCGAAACCAACGAGCACCTCCGCCTGGCGCTCGTGAACAAGACCCCCAAGTACGGCAACGACGACGACTATGCCGACGAGGTGATGCGGCGTATCTTCGAGGCCTACTTCGACGCCGTCGACGGCCTCCCGAATACGAAAGGCGGCACCTATCACATCAACCTGCTGCCCACCACGGTCCACGTCTATTTCGGATCGGTCATCGGCGCGCTGCCCGACGGCCGGCGCGCGGGCGAGCCGCTCTCCGAGGGCGTCTCCCCGGTCCAGGGCGCCGACCGCCTCGGCCCCACGGCGGTGCTCAAGTCGGTGGCCAAGATGGACCACGCCCGAACGGGCGGCACCCTGCTCAACCAGAAACTCACACCTCAGATCCTCGACGGCAACGAGGGCCTCGACAAGTTCGTCTCCCTCGTGCGCGCCTACTTCAGGCTCGACGGCCACCATATCCAGTTCAACGTGGTCGACGCCGCCACCTTGCGCGCTGCCCAGGCCGAACCGGAGAAATACAGGGGCCTGATCGTGCGCGTCGCCGGTTACAGCGATTACTTCTGCGACCTGAGCAAGGCGCTCCAGGACGAGATCATCGCGCGCACCGAACACCAATCGTTCTGAACGGAGAAAGGAGATCCCTGTCGTGACAATGACGACTCTCGATCAACGATTCCGGGGTCTCGGGCACCTCGTGGGAAACACGCCTCTCCTCGCGATCGACTATTCCCAGGGGGGCCGTACGCGCACGATCTACGCCAAGGCCGAGAATCTCAACATGACGGGAAGCATCAAGGACCGCATGGCGCTTCACATACTGAAGAAAGCCTATGCGGTCAACGCTCTCGAGCCGGGCCGCGTCATCGCCGAGGCCACGAGCGGCAACACGGGGATCTCCTTCGCCGGGCTGGGCCGCGCACTGGGCCACGACGTGGTTATCTTCATGCCCGACTGGATGAGCCGCGAGAGGATCGACCTGATCCGGAGCCTCGGAGCCCGGATCAACCTGGTGAGCAAGGCGCAGGGCGGATTCCTTGGCAGCATCCAGCTCGCCGAGGAGCTGGCCGGCCAAGGCGGCGAGACCTTTCTGCCGCGCCAGTTCTCCAACGAAAGCAATATCGACGCCCACTACGAAACCACAGGCCCGGAGATCTGGTGGCAGTTGCGATTCCGCGCGATGCGCCCCGACGCCTTCGTGGCCGGCGTGGGTACGGGCGGAACGATCATGGGCGCGGGCCGGTTCCTGAAGGAAAAATACCCTTCGGTGGAGATCCATCCCCTCGAACCGGCCAATTCGCCCACGCTGTCCACGGGCCACAAGGTGGGCAAGCACCGCATCCAGGGAATCTCCGACGAGTTCATCCCGCCGATCGTCGACCTCGCGTCGCTCGACGAGGTGGTGGCCGTCGACGATGGCGATGCGATTCTCATGGCACAGAAACTGGCCGGCCGGCTCGGCCTCGGGGTGGGGATCTCGTCGGGCGCCAACTTCGTGGGAGCGGTGTCGCTGCAGAACAAGCTCGGCGACGATTCGGTGGTTGTCACCGTCTTTCCCGACGACAACAAGAAGTACCTGAGCACCGACCTGCTCTGCGACGAGCCGGTCAAGGACGGATTCCTCTCACCCCGGGTGGAACTCCTCGGGTTCCGGACCTTCAAACGGGTGTGCCACACCTGCTGCGACCCGGTCGATTGCCTCGAGAGTGGCCCTCTCGACGCGGACGAGGCACGGTCTTTGCCGCGGTGCCCCCGGCGGGAAAAACTCTCCTGATGCGATATTGACAGCGATCTTTTTGAAAGCCGCCGCGAGCCGGTCACGCGGTGTGAGCCGGCAGCGGCTCGCGGGGTTTCAGGCCGAGCTCCTCGATGGTGCCGCGGAGACTGTCCGGCTTGATCGGCTTCGAGATGTATGCGTCCATGCCCGCGTCGATGCAGCGCTCCTTGTCGCCTTTCAAGGAGTGGGCCGTCATGGCGACGATCGGCAGCCGCTTCTCGTTGCCGGCCGCCTCGCGCTGCCTGATCGCCGCGGTGGCGTCCAATCCGTTCATGACCGGCATCTGCACATCCATGAACACGATGTCGAACCGGCCGACCTCCAGCGCTTCGAGGGCCTCCTGTCCATTGCAGGCGACCTCGACCGTGTATCCTTCGTTCTCGAGCAGGCGCACGCCGAGCATACGGTTGACAGGATTGTCCTCCACGAGAAGAACGTGGAACGCGTCGTCCGGACCTTCCGCGGCCGGAGCGGCGGCTTTCGAACGCGCCCTGTCGTCCGGAGGAGAAGTTTCCATCCTCTCGCCGAGAACGGTCAGGATCGTTTCGAGCAACGTGCGCGACTTGGCCGGCTTCGTGAGGAACGCGTTGATCCCGATCTTCAGCCTTTCGCTTCTGCTGCGGCTTTCGCCGCACGACGTGAGCATGACAATCGGTGTCCGGGCGATCGCGGACTCGGCTTGAATCCTTTCCGCCAGCGTGTAGCCGTCCATCTCGGGCATCATGGTGTCGAGCAGGATCAGCTGGAATCGCTCGGCCGAATCGCTCCTCCCGTGGAGCATACGCAACGCCTCGGCGCCACCCTCCGCCTCGGCCGGATTCATTCCCCAGGCGGTCAGGAGTTCGAACAGGATGCGCCTGTTCGACGCGTTGTCGTCGACGATCAGGACGGGTAGATCCTTCACCCTCTCCAGGGGCAGCGGCCTGCGCGGCGCCGGACATTCCCCCTCCTCGAAGCAGCTCGTGAAATGGAAGGTGCTCCCCACGCCGGGTCTGCTCTCGATCCAGAGCTTCCCGCCCATCGCCTCGGCAAGCTTTGATGAAATGGCGAGTCCGAGGCCCGTGCCGCCGTAAAGACGGGTCATCGAGTTGTCCGCCTGGGTGAAGGCGTCGAAAATGGTTCGCTGCTTTTCGAGAGGTATCCCGATTCCCGTATCGGTGATCGAAAAGTGGAATACCTTTTCCGGCCCGGCGCTCGACAGCAGGTCCGCAACCACCACGACCTCGCCCTCCGCGGTGAACTTGATCGCGTTTCCCACGAGGTTGACCAGGATCTGGCGCAGCCGTCCGGGATCGCCTTTCAGGAATTCGGGGACGCCGGGCGGAATGTTGTAGATCATCTCCAGGCCCTTTTCCTGGCCCTTCACGGCGAGAGCCTTCATCGCATCGCCCACGCAATCGTGGATGCTGAAGTCGATCTTTTCGATGTCGAGCCGGCCCGCCTCGATCTTGGAGAAGTCGAGAATGTCATCGAGGATCTGCAACAGCGAATCGGCGGAGCTGCTCACGGCGCTGAGAAACTCGCGCTGCTCCCGGTTCAGCTCGGTGTCGAGGACGAGTCCCGTCATGCCGATGATGCAGTTCATGGGAGTGCGGATCTCGTGGCTCATGTTCGCGAGGAAGACCGACTTTGCCTTGGTTGCTTCCTCCGCCTTCTTGAGCGCGTCCTCGAGCGAACGCGCCTGGCGCACGAGCTGGCGGTTCTTTTCCTCGAGCTCCTCGCGCGCCTCGTCCCGCTCGACCATCAGCTCCGCGGCCTGGGCGTTCGCGGCGGCGACCCCGTCGCTCTCGATCCTGAGGCGTTCGTTTTCGGCGGTCAGCAGTTCGATCTCGGCCTGAAGCGCGGCCAGTTCGGATGCGAACCGTTCCGCGTCGATTCCGGCTGTCTTGTCCCGTTCGGTCATTGTCAGCCCAGTACTGTTTGTCGCAGCTCGTGGCTGCCGGCAGGAAAGAGCTGCCTCAGATGAAAAGCGTTATCGCCGAATCGGAGGCGTTTCCGATATAGGTGGCCACGCCGCCGTACTCGACACCGCCGATCATTTCTTCTTCCCTGATCCCCATGATGTCCATCGACATCCTGCAAGCCACCAGGTTCACACCCAGGTCTCTCGCGCGATCGATCAGCCGGGGGAGGGATTCCACGTTGTTCCTTTTCATGAGCGACTTGAAGAATGCCGGCCCCATGCCGAGCATGTTCATCTTCGACGTGCCGGCCTTCGAGGAATTCGAAGGGAGCATACCGCTGACGAGTTTTTCGCTCAGCGTCTTGCCCTTGTAGAGAGTGTGGTCCTTCAGGGAGGCGAGTCCCCAGAAGGTGAAGAACATGGAGACCTCCATCTCCATGGCGGCCGCTCCGTTGGCTATGATGAAAGCCGCCATGAGCTTGTCCATGTCGCCGCTGAAAACAACGATCGTGGCCCTGTTGGAGACGTTGCGGTCTCCGCTCGGGGCGGCCGTCGCGAGGCTCTGCTCGATCCGTTCCTCGAGCTTCTCGAACCGGTCGGCCACCGCTTTCGAGACGACATTGTCGATGAACCTGGCCATGGCCGGACTGACCCCGGAGCTGTTGCACACCTCGGTCAGGGTCTCGACCGGATCGCCCTCGGCGGGATCGGTTTTTTTGATGATGGCTTTCTGAGTCGCGCCATCTTCGAACTCCAGAAGAGAGTAGCCGAGTTTTTTCACCCAAGCCTCGAGATCGGCTCTGAAAGCGGGATCGTCGGCTTCGACGGACAAGGTCTGGCCCGGTCCCAGGGTGCGCATCGCCTTGCTGATCATCACGATCGGCATGGGGCATTTCACACCGCGGCAATCCAGGTTGTTTTCGATTGTGCTCTGCATCGTCCCGTTTTTTTCTCCCAATCAATAAACCGATCGGTACGAGCGGGCAATGTTCTGCCCGAAACGCACGCCGATCGTCCATTCCTTCATTAATGATATTCGGTCACCTTTTCAAATAACTTGACTCAAGATATTTCCGGGATCAGGTCGATTAATGGTGTATGGATCGGACTACAAGGAAGTAGGTGTCCGTCTGTTCGGTGCAGGTCGAAATTTCGTGTCACCTTTGAGAGGAGATCTGAAATGCGAAGCACCGCCCATGTCGAAGCCGGATCGAAGAACCGGCTCCGGAAGATCTTCGTCGTCGTGGGTTTCTTCCTCCTCCTCGCACCGGCAGCGGGCGGCACCAACGGGGACGAGCTGATCGGAGTCGGACCCTACTCGCGCGCGATGGGCGGCGTGGGCGTGGCCTCGTCGTGCGACGTGATCTCTTCGATTTTCAACAATCCGGCCACACTCACCACGCTCGAAGGACACCGTTTCGATTTTGCCGGCTCCCTGCTCTACCCGCGCGTGCGTTCCCGCGTCACGTCCCCGCCCCCCCCGGCGGGTGTGGGAAACTGGTCGGCCAAGAGCCAGGACAAGTGCTTTCCGATCCCGGCGTTCGGATTTCGCATGCCCTGCGAAAAAAAGAGCGGGCTCTGTTTTGCGATCGGTGCCTTCGGGATCACCGGGATGGGCACCGACTACCGCAACAAGGATCCGATGGAGACCAACACCAATCTCGCCGTGTTGCAGTTCGCTCCCGCCCTGGCGTACAAGAGCGGCGATTTTTCCGTGGGCGCGGCGCTGAACGTGGACTACGAATCGGCCGATTTCGGCGCCGGCGAATCGCACAACTACGGCTACGGCGCGCGCGTCGGCGCGCTCTACGAGATGGGAATCTTCGCTCTCGGCGCGGTCTACACAACGCCTCAACCGATCACGCACGACAGGATCTACGACTTCGACCAGGATGGAACGTTCGACGATTTCGAGCTCTCACTGCCCCAAAAGATCGGCATCGGCCTCTCATGCTCTCCCATGGATTGCCTGATATTCGAGACCGACGTCAAGTGGATCGACTGGGGCAGCGCCAAGGGATACAAGGACTTCGACTGGAAGAGCCAGCAGGTCTATTCGGTCGGCGCCGAGTACGGACTGACGGAGCGCCTCAAGTTCAGGGCCGGTTTCAACTACGGCCAGAACGTCGTGGATCGGCACAACGGGTGGAATCCGGGAGGGACGACCACGGTTCAGGGAATGACGATGAGCACCTTCGGTTACGAGTACTTTCGCGTCGTCGGTTTCCCCGCGATCGTCGAGCGCCACGTCACCTTCGGGGTCGGCTACGACGTGACGGAAAACTTTGCCATGAACCTCGGCGTCGTCAAGGGATTGAAGAACAAGATCCGCGAGACGTCGGCCGGAGGAGCGGTCAAACTCGAATCCTCCCTGAGCGAGACCTTTCTGGAATTCGGCCTCTCCTGGAATTTCTGAACAGCCCCCCAGGCCACTGTCTTCCCGGGAGCGAGCCCGTTCACCAACGGGATCAGTACGAGGTCACATCGATCGTGTCGAAATAGGTTCCCTCGTAGGTATTGTTCTTCGCGTCCACGGCGAAGGTGAAGGTCCACGCACCCGCCGGGATCTGAGCCTGCGTGATGGTGTAACTGCCCAGGTTGAATAGCGGGCCCGCGTAGGCGCGCGCCTGGTTGTATTTCCACACGCCGGGAAAGGTCCACCAGAACGTGTAGTACCGCGTGCCGAGCACCCACCAGTCCATCTCCGTGCCGGCCATGTCGCCCGGATCGAGGTGCACCGTCATGGTGATCGTCTGCGTCGAGGGGAGAGTGAGCGGCCCGTCCTGGCCGTCGATCTTGATGTCGGGCACGGGCGGATTGCCGCTCGGATCGACCACCGTCTTGTCGAGCAGCGAGAAGTCGCCCCATCCGTGCACCGGGCTGTGTGGTTTCACGCGGTAGTAATAGTCGCCGGCGCTGTTGCCGATGACCGGAAAGGAGGTGTCCGGCGTGTTCGAGGCGAGGGTGTTCACCGTTCCGAATTCGGGCGCCGGGTGGATGTCGTCGACATAGAAACCCTCTTCCAAGGTGTACTCGTCGGTCGTGTAGGTGAACCGGATGAAGATCGATTGTCCCGCGTAGGCATCGAGGGAATAGGACTTCTGCTTCCATCCGCTCGACGAACCGGTAAAGAGATCGAGATCGTCCCACTGCTTCCCGTCCGTGGAAACGTCGACCAGGGCATAGTCCCAGTCGGTCTCGATGTCGTACCAGGTCCAGAAGGTGAGAGTGTCTCCCGCTTCCACGGGGAGGGGATGGTTGCTCGTCACCGTTCCGGTCCTCCCGTTGGCCGCGTGAGACTTGAAGCTGTGGTTCGAGGAGTGGTAGCGCGTGCTCGAAAGGGAGAAATTACTCAGGGTCCAGAGCCCGCTGCCGCTCTCCGCGTCATCGGTGACCACGGACAGGTCGCTCAGCTCGTCGAGCCGGAAATAATCCACTCCCGCGTCGGGATTGACCTCGTTCCACGAAACGGTGTATGTGCCGTCGCTGTCCTGGGCGGGCGCATCGACGATCGGCGGCAGAGGCCAGGGCGTGGTCTGGGCCTTGATGCTCGCCGCCTGCTCGATCAGGTAGAAGGCGCCGTCGAAGTTCTCCTCCATGACCTGTTGCAGCTGGTTGTAGTTGGGGTGGAACTCGACGCAGCTTTCGATCGTGTAGAAGAGACAGTTCTTGCCCCCGGCGTAGAAGCCGTGGCCATAGGCCCAGTCGGTCGTGTCGCCCGTGACCGGGTAGAGCCCCGTCGTTTGCGACGGCGTGTACGTTCCGCCGTACTGCCCCGTGATGAGCGACGCCATGGTCTGGCCCGTCGACACCATGAGAGCGTTGTCCGGCGTCTGATGGCCGCTCGAATAACCCCACGGCCAGAGGACCAGCTCGCCATAGGTGTGGAAGGTGATTCCCGCCGTGACCGCGCTCCCGACGAGAAAATCGCGAATCGCCTGGGTCTCCAGTTCGGAAAAAACGCCCGGGCCGCAATAGGTCTCCATGCTGGGGTAGTGGGTGGTCCCACCGTTGCTCACGTCGCCCCACTCGCCGATCGCGTAACCGTTGACCGAACCGCCGTAGTTGCGGTTCAGATCGACGCCCCACGTCCCGTACTGGGGGAAATAGTGCCTGTTCTTGCGCCAGTCGACACCCTGGTCGTGGCAGTAGTAGTAGCCATCGGGATTCATGCAGGGGATCACGAAGATGCGGCGGTCGTTCACCATGCTGGTCACATCCGGGTCGGTGCCGTAGTTGGCGGTCAGCTCGTTGCAGATGTAGAGGCAGATTTCGAGAGACGGCCACTCGCGCGCATGGTGCACGCCGATGAAGAGAACCTCGGCCTCCCCCTCGTCGACGCCCGGATTGTCGCTGATCTCGAGAAGGTAGATGTCGCGGCCCTGGTAGGACTGGCCCAGGGACGAGAGCTGCGTGATCGATCCGTAATTGGAAGCGATCGACTGGAGCTCGGTGACGAACTCGTTGAAGGAGTGGTAATCCGAGGCGCGTGCGGCGTACATCGATTCCACATCGTAATCGAGAACCTGGACGGCGGCGCGGGTTTGCACGAGCACCGCGTATTCCGCCTCGGTGACGATCACGTCCACCGAGTCCCGCGGCGTGTTCAGCATGTCGAGCCCGCGCGGCAGTTCGTGCAGGATCGACGGATCGCTCAGGTCGATGCGCACCCGCATTTTGCGCGCTTCGAGATCGGGAGCCCACGAGACGGACAAAACCAGGACGAGTAGTGACAGTGCGGCACGGAACGACATGCGTCTTCCTCCAAATCAGGTTCCTTGAAAAGGATTGATCACTTTCCGCTTCGATACGTAAGATAACATATTGACCACTTTTTCTCAAACAGAGACCTTGCTCCGGCGTTTCGCGAAAATACCGTCCAGAGGCGACGCACCGGGTCGATGTGGTGATGACGGAGACTGATCGTTTGAATTCGAGAAAGATGACCGCCCCTTCTTCGCCGCCATCGGCCCCCCTCCTGCCGGCGGCATTCTTTTTTCTCCTGGCGCTTCTGTTCGCCGGCGGCTGCGGCGACGGGCCGGTGGGGACAGGCCCGGCCGCGGGAAGGAACATCCTTCTCGTTGTCGCCGACGCGCTTCCGGCCGCCCATCTCGGATGCTATGGCCAGGAGCGGCCCACGAGCCCTGTCATCGACGCGCTGGCCGCGGAGTCGGCTCTTTTCGAGGATTACCACACGGTCGTGCCGAGCACGCTGCCCTCCTTTTTGACCCTCTTCACGTCGCGCTATCCGAAGGACCATGGAGCGTCGCGGAACGGCTGCGCCCCCAGGGAAGGGCTCGGATCCCTCGCGGCCGCCTTGAGCCGGGCCGGTTACCGGACAGCGTTCTTCCTCTCGAGCTACTGCCTCAAGGCCCGGTTCGGCACGAAAAAGGGTTTCGATCATTTTGACGCGGAGCTCGACAAGAAATCTTCCCTGCCCTCCAACAAGCTGACCCGTTCCGCGCGGAGCGTGACCGATGCCGTGCTGCGCTGGCTCGATCGAACCGACGGGGACCGGCCCTGGTTCGCGGTGGTTCACTATTTCGACCCGCACTGGCCCTACGAGCCTCCCGAGGAGTTCGCGCGCCTCCTCGCGGGCGACGACGCGGAGCGGTTTGCCGTCTCCTTCGAGACGGTACGCGCATCGCGCGACGTCCTCGAGAAGAGGGGCGGCGTGCCCGGCGAGGAGGAACTCCTCATCCGCGACCTTCACCTGGCCGAGATCCGCTACATGGACAGCGAGATCGGGCGCCTCCTCGAGAGGATCGATCGCGACGACAGGGACACGGTCGTGGTTTTCACCGCCGATCATGGCGAGACATTCTGGGAGCACGAGGACTACTTCAACCACGGCCTGTCCGTGTACAACAGCAACCTGCACATTCCGCTCCTGATCCGGGGGGCGGGCATCGTGCCGCCGGGCCGTTTCGGAGCGCCGCGCTTCTCGAACATCGATCTTGCGCCCACCCTGCTCGGACTCGTCGGAGTCGTCTTTCCAGAGGATTTCGAGGGGATCGACAGACACACTCTTCTCACCGGCACGGGGGATGCCGATCCCGGGCCGGTCTTTGCCGAGGCGACGAAACCGCACTACGAGGAGGAGGGGGCGCGGCGGCCCAACCTGCGCAAGGCCAAATGCATCATGGCCGGAAAGTGGAAGCTGATCTGGACACCGTGGAAGAAGGGGCGCAAGCAGCTCTTCAACCTGGCCGACGACCCGGCCGAGACGCGGAACCTGGCCAAGGATCCGGAATATTCCCGCCTCGTCGGCGAGTTGCACGACTTGCTGCGCGGCTGGGCGCGTTCATCGGCGGAGAGCGGACCGGTCGAGATCCCCGAGAGCGTGCGCCGCGAGCTGGACAAGCTCGGATACGGATACTGACAGGATCGCCACGAGCGTCTAGGTGTACTTGATCCAGAGTGTGTGGTCGTATTTGGAAAAATCGGCACCGTGGGTTTCGATCCGCTCGTCCGGCTCCTGGGCGATGACGAATGTGGCTCTTTCGCCCGCGACCCTCGAGAAGAGGACCTTGTGCCAGTCGCCCCCGCCCGTTGTCATGTTGAGGGCAGCCATATTTTCCTCGGCCGCGAAGGTCAGGTCCTCGTGGCACACGGGACAGAAGAGGTTCCACGTCTCACCCTTCTTGATGGCCACATTGTGGGGCACGGCGACCTCGTAGTTGCCCGGCTCGGGATGGAACGCAAGGAGGACCTCCCGTCCTTCACGGCGGCCAAGAAGGATCACGTTCGGTCCGGGATTGACGATCGCCGTACATTTTGGGCAGCTGTAAATCCAGTCCATGGTTTTCTCCTTCTTGAGATGTAGGTAAAAATACTTACATATAATAACGTGACAGGGCTCCTATCACAAGACTAATCTGGTTCCGCGCGGCCCCAGTCAGCCCGGAAGGTGGTGTTTCATGGATAGAGCGGAAGCGATCGAGAAGGCCAAGGCGTTGCTCTCCTCGTGCACCCTCTGCCCGAGGGAGTGCGGAGTCGACCGGCTCGCGGGCGAAGAAGGCTTTTGCCGAATGGGCGGTGATCTCGTGGTCTCCAGCCACGGCCCCCATTACGGCGAGGAGCCCGAACTCGTCGGGCGCGACGGATCGGGCACGATCTTCCTGGCCGGATGCAATCTGGGCTGTCTCTTCTGCCAGAACGACTCGATCAGTCACGGCCGTGCCGGCCGCGCGATGAGCGCGGAGGCGCTCGTGCAGATCATGCTCTCTCTCGAGGCGGGAGGCTGCCACAACATCAATTTCGTCACGCCCACTCATTTCACTCCGCAGCTGATGGAAGCGATCAGCGCCGCGCGCGCAGCGGGGCTCGGCGTGCCGATCGTCTACAACTGCGGCGGCTACGAGTCGGTGGGGACGCTCGAACTGCTCGATGGATTCGTCGAGATCTACATGCCCGATCTGAAATTCGTCGACCCCGACGCTGCCGCCGACATGACCGGGGCGCGCGACTATCCGGAAAAGGTCCGGTCAGCCCTTCGCGAGATGCATCGCCAGGTGGGCGATCTCGAGGTGGACGGCCGCGGCGTGGCCCTGCGGGGGTTGCTCGTACGTCATCTCGTCCTTCCCCGGGATCTGGCCGGCACCGGGGACGCCATGCGCTTTCTGGCCGAAGAGATCTCGCCCGACACCTACGTCAATATCATGAGCCAGTACCGCCCCTGCTTCAGGGCGCGAGAGATCCCCGGCCTCGAACGGCCACTGCGCCACAACGAGTATCTCGACGCCCTCGATCGTGCGCGCCGGGCAGGCCTGTGCAGGGGATTCTGAGACGCGCGCGGCCGGAGGTTCGCGCGATCAGGTTTTCACGATCCACACTCTGCCGGAGAGATAGTCCGCGATCCAGAGGCGCCCGTCGCGGCCGAGCGCCATATGGGTGATGCGGAAGAGACAGTCTCCCCACTGGGCGCGCCCTCCGAAAGCGGCACTGGCCTCATCGAAGGACACCGCGCCATAAGGATGGGGCGCGGTGTGAATCGTGCGGACCGTCGCTTTCGCGGGATCGTAGAGGTAGACGCGCGCCTCTTCCGCGTTGTGGGCGGTGATGAAGGCCCTTGAACCCGGTTCATCGACGAGGATATTGTTGGGCATGGCGCCGGCCGGAAGGGGAACGGTTCCGGTCGAACCGTCTCTGATCACGGTCAGCGTCGCATCGAGATGATTCACCACGTAGATCGAATCGGTCTCTCCATGGGCGGCGAGGGCGAGCGGCCCGTCTCCCACGGGCAGGGTGGTCGTCTCGAGGCACGCCGTGTCGATGACGGTCACCGTGTCGTCGTCGAAATTGGTCACGAAGGCGCGCGACCTCCCGGGCAGAAAGGCGATCCCCGTGGGTGCACGGCCCGTTTCGAGGGCGGCCTTGACCGCGCGCGTCCCGGGATCGATCACGTGAACGAGGCCCGGGTCGCCGCGCACGTTGCCCGTTCGGACCGCAAAGAGCAGACCTGTCCCTTCGTCCTTCGCGAGCAGCCTCGAGAGGCACTCGTTGTCCACCTTCGGCTCGAGAGGCAGGCGGAACCAATGCTGATCGCCACCGGGATGGCAGACAACGAAGGGCTCTTCCCTGCCCCACGTGTTTTGCAGGAACCAGAGCCTTTCGCCTTGATCGAAGGCCATCGCCTGGGCGAGGCGCAGCGTCATCCTGTCCTCGATGACGCGCCCCTCGCCGTCGATCAAGGCGATCCCGTTCCGCGTACCGCCGATGTAGAACGTGGGCCACATCGACGAGTGGGGGCCATAGGCCACGAGCACGTGTTTTCCGTCCGGTTCGATGAGAGCCTGGTGTGCATAGGGGTGGGGGAGCGCGCGCATCGCCACGCGGCCCTCCCGATCGATCGCGGCGAATTCCCTTTCCGCGCCGAACACGAAGAATCCCTCCCCGCCGGGCCGGGGCGCCAGGCTCACCGGCGCCCAGCCGGTGATGATTTTCGAGAAGGCGAGGGTTCGCGGATCGAAGACGCCGAGCGCGGCGCCGAAGGTGCCGTTCACGGCAGTGGAACCGGAAGGGATGTATAACCTGCCATTGGCGCTGTTGAAGGCGATCGAGTTCATGTGGGGGTAGACGGGCGCGAAGGGAACGGTCAGCGTGCGCTTCCCCTCGGCCATGTCGATCACGTAGAGCGCGGCCTGCATCCACCCGGCCGCGTAGAGCGTGCGCGTCTCGGGATCGTACGCCGTCGCATCCACTCCCATCGACGGCAGTTCGATGGTGGAGAGAGCGTTCTGCTCGCCGAAGCGGGCCACATGGATCAGCTTCCTGTTGTCGTAGGGGATGTACACCTCGCCGCGCGCCGGATCGCCGTTCACACCGGCCGGCTCCGTGTGGCCTTCGGGAATGTCGATCTTCTCATCGTCCTTGCCGCGCGCATCGATGGCGAGAGCGTGGACGGCGGCGCGCTTTTCGTTCTCGAGAGCGACGAAGATCCGGCCCGTCCTTTCGCAGAAACCGGCTCCATGCCAGCGCGGGAACTTGCCCACGGGCAGCGTGCGCGCCGCGAGGAGCGCGCCGCTCGCCGCGTCGATGGTGAAGAGCTTCGAGTCGACTCCGTCCACGACGTACACGCACCCCTGCGACCGATCCACGAAGGGCAGGCGGATCGGCGGGGGCGCCGAGGCGGCCGTGAATCCGAGGGGGGGCGTGCCGTCGGTGTAGGCCGAGGCGCGCACCGTGCCCGTGGCAAGGTCCACGATCGCGAGTTCGCCGCTCGTGCGGCCGGCGAGATAGGCCCGGCCCGATTCGTCGTCGAGGGCGATCGCTTCGAAATCGCCGGGCAACGGGACAGACCTGGCCGATCCGAGATCGGCGTCGACGATCAACAGCATCTTTTCAGCGCACACGAAGAGCCGGCCCGTCCCGGCCGAGATGGCCGCGCCCTGATCGCGCAGCCGGCGCGGCATGCGCACGCCGACCGGTATGGTGAAAACCCGATCGGTCTCGCCGTCGACGACAGCCACGGCGCTCGAGTTGACGCAGAGCGCGAAGACCCGGTTCCGGATTCCGTCGGCGCACACCACCTGCGGTCCGAGCGCGTTCGCCTCCAGGGCGAGGCGCGCGCGCAGATCCACGGTGACCACGCCCGATACCGATGCGAAAGGGTTGTCGGAAACACAGGCCGCGCACAGGAAAGCGGCCAGCAGGGTCGATCCGAGAAGTATGGTTTTCACGGCTATCTCCGGTCGATTGTGGGTGATCGAGTTTTCATTGTGCCTCTCAGGCCCGCCATGTCCACAACCGAGACGGTGGCGCGTGCAAAAGATCTGATCGGCGCTATTAGTTTGTTTTGGACAGCGCAGAGGCCATCTTCATGTTGCGAACACTCTTCAATTCTCTCTCCCGCAGCACCGCCATGCAGCGCCTGGCGGCCGGTTTCGGTCCGGCCAGGAGGATCGCGCGGCGCTTCACGGCGGGCGAGACGCTCGACGATGTCGTGGAAAAGGTGAAGGAGCTGAACGGCCGCGGCATCGGCGCCATTCTCAACCACCTCGGCGAGGGTGTGGCCGCGCGCGCCGACGCGCGGGGCGCGGCCGACAACTATTTGAGGATCGCCCGGAGCGCCGACGCCTCCGGCCTCGACGCCACCCTGTCGATCAAGCCGACCCATCTCGGTCTCGGATTCGGCGGGGACTTCTTTCACGAGACCATGGCCGGCCTCGTGGAGAAGGTGTCCCGGTCGGGACGGGGGATCGAGGTCGACATGGAGGATTCATCCCTGACCGACGCGACTTTGAAGGTCTACCTCTCCCTGCTCGGCAGGGGCGGGGCAGGTCTGAGGATCGCGCTGCAAGCCTGTCTTTTCCGGACCGAAAAGGATCTCGACGCCCTGATCGGCCGCGGCGGCGCGGTGCGGCTCGTCAAGGGTGCCTACGACGAATCCGCCGACAGGGCGTGGATCAGAAAGGACGATGTGGACGAGTCCTTCGCGCGTCTCGTCGAGGCCTCCTTCGGCGACGCGGCCCGCGCGCGACGATTCCGTCCCGCCTTCGGCACACACGACCTCGCGCTGATCGAAAAGATCTGCGCCGTTGCGGCGGCTTGCGGGGCGCGGCGGGAGGATTTCGAATTCCAGATGCTTCTCGGCGTGCGCCGCGACTTGCAGCAGCGCCTCGCCGACGACGGATACCGGGTGCGCGTCTACGTGCCTTTCGGCAGTCACTGGTATCCCTACTTCATGCGCCGCATCGCGGAGCGTCCGGCGAACGCCCTCTTCGTGGCGCGCGCCATGCTCGGGAATTGACCGCTTCTTGTGCAGGTGAGCGGCCGGTTCCGGCCGGGACTGTTCGCAGGGGGGAGCATTTGTTAACATCCACCAGATGCAGTTCGACCGTAGAGGCTGATCGTTGAAGTTATCCGTGGTGATACCGGCGTACAACGAGGAGCGCACCATCGCTGAGGTGATCGCGCGGCTGAAGAGCCTTCCGCTCGACGCCGAGATCGTGGTTGTCGACGACGGCTCGACCGATCGCACGCACGGCATCGCGCTCGATGCGGGCGCCGTGGTGATCGGCCATGAGCGCAATCAGGGCAAGGGAGCGGCTCTCCACACCGGGTTCGCCCATTCCACCGGCGATGTGCTCGTCGTGCAGGACGCCGATCTGGAGTATTTCCCGGAAGATCTGCCGCGCCTGTTCGAAGCGCTGACAGAACGGAATCAGCCGATCGTTTTCGGCTCGCGGAACCTCGGGTTCTGGAGCGGTCTCCACTCGGGCAGGGGCGCGGCGCCCTTCTACTGGGGGGGACGGCTCGTGGGGTGGATCTGCAACCTCCTCTTCGGCACGAGCCTCACCGATGCGCCCACCTGTTACAAGATGTTCCGGCGCGACGTTCTCGAAAAGGTCGATCTCAAGGCGCGCGGTTTCGGGTTCTGCCCCGAGTTCATCGCGCGCGCGACGCGGGCCGGCTTCGCGATTCACGAGGTGCCCATCCGCTACGCGCCGCGCACCCGCACCGAGGGCAAGAAGCTCCGCACCAGGGACGGCCTGGCCGCGCTCGCCATTCTCCTGGCGATCCGGATCGGCATCTGGTAGCCGCCCTCCAAGGGTCCCGCCGATTCTGTAACCCATTCCTCTCGTCTCCGTCCTCGATATGTTCCAGAACGATTCTGACAGTCTGTTTATCGGAGGAGATGCGATGAAAGGAAAAACCACCCTGTCTTGCGCCGTGATCTGCGTGCTCGCCCTGCTCGGTGTTCTCACCATGCAAGGCAACGCCTGTTCACAGGCGTCCTTTCCCTACAGCGACGGTTTCGAGAGCGGCCTGCTCGGCGCCGAGTGGTCGGTGGGCGCCGACCCGAACAGCCACATCGAGGTGACCGGCCTCTACACCCCGCACGACGGGGATTGGCATGTGGCCATGGACACGCTCAACTCGGGCGTCTACGCGTTGAACGAGCTCGATCTCGCCATCGACCTGTCCGGACTGGACAACGTGGAACTGTCCTACTGGTACAAGGAGTACGGTGACGAGGATCATGCGGAGGATGGCTGTTTCATCAGCGATGACGGCGTCAATTTTCATCTGGTCAACTCGCACAACGGCGGTCCCACGGCGTGGACGGAGTTCAAGGTCGACATCGATGCCGCGGCTGTGCAGCTCGGGCTTCAACTCAATTCGAACTTCGTTATCCGCTTTCAGCAGTACGATAATTCATCTCTCACTTCCGACGGGATCTGCATCGACGACGTGAAGGTCGATGTGGCCCAGCTCCCGTCGCTCATGTGCGATGTGACAACGATGTCGGCTGCTGTTGGAGGAAAGGCGATCTTCTATCTTCACGCCGGCACGGCGCACGGGGGGCGGGAATACGTGCTTCTCGGGACCGCATCAGGCACAACACCCGGCCAGCCGCTTCCCGGCGGAGCGATCCTGCCTCTCAATCCGGGGCACTTTCTCCGCTGCGTGCGGCAGCGGCTGAATTCGTGGCATTTCGTTCAGTTCCAGTACTTTCTCGACGCAAATGGTTCGGCCGCTGCCATGATGGACTCGCTGGGACCGATCGATCCGCTGCTCGTCGGCCGCCATCTCGATTTTGCCTTCACCACGATCTGGCCCTTCGATTTTCAGTCGGAAACCGTGGGGATCGACATTACCGCCTGAACAAAAAAGGCAGCACCCTTTCGGGTCTCGGAGACCGAAGAGGACGCGTGCGTCCGCGCGGGTGTCCGATCCGGTTTTCGAGACCCCTCGCTCTTTGAAATCCCGAGCGGGCTTTTTATTGAAAAGGCTCTATCTGTGTGGGCCCACCGGGCGTCTTCGGAAGCGGTGGCCGCTTTTCTTCAGGAATTCCTGCCGCGGATACCTTCAGGAGCCGTTCCGCTTTTTCCAGTGCTTGCCCGGTAGTCTGCTGAGGAGAATGATGAAGAGGAGGATGAGCAGGATTGTCACGATCGGACTGAGCAAGCCGAGGTGCAGGCTCTGTGCCCATTCCATGAGCTGATGACCGGCTTTCATCGAGAGGAGGATGAGCAGGGTCGACCAGAGGAACGAAAGGGTGAGCGAAATCGCCACGAACCGCACAGGCTTGAACCGGAGCACGCCGGCAGCGAGGTAGGACGCCGGGCGCGTCCCGGGAAGAACGCGCGTGATGAGCAGAACCTGCAGCCCCCGTTCGGCGAACCAGTTGGTGGCGGTCTGGAACTTCTGTTCCGAGACGATCTTTCGCAGCATGGGGAGCGAAAGAGCGGGCTTTCCGATGATGTAACCGATCAGGTAGTAGATCATGTCGCCGCACCACATTCCGGCCCAGCACGCCACGAGGATGAGGGGTAGGTTTTCGGGCGCCGCATCAGCCAGGATTCCGCCGCTGATGGCAGCGAGGTCTTCGGAGAGGAGCGTACCGAGTGCGAGCAGTAGAGCCTGGAGCCAGGGGGCCGCTTCGCTCGCGGCATCGAGGAGATCGTCGGACACGGCCAGGTTCAAACGGTGAACCAGTGGGGAGTTGAAGCAGATAACCGTCGTCGCCGTTTCGATCATGTCTTCTGGAATACTGCCCGTAGCATCGATGTAACAACGTAAATTGGTTTGATCGACGATGATACGGGATTTTTGGAGGCTTTTCCAGCGGTCGCTTCCCGTGAGAAGCCGGGTGATCTGGGCGGGAGCGGAAGAGTTTTCTCACGATCTTCGGGGGATCCGGTCTCGGCATTCCGTGCGATCGTCCTCCGGCCGCTGGTCGGTCCGTGGCGAGAGGTGGCTAACGGGTGAAGTCGGACCAGGCGTCTTCGAGGTCTTGCCAGTCCCGGTCGGTCCAGCCTTCGAATGTTTTTTCGAGAGCGATTTTCTTGGCTTCCGCGGAAAGGTCGTAGTTGACCTCGAACGGCCCGGAGAGCCGTTTCTCTTCACCTTCCGGTTTGGCGCGTTCCTTTTCCTCGAGAAAGGCAAAAGCCTCCTTGAAATGATCGAGGTACCGGTTGGGAATCGTTTCCCATTCCTTTTTCGACTTTGCGCCGTTTCTTCGTCCCTCGAGGAGAAAATAGACGAACGACCAGCCCTCGGCGTAGCAGAGGGTCGACTGCGCGTAATACTGCGCCTTGGTCATGTAGACGAGTTCCTTGATCGGGACGAAGGTGCCGTTCACGATCGCCGACTGGATCGTGCCGCGGCGCCAGAGGTTCTGCTTGATCTTGATCCGCTTTCCTGCGAACTCGCCGCCGGCGAAGTAGTCGGCATGCCCCTCGTCGAACCAGGTCGATGGCGGACACCCGAGGAGGAAGTGGATGTAATGGTGGAAGGCCTCGTGCTTGAGCGTCTTGAAGGTGTTCCGCTTGCCGCGCGCCACGTCGTTGTAGAAAACGAACTCCTTGGTCATGTCCGACCAGTACCCGGCCGATCCCGCGGGGCCGCCGTAGCCGTGGTACTCGTCCTTGGTCTTGCACACGCGCACGATCGGGATCCAGTCGATGCGCGGCTCTCCCGGGAACTGCCTCACGAGGCACTCGTGAATCCCCTCGAGATTCTTCTCGATCTCTTTTGCGAACTGCTTTTCCGCGTTGGAGAAGATCCAGTAGTTGCCGTTCTTGCTCAAGAAGCTGTACCACCCCGAGGGAAGTTTGGCTTTCTGTTCCTCGATATAGCGGTCGTTGGCGCTTTTCTGGGAGAAACCATCCACTTCGGCGAAGGCCTTCTTGTCGATGCGCTTGAACGTCCGGATCGAGGCGTCCATGTCGGCCTTGTGCCGCTTCTTGTAGTGCTCGTCGAGACAGGAAAACTTGAAAACGAATTCTCCGTCGTCCACATGAAACACGCAGCTTCTGATACGCGCGGTGATCCGCACCCCGCTGACCGTCCCGGAGGAGCCGGTCAGGTCGATGTAGGTGACCGGAATGCCCTTGATCTTCTTCTTGACCGGTTTTTGCCTCTCGAAACCCTTGAAGCGGTTGGCGAGGTAGCTTTCATAGTCCTTGTTGAGCAGCTTCTGTGCGGCCTTGTACTTGTCCACCCCGCTCCGGGCATCCTCGATCCCCTGGATCTCCTCCTCCGTGAGAGGTTCCCGCGTGGGGAAGAAGAGGACCTCGAGGCGTGCCGTCTGGGACAACCGCACCTTGCGTGCCATGTCGGGGCGGTCGGCCTGATACTTGTGAATGATCAGGGTTTCGGTCGGATCGACAGGGATCGAGACCCAGTCCTTGGGCACCTTGAAGAAGATGCCGTGCAACTCGTCCTTGACGGTTTCACCTGTTT
Source organism: uncultured Phycisphaerales bacterium (assembly GCA_964620445.1). GTDB lineage: Bacteria > Planctomycetota > B15-G4 > B15-G4 > CAYZWU01 > CAZUHB01. Next base: position 51,047 of record CAZUHB010000037.1, read on the forward strand.
TTTGCGCTGCAGCCGGGGCTGAGAGGATCAGAAAGACCAGAGGAAAGGCCAGGAGAAGCTGGGGCCAGGGCCGGGCGGATCTGTTCATCGTACGTTGTCTCTCCACGTCGAATTCTGTCGAGTCCTCCACCCACCCTATACGATAGCACGGTTCTCTTGTGACGCCCAATCTCGGAATGAACCGTCTTTTTTCTCAAGGGGGCCCTTCGTCGACAATGACCTCGATCTCGCCCGCTCCACTCACGCTGAAGGCAGCTTCGGCTCTTCTCGACGACCAGCGCGCCGTGAGCGTATAGCGGCCGCCCTTGAGGTATTCCAGGTCGTAGAGATTGGCGTCGGGATCGTTCGGCTTGCTGCTCGACGACCTGCGGTTGCCCGAGGGAGGGATACTGACGTGCCGGCCCCGGGCGTCCTGCAGGCTGATGTGTGCATTTTTGACCGCCGCCCCGTCTCCATCGACGAGCCGGACCGAGACGGGAAAACCCTTCTCGAGAATGATATCCGTCACCTCGATCTGGCCCTTCTTCACGAGAAGACCTTCCTTCACGGCGCCGGCGGTTTTGCGGGCGGTCACCGAGATCGCCCAGGTTCCCGGCTCCAATCCCTTGAGGAACGCCTCTCCTCTCTCGTCGGTATGTTCTCTCACCGCCGGGGGCCGGTTTTCGGTGTTGCCACTCTCGAAAGAGGCTGTGATACGGGCGCTCTTGACCGGATTGCGGTCATCGTCGACAACAATGACGCGGAGAGCGCCGGCCGTGTAAAGGGAGATCTTCAATCCGTCCAGGGCCTGCGCCTCCCCGAGCGAGATGCCGTCGACCTTGGCTCCGCAGTAGCCCGTTCCGCTCGCTCCGACGACATCGCCCGAGGGTCGGGCGCTGATCGAATAGGTCCCGGCAGCCAGCTTGTTGAGACTGAAACTCCCGTCCTGAGCCGTGAGCGCCGACTTGGGACCGCCCCAGTAAGCCCGTCCTCTCTCCCCACCGTCCCTGTCCAGGGAGACGCGGACGTTGCCGATGGGACCTCCGGTCACCGCGTCCGTGACCACACCGCGGATCCGCCCCCCGGGGAGGGCGAAATCGAGGACCACCTTGGGAATATCGGGAATCTCGAACTCCATGGTGACCGTCTCGGATTGACCTGCCGTCCTGAACCGAACGGTGAAAGTGTTCGAGCCGGGAGAGACACCGTTGACCGTGTAGGTGCCGTCCGAGTCGACCTGGGCCGTGCGCGTCCGCGATTTCCGGTTGTGCGTTGATCTGATCATGAGATAACCATTATCGAGGGGCTGGCCGCAGTCGGTAATGACTCCGGTCACCGTTGTACCCGGAGGGGGCATATCGTGCAGGGCGATCTCCATGACCTCGCCCTCTCCCACGGTGACCTCGGCCGAATTGGGTCCCTCGCCGCCCGAAAAATAGTACCGCGAACCGGTGACGATGTTGACTACGTAGGTTCCTGCCGCCAATCCCTTGAATTCGAACTTGCCGCGGTTGTCCGTGCGTTCTCTCTTGGATGTTCGCCAGCCGTCCTTCAGGCGGCAGACCACGGCGTGGTCCAGGAGCGGTTCACCCTGCGCGCTGAAAGCGGCTCCCTTGATGGTTCCGCCCGGGGGAAGAGAGATCGAGACGCCTGACAGGGACTGACCGGGCGACAGGACGAGCCGTTCGCTGGTCCGGTCCGGGTGCTCGTCGTGGGAGACCTCGAGCGCGTACTCGCCCGCGGGCAGGCTGTCGATCCGGAAGGAGCCCGTCTCGCTGCTTCGTGTCTCGTCGATGCACTTCAGGGCGAGGTTGAGTTCGGTGCTCGAATCGAAGTCCTCGGCGAAGCGCGTCTCGATGGCAGCCTTCGAGACCGGCCGGCCCATCGCTTCCACGCGGCCGCTGATCGACGCGCCCGGACCGAGAGCGAGAAGTACTTCCTCGCCGATCGTGGTCTGGTCGATGGTGATGATGTCGCTCACCGCCGGCGCATGGCGATCGGCCGAAGCACAGAGCCGGTACGTGCCGGGAACGATCTGGCGCAGTGAAAAACGGCCTTCCTTGTTCCGGATCGTGTCGATCCTGTTCGTGGGCTGGGATCCGGAAAGGAACGCGCTGCGGTATGTGTCCCGCATCGCGTTCCTGAAAGCGTCCTGCAGCGAAGACGACCGGCTTTCGGTGTCCGGCCCGGTACCGGGCCGCGACGGAGAACGCGGCCCGGCGTAACCGATCCCGCTGAGCGCGCCGCTGACCCCGTCCGAATCAGCTTTTACCGGCGCGATCCAGACCGAGAAGTCCGTCACCGGCCGCGATGTGACGGCATCGATGGCGCGGCCCTCGATCTGGCCCAGTCTCTTCAAGACGATGGTGAGCGATTCATCTCCACCCTTGACGTTCCCTTTTACCTGCTCGGCGTATCCCTCGGCACAGACGAGGATGTTGTATTTGCTCTCCGGCCCGAGCCCGGTGACCCGAAAGGCACCGTCCCCGTCGGTTAAGGTTCTTGTCTGAGCCTCCTCGGAAATGGAGAAGGCGTCGCCGAGGAATCCGATGATCTGTCTGCCGAACTGGGGCAGGACCCGCACCGAGGCACCCGCGATGGGCCGATCCTCGCCGTCGATCACCTTGCCGCCGCAAGCCAGGCCCCATTCGAGATCGATCCGTATCGATCGGGTCCTGTCCGCCTCATCGATGAAGAAAGGCTCGTCGGTGCGCGTCTGAACCAGGCCGGGATAGGCCGCCCTGAGGGAGTACTCGCCCGTTCCCACCGTGGAAAAGCGAAAAACGCCGTCCTGATCGGTCTTGCCCGCGGCCGCGATGAGCGGGCCGGAGAACTTGAGCAGGCTCTCGAGCTGGGGAAAAGCCTTGGTATGAACCTCGGCCAGCGTCTTCTCGAGAAAGACCTCGGCCTTCTCGAGCGGCTTGCCTTCCGGACCGCGGACGACGCACTCGACGGTCGCACCCTCCTTTAGCTTGAAGTCCACGATCGAGACCTGTCCGGCCACACCCCGGACCGGATCGGAAATTGCCGGCGGGAATCGATCGCTGTGGACATTCACCACCAGTCCGTCCACCGGCGCCACGCCGCGAAGCTTGAACGCCCCCCGGCCGTTCGAACAGGTCTCGCGTGTCTCCATGTCGTGCGCATCGTTGCCGGAAAAGTACCCGAATCCTCGCTCCCGCTTCTCGGGAGGATGGACGCAGTCGACCACGGCTTTTTCCACCGGGTTGCCCTCGCTGTCCCTGACCGTGCCCTGGATGAGAGCGCCCAGTCTGGCCGCGAGCTTGCTGGCAAAGGTGGGCAAGGAGGAAGCCGTCCGTTCGTGAAGCCATTCGTGGGGCCCCGCAAATTGCTTGGGCAGGTAGAAGAAGTCGTGGTCGAGCTGAAAGAGCACCGCCTCCCGCGGAACCAGGGTCAGCGCAAAGGAACCGTCCGTTCCGGTGACGCACTCGGCGGCAGGTTCTTCGGAGAGACGCCGTGCGCTCTCCGCGAAATGCTTCAGGTCGTCGCCCGCTTTTGCATAGGCGATCGGTGTGTCGACCATCAATCGCGCCAGGGTGGCGGGGATCGGCGAACCGGAAAGGTCGTAGGCACGCAGGGTGACCCCGGACAGGGGCGCGCCGTCGAGAGAGAGAAATCCCTCGATCGTGACCGCATCCAGGTCGCCGCCCGCCCCGACCCTGCTGCGGTCGCGCGCTCCGCTCCGATCACCGCTGTCCGACCGGGACCGATCGAAAGGATCGCTCCCCTCCGGCTGATCGATGCCGGGCAGACTCTTTTCATCGTCCGGAGAGGATGAAAAGAGAAAGATCGCCATGAAGGTGATCAGCAATGCGGCACCGATGAGGAGCAAGCCGAGCAACGCTGACGATGCTGCTCCACTGGAATTCGTCTTCGGTTTCATGTCACCTCTTCGCTTCTGATTGAAAGGGTGCTGATCTCCCGTATTTTAACACTTTGCGCTGATCGCCATCAGTCTTTCGTCGACAGGTAGGAGAGGAAAAAGCCGGCCAGTACACCGATGGCCAGCAGGGACGCTCCCAGAAGGCCTTCTCCGAGAATCACCTTTCCGATTCCGATGAGAAACGTGTAGAGCGCCGTGACGCCGAGCCCGATCTTGGCTGCCACGATCAGACCGGGACCGTCCTTTTCCGATCCCGGTACGTGGCAGGAGACCTTTTTCCATCCCGGCCCGCCGGGCCTCACCTTCTTGTAGAAACGTATCAGATGGGGTTCGGAAACGGGCCGCGTGAGGAGAGTGACGGTGATCCACGAGGGGATCGAGATGAGCACGGTGAGCGCTGCCGAATAGGGGAACACGAAGAGCTTTGAAAAAAGCGGATGATCCGCGCAGAGCGGCTCGAACTGACTCCCCTCGTGGAGCCAGCTGAATCCGTCGGTGAGCCACTTGAAGAGGAGGGTGCAGACGAGGGCGGTGGTGAAAGCGGTGATCTCGGACCAGGCATTCACCCGCCACCAGTACCAGCGTGCGATGTAGACCGAACCCACGCCGGCGGTCACCGCGAAGATGAGCGTCCACGCCACGGAGATGTCCTCGACGAGGAAGGACGCGGCCGCGCCCGCCAGGGCGAGGAACGCGATGCAGAGCCGGGAGGCGAGAATGTACTCTTTCTCCGTTGCCTCGCGCCGCACGAAGCGCTTGTACACGTCGGTCACCACGATCGACGCGCCCCAGTTGAGCTGCGTGTCCACGGTGGACATGAATGCGGCCAGGAAAGAGGCGAGCATCACGCCGAAGACGCCCACCGGGAGGACATCGTTCATCACCAGGGGATAGTAGGTTTCCGGATCGTCTATCGGACCGAAGAAAGCCATGGCGCAGAGCCCGGCCACGATCCACGGCCAGGGCCGCAGCGCGATGTGGGCGATGGCGAACCAGAGATAGGCGAGGGCGGCGTGGCGTTCGTTCTTGGCGGCGAGCAACCGCTGGGCGATGTAACCACGTCCGTCGACGCCCGAATCCGCCCACCAGATGACGAAGACGAAAACGAGAAATTGTGTGAATGGCGTGAATCCGTCGTCGCCGAAAGTCGCCTCGGGAATGATGCGGAAGAGCTGATCCGTGTCGAAATCGAAGTTTTTGTCCGATATCTTCTGCTCGAGCTTGTCGAGGCCGCCCACCTTGGACCAGGCCGCCACGGCGAGATAGATCGATCCGGCCATGGCGATGCAAAACTGGACCACGTCGGTGGCCACCACGCCCCAGAGTCCGGACAGAATCGTGTAGAAAACGGTGAGCAGAAAGAGAAAGAGCACGACCGCCACCTCGGCGTCCATTCCGAGGAGGGTCGTTTCCGCGTCCCACCCCGTGATCGTGACGATGATCTTGGCCATGGCGCGCATTACCCAGGCGATGACGAGCACGTTCTGGAAGAAGCCGAACCAGATCGCCTTGTAACAACGGAGCGCGGTGGCGGGTCGGCCGTCGTAGCGCAGCTCGATGAACTCCGCGTCGGTGGTCACACCGGTGCGGTTCCAGAGGCGGGCGAAGAGGAACGCGCCGCACACCCCGCTGATCCCGAACCAGAGCCAGATCCAGTTGTTGAAGATGCCCCCCTTGGCGGTGAGACCGGACACGGCGAGGGGAGTGTCAGCCGCGAAGGTGGTGGCCACCATCGACGTGCCCACGATCCACCAAGGCAGGGATCGGCCGGACACGAAGAATTCCTCCGTGCTGCGCGATGCGCGCCGCGAGAAATAGAGCCCGATGGCGAAGGTGAGCAGTATGTAGGCGATGACGATCGCCAGGTCGACAGGGTGGAGGTTGAAAAACGACAAGGACGCGTCTCCCGCAGCAGCCAGCCGGGCACGAACCGGACCGGCCCATTTCTACCATCTCCCACGGGCGGGCACCATATCTAATGGAAGAACGGACGATTTGCCCCTCCTTCGGCCGGCTTCGGCGGACGGTGTCACCCCGCGGCGAGGCAAAAGAGAGCCACCACGCTCGTGGCCACGGCCAGGGCCGCGGCGGTGAAGGGCACGGCCAGGCCGCGCGAATCGAGATCGCCCTGTTCGAGCCGCGGGCGGACCCGTTCGTTGATGAGGAGCGCGGCGGCCAGTCCATAGAACATGCCGCCCAGGTGGTTCCAGAAACCGGTGGAGCTCTGGATATAATCGGCGGTCTGAAGCACGGCCATGACCGTCTGAAAAACGAGGTAGACCGAGAGGATCCACCCCGCGCGGAATTCGATCACCCGGTGGGAGATGATCTGAAAGAACCAGATCTGGATCGGACGGCCGGGCATGAGCACGAGCATCAGGCCGAGAAGGGTGGCGATCGATCCGGACGCGCCGGCCGAGATCACCGCTGTCTCCGAAAACGCCATGCCGAGCACCAGATTGGCGAGTGCGCCCCCCACGAGGTAGAAGGCGAGGTAGAGCGGCCAGCCGAGCACCCTTTCGATTTCATTGCCGATGAGGAAGAGAACGAACATGTTGGCGAGCAGGTGGATCACCCCGAAATGGACGAACTGAGACGTGAGCAGGGCGGAGAAGTGGAAATCCTTGGCGCAGAAGCAGAGAGCCGGCATGAGGCTGCTCTCGAAATCATCCCTGAAATTGCACAGCGCGAAGCAGAGAACGTTCAGGACGATGAGGATCAGCGTTGCCGGGGGAAGCATTCCGAGTTTCCGGCGGCGTGGCAGGGGGAAGACGATGACCGGCGGGGGCAGGAGGAGCTCGGCCAGGATCTGGCGTACGCTTCGAGCGGGGCGCGGCAGCTCACGGTTTTCGGCGGCGCGTCCTTTCAGAAGCGCCGCGCGGAGAATCTGGTCGGCCTCGCGGCTCGAATCCCGCCAGCGGAGCGAACCGCCCACGAAGACGAGCGTGAAACCGAGCAGGGTCACGCCGAAACCGGGGCCGTGAAACCCCATGAGCGCCCTGGAAAGGAGGGCCGAGTAGAAGAGGTAGATCGTTCCCCAGGCGCCGGAGAGGAGGTAGATCGCCGGGGTGACGCGGCCGGCGGATTTGAGACGGGCGGCCATGAAGATCATCGCCGGAAGGGTGACCGCGAGGGGCAGGAGCACGAAGAGGATGCCGTCGCCCGGCTCCTTCGCCCCGAAAAAGACGCCATCGGGGCCGTGCGTGAAGAGAGCCGTCACGAGCGTGACTCCCTTGATCGAAATTCCGTCCACCGTGCCCCATTCGAAAAGGAAACCGGCCGCGGCATTGACGATGCCGAGCAGCGTCACGCCGTCGGCGAAGGCGCGCCGCGCCTTGATTCCGTGGTGGGTGATCCCTTTCGCAGCCAGAGCCGACCCCCGGTGGTTGAGGAAAAACTTCTTTAAGACACCGTGCGACTTATGGTTAATAGTGCCAATAGATCGCGCGGATACCACATCATGGGTCAAAAAAACCGCATTGTCTGGAAGCTGAGCGCAGTCGTCATCGCCATCGTGTCGCTGATGATCATCGCCTTTGCGTGCGTTGAAAATTTCATCGGCGCACACTACTCGCAAGAGGCTGCGCGCGATATCCTCAAATTCAACACCACATCGATTGCGCGCGGTATCGAGAACCTGATGATGACCCGGAACAACGCCGGCGTGGAATCGCTCTTTGTCGAACTCTCCGGCGACAGCGAGATCTACGGCGATATCAGGCTCTTTTCCCACCGGACCGGTGCCGTGGCCGCGTCCCGTTTCGGGAGCACGGGGACGATTCTGACGAAGGAAGAGCCTCTTTGCGCCCTGTGCCACTCGCTCGACGATCCATCGCGCGGCGGGATGAGCACCCGCGAAATGATCATCGACGAAGCGCCCAAGGGGAGGCGGCTCTCGGTCGTGACGCCGATCGAGAACAAGGCGACCTGCCGCAATGCCGATTGCCACGCCCACTCCGGGGACAAACCGATTCTCGGATTTCTTCAGGCGGACTACTCGCTTTCACTCGTCGACGCGCCGGCCACGCGCCGCAACCTCTACATGATCGTGGCCGCCGTGTTCACCGTCCTTCTGAGCACGGTGGCGCTCTGGGCGATGTTCAAGCGCATCCTGGCCCGGCCGATCAACGGCCTGATCGCCGGGACGCGCCGCCTGGCCGAGGGCGATCTCGATTTTCGATTTCCCGCGGAGAGGGACGACGAGATCGGGGAGCTCGAGGCGTCGTTCAACACGATGACCGCCAGGATCCGCGAGCACCAATCCGAGCTGCGCAACGCCATGGAATACCTCGAGGGCGTGATCGAGAACAGCGCCGACATCATCATCACGGTGACGCCGAGGCGCCTGATCCAGACCTTCAACCGCGGTGCCGAGCAGGCTCTCGGGTACAGCCGCGAGGAGGTCCAGGGAAAGAGGATCGAGATCCTCTTCGCCGATCCGAGGGATCGGGACAGGGCGATCAACCAGCTGCAGTACACGGACAATGTGCGGAACTTCCAGACAAATCTGATTACCAAGTCAGGCGATGTGCGTGAGGTTCTTCTCACCATGTCGCGGCTGCGCGATACCGAGGGGAACCCGATCGGCACCTTCGGGATCAGCAAGGACATCACCGAGGAGAAGAAGCTGCTCCGCGAGGTGATACAGAACAAGAAGTTCGCCGCCATCGGACAGGCCGTGACCGGTATCCAGCACGCGGTCAAGAACATGCTCAACGCCCTGAAGGGGGGCGCCTATCTCGTTCGAAACGGCATGAAAAGGGACAACCGGGAACGGCTCGAGGAAGGGTGGGCCATGGTTGAGGAGGGGATCGAGCGGATGGCGGGCCTTTCGATCAACATGCTCAACTACGCCAAGGACTGGACACCCGATTTCGAGAAGGTCAACATCAAGGAGATGCTCTCCAAGGTGCAGGAGGTGGTGAGACAGGCCGCGGCCGACAAGGGGATCAGCGTGCAGTCCGAGCTTCCCGAGATCCTGATGGCGGTGCGGTGCGATCCCAAGCTGATCCACATGGCGGTCATGGACATCGTGAGCAATGCGATCGACGCCTGTACGTGGAAGGACTACGACGAGGGCGACCTGCCGAAGGTCGTGCTCCGCGTCGCGCCCGAGGTGACGCCCGGCTTCGTGACGATCGAGATCAGCGACAACGGGTGCGGTATGACTCCCGACATCGTGAAAAACGTGTTCACGCCCTTTTTCAGCACAAAAAAGAAATGGGGCACCGGATTGGGGTTGGCACTGACTCTGCGAGTCATTAAGGTACATGGCGGAACGATCAAGGTGGAGTCGAAACCCAACGAGGGGACCACCTTCCGCGTCGTCCTCCCCGTTCTGGGCCCGGATGAAAACAAGGAGACTGTCGATGGCCAAGCTGGTTCTCATAATTGACGACGACACGAACACGGTCAAGTTCCTCTCTGCCGTGCTGGAGGACAACGGTTACGATACGGACGCGGCCTACGACGGCGCGGCAGGCCTGGAGAAGCTGCAGACCATCACTCCGGACCTCATCGTGCTCGACGTGATGATGCCGAAGAAGACCGGTTTCACCCTTTTCAAGCAGATCAGGAAGGACGACCGTCTCAAAGAGATCCCCGTTCTGATGCTCACCGGTGTGGCCGGCGTTCTCGAGGAACTCGACGCGGAGAGCGAGGATACGCAAGAGAGACCCTACGACCAGCTCCGCGAAACGCTCCGCGGCCACATCAAGAAGATGCGCGACGAGGGTTTGATCAAGCCTGACATGTTCGTGGACAAGCCGGTCGATCCCGAGTACTTCGCCGGAAGGGTCAAGGGCCTCATCGGCGACTGATCTCGGCGCGGTTTTCGATCACATCATCGTGCGGAGACGGTAGGAAACGAACTGGTTCAGGGAACGCATGGCGCGTTCGGCCGTGGAGAAGGTGGGCACGCCGCCTTCCTCGAGGGTATTCACCAACATGCTGTAAGTATCACCCGCCAGGATCGAGACCACGATCGGCTTGTCGTGGGTGTTGTACTGCCGCAGGATCCGATTGGCCACGTTTTCGGCTTCGTGGCTGATCTCGTCCGAGGTGGTGTGCAGCGCCACGGTGTGGGGAACCATGGAGATGAGCAGGCTGTCCACGTTCGGGTCCTCGAGCAGGAGCTGGATGCACTCCTCGAAGAGAATGTCGTCGCCCATCGGCGTCAGGTCGATGAAGGGATTGATGCCCACGAGGGGGGGGAGGATCTTTTTCAGCTTGTCGATCGTCTCCGGTGCGAAAGCGCCGAGGGTCAGGCCGCCCAGATTGTCGGCCGCATAGGTGCTTTCGAAGCCTGCATTGACCACGCCGGCCACGTTGCGGCCGCGCACGCGCTTGTCCGATAGCAGGGCGAAGGTCTTGACCTCGTCGCTGTAGTCGAGGAGCGAGTCGGCGATGATCAGCCCGGCCTGCTGGAAGGCGGCCTTGGCCACGTCGTAGTCGCCCGCCATCGACGCGGTGTGCGATGCGGCCGCGCGGGACCCGGCGTCGGTGCGGCCCGCCTTGTAGATGATCGTCGGCTTGCGGATCCCCTTGACGGCGTTGAAGAACTCGCGGCCGCCGCCCGTCTTGTATCCCTCGATGTAGAGGGCGATCACGTCGATGTCGGGATCGCTGTCGAAGTAGGCGGCCAGATCGCCCGAGTCGACATCGATCTGGTTTCCGTAGCTGACCACCACGCGGGGGCAGATCGCGTACTTGAGCCTGTCGAGGAGCGTCACGCCGAGGCCGCCGCTCTGCGTGACGAGAGCCACGTTGCGCACGCGCTCCTTGGTCCCGTCCATCTCGAGTTTCCGCTTGGGAACGAAGATGCAGTTGATGCCCGGCTTGTCGGTGGGGGAGTTGTAGAAGACGCCCAGGCAGTTGGGGCCGAGCAGCCTGATCCCCTTCGTGTCGGCGAGTTGGAAGATGCGCTCCTCGATGTTCTTCTCGCCGCTCACCTCGGAAAAGCCGCCGGGGATGAGAATGATCGCCTTGACCCCGTCCTTGGACACGGCATCGGACACCACCCCCTCGGTGAGGGAGGCGGGGACCGTGACGATGACGAGTTCCACGTTCTGCTTGATGTCGGTGATCGACTTGTAGAGCGGGTACTCGGTGTCCAGGAGCTTGACCTTGCCGCCCTTGGGATTGAGCGCATAGAGATCCTTGCGGCCGAGCTTGTGGAGGAGGGTGGCGATGATGTTGCCCATCCCCTCGGGATTCTTGGCCGACACGCCCGCCACCGCAACGCCCTCGGGGCGGAAGAAGGCCTCGAGGTTGCGCGTCTTCGGCTCGGTGTGCCAGTCGATCGACTCGTCGCGCTTCATGAAGCTGCCCAGGCCGTCGAGGGCGACCAGTTCGCCCTTGCGGTCGAGCACGAAGGGATTGACCTCGAGCTCGTTGATCACGAAGCGGCTCTCGATGCGGGAGAAGCTCGAGTAGTGGGTGCAGAGGAGCGAGAACTTGTGGAAGGTGTCGGTCAGCTTCTGGATCGCGTCGTAGCGGCCGTCCTCGATGTAGCGGAGGATGATGCGCGTGTTTTCCAGGAGCTGGCGGCAGTCGCCGAAGCCGAGCGGTCCGAGCGCGAGGTTGGGCGGCGAGTAGTGCTTGGCAAAGTGTTCGGCATCGCGGCCGCCCTTGCTCACCGAGAGGACCGGCCCGAAGGCGAGGTTTTCGCGGATGGCGATGAGCAGCTCGTTGCCGAGCTCATTGGAGTAGTCCACGTATTCGGTGAGCAGGAATCCTTCGATGACCGGTTTCTTCGGGAGGTCGCTGTTCGTGGGAATCGACGCACTCATCTTCTCGATGGCGTCTTTGACGTCGGCCCCGTTCACGGCGACCTTTGTGATTCCGCCCACGCGCGCCTTGTGCATGATCTGCTGGGAAATGACCTTGACCATGATCTCCCGGCCTGGAAACGCGTCGAGAACTTCGCGTGTGACTTCAGAACCGTCTTTCACCACGCGGTGCGTGGGACAGGAGATTCCCATGATGTCGAGAATCTTGTAAATCTCGTGTTCATAGAGAATTGTGCGATTTTCATTCGACGCGGCTTCAAAGATCGCGTCAATGGCGTTTTCCCATTTTTCCGGGAGTTCGAGAGTGTCCATGATCGAGCCTTTCTTTGGATATTCTGTAATCCGGCATTATAGCTATCCCGTTGGCAAGGGAACAGAATAACTAGGGGGCTCTACTCTTTTTTTGGCTGGAGCCTTAATTTCCTATTTTCGTACCGTATTTAAATGATTTCCTATTGAATTATAGGAAAATATTGTCAAAATGGCCCTTTTAGAACCACTGCATGAGGATTTCGAGAATGAAACTATCCACTCGCTGCCGATATGCGGTCCGCAGTCTCGTGGACCTGGCTCTGAACTCAGAAAATTCGAACGGCGATCTCGTGCTGCTCAAAGACATTGCCAAGCGCCAGCAAATATCGATCAAGTACTTGGAGAGCATTTTTTCCACTCTCAGAAAGGCCGGGATCATCAAGGGGATCCGGGGCGCCAAGGGCGGATACAGGCTACTCAAAGAAGCCAATGAAATCACGATTTACGATGTCATCTACACGATGCAGGGTTTCATCGCGCCCGTGGGCTGCGTCGAAGAGACCAGCAAATGCGATATGGCGGAGACTTGTGCCACCAAATCCCTCTGGAACGAGCTGACCGAGTCGATCTCCAAGACCCTGAAACGATACACTCTCGCCGATCTTGTTCACAGGCATCCGCCCGACTGCGACCTCAATCCTATCTCACCGTCGACGGCAAGCCGATAGGATCGTTGTGCCGTTTAAGTGCGCCGGCACCTCAAAAAAAATCCCCCCATCCCATTGACCGTTGCCGGGGTATGTGATTAGAATACCGGACTGAATGACAAACAGAACGCGGGGTGGAGCAGTCTGGCAGCTCGTCGGGCTCATAACCCGAAGGTC